>JBDHVW010000069.1:0-43623 GCA_039809865.1 Vulcanimicrobiota bacterium
GGGGCGGCTGGGGGGCGGGCGGGATGGCCTGAAGTCGCTGGGTGGTGTTGACGTTGGGGGGGGGCGGCTCGGCAGCGGGCGGGAGTTGGGTCGGATTGGGGGGGGAGGCAGCGGGCGGGATGGCCTGCATCCGCTGGGTCGGGTTCACGGTGGGGGCCGGCGGATTCATCGCAGGCATCGGCCGCGTCACGTGGGGATTGCCTTTGTTCAGGGTGATGTCCGGGCTGGGCATGGAGGTGCTGGCGGCTTTCTCCAGATCCAGCTTCTGAGGGACATCGCGCCCTCCCAGACCGAGCGGGTCAAAGCGGGGAGCCTGGACCGGGCGGACGGGCTGATAAGGCTGCGGGGGCGCAGGAGGCGGCGGCGCAGCCGTGGGCGGGTTCATCTCGGCCAGCAGCTCGTTCGCCAGCGCCAGCGGGTCGAGCGGGGCTTTGGGACGCGGCGGCTGCGGCGCTGGCTGGGAGCCAAATCCGATCGGATCCTGCCAGTTGGGCCCGGGTTGGTCCGGCGGCCGGGATGCGTCCGACAATTGAATCCTAGAGGTCGTGGAGGCCGTCGAGCACCCAACCGGACTGCATGCCCAGGTTGGCGCCCTTGAGACTCTGATCGTAGTGCAGTTTGCTGTCTTTAGCCGAAACGGTGTGGGCCACGGCGGCCCCGAAGAGCTCGGAATTGCTGTCGAAAACGACGTCGGTGTGACCGCCCGCCGTGACCATGGTCACGTGGCTGCCGCCGGCAACGTTGAGATCGGACTTGGTCCGAGGCGTCCCATCCAGGTTGGTGACGGGAAGACCGGTCAGGGGGTCGACGGGGGGAAGCCCGGTCAGCGGGTCGATGTCATCCTTCTCGTCGGTGAAGTAGACCTGCAGGGCGCGCGGGTAGCCGTCCTCGTTAACCTTAGAGCTGTTGAGGACATTCATCTCCTTGCCCACGAAGATCACCACCGGGCCCTTGCTGTCGTCGATGAGGATCTCGCTCGAATCCATATCGATCTTATCGAAGAAGTAGCGGCCCGAGGTCAGGGTCAGCTTCTCACCCGGCTCCACGGTGAGGTTGTTGTACGCACCCGGCTTGAGGCCCTTGAACGTGCGAGTGGCGCCGGTCTTCTTGTCGGTGATGGTGGTGGTGGTCAAGCTGGAGGCCGAGACATCCTTGCCCGTCACGGCCGCCAGGGGAGACTTGAAGCTCTGAATGGTCTTGGGGGAATTGGCGACCTTGGCCCCGGGAGGCGGACCCAGGAAGGTGACGTCGGTGATGACCGCAGTGGCGTCGCCCGCGAAGCGGGGCAGCGGATTTCCGGTCAGAGGGTCGATACCGTCGGGCAGAATTTCGATATGGCCGTCCACCTTGGAGTTGAGGGTCATGCCCAACTGGTCGTTGGAGACCAGGATTCCCTTCTTGTCCTCCAGGCGCATCGGGTCGTACTTGCCCTTCTGGCGGTCGAAGGCGTTGACCTCGGAGGTCACGAGCGTGGCTGATTTGTCGGAAACCGCTGCGTAGTCGAAGGAGGTGGTTTGCTGGACCGCGGTTCCAGCCACGGCGGCGTAGTTGCGCACGGTGGCGGCAACGCGCAAGTCGGTGCCGCTCGTCTTCATATACACCAGGCCGGTGGGGAGCACGACCCCGGGCACCCCGGTGCCGGGAATGGGGCGGGCCGTGGTTCCGGCCGTGTTGTTGTAAACCTCGCAGGTGTAGGACAGCGAAGGATCCTGGGGCATCGTGAAGGTGCGCGTCTCGGGCCAGGCCGGACCGGGCCAGGTAGGGTCGACGCGTAGCTCGGCGAGAATGCGTTGCGTGGCCGCGTAGGCGGCGTAGCGGGCGCGCGAGTTCTCTGACTCGCGCCTGCCGTCATCGAGGTTCTTGAGGACCCCCCTGCCGACCGTCGCCATCATCAGCATGATCAGCGTGGTTATCCACAGGATCGTTACCAGCAGCGTCCCTTTGCGATGCCTTCTGATCATGGGGTTACTCCTAGTTCTTGGGATGCACGCGCGCTTCGACCCGGAAGTAGAACTTGGCATTCGGGTCGGGGTCGCCGATGGGGAGCAAAGGCTTGTCGGAGGCGGTCATCTCGATGAGAAGCGGGGTCGTGTCGGTAACCTTGAAACTGGTGATGTTCTTGGCTATCAGGTGCGGTCTTCCGTTCGCCGTCGTCCATGAGGGAACCTTGTCCCACGGGGCTGGAACGGCCGGATACGGCGGAACGGCCTGGGACGTCATGGCCCGCTCTTTCCAGAACAGGCACGGAACCCCATTCATCGTGTCGCAATAGAAGCACACCATCCGGCCCCACTGGGCTTTGCCGTTGGCGCCGGTGGTAACCGTGCCGTTGCGGTTGCGCGGTGTAATGAAGACCACGCCCGAAGGCGGGCCGTCATCGACCACGACGCAGGCGTAATTGCTCTCTCCCAGCTCGACTTGCACGCGGCTGCTGCAGAGCAACAGCGCTTGCTGCAGTTCCAGGCTGAGCTGAGAGTTGGTGAAATAGCGCGCGGCGGCCGAGAGCAACTGTTGGGTGCAAAGCAGCAGCACTCCGGTCAGAGCCATGGCCACCATGACCTCGAGCAGGCTGTGGCCGCGCCGACGAGCTCTCATGGCGTACCCGCCAGGAGGGTCTCGACACGAACCTCACGGTCGTTCCCGTTGGGATCGCGCCAGGTCACCCGGACCTGGACGCTCCGCAGCGGCGGCGAGCCCAGCGGCGTTCCGGGCGGGGGAGAGACGTAGACGTAGGTAATGTACTCCACCGTCGTGTCCACCCCGTGAACCCGGGAATCGAGCTTGACGGAGGAGCCGACGGTATCCTCGGTCTGCCCCTCGGTCCCCTTGAGGATGCACTCCTCCAGCTTCTCCCCAGCGAGGAAGAGGCCAAGCATGTCGTAGCGGGCCTTCCCGATGGCGCGGTTATGCGCCATCCAGACAGTCGCCGAGTAGGCGACGACCAGCATCAGGATGAAGGCCGCGATGATGGCCTCCAAAAGGTTGTACCCTGAGCGGCTGCTGCCCGCCCCTCTCCCGTCTCGCACCCCATGAGTATACCAGGAAGTCTGTTTGTTTCCAACATGTAAAAACCGCCAAAAGCTGCTGAGGGCTCACCGGCCAGGAGGGCTTTTTTGTGCTACTTTCCGTCTCATGAGGATCAAACGGAGGGGCGTCGGTCTGGGTACCGTGCTGATCGTGGTGGCTCTGGTGGGCACGCTTGGAATGGCTATGTCAAGCCTTTCCGTCCAGCACCTGACGATGATGACGAAGAGCCTGAACCGGTCTCAGGCGCTCGACCTGGCTCGCTCGGCCATGGCGATGGGCCTCGAGCGCGTGCTGGCCGACAACGAGTATGGCACCAAAGGTGGCCAGACCACCCTGACCTTCACCGACTCGGAAGGGGGCGTGGGCCGCCTCACCTTCGATGCCGCGGACGCCTCCACCCTGGGCATTCCGCGCAGCATCAACAACCTGACCGGTACCGGGCCCGTGGCCGGCCCCAACGGCGAGACGATCCCGCACAAGTCCGTGCACCTGGTGGCGGTCGGCAAGACCCGCTCGGGCGTGACCCGCACGGTGGAGACCGTCCTGCGCCTCCCGCCTTACCCCTATGCCGCCGCCTCCGATTTCAAGATCGACGCCAGCGGCATCATCGTGGGTGGCCTCGACCCCGGCGCGCCTCCCGGAATGCCCCGGGGCAAGCTGCGCCCCGCCAGCATCTTCTCCAACAACGAAGACCGCGACGCGGTCAAACTGGGCGACCGCAGCACCGTCTCGGGCGACCTCCTGGCCAAAGGCGAGATCGAGGTCGACCGCGGCGCCACGGTGGCCGGCGACATCCGTGAGAATCAGGAGAGCCGCGACCTCCCGCGCATCAAGATCTCCGACTACGACCCGATCGTCAAGGGCCGTCCCTACTTCCCCATGCAAGAGGTGTATCCCGGCGGCCTGATCTTCTCGGGCGAGATGCGCCGTGAGGGCAACCTCAATGTGGACGGCACCATGTCCATGCAGGGCGCCGTCATTTACGTCAACGGGGCTGTCAACGTGGCCGGCGCGCTGACCGGAAAGGGCGTGCTGGTGGCCACCGGCGACGTCACCGTCAACGACCACGCCGAGCTCGATGCGCAGGACCGCATCGCCATCGTTTCCGGCAAGAAGCTGACCCTGCGTGGCGGCGGCTATCGCAGCTCGCTGATTCAGGGCACCCTGTACAGTGAAGGCGGCTTCGAAGCCGACCAGCTCACGCTGCGGGGCGTGCTGATCGCTCGCAACGGCAAGAACGGCGGGTCCAATTCGGTCAAGCTGACCAACTCTCGCGTCATCAAGGACGACGGAGTGGTGTCGGTGACCGTTTCCTCGACGACGTTCGGAATCGACTTCAGCGATCGCAACTGGCCGCTGATTCGCGCGAGCAACAGCAACCCCAACCCGCCTCGCCCCGACCCTCCGGACGAGCCTGTCAAAGCCAACTTCACCAAGCACGCCGACGGCCTCTACACCGTCGACATCGAGGGCGTGCTCAGCACCACCGAGGAAGTCCCCGAGGACGAGATGGCGGCCAAGGTCGCCGAGGCGTTCGGCGGTCTGGACGCGGACAAGATCCTGGCGCAGATGCGCGACGGAGCCAACGACGAGACCAAGCACGTGGGCAAGAAATACAAGCTCGGCGTGCAGGACCCCGCTTCGCTGCTACCCGTCGTCGAGCAGGCTCGCGTGGTCTTCTGGAAGGAAGATTAGGTTTCTCTAGTAGCGCTCGTTGCGCACGTAAACGCGCCGCGACAAGGTGAAGATCTCGGGCGGCGAGCCGTCGGGCGATTTGGCTTCCATCTGGACGCCGAGCTCGTGCGGTACGACCGAAAGATCGATGTTGAGGTCCTTGACGAGCCCGATCATCTTGTCGCGCCCCCGCGGGTTGTCGGTCAGGCGCTTGAGCTCGTTCCAGGTGGGCTTGAACGGCTCGTCGATGTCGGGGCGGCGCCCCAGCGGATAGCCCGGCGGCCAGGTCATGCGGCGCAGCTCCTGACTGCCTGGATACCACCAGTAGATGATCAACTGCTCGCTCCAGACCTGCTGCCCGATGGAGTCGACTCCCGACAGGGGCTGGATCGAGAGTAGCAGGGGCGTGTTGCCGGGGGGCGGCCCGGTGGCCGGGATGCGGGTGATCCCCGCGGGCGGCGCCTTTTGCAGATCGTCGGCCAGCTTGTTGATGGCATTCGTGCCGACCTGTTGCAGCTCCATCTGCTGCGAGCCCCGCACCGTGCCTCGCCCCATCGGGATGACGACCTGGAAGATCAGCGTCAGGATCAAAATGAGCAGGACGCAGGCGACCAGGATCTCGATGAGCGAGAAGCCTTTTCTAGCGCTTGACATTGGCCCTGGCCATCTCGCGCACCAGCACGTGGTCGTTGTGGCGGTCCTTCCAGCGGACCGTCACGCGGATGCGCTTGATCAGCGTGGGGTCGACTCCGGCCGGGGAAGTCATGTCCAGGATCTCGACCGAGGGCTCGAACTCGCAGCCCTTGCCCGGCACCCGGGCGAGCGGCGGCTGAGGACCCACCGTCATGTCCGCGAACTTGACGGCCATGTAGTCATCCAGGATCGACTGGGCGATGGCGTCGGCCTGAAGCTTCTGGGCCGAAATGCGCAGGGTGGCCATCGAGCGGGTGTAGAGGTTGAATACCAATACCACGGTAAGGGCCAGCAAAAAGATGGCCAGGACCGATTCGGCCAGGGTGACAGCTCGAGTTTTGAACATTCCCTCTAAAGACTTTGTATCACTCGAACCATCGGGAGCAAAGTTCCCAGGGCTACGATCGCTCCGGCAACACCCATCAACATCATCAAGAGTGGCTCCAGAGCGGCCGCGGTCATCTCCAAGAGAGCTTCCAACTCCATCTGGTAGAGACGGGCCAGCCAGTCCAGCGTGTCAGGCAGGCTGCCGGAGGCCTCGCCCGCCTTCAGGGGCAGCAGGAAGCTGCGCGGGAAGAAGCGGGCCAGCTCCAGGCTTTGCGCCACCGGACGGCCGTCGCGGACGGCCGCCATGATGGTGGGCAGCTCGTGCTCGAGCACCGGATTGCCCGAAACCGACACGGCGTTGGGGAGCGCTTCGAGCAGGCCCATTCCGACCCGGAGTTGCAGCGCCAGAGCCTGAGCAAAGCGCGCCGCGCCCAGCATGCGGACCAGGATGCCGAAGCGTGGCAGGCGCAACAGGAACCGGTAGAGGTTGAGCCGGCCGCCGGGCGTCTTGAAGTGGGCGTTGAGCAGCGGGATCCCGAGCAGAGGGATGGCCACGATGAGCAACACCACGCGCATGTCCGTGAGGGCAAACAACATGCGCGTGATCAGCGGCGGCTCCGTGCCGAGCTCCTGAAGGAGCTGGAGCTGACCCTTGAGCAGCAAAGGGACCCCGACGAGCATCATCAGCATGCAGAAGGCGAACAGGGCCAGCGGGTAGGTCAACACCGAGAGCACGCGCATCTTGAGGGCGCGCTGACGCTCCTCGAAGCTGGCCACCTGCTGCAGGACGTGCACGAGCTGTCCGCTGGCCTCGCCTACGCGGATGAGCCGCAACTGGAAAGTTGAGAAAGCCGGCGAGCTGCGATAGAGCGCCAGCGACAGGGGCTGGCCGCCCTCCACGATGTTGAGCGCCAGCCGACAGACATCGGCCATGGCCTTCTCGTCTGCCTGTTTGGCCAGTACGCTCATGGCGCGTCCGATGGGAATGCCGGCGCCCATCAGAGTGGCCAGGGAGCGCATCATGATGACGATACTGCGCTCGGTGGGCCTGGGTCCAGAGCGCGTACCCTGGAACGGGTCGACCTCGGGGCGCACAAGTTTGGACTGCAGCCTGCCGGAGGTGCGACTGGCTGGACCGGGACCGGGGCTGGGACGGCTGTCCTGCAGGCTCAAACGAACTCAGGACCGAGCGATCGCTCGGCCTCTCCGCTCATCCTTGTCCCCATTTCTTGATCGCCTGACACACTATCCGCCGGGCTACTTCCACATCCGGGAATCTCTCTCCCGGGTCCTTGGCCAGCATCCGGAGAACCACGTGGTCGAGCTCGGGAATGATGTCCGGACGGCTGGCGGAGGGCGGTGGGGCCGGCTCGGAGAGCTGCATCCACATGACCTGCATCGGGTCCTCCGAGCGGAAGGTGCGGTGGCCGGTCAGCATCTCGTGCAGGATGAGACCCAGCGCGTACTGGTCGCTGGCGGGCTCGTAGGAGTTGCCCCCGCGCGTCTGCTCGGGAGCCATGTAGGCGGGCGTGCCCATGGCCGTGCCGGTGAGCGTGACGCGGTCCGAGACGGAGCTGCGCGCCAGGCCAAAGTCGAGGATTTTGGGCTCGCCCTTCCGGGTGAGCATGATGTTGTCCGGCTTGAGGTCGCGGTGGACGACCCCCTGGCTGTGCGCGTAATGCACGGCCGAGAACAGGGCGTCGCAATAATAGTAGATCTCGCGCGGGGGGAGCGGGCCCTGCTCGATGCGCTGACTGAGCGTGCCCCCCTCGACGAACTCCATCACCAGGTATTTGCGCCCGTCGCGGTCGCCGTAATCGTACATGCGCACGATGTTCTTGTGGACCAGCTTGATACAGACCTTGATCTCGCGCTGAAAGCGCAGGTTGGACTCTTCGTCGTTGGCCAGGTCGAACTGCAGCACCTTGATGGCCACCGCGCGCGATTTGTCCATCGAATCCTCGGGCACGGCGTAATAGACCTTGGCCATGCCGCCGCCCCCCAGCTCGCGCCCCAGGCGGTAGCCTCCGATGAGAGGATTGAAGGGCATGTGCTCGGCTTCCGCCATCATCTCGTCGAGTTTGCGCACCCGGGACATCTCGCGGCGACCGCGCAAAAAGAGGGCCAGGCCGGTGAGAGCGCCCAGCCCTACCAGGCCGGAGACGTAGACCACCCAGTGGTTGCGCTGCAAATACGCGCTGATGCTGGCGGGCTTGAGGTAAATCACGCCCTCGGTGGGATAGGTGATCGTCTGCCCGGTGGCAGCCGCGGGTCCCCAGGCCTGCGGATTGATACCCGCGGTCTGGGGCTCGTAACCGTCGCACTCGATGCGAAAATCGATCTGACCGCTGCCGAAGGGGGCCAGATCGACCTGCACCTTCTCGTTGGCCTTGCCGACGTAGCCGAACTGGTTGGAGATCTTGGACTCGGGCGGATCGACGTGAAAGACGACCTTGGCCTGGAGGTGGCCCTCCTCGGGCACCTGGGCGAAAGCCACGCCTCCCGCCAGAAGGATCAGCCAGACCATCAGCAGGCACCGAATCACTTGGATTAGATTCGAGCTTGGCGCGAACCTCCCTCGCTGCCAGAAAGAACGAGGCCCCATCTTGCGAAGGGGCCTCTTTGGTGGAGGTGGCGGGAGTCGAACCCGCGTCCGAAAAGGATTAAGCTTCAGACTCTACGAGCGTATTCCGGAGTTTATTTAAGGTTGTCCGTCTCCTCCGGACGGGATCCGTTCAACCTGAGCACCCAACTGATTCCCCTCAGAGCCAGGTGCGTAGCTCTTTCTGGGTAGCTGAGCTAGTTGATGCCCGGTTCCGCCCCACTCAGCGAGGACGGATGGACACGGCCGTTGTTAGGCGGCCAGCGCCAGGCTCGCCTGGTGGCGGGCCGGGAACGGGATAACGTTCTTGTTGGCGTTTGTGTTGTTTTCGACTAGTTTTACGAGATTTTCGACAACTCGGCTCGCATCCAAGGCCCGATCAGCTTCCCGTCGAATCCGGTCACCCCCGGGTTTCCAATGCAACGCTAGAATAGCACACGGAAACTGCGCTCACAACATGCTTTTCGCTAGAGGAGTGTAAGCGGGGGCTCAGGAAGGCTGTCCTCCTTATGCACATCGATGCCATGCTCTGCGACTTTGCCACTGTTCGAGAAGGATTGCTGCACGTGCTCGGAGGGGGCATCAACCGGCTCTGGCGCGATAGTTTCCCGGCCGCCATGGGGGTCAGCCTGGCGATGGTCCTCGAGGTTCACCCCATCGAGGCCTCGCGCTACCACCGCATGACGATCGTTTTGCAAGACCAGGACGGCCGCCGTCTGGCCGAGATGGACGCCGATTTTCAGCTCAACCGCGTGCCCGACCACGCCAAGCCGGGCGAGCGCATCATCATGCCGATGAGCATCTCCTTGCAGTCGATGAGTATTCCGCTGGAAGGCACCTACAGCGTGGAGATCCTGGTGGATGGCCAGCACAAGCGGTCGCTGGCCGTCGTGGCCGAGACCATCAAACCCAATGACCGGCGCCGTCGCGAGCGCACACTGGGTGGAGAGCCGACCAGTCCGCCCGAGAACTAGGCCTTCTTCTTGACGGTCACTCCTCCGACCACGATCTGGCTCTCTTTCTCCTGGACCCCGTGGTTGGAAGTCGGCGTCCGGAGCTCGCGCATCGCGCGGTAGTCCGCCGCCGCCTGTTTGACTTTGGGCAGCACCGCCTCGAAGGGTTTCACGTCGAAGAAGTCCTGGCGCCCGGCCGCCTGGCGCATCTCGCGAGCCAGGCCTTCGACCGGGCAGCGGTCGGCCCAGGCCAGGAGCAGCCGGGCGCCGATGACCTTGGTCGGGACCTTCTCCAGCAAAGCCAGCCCCAGGTCCACCGCATCGCAGAATTCGAACGTATTCGCTTCGGGCGTCTCCAGGCCGGCGCGCAGCAGGGTCATCGCCACCGAGGTGGAGCCCGGGATTCCCAGGCTTCCCACCAGGGCCGCGGCCGGATCGCGCTCGGCGCGTAGTTGCAGCGCGCGCGCGGCCACGCGCACCTGATCGGCCGAGGCGCTCCCCAGTTTGTCCATCAGCTCCAAGAGCAGCTTCTCGGAGGGCTGCGTGTAGTTCTGCATCAGGTGGCTGCAGGCGATCGCGCAACCTTCCCGATCCGTGAGCTCCAGCGAGCGCGCCAGCCGCGCCATGTCGGCCAGCTCCGGGTAACGACCCAGCTCTCCCAGCAGCGCCATTCCGGAGCGACCACCCGCATCGGTGGCCACCCGGGCGGTCAGCGCGGCCAACTCGGCGGCGGTCGCAGCCTTGGGGTTCTCCCGGATGGCCCGGGCGATCATCACCGCGGAGTAGCCGCTGTCGGCCGCGCCGATGGCGTCCAACCCCAGGCGCGCCACGTTGCGGCTTTCGGGCTGCTCGCTCAGGCGCGCGAGGTACGAGCGGCTCAGCTCGATCTGGTCCTGGCCGCTGCCCTGCGGGTCCAGCAGGCCCGCCAGGCGCTCGAGTTTCTCGGCCGCGGTGCCGACCTGCGGGTGCTCCAGCAGCTCGCCGGCGATGGCGCGCCAGGTGCGCGTGTCCCGGGTGCGGTCCAGCAGCTCCATTCCGAAGCGGCGGGTGCCCTCCGGCACCTCGCGCAGCACCCGCTCGAACTGGGGACGCTGGTTGAGATTCTCCAGATAATCCCTGGGAGCGCTGCCTTTCAGGCTGTGGCTCAAGATCTTCATCGTGTCGTGAGTCATGGTGTCCTGAATGAGGTCCAGCGCCAGCCGGTCTCCCTGCTTCTCGACCAGCGCGCGGCGCAGCGCGATCACGTCCTCGAAGTCGCGGCCCTGTTGTTTGGTGGGCTCGGCCCAGCGGACCATCGCGATGAGCTCGGCGGGCGTGCCGGCGGTGGGGCGCTCCAGCGCGGACTCGTAGATGCGCGCCTGCATACTGTCCCCGGAAACCTTCTCGGCCATCTCCCGGGCAAACTTCATGGCGACCTCCGTCTCGGGGAAGCGCCGGGCCAGGTCGTCCAGAACTTCCCCTTTGCGCTCGGAGGGAAGGTCGCTCAGCCACTTCTTGGAAAGCGCCACCCACCCGGCCCTGTCTTGCGGCTCGGACGCTCGCAGCGTGGCCAGCAGGATACGCACCACGCCGCGCGACTCCAAGACCCCGTCGGTCAGTTTCAGGGCCTGGCTCGCAGCCTCGCCTCCGCGCTCTCGCAGCAGCGTGCGCCCCAGCTCGGCGCGGCGGCTCTTCTCGTCCTGGCTGGTGATCGGCTGCTCCTCCAGCTTTTCCAGGCCCAGCAATCCGACCCTGGCGCGGTCCGCGCCCGGGTTGGCCAGGCTGATGCGCAGCAGGGCGTGCCGGCCCTCCTCGCTCTGCCCCGCGCCCAGCGCGACAGCCTCGGACGTCTCGGCGGGAAAAGCCTGCCGCAGCCCCTCGAGCAGCTTCCCGCTGGCTCGCTCGGACAACCTGGCCGCCAGCTGCAGCAAGGGGTCCCGGCGGTCGGCCCGCAGGCACGCGCTCAGAACCTCGCTGGCCTCCTTCTCCTCCAGCCCCTCGGCCAGCTTCAGGCCCAGGCGGGCGGGCTCGTCGTTTTGCAGCCCCAACAGGGTGCGGGTGAGCATTTCCGTGTCGCGCTGGACGATCTCCGAGCGCCAGGGAAGCTTGCTCATCGCCCAGAGCGTATCGCGGCCCAGTTTGACGAAGTCGGTCGAGGTGGGCTCTTTGAAGGCGGCCTGGCACAGCGCCTCGGCGCCTTCGGCTGACTGGAACGACGGCAGCTGCGCGGTGACCCAGCCCATGGTGGGCGCGTAGGCAGGAGTCTTGCCCAGCTCCGCGACCAGGGCGCGCGCCAGCGGCAGGTCGCGCACCTGGCTCATCATGCCGGCCAGGACCGGCAGCTCGATCTCGGGCCGGGCCTTCAGGGCGGCCTGAAAGACGCGGTTGGCGCTTTCCGGATTCTCCGGAGCCACGCGACGCGCGAACTCAGCCGCCGGATCCTGGCGCAGGCCCACCAGCGCGCGCGCCACCACGGCCTGCTCGACGTAGGTGGCGTTCTTGACGGCCTGCTGGACGGCGTAGGCGTTGACGGCGAAGTCCTTCTCGCCGAACGCGACGTCCAGAATGCGGCCGGGATTCTTGATTTGCGCTGCCTCCCGGTAGAAGGCGGCGCCGGGATGGGTGGCGCTCAGGGCCTCCAGAGCGGCCATCCGGGCCGTGTCCCCCAGAACGTGGCCCCAGGCGGCCGGGCCGTCCTTTGGATGCTCCAGCACGTGGGCGAGGATTTTCTCGCCATCCGGCGTGCCGAGCGTGGCCAGACCGAACGCGGCCGCGGCCCGGTAGTCGGGGCTCTCCTGCAGTTTCGTCAGCGCCGCCCCGGTGAAGACTTGCTCGCGCGCCAGATCGAGCGCCGTGGTCTCGGGGCGCTCCAGCAGCCGGCCCGCCAGCGCAGCCTGCTCGTTCGCCTCCAGCTGCGGCATCAGCGCGGCCAGCTCGTGGTCCGCGGTCAACCGCCGTCCCACCAGAGCGCGCCCTTCGGGGGTGCCCACCTTTTCGGCGAAGGCCCGGGTGGCCCAATCCTCTTCGGGCGAGAAGGCGTGGCGCGTCAGCGCGGCCTCCAGGGCCGGGTCGTCCAGATCCCTCGTGAGCGGCTGCAGCTCGGGGCGCGGGGCCCCCAGGCGCGAGCCCAGCTCCAGCACCTGTTGCGGCTCGAGTTGCTGCAACTGCCGACAGGCCAGCTCGCGCAGCGACGCTTTGGGGTCGAGGTCAGCCAGCGCCTTCGCCGGCGCCACTTCGGCCATGTGACGCGTCAGCTCGGCCGCAGGGGTGCCCTCCCAGGCCTGGATCCGGGCGAAAAGCCCGTCGGCGTGGCGCTCCTGCAGATGCTTGAACTCGGCCAGCTGCGCCTGCATGCGCTGCGGGTCCAGCAGCCGGGTCGCGAAGCCGTGCAAGAGGCGCGACTCGGGGTCCAGGCTGGCCTCGAAGGTGCTCAGCGGCTGGCCCTGCGCGTCGGTGAATCGGTAGCCCTGGCGCTCGAGCTCGAGCCAGCTGCTGGGGGTCTGACAGAATTTGGCCAGCTGCCCGGCCTTCTCGGCGGTCAACCCGAGGGATTGGGCCTCTTTGCGCGCCGTCACCGGCTGCCCGCTCGACATCGCACTGTAGGCGCCGTAGAGGCCCACTTCGGCCTGGCCCTGGTAGAAGCGCCACCTGTCCGCGGCCAGGCTGCTCAGGGCGTTCTTGGAGCCCGGATCCTGGAGCTCGGTGAGCTCTTGCAGATCCTCGGTCGAGTCCAGCGGATAGAGGTGCGCGTCGTTGTTGGGTTTCACGCGCACGCGCTCGGGCTTCTCGGCCAGCAACGCGGGCACTTCCTCGGGAGTGACCGGGGCGTTCTTGTCCTGCCAGGGCCAGCGCCACCCGCGCTCGAGGTAGAACTCGGCACCCTGGTCGGCCGCCCGGCGGCTCAGGGCCACGGCGTCGCGCGGGCCGCTCGGCGCTGCCGGGGTCGGCAGGCGGGCCGGGGAAAGCCGATTCAGGGGCGTCAGGGCATCCATCGTTTCGAATTTACCGGGAGGGCCTTAAAATTTTCAGGCCTTGCGCTGCCCGACCCAGTGACCGATCCGCGAGACGGCTTTGGACATCCATCCGCGCGAATAGCTGATGAGCTCGTGGAACTCGGCCCCCGCCTCGCGCGCGGAGGCGGGCCGATCTTCGACGTTGACGCTGAGCAGGCGGTCGATCAACCGGCCCATGCGCGGGGAGATGTCCGGGTTGCGCGAGGCCGTGGGGGCGAACTCGAAGGCAAAGGGCTTGGGCTCATGGCGCGTCAACAGCTGGTAGAGCGTGGCTCCCAGCGAGTAGAGGTCGGATTGGGGAACCGACTTGCCCATGTACTGCTCGGGCGGAGCGTAGCCCGGCGTGCCGTAGCAGGTGGTATCCCCGGCCTTCTCGGGATTGACCGCCCGTGCGATGCCGAAATCGACCAGCATGATGCTTCCGGCCGTGCTGTACATCACGTTGGACGGCTTCAGGTCACGGTAGACCACGGGCGGGTCCTGCTCGTGCAGGTAGGTCAGCACCTCGCAGATCTGCTCGCCCCAACGGGCGATGTCGGGCTCGGGGATGGGCTTGCCGCCCTTGAACAGCGACTCGAGCGTGGGCCCCTCCACGCGCTGCATCACGAGGTACTCGCAGTCGCCGACCTCGAACCGGTCGACGATGGTGGGCAGGGCCGGATGTTTCAGGCGCTGCAGCGTCTCGGTCTCGCGCGAGAACAACTTGCGGGCGTCATCGCGCTCGTCCAGGGGCACGGTCGAGAAGTCGAGCTCCTTGACGGCCCAGGTAAGCCCCTGCTTGCGCAAATCCTTGACGAACCAGACGACCCCCGCGGCCCCTTCCCCCAGCTTGCGGTCGACCTGATAGCGGCCGGCCAGGATGGTTCCGATGGTGGTGGGCTCGCGCATGCTAGATCAGATGCGTCCGCTCCAGCGAGCGGATGGCCTTGCGGCGGCACGAGCTGGCCATCCAGAAGTAGAGCGGCAGCGACAGCAGAGCCCACCAGCGCAGGAACATGTAGCTGAACCCGTCGGGCTGGTAGAGCTCGGGCTTGCCCCAGAACGACAGCGCCAGGGCCACGAACGGGTGGACGATCCAGACCGGGAAGGCCCAGAAGCCCGCGAACACCATCAGGATCGGGGTGACCAGGATGAGGAACAGGGTCTGGGTGGTGGCCTTCTGCGTGGCCTGCTGGGTGGTGCGGGCGCCGGCCGAGATCCACACGCCCAGGTAGCCGAACGTGACGGCCATCAGCACCGAGATGGCCCACAGCATGAAGATGCCGTAGAGGTGGCCCCCGGCGCACCAGCCGATCAGGCCGGCCACCGGCAGCAGCACGGTGATCTCGCGCACCACCGGACGCACTCCCGCGGCCACGATGCCGTCGGCGTAGTCGGCCGAATTGACCTGCGTGAGGGCCAGCGACAGCAGTGTGCCGCGCTGGCGCTCGTTGACCACGCTGGCTGAGGTGGCGACCACGGCCTTCAAGCTGACGTAAAGAATCTGCACGAAGGCGAGCAGCACCACGATGGCCTGCACCGTGCTGGAGATCTGCCCGATGTGCAGGTTGTTGGCGGCGCTCACGCCCAGCAACAGCGGAATGGTCAGCAGCGCGCCGTAGAGGCCGTAGCCGTAAAGAACCCGCTTGAAGCGGCTCTGGCGCCGCTCGGCCTGCCGCTGGCAGACCACGAACGGATTCTCGCGCAGGCCGGTGATCCAGTTGAAGAGGCGTTTGACTCGTTTCAGCATCGTCGGCTTCCTCCTACGCGATCCGGGCCTGCTCGGCCTTATGCCGAATCGAGAGCCACAGGATGGAGCTGAGAGTCACGTAGAGCAGCAGCGAGCCAGCCCAGGTCCACTGCCAGGCCGCGGTGGGCCCGTCGCCCAGGCTGAGCACCGACCAGGCGGCGACCATCGGGCTGCTGAGCGTGCCGAGCGGCACGTAGTGCTCGCCCGCGCCCACCAGGCCGTAAAGGAGGAAGTCGAGCATCGGTCCGATCAGGATGAAGCCCAGCGCCAGGAACATCGACAGGCGGCTGGCCTGCTGGCTGGAGGAGGCGATGTAGCTGGCCCAGGTGCCCAGCAATCCGAACATTCCCAGGCAGGTGAAGGCCAGCAGCATCAGGATGACCGACTGGAGCGCGTGGCCCGAGAGCAAGCCCAGCCCGAAGGCGAGCGGGGCCGCGGCCAGAAGCTCGCGTCCCACCGGCCAAAGCGAGGCGGCCAGCTTGCCGGCCAGCACCTCGTCGGAGCGCAGGCGGGTGGCCAGCAGGCACTCGTAGGTCTTCTGCTCTTTCTCGAGCGAGATGGCCCCGGCGGTGGCGCTGGCGGCGCGCATGGTGACGTAGAGCACGCCCAGGAACGCGGTGAACCCGACCACTCCGCCCAACCATTTGTGGACCCAGGTGCCCGGGCTCTGAATGAGGTCGCCGGCCGTGAAGAACATGGTCACAGCCAGCGGACCGAGCACCAACAGCAATCCTCCGCCGTAGCGCATCAGGAAGGACTGCAAACCGCCTCCGAGACGTCTTTGCTCGACCTGCCTCGCGCGGACGAAGATGGGATTTTCCCACAAACCTGTGAGCATTTCCGGGCCTCCTCGATAGACTCGTGGACTTACTGATCTTTCTCGGTTTCGTTTCAGACTCCTCGCCCTGTCGCAGGTCCGAATGACTTCTTTCAAAGAAGTTGAATAGGCATCCGTGCGGCGCATTCTCCTGCTCCTTCTCCTCCTCGTGGCGGCTGCTCGCGCCGAGCCCTCCGATGCCGATCTGGACGAGCTGCTCGACTGGCAGGACCACCAGATCGTGGAGCGCTTCTCGGCCGACGGGTCCTCGGACTTCCGCTGGGATCCCTTGCTGCAGTCCCTGGCCGAGCAACTGGTGGTCGGCGTCTCGGCGGTGTTTCCCGAGCACGAGAAGACGGTGACCTTCCGAGTGTTTCACCACAAGCTGGGTTTCAACGCTGTCTGCTGGAATCGCGTCGTCATTCTGGACAGTTTGCTGGTGGAGGGTCTGCAGCGCCTGGCTCAGGGCGAGGCTGTCTACGGAACGCTGGATACACCTTATACGGCCACGATCTTGCGGCTGGTCCAGCAGGGCTCCGAGGACCTGCCGCCCCCGCCGGGGTTGACCTGGGAGCGCGAGCAAGCCTCGCGCGGCCTTTTTGCCGAGATGCTGGCCGCCTGGATCTGTCACGAGGTCAGCCACGCTCTGCTGGGGCACGCCCGGCAGCGCCTGCGCCAGGCGAAAGCCCTCGAGGAGGGCCATCCAGAGGCCAATCAGCTGCTTCTGGAGCAGCAGATCCGGCTCTACCTCGATTACCGGGTGGGGCCGGCCAACGAGCTCGAGGCGGACCGCTACGGGGCGCGCCTGGCGCTCAAGTCGGGCTTCGGACTGCGGGGCTACCGGAAAGGGCTCTGGATTATCGGTCAGCTCGAGCATCTTTCGGGGGCGGACGAGCAGTTCTACCGCTCCCACCCGCGGCCCGACGAGCGGGCCCGGGTGCTCGACGAGGTGGAGGCGGAGGGGTCGTAGAACGCGGCAAGCGCAGCGCGCAGGGAGCCGAAGGCGACCGTAGAAACACGTCTTTGGTGCTTAATTCTGGCGAGACGCTCGCCTCGCGCTATCAAGTCGAGAGGGTCCTGGGAGAGGGGGGCATGGGGGCGGTCTACCTCGCCCGCGACCTCCGTATTCCCTGCCACTGGGCCGTCAAAGAGATGGCCAATGCCAGCGGCGATCCCGCCAATGAAGCCCTGTTCCGCTCCGAGGCCGAGCTGTTGGGCACGCTCAAGCACCCCAACCTGCCGCGCATCACCGATTTCTTCAGCGAGAACGGCAAGCAATACCTCGTCATGGACTACGTCGAGGGCCCCACGCTCGAGCAGGTGATGCGCGACCGCCGGCTGGACGTGGGCGAGACGCTCGACATCGCCAAACAGCTGAGCGAGGTGCTGGAATACCTGCACGCGCTGAACCCGCCCCTGATCTTTCGCGACCTCAAGCCGGCCAACATCATTCTGACGCCCGGCGGCACGGTCAAGCTGATCGACTTCGGCATCGCGCGCCACTTCCGTCCGGATCAGGGCAAGGACACGCGGGCCCTGGGCACCCCCGGCTACGCCGCTCCCGAGCAGTACGGCCACGGCCAGTCCGACGTGCGCACCGACCTGTACGCCCTGGGGGCCACGCTGCACCACATTCTGAGCGGCCTGGACCCGGCCGAGAAGCCGTTCCAATTCGGCCCCATTCCGGGCCTCACGCCCGGACTGGAGGCGCTGGTGCTCAAGGCGGTGGCGCTCGAGCCGGCGGGTCGCTTCCAGTCGGCTCGCGAGTTTCGCCAGGCGCTGGCGGGCCTGAACGGCGCCTCGCAGCCTCTGCCGACCCAGGTTCTGCAAAGCTCGGCCGCTGGCTTCGAGCCTCGCGAGGTGCGCCTGGGCGTGGTGCGGCGCGGTCAGTCCGTGCGCCGCAAGATCGTGCTCAAGGGCGATTGGAACGCCCGCCTCGTCAGCAATCAGCACTGGCTGCGGGTCCAGCCCGAGAACGTGAAGGGCACCGACGTCAAGATCGAGCTCACGGCCGAGACCAACGGGCTCAAGGAAGGCGGCCATTTCCGCGGAGAGTTGACGGTGGAAGGGCAACAGGGAATTCGGCCGATGTCTGTGGAAGTGGACGTCGAGCGCGCTCACGTCAGCTTTTTCAGCCAGGCACTGAGCTTTTTGCTGTGTCTGGCGAGCATCGTGCCGCTGGTAGGGTTCGTGACCACCCTCATCCTCTGGGTGGCCTACCTGGCGACACCGCGACGAGAACGCTCCGCCATGAAGATCTTCCTGGCGGTGGCGACGCTGATCAGCTCGCTCTACCTGGGGTTCGTGGGTCTCGTGGGACTGGGGGTCTACCACCACGACCAGATCTTTCGGTGGCTTGGCTTTTAGGGAGGAGGCGCATGAATTGTCCCACGTGCGGTAGCGAGAACGCGCCCGAGTCCCGTTTTTGCGAGGATTGCGGAGCCCAGCTGTCGCCTTCGTCCGAGGGAAACGTGGCGGTGGCTCTGCAAGAGGGTCCGCTGGCCGTTGGGCACCTGGTCCAGGGGCGCTGGCGGGTCGACGCCCAACTCGAGGAGGGGCGCATCAATCGCTACCTGGCCACCGATACCGCCGAGGGCGACGCGCCCGCGCTCCTGATCGAGTCTTATGACATCGACGCGTTGCAGCTGCAGTTCGACCTGATCCGCACCCTCGAGGATGCCTCCATCTGGGTGGGCAATGAGCCCTTCGAGCACGAGAATCGTCTCTACATCGCGGGTCCGCGCCCGGGCACCGAGCGCCTCGAGGAGCATCTCAAGACCCAGAGCATGACGCCCGACGAGGTGGCGCGGCTCGGCATCGACGCCCTCCACGGCCTCAACGCCCTGCACCAGCACGGCCTGCTGCACCTGGCCCTGCAGCCGATGCGCATCTGGGTGGGCGGCGGCTGGGCCGTCATCGATCCCTACGAGCGCCTCTGCCGCGCCCAGACGCCCGAGGATAGCTACAGCGTCACCCCCGGCTACTCGTCGCCCGAGGCCTACGGCATGCAGGGCGGCATGGTGGACCAGCGCAGCGATCTCTTCGGTCTGGGCGCCGTCATGCACTATGCTCTGAGCCGCCAGCGGCCCGATCTCGAGTCGCGCGAGAGCTTCTTCAGCTTTCCCAGGCTGGGCGGAGGTCGCGTCGGAGACGTGGTGATGAAGGCCGTCAGCAAAGCCCCGGCCGACCGGTATGCGACCGCCGGCGAGATGCTCAACGCTCTCGAGGGCGGCCTCGAGGGGGCGGTGACCGCCGAGATGCCCGCCGTGACGACCGTTTCGAGCGCGACCTACGAGGTGGCGCTCAAGACGGACATCGGCTGCGTGCGCTCCATCAACCAGGATGCCTGCATCGAGTTGCGCTTCCAGGTGTGGGAGAAAGACGTGCCCACCCAGGCCCACCTCGTGGTGGTGGCCGACGGGATGGGGGGCGAGGCCGAGGGAGACAAGGCGGCTTCGCTGGCAGTGCGCTCGCTGGCCCGCGAGGTGCTGACCTCGGTCCTGCACTTCCAGATTCACGGCGAGACGAACAAGCTCTTGCCGTCCGACCCGGTCGAGCGGGCGCGCATCTTGTTGCAGCGCGGCCTCGAGGTGGCTAACCGGTCCATCTACGAGTATGCCGAGCAAGATTCGTCGCGGCGCGGCATGGGTTGCACCATCTCGTGCTGTTTGCTGGTGGGCGACATGGCCATCGTGGGCCACGTGGGCGACACGCGCGGTTATCGCTTCCGCGGCGCCGAGCTCGACCTCATCACCACCGACCACTCGCTGGTCGGGCGGCTGGTGCAGATGGGCCAGATGAGCCGCGAGGAAGCGCGCAACTCGCCGCAGCGCAGCATCATCTATCGGGCGCTGGGCACCAACGCCGAGGTCGAGGTCGACCTGTACGAGCGCCGCATCGCCCCCGGCGACTACCTGCTGCTCTGCTCGGACGGCGTCTGGGAGTATTACACCGACGAAGAGCTGAGCGAGTGCTTCTCGCACGGCGCCGACCCGGCCGACGTGGTCGAGTGGCTGGTCAAGATCTGCCTCGAGCGCGGCGCCGACGACAACGCCACCTGCGCCGTGGTCCGCCGCCTCGGGCAGGCGGGATAACCTCGATAGGGAGCGCTGGAAAGAGCTCCACGCCGAAGAGCTGAACGCGAGCGGAGTCCCGACCTGGGCGCTGGAGAATGAGCAACAGTGGCACTTGTTCGTCAGGGACGGATTTGAGTCGGTATGGGATGCCTGACGAGTATGATTTGACCGACACGCACCTCAAGCATTTGGGAAGACTCTTACTGCGGGAGCTGTCACCCGACGAGGCACGTGATTCAGAGGTGATGCGACGCGTCCGCCGGCGACTCGGGAAATTCATGCCCGAGTTCACTGCCGATTCGACGACCGACTGCTGGTGACTATCGCTGTCTCAAAGCGATCAATCGCTCCGCTCGGTAGTCCAAATCTACAGAAGGAAACCTCGCGCGGACAGGAAACGCGCCTCCCTATGTTTCGAAGGATCGCGATCGCCAATCGGGGAGAAATCGCCGTGCGCGTGATTCGCGCCTGCCGGGAGCTGGGAGTGGAAGCGCTCCTGATCTGCGCCGAGGTCGACCGCGACACCCTGGCCGCCCGCATGGCCGACGAAGTGCTGGTGATGCACGGCCTCGCGGGCCGCCAGGCTTACCTGGACATCCCCCGCGTGGTGCAGGCTCTCAAGGACGCGAAGGCCGAGGCGGTGCACCCGGGCTACGGGTTCCTCTCCGAGAATGCCGAGTTCAGCCGGGCCTGCGCCGAGGCCGGGATCGTCTTCGTCGGACCTTCGCCCGAGGCGATCTTCGCGCTGGGCGACAAGACCGAGGGGCGCAAGCTGATGGCCTCGGCGGGCCTGCCCACCGTGCCGGGCACGGTCGAGCCCGTCAAGGACGTGGCCGAAGCGCTGCGCGAGGCCGAGCGCATCGGCTTTCCCCTGCTGATCAAAGCCGCCGGCGGTGGGGGAGGGCGCGGGATGCGTCGCTGCAACGACGCGGCCGAGCTCGAGAGGCAGTTTCCGCAGGCGATGAGCGAGTCGCTGGCTTCGTTCGGCTCCGACCGTATCTTCCTGGAGCGCTACGTGGAGCATCCCCGCCACGTCGAGGTGCAGGTGCTGGCCGATCAGCACGGCAACGCGGTCTACCTCTACGAGCGCGAATGCTCGGTGCAGCGCCGCTTCCAGAAGTTGCTGGAGGAAGCCCCCTCGCCCGTGGTCACTCCCGAGCTGCGCCAGGAGATGGGCCAGGCCGCCGTGCGTGGCGTGCTGAAGGCGGGCTACGCGGGGGCGGCCACGTTCGAGTTCCTGCTCGACAAGCAGCTGCGCTTCTATTTCCTCGAGGTCAACACGCGCCTGCAGGTGGAGCATCCGGTGACCGAGATGGTGACCGGCGTCGACCTGGTGCAGCAGCAACTCAAGATTGCCTTTGGTGAGAAGCTGGCGCTGAAACAGGAGGAGATCCCGCTACAGGGCTGGGCCATCGAGTGCCGCGTGACCTGCGAGGATCCTTACCACGGCTTCCGCCCCGACCCGGGCACGGTGCAGGCGGTGCACCTTCCCGGGGGGCCGGGCATCCGGGTGGACACTCACCTCTATCCGGGCTACACCATTCCCCGCGACTTCGATTCGTTGCTGGCCAAAGTGATCGCCGCCGGCAGCGACCGCCAGCAGGCCTGCCGCCGCATGGAGGCCGCTTTGAGCGAGATGGTGGTGGCCGGCGTCAGCACGTCCATCCCTTTTCACCAGGCACTGCTGGCCCATCCGGAGTTCCGCAAGGGCAACCTTTCGACCCATTTCTTGACCGAGCACATGGGGGATCTGCGCCCGGAATACACACCCGACGAGCGCGAGTTGGCGGCCCTCGCGGCCGCGCTCGAGCTGCACCGCTCGGGCGGCGACCGTCGCCAGGAGCTGGTGCGGCGCGCCGCCGAGGAAGCAACCCTGTGGAGGCTCGCGCAACGATGAAACTGGTCACCTTTCACTACCAGGGTCGCTCGGCCCCGGGGCGCCTCGAGGGCGACGAGGTGGTGGACCTCTCGCAGGAGCGCTTCGCCAATCTGGGCGAGCTGATCGCCACCATGCCGGCCACGCGCATCGCCACGCTGGACGGGCCGCGGCGCCCGCTGGCCTCGGTCAAGTTGCTGGCGCCCATCCCCCGCCCGCCCAAGTTCGTAGCCGTGGGCCTGAACTACCGCGATCACGCCCTGGAGCAGAACAAGCAGCCGCCCGATTTTCCGATGTTCTTCGCCAAGGCCCGCAATTGCGTGATCGGCCCCGACGACCGCATCGAGTTGCCCAGGGGCCGCGAGGAGATCGACGTGGAGGTCGAGCTGGGAGTGGTCTTCGGCCTGCCCGGCGGCTCCATCAGTCCAGAGCGCGCCCTCGACCACGTGCTGGGCTTCACGATCGTCAACGACGTCTCCGACCGGAAGGCCCAGCGCGATGACAAGCAGTTCTACCGGGCCAAGTCGTTCCGCACCTTCGGGCCGATGGGCCCGGTGGTGGTCACCCCGGACGAGTTCGACCACCGCGACGCCAAGATCCGCCTGTGGCGCAGCGGCAATTTGCAACAGGAATCCAGCACCCGAGAGCTGATCTTCTCGGTAGAGAAGCTGATCGAGCTGCTCTCGGCGGCCCAGGACATCGAGCCGGGCGACGTGCTGGCCACCGGCACCCCTTCAGGAGTGGGCGTCTTCCGCACCCCCCCCGTCTTTTTGCAGGACGGCGACCGGATCGACTGCGAGATCGAAGGGCTCGGAAAGCTCTCCAATCCGGTGTTCAGGGCCTAGAAGCGCGCCAAGAGTTGACGAGTAAAGAGTAACGACTCCCTACTGCCTACTTCGGCTGAAGGGCGTTGGCGAACACGAAGTTGGCCACTTTGTTCCCCTGGGCGATGCCCTCGTCGCGGTCAAAGTTCCAGTGGATCCCGAGATAGATGCGGCTCTGGCCGTTCTCGAACTCGGCCTGAGACAGGGTCTGGAACGAGCGAGGGATCAGCGGGCGCACGTTGCCGAGGTTGTCGCGGGTGATGCCGTTGTATTCGTCCGAGACGAAGGTGAAGGGGACGTCGTCGGTGCCGAACTTGTTGCGCAGCGTCTGGAAGAGCGCTCCCCCGAAGGTGGCGTGACCGCTCGGGTAGGCGGGGAAGGGCGGGGTGAAGTTGGGCGCCTGCAGGTTGGAGGCCGGGGCGCACAGGGGGACGAAGGCCGGATCCCCGATCGTGTTGGGATTGCCGTCGCCCAGGCCGCTCGGGCCGGTGCCCGGATCGGCTTCGCGAATGCCGCACACCGGGCGCCAGTAGTTGTAGAAGAACTTCGACTCCCAGCCGGACAACCCGGCATCGGCCATGGCCAGGTTGGCCAGCGTCAGGAGCTGCAGCATCTCTCCGCCGTCCGTCAGGCCCCGTTCCTGGGCAAGCTGCGTCGCGATCTGGTCGTAGAGGCGGATGGGGGCGCACAGCGACGGCGTGCCGTCATAGGCCCAGTAGATGCCGGCCACGGTCTGGTCCTCGGTGCGGACGGTGGGGGTCACGATTCCGTCGCCTCCCAGCGCTTTCACCTCGTTGAAGGCGGCGGTATACTCCGGGCTGGTCAGGGCGGGCGGGACGGGGCAACGGAACTGGGCCGAGTCATTCAGCACGAAGGTCTTGATCAGACCGGCGTTGGGGCCCAGCGGGGTCTGGCCGGGGTTGATCGGGTCCACGCGCCACTGGCCGGGCAGCAGCCCGAACGCGTAGGGCTTGCTCTGGCTGATGAAGTCGGAGTTGTCGGTGTTCCGATCGGTCAGGATGAGAGCAGCGGCGCGCTGTCCGACGGTGATGCCGTCACTGGTCTCCTGACTGGCTCCCAGGCGGTCGAGATCTTCCTGCAGGAACTGGTCGAACGTGGGCTTTTGAGCCAGGAACATCGAGCACAGCGTGTCGTGGGCGGCCTGGGCCACGGCGGCCTCCTGGCTGGCGCCTTCCGGGACGGCCGGCTGGACCAGGTAGGTGTCGTAACGGCCCTGGATGGCCTGGAGCGCATCGTGCATCGCTACGTGCACGATGGCGATAGCGCGGGCGGCTTTGATGGGGCCGGTCTGTTCCTTGGCCCCGGCGGCGCTGTGGTCGAATCCGCTGGCATCGATCGCGATCTGGTTCCAGCGCAGGACGATGGAGTTGTCGATCCGCTGCTGGACGACCGGTTGAGGTGTAACCACGGGATCGGCGGTGAAGACGGTGTCGCTCCCGCCGCAACCCGCAGCAAAAAGTGCGGTCGCCAGGACCAGAACGGTGCAAAATCGCTTCATCCAACTACTCCCCGTCACGTGTTTCGGGGCGGATACACAGTCCGCCCATTTGATCGACCCATTTTCTCCAGAACGACCGTTCTTCTCTACCTGAAAGTTCAGAAATAAGTAAACAGTATGTAAACGGTGTGAAAGAGGTTTCCACCGCCCGGACCCTTGAACGCCTTCGAATGGGCATTGAGGGTAGATTCGACGAGCCAAGAGACACCAGCGGCGATCCCGTCCGGGCCCCCGGGCCGATCCATCTCAGCCGCACGACGGGCCAGCTGGCCTACAGCGGCATCGCGACATTCATGGGGCTGCCGGTTTGCCTGACGCCAGAGGATCTGCGGGCGGGCAAAGTGGACTGCGCGATCCTGGGGGCACCCATCGACATGAGCGGAGGGGCCCGCGGGGCGGCCTACGGACCGCGCGCGATCCGAGGCGACGAGCGCATCCTGATGCACACGCCCAGCCTGATCCAGAATCCGGACACCCGGGTGAAACCTTTCGACGTGCTCAACGTGGTCGACTACGGCGATTGTCCGGTCGACCCGTGGGACCTGGAGGCCTCGGTGGGCAACGTTCGCGAGATGGTCCGGGAAATCGCCCAGACGGGGGCCATCCCGATCGTGCTGGGAGGCGATCACACGCTGTTGCTGCCCGACGCGGCCGCCATCGCCGATGTCTACGGCGCAGGCAACGTGGGGGTGATCCACTTCGACACCCACCCCGACTGCGCCAACGTGACCTTCGGGCACCACATCACCCACGGCACTCCGATTCGCAGGTTGATCGAGGACGAGCACATCCCGGCCCGCAACTTCGTGCAGATCGGCCTGCACACGTATCTGGGACCGGACGACGAGTTGCTGGAGTGGATGCGGAAGAAGGGCATGCGCTCGCACTTCATGACCGAGATCGACCGCCTGGGCTTCCAGGCGGTGCTGGACAAGGCCATCGAGGAGGCCCTGGATGGCCCCAAATATGTGTTTCTCTCGCTGGACATCGACGTGCTCGACCCCGCCTACGCGCCCGGGACCGGCACGCCCGAGTCGGGCGGTCTGACGCCGCGCGAGCTGCTGCCGGCCATCCGGCGCGTCTGTCACGAGACGCCGGTGGTCGGGCTGGAGGTGGTCGAGGTGGCCCCGCTGTTGGACCCCGGCTACATTACCGCGATGAACGCGAGGCGCGCGGTCCTGGAGGCGCTCTCGGGGCTGGCGCTGCGACGGCTGGAGATCCCCGGTCCGAATTACCGCCATCCGATCATCGCGGGGGAGGAGTGAGCTCGGAAGCGACGCTGGTCCTGGCCGCTCTCCCGGCTGACCTGGCCCACGCTCTGGCGGCGCGGCTCGGTCACCCGGTGCTCTGCGCCCCGGAGCTGGTGGGCGGCCTTCGGCGCCTGGCAGGGGAGGGCGCCGAGCGTATCGTTGTGCAGCCACTGGCGCTGACGCTGGCCGAGCAGCCCGAGCCGCCCCTCAAGCTGCTCAGCCAGCGCTGGCCGTTCCTGGCCTTGCACCGGGCGGCCTCCCTGAGCTGGGCCGACTGGGCCGGGCTGCTGCCCCGCGGAGGCACACTGACGGCGGCTCCTTCCGGGGAGAGGCTGGCCGACTCGAACCTGGCCCGCCTGGCCTGGTTGACGGGCGCCACGCCGTGCTTCGACGGGGGCGACGCCCGCTGGCCCGAGGACGCCCTGCACTTGGGGCTGGTGGAGCTGCTCGTCGACCGGCGGGCCGCGGCCCTGCAAGACCTGTCCCTGGTGCGCCCGGTGTGGGACGAGGTGGCCCGGCGGGTCGCCCTGGACGAGGAGGCCGAAATGCGGGAGCTGGACCGGCGCATCGACGAGATGCTCCCGCCCGTCTACCGAGGCCGCTACGAGGAGGTCCAGCCGGTGTCGATGGGTTCGCGCGGCCTGCTGGTGGGGCCCGACGGCAAGGTGGCCTGGGACGAGATGTGGACCAGCTTCTGTGACCTCGCCGTGGCCGGAGGGCCGTCCCACCGGGGGAAGCTGCTGGAGCCGGTGACCCCCGCCGAGGCCCGGGGCGACTGGCAGAATTACCAGGCCGTGGTGGCCGAGATCGGGCGCGGCATCAAGCTGGTCACGGGGTTGCCCGTGCTCGACTGGGAGGTGCCCGGTTGGGTCGGCGTCCGCTGCGACAGCGAAGCGATGACCGTCTGGATGTTGCGGGCGATCCTGGTCGAAAATGTCTTTGCGCGGCGCGAGGGCGAGGTGTTGCTCCTCCCCGCCGGGCCCGCCTTCAGGCTGGAGAAGGAGATCAAGAACGTGGTGACCGTGGTGGCCAAGACCCACCACTATTGGACCTCGCATCGGCGGGAATCACGCCCCCGAACCGGGAATCTTTCCAGTCCGTGAATACCGACAACCGCATCTTCACCACCGCCATCCCCGCCCACGGACAGCCCGTCCAGCGCCCCGGAGGCGCCCAGACGAACGGACCGCGCGAGACCTTCATCCCCGGCATGCCCGACAATCCCGTCGGCAGCCGGCCCCAGCCGCAGGCTGGCGGGAATCAGCCGGTGACTTACCCGAGCGGGCTCCAGTTCTTGCGCGATCAGTCGCGGTCGGCGTTCCAGGCAGTGCTACCGGCCGGAGGATTCCTGCCGGTGCCTTTGTTCATCGAGAGCGTCAACGGCCAGGTGACGGCCCGCGCCCAGAACGCGCCCGACCAGTCTTTGCCGGCCCAGATGTGCCAGGACGGCAAGATTTACGTCCATTTGCAGCCCAATGCGCCCCTGGCGGTCTTCGACCCCCAGACGCTAGAATACGGGCTGACCACCGAGTTCACGCGCGATCCCCAGTACGGCACGTCTCTGCGCGAGCATGCCCAGCTGGTCGCGACCGATGGCTCGCGCCGCTCGATCTTCCACGAGGCCGTCGGCATGATGCCGGGCCAGCACCAGATGATCGAGGTGCGCGAGACGCCCGACGGGCGCGCCCAGGCAGCGCGGCTCGACGGCGGACAGTGGCATCCGCTCGAGGTGATGGGCAGCGGCCACCAGGGCTTCACCGTGGGCCAGAAGCAGGGCTGGTGGCAGAGCGGGCAGCAGTTCCAGATGCATCTCATGCCCTTCAGCGCCTGTGCGCCGGGCAGCATCTTCCCGGCCGTCCAGCAGGCGGTTCAGCAGCCGGCGCAGCAGGCTCAGCCGCAGCCGCAGCCACAGCAGGCCCCAGCGGGCGACCGCATGCAGGCGGTCAGCGCGGCCCTCAATCGAGGCGACCTGGCCGAGGTGCAGCGGCTGATGAGCGAGCTTCCTCCGCCGTCGGCGCCCCAGCAGCAGGCGTCCGTGCAGCAGCCGCAGGCTCCGCCTCGTCCCCCGAGCTTCGCCGACGGTAAGACCATCGACCAGGTGGCCCAGGCCTTCAGCAAGCTGGAGGGCGGCTATACGGCCCAGCACACGTCGCGCGTGAAGGAATACGCCACCAGTATGGGCTACGTCGTCGGCCTCCCGGCCGAGCGGATCGAGGTTCTGAACGCCGCGGCCGACCTGTTCGACGTGGGGAAGCTGGACGTGCCGCCCGCCATCCTGGACAAAGTTGGCAAGTATACCGACGCCGAGTTCGCCGAGATGAAGAAGCACGTCGACATCGACCGTCTCATGCCGTATTTCCACATGTTTGGCGCCACCCAGGAGGTGGCCGCGGTAGTGCTCACCCATCACGAGCGGCCCGACGGCAAGGGCTATCCGCAGGGGCTGAAGGGCGACCAGATCCCGATCGAGGCCTCGCTGCTCGCCGTGGCCGACGCGTTCGACTCGATGACCCAGAAGCGTTGGAACCGCGCGGACCGTCCCGACGCGCCCGAGGCGATGTCGCCCGAGAAGGCGATGGAGATCATCAAGAAGGGCGCGGGCACGCAGTTCCACCCCGTGGCCGTGCAGGCCATGGAGCACCTGCTCAAGTTCATCGAGGACAAGCGGGCCGAGGCCGAGGCGGCTGCGGCCGGACCGGTGAGTTTTGCCCGGGGCAAGACGGCGGGCGAGGTCGGCACCGCCTTCGCGGCGCTGGAGGACGGCTATACCGCCAAGCACAGCGTGCGTGTCACCGAGCACGCTCTGCGGACCGCCGCAGAGATGGGTCTGGACGCTCAGACTCTGGCGGACATCAAAGCTGCCGGCAATGTGTTCGACATGGGCAAGCTCGACGTGCCATCGGAGATTCTGGACAAGACGGGCAAATACACCGACGAAGAGTTCGCCCGAATGAAGGAGCACGTGGATCCACGGGTGATGGACCACTACTTCAAGCTGTTCAACACGCCCGAGGGCGCGCAGGATATCGCGGCCGCGCACCACGAGCGGCCGGACGGCAAGGGTTATCCCGGCGGCAAGACGCTCGATCGAATTCCAGTCGGGGCGCGCATCCTGGCGGTGGCGGACGCCTTCGACTCGATGACGCAGAAGCGCTGGAATCGCGCCGATCGGGCCGATGCGCCCGCAGCGATGTCGACCGAGAAAGCGCTGGAGATCCTGCGCAAAGGCGCCGGCACGCAGTTCGACGGCGAGGCTGTAGAGGCGTTCGCCAGGACGCTGGCGCCGCCCCTGGATGCGGCGACGGTGGGCAACCAGTTCGCCTTGCTCGAGGGCGGCTACACGGCCATGCACTCGCAGCGCGTGGCGGCTCACGCCGTGGGCGTGGCGGCCCAGCTCGGTCTGGGCGAGGATCAGATCAAGACGCTGATCCAGGCCAGCAACGTCTTCGACATGGGCAAGCTGGAAGTGCCCTCGGCCGTGCTCGACAAGACGGGCAAATACACCGACGACGAGTTCGCGGCCATGAAGAAGCATGTCGAGCCCGGCCGAATGGAGAAATATTTCCGTCTGTTCAACGTGTCCGACGACGCCCGCGAGGCGGCCCTGTCGCACCACGAGCGCCCCGATGGCAAAGGCTATCCCCGCGGATTGGCGGGTGACGCGATCCCGCTGACGGGGCGCATCCTGGCGGTAGCGGACGCCTTCGACTCGATGACCACCAAGCGCTGGTCGCGCCTGGACCGCCCCGATGCGCCCGAGGCGATGCCTCCGGCCAGGGCGCTGGATATCTTGCGGAAGAACGCCGGCACGCAGTTCGATGCGCGCGTGGTCGAGGCGTTCGAGCAGGTCCTGAAGGCGCGGGGCCAGGCTTAAGAGCGGGAGCGCCGCGCTTCCAGGACGAGTCGCTCGGCGAAGTGCCGGGGGAAGCCTCGTCGTCCACGCCGGGGAGAGACGCTAGGCGCTCATGAGAATCGGGCCGCCGCCCGCAGGCTGCTCCTTCGGGAGCTCCTCGATGCGGGCGAAGTCGATGTGACCCTTCTGGGCATCCACGCCGCGCAGCGACACGCGCAGGCGGTCGCCGACGTCGGAGCCCTCGATGCCTTCGACCAGTTTCCCTTCGATGGGCGGATCGAGCACCTTGACGAAGACGCCCTTCTTGGTGTTGCCCGTGACCAGCGCCACGTATTCCTCGCCCACCTGCGACTGCAGATAGGTGGCGACGGCGGCTTTCTGGACCTGGCGCTCGGCGCCCTTGGCGGCGCTCTCCATCTGGTTGCAGCGGTCGGCCAACAGGTTGAGCTCTTCCATCGTGTAGGGGCAGGGCTCACCGCGCCTGGCGGCCTTCACCATGCGCTGCACCACGATGTCGGGCAGCCGGCGGTTGGGGGCGGTCGAGTGCACGTAACCCGTCTCGCCGCCCGCCACGCCCTGGCCGAAATGGCCCTGCAGCGGCTCCCCGGGAGCCGTCACCACGTAATCGCCTCCGCCCATCAGCTTGAGCATGCTCTGGGCGACCTCGGGCGCATGCTCCGGATCGCGCTCGCGCACCTCGTTCAGGAAGCGCGACAGCGCGGCCGGATCGGGTTTGTCCGGGAGGATGGCCAGCTCGGACGGCATCTCCTTGCCGGCCGGCAGCTCCGCCGCGGCGTGCATGGCCACTTCGCGCATTCGGTCCCAGCGCTCGGGCTCTTTGACCACCCGCTGGAACACCGGGAACCCCGCCTTGTGCAAGAACTTGGCGGTCTCGGTGTTGGTGGCGATCATCATGTTGGCGACGGCCTCGCTGGCGCGGTTCTTCTTCTCGGCCTCGAGGTCGATGATGCGGCCGTCCTTCTCCACGGTCACCACGCGATCGGCCTGGAACTCCAGCGCGCCGCGCTCTTTGGCGGCCTTGCCGAGCTGCTCGCCGGCCTCGATCTGCAGGCGGATCTGGTCGGCCATTCCCTCCTGCGAAGACGTGTTCTCGGGCATCTCGCGGGTGCCGTCCAGCCAGCCCGAGACGGCTTTGTAGTCGGTCTTGCACTTGTTGCGCACGGCCGCCTCGTAGGTGCTCGACGACTCCACGTTGCCGTCCTTGTCGATGATCATCTCGGTCACGATCGCGCGGCGATCCACGTCGGGACCGAGCGAGGTCCAGTCGGTGGAGAGCTGCTCGGGCAGCATCGCCTTGGTGTTGCCCGGGTTGTAGACGGTGACGGTGTTCTTCTGCGTCTCGACGTCCAGCGCCGAGCCCTTCTTGACCGACTCGGCCACATCGGCGATGGCGACGTAGAGCTTCTTGCGCCCGTCGCCCAGGTCTTCGGCGTAGGCCAGCTGGTCGATGTCGCGCGTGCTCTCGTTGTCGATGGAGACCCACATCTTGTCGCGCAGATCCACGACGCCCGGCCCATCCAATCGGGCGGGTCCGCCCAGGGCCTTCACCTCTGCCAGCGCCTCGGGCGAGAACTCGGTGGACAGGCCGCGGCTGGTCATCGCCTCCTGGGCCACCGGGCGCAGCGTCTCGAGGGGAATGCCTTGCGGCTCCTGGGGAGTCGCTTCCGCCTGTGCCTCGGGCTGCGCCGGCCGGCTGAGCCTGGTCAGGATGCCGAGCGGCTCCTCCTCGTGGGTCTCGGCCATCCCATCGGTGGGCGCGTGGTCGGGACCCGAGACCTCGCGCTTCGGAGCCGTCTTCGCCGGCGCGTTGGCCTGCGAAGCGGCGCGCGCGGCGTGTGGCTGGGCCAGGGTGGTCTGGGCGAGGGGGGAAAGCTTGTCCATCCCGGGAGATTCGACAGCCGGGCGGGCTTAACCCTCGAACCGCTTGCGGCGCAGCCGCACGCCTTTGACCGTGACCCACTCGTCCTGCACGGCCACCTGCAGCCCCTCACGCTCACGGCGCGCGATGGAGGCGCGGATCTGGTCGCGCCGCTCCTCGGGCGTGCGCGGCAGCTCGATCTCGGTGACGCCGCGTGAGCCGCTCAGAATCAGAGCTTTGTCGCGCTCGGGGTTGAGGGTCATCGAGTCCACGAACTCGCCCAGCCCGTCGAAGAGGTCCTCGGTGCGCAGGCACATCAGCCGCTGCCCCTCGGGCGAGAAGACCAGCGTCTCGTCGGGGTTGGCCAGCACCACCGCGTTGCCCAGGCGGTCGAGCTCGAGCTGGGGACTGTAGCCCATGGACACGTAGTAGCGCGTGCCCGAGGGCGTATCCCGCGCCAGGTCCCCGTCGGGGGAGATCTTCAGGATGCGGCTCTCGCTCGTGTAGAGGTGCAGGTTCCCCTGGGCGTCGAGCCGCGGCGCCGTCAGGCCATACCCTCCGATCGGAACCCGCCACTTCTCGCTGCCGTCGTGGGCGTTCAGAGCCACGATCGCTTTGTCGACCGAGGCCAGGTAGACGGTGCTGCCGTCGGGGGAGAAGACCGGGGGGACGCGCGGCCACGAAAGCTGCCGGGTGACGCTCCACTCGAGCTTGCCGGAGTGCGAGAAGCCGACCACGCGGTTATCCCGCGTAAGCCCCACGATGGCGTCCCGACTGGCGGCCACCACCAGCGCGCGGTCGCCCTCCTGGTCGGACTGGGCGCCTTTGGGGATGAGGCAGGTCGCCCCGCCCACCACCTGGATCTGGTTGGGGGCCACCCCGAAAACGGCTTTGCCCTCGGGGGTGAAGGCGATGCGTGAGCAGATGCGCTCTTTGGCGTCGTGGAAGACCGAGCCGTCCTCGTTCCGGAGAGTGGTGGCGTGGACCTCGACGAAGATGAGCTTGCCGTCGGGTGTGATCGCGGCTCCCTCGTTGGAGAGGCTCTGCTTGTTGGTGCCAGTGACTGCGAGCGTGGAGGCGTCGAGCTTGACCGTCTCCTGGAGGCCCGTGAGGAAGACGGTGTTCCCGGCGCGCAACGGGGGAGAGACGGGCAGAAAGGGCCCCTGTGCCTGGCGTCGCCTGGCGGTCTCGGGGGGGGCCTGCGAGGCGAGCACAGCGGTAGCGTCCTCGAGCCGGGAGGCATGGACCGGCAGGTGCCATGGGCGGACAATCACCTCCGGAGCTTAGCTGACGGGGCTGAAGCGGGCCTGAAAGTTCGTGCCCGCGAGCGCGCAAACACTGCATTAACGATGCCGCACGCTGGCCTTCCCGGGGATGGACCTGCTTTCATCAAGGCGGGCTCGACCCCGGTGCTCAACCCACCTGCGGTGAGCGGAGCCGGTCCAGGATTGCACGTCTCGCCGGTTCGTATTCCCTAAACATGCTACGGCCCTATGACCTCGTGGACCGCTATCGCCACCCGTACGCTGCCGAGCGCCTGGAGGAGTAAAGTCGAGCATCGTCCAGTCCTTGTGAGGGCGGGAAGCATTCCAGCCGGCGACGGCTCATGCGAGCGTACCTCCGGTTGAAATTCGGAAAGCCAGAAACGCTGAGCGCGTTCATCAAGACTTCCCCCACCCCTCCCCACCGAACTCGTCGAGGTCGGGCGCGGGATGCTCGATAGGGACAGGCCTCGGATAGTCATGAAAGGCGATCAGTGACTCCTCCATCGTGGCGTGGTGCAGGTCGAGGACCGATTGGAAATCGGGTTGATACCCGCCCGCCAGGTTCCAGGCGACCGGCACCTGGTGGCAGTGGCAAAACTCGAAGACGAGCCGGTCTCTCTGGCGCATTTCGCTGGACGTCATCCAGCCCCCGAGCGGGTCGAAAACGTGCGCGTCTGCTCCGGCCTGATAGAACAATACTTCGGGCTCCATCCGGGCGAGAATCTCCGGCAGCTCTTGGAGAAACTGCTGTGGATCTTTCGGGCCGTTCACTCGTCCCGTCGTATAATGTTCGACGAACGAGGCCTTCGTCTGTCGGATGATATCGTCGGTTACGTTGCCGTAATGGTAGTCGCAATCGAGGATTCCGACCCGCTTTGCTTTGTCCCTGGCTAGCATGGCCGCGACCATCAAGCCATTGAACGTGCAGAAGCCCCCGCAGCTCTCGAAGCAAGCGTGGTGGAAGCCGCTTGTCGGCGAGCAGGCAACTCCGCCGTGGGCGAGGACGTGGCGCACCGCCGAAACAAAAGATCCGGTCGTCCAGGGGAGCGATTCGGCCACCGCTCGCGAGTGGTTGGAGAAGCCGTTGTGACGGCGACAGGCGAGAATGTCGAACACAAACTTTCGGTCGTGAGCCAGACAAAGCTCCTCCGGCGTGACCGGAATCGGCTCCACGAGCTCGATAGGGTAACGCGCGGTCCACTGCGCCACGACCTTCTCAGGTTTGCCGGCGCTCGGACTGAAGGAATCGTTCTGAGAAATGCTCTGCCGGGAAGAGTAGAAGACCTTCACCCCAGCGCTATTGACTGTCGGAGCGGGGGGACCTTCCGGTGAGAAGACTAGCGCTTCTTCTTGAACTTGCGGGGCCGCGCGGCGGCCGGCTTTTTGGGCCGCTCCTCGACGGGCTCGCCCTCGGCGGGGGGCTCCTCGGGATGCTCTTTATCCCAATTCTCGATGAATTCTTTCAGCGCCGGCACCATGGCCAGCTCGGCGGGAGTCTCCAGCGAGGCGCCCTCGAGGATCTCCAGGACCGCGCGGGGGTCGGTGTGAGCCATGGCGCCCAGGGCCTCGTCGAGGCGGTTCTGGGCGGCGTAGAACAGCACCAAATGCAGCCAGACCTGCTCGGCGTCGTAATGCTCCTTCACCACCGCCTCGCACAGCTCGACGCCCTCGCTGAAACGGCCCGAGCCGTAGAGCACCAGCGCCAGCTGGCAGGCGATCTCGGGTGAGGGCGTCAGCAGGTAGGCCTGGCGGAAATACTCGGCGGCGGCCACCATGTTGCCGGTGGCCATCTCGAGCTGGGCCTGGAGGCGCCACGCTCCCGCATCCTTCTCGTCGGCGGCGTGCAAGATGTCCAACAATCCCTGGCAGAGGTCGAACTCCTCGCGGCGCAAGAAGATGCCCGCCACATGAAGCATCAGGTCGGGCTGCAGCTTCTCGTGGGGCTGGACGGCCTCCAGCATCTTGTCGGCCTCGCTGGCCCGCCCCAGCTGGTCGAGGACCACCGCCTTCAGCGTCAGGATGCGCGGATGCGTCGACTGCACCGGACGAAGCAGCGACCAGGCCCGGTCGGGGTGCTCGAGGTCCAGGGCCGCCTCCACCGCGGCCTCCACGGTGGGCAGGTCGTCAGGGCGGTAGGTGGCCGTCTGCTCGATGATCTCGTAGGCCTCCTGGTCCCTCCCCAGCAGACGCAGCACGTCCGAAGCGGTGATGGCCAGGTCGGGGTTGTGGGGAATCTGCCCGAACGCCTGCAGGGCGAGGTCGGAGGCCTCCTCGAGCTCGCCCCGGTCGGCCAGAATCATGGCCAGCTGCTGCAGGCCCGCGGCGTGGTCGGGCGAGTTCTCCAGCGCCAGCCGGAAACAAGCCTCGGCGCGTTCGAGATCCTCCTTGGCCTTGAACGTCATTCCGGTGGCCACGAGCAGGTGGGCGCTGGACGGATCCTCCTCCAGGGCATTCCTCAGGATGTCCAGAGCCTCGTCGTGACGGCCCTGGAGGCCGATCAAGCAGGCCAGAACGGCGATGTAGAGACCGGTCTGGCTGGTATTCTCCACCGCCTGTCGCAGCAAATCTTCGGCCGCGTCGAGGTGGCCGTGCGCCACCTGTTCCTGTGCGGCCTCGAACAGCCTGCTGGCGTCTTGCATGGGAAGGTGGCATTCTAGGCCTGCCCCGCCCGACCCTGGCTTACAGGAAGCCAAATCTTGGCAGGGGACGGGCGTGGTGCAACGAATCCGCGCCCATGCGGCGAGCCTTCGTCCTGTTGGGTCTTCTTCTGTTGATGGGTTGTGGCAATCGCCCCAAACCCCCGTTGCTGCTGCATGGCATCTATCTGAGCCCGGAAAATCTGGGGAAGATCAGCATGAAGGTGCCCGAAGACTGGGAGCTGCGCGAGGGCCTGGAACGGGTGCCGCTGATCGCCCTCAGCCCGGTGCGCGAGGGGCAGACTTTCCGCGAGAACCTCACGCTGGTGACCGTGCCCCTGCAAGAAGGTGAGACCGGCGCCCAGTTCGTGACGCGCAGCCTGGACGAAGCCTCCAAACAGGTGACGGGCTACAAGCCGCTGCCCACCACCGACCCTGAGCACTGGGGCTTCTACCAGCACGAATACGGCGGTCAGACCATCGACGTGATGGCCTACTGCCGAACCCTGGACAAGACCGGCTACATCTTTGCTTTCAGCTGCGGCGTGGCCGACGGGGGCGAGGCGCGCAAGATGTTCGAGGCCATCGCCCAGACCATCTCGGTCGAGCCCGAGGCCTACGCCCAGATGAAAGACCTGCGCGACACGCTGCAAAAGCACGATGAAGTGGTTTATGACATCAAGATGGGCCACAAGAAATAAGCTCTTCTGGATCTGGCTGCTCTGCCTGGCCAGCGTGCAGGCGCAGAGCCTCGACTACGAGCTCTGGAACCTGCAGCAGAACAAAGACTGGCTGGCTTCCCGTCACCCTGACCCCGCGGCCCGCGTGGGAGTCTTCGCCGACTACGGCGTCTGGAATGTCGGCGCGCGCTCACTGGTGCAGGTGCTCGAGGGCGAGGGGATCGCCTGCCGCGTCTTCGACCGCACCGGTCTCACCGCGGAAGGGTTGCAGGGTCTGGACGTCCTCATCCTGCCGGGGGGACTGGCCCCGGCCCAGTACCAGGCCGCCGGGCCCGCGGGGCTGAAGGCTATCGAAGCCTGGGTGCGCTCGGGAGGGCGGGTGCTCGCCATCTGCGCCGGATCCTACCTGGCCGCCCACGAGGTGCGTTACGACGGTGTCACCTATCCCTATCCGACCAGCCTGTTCGACGGCGTGGCCGACGGGCCGGTCCCAGGGCTGGCGGTCTATCCCAAGGCGGGGCCGGCGGAGCTGGCGCTGACGGAAGAGGGGAAGGCGCGCGGCTTAACCGCCACGGTCGGACTCTACGGCAGCGGACCGCGCTTCCTGGGCGGCACCGGCGTCACCGTGCTGGCCCGCTACCAGCCCGAAGGCTCCCCGGCGGTGATCAGCCGCACGGTCGGCCAGGGCGAGGTCGTCTGCACGGGAGTCCACTTCGAGCGACCCCTGACGGGCGGCGATACCGCCCCGCCGCCCGCGGCCGCGGCGGCCACGCTGCGCGCGCTGCTGCGACTCTAGAAGCGCAGCTCCCGCTGGTAAAGCGTGTAGGACCAGACCAGCCCCCCGTCGGAGTCCTTGCATTCGAAGGTCAGCACCCGGTCCCCCGGGCGACCCGACACCCTTCCCAGCCCGTAATTGCGCTTGCTGTCGAAGCTCGTGCCCGGCACGCGGTAGGGATTCTCCAGCTCTTTGGCGGTCTGCTTGTGCAGCGCCGAGTTCAGGGGGCTGGACGTGAAATCGTACAGGGGATAGGCGCCCGGGAGCTTCATCAGCTCGGCGCTGTGGCGATCGCCGCTGAGAAAGGCCACCCCGTTCACGCCCGAACGAGACAGCCAGTCGAGAAAGGCCTCGCGCTCGTGCGGATAGACGGCCCACCCCTCGTAGCTCACGAAGGGGTTCAGCATCTGCGAGCCCCCCACGATCAGCTTGAAGCTGGCCCGCGATTCGACCAACCCGCGCCGGAGCCACTCGATCTGCTCGGCTCCGTACATCGCGCCGTCGGCCTGCGACCGGTGGTAGCGGTCGTCGAGCATGAAGAAGTCCACGTCTTGCCAGCTGAACTTGTAGTAAGTTCCGTCCACTTCCTCGCCAAACGGTGGCCAGACCGAGCGAAAGACGCGCAGAGCCGCCTCGCGTCCCGGAAACAGGCTGTCGGCGTCATTGGGCCCGAAGTCGTGATCGTCCCAGATGGCGTAGTTGGCGGCTTCGGCGAAGACCGGCCACCAGGTCTCCAGCCGCCACCGGTCGGTGCGAAACCGCGCCCGCATGCGCTCTTCCGACTCCCAGTCGCCGTGCCGGAAATACACGTTGTCGCCCAGCCACAGCATCAGGTCGGGGTGGTCGGCCGCGATGGCCGTGTAGATCTGGTATTCGCCGCCGTTCTCGCCCTTGGGAACCTGCGGATCGTTGATGTAAGCGCACGAGCCGAACGCCATGGTAAAGTTGCCCGGCTCCGCCGGCTGCGTCTTGAAGCTGACCGGCAGCCAGCAGGGCGGATCGGTGATGCGCACCTCGTAGCGCGTGCCCGGCTGCAACCCATCGAGGTGCAAGACGCCGATGGAGTCCTCGCCCGTGTCCACGTCGCGCGCTCCGCCGCCGGGACCGACCACGACCAGCTCCACCGTCCGTGGTGTGCGCGTCTGGAACCACAGCACCGCCGAGTCGGAGGTCACCGGGCCCACGATCGGCAGCACCTCGAGCTCGCGGGCCCCGCAGAGCGAGGCCAGGCAGAGCCAGAGGAGGAGCCAGAGCCTCACTTTTTCCAGGAAGAGCGCAAGGGCGCGATGCGATTCATCACCAGGATCTGCTCGCCGCCGGGCGGCGGGTTCTCGCTGTCGGAATCCACGATGAAGTAGCCCGTGCGCTCGAGCTGGAAGCGCTCACCGGGGCGCACGGTGGCCATTCCCGGCTCCACCACGCCTACCCGCACGGTCAGCGAATCGGGGTTGATCAGCTCGCGGTAGTCGCGCTTCTCGGCATCGGGCTTCTCCACCGTGAAGAGCTGCTCGTAGAGGCGGAACTCGCAGGGCACGGCGCGCGTGGCGCTGACCCAGTGAATCGTCCCCTGCACCTTGCGGCCGTCGGGCGTGTCCCCGCCCTTCGTGAGCGGGTCGTAGGTGCAGTGCACCTCCACCAGGTTGCCCTCGCCGTCCTTGACCACGCTCTCGCACTTGACGACGTAGGCCCGCCGCAGGCGCACTTCGCCTCCGGGACGCAGCCGCTTGAAGCCTTTGATAGGCTCCTCCATAAAGTCGTCCTGCTCGATGTAGATCTCGCGCGTGAATGGCACCAGGCGCGAGGCCGGATTGGGTTTGCCCAGCCCGCGCTCCTCGCGCAGGGCCACGGCGTCGTCGGGGAAGTAGGGCACCTCGACGTCTTCGTGATAGTCGGCCTCGAGGTTCGTGATGACCAGCTTGAGGGGCTTGAGCACGCCCATGACGCGTTGAGCCTTGGGGTTGAGATCGTCGCGCAGGTGATCCTCGAGCAGCTCGGGGGAGATCCACGAGTCGGCCTTGCCCACGCCCACGGTCTCGATGAAGTTGCGGATCGACTCGGGGGTGTAGCCCTTGCGCCGGAAGCCCGCCAGGGTCGGCATGCGGGGATCGTCCCAGCCGCGCACGGTCTGGGTGTTCACCAGCTCGAGCAGCTTGCGCTTGCTCATCACCGTGTAGGTCAGGTTGAGCCGCGCGAACTCGATCTGGCGGGGCTGGCACGGCACCGAGGTGTTCTGCACCGCCCAGTCGTACAGCGGACGGTGGTTCTCGAACTCGAGCGAGCAGAGCGAGTGGGTGATCCCTTCCAGCGCGTCGTTGAGCGGGTGGGAGAAATCATACATGGGGTAGATGCACCAGTCGTCGCCCGTGCGGTGGTGGTGCGCGCGACGGATGCGGTAGAGCGTGGGGTCGCGCATGTTCATGTTGGGCGAAGCCATGTCGATCTTGGCGCGCAGCACGCGGGCGCCGTCCTCGAACTTGCCTTCCCGCATGCCCTGAAAGAGCTCCAGGTTCTCCTCCACGGGGCGATCGCGGTAGGGGCTGTTCTGGCCGGGCTGGGTGAGGGTGCCCCGGTGGGCGCGGATCTCGTCGGGGGTCAGGTCGTCGACGTAGGCCAGGCCCTTTTTGATGAGCTCGACCGCGAACTGGTAGAACTGCTCGAAATAGTCCGAGCAAAAGAAGAGGTGGTCGCCCCACTCCCAGCCGAGCCACTTGATGTCGCGCTGGATGGAGTCGACGAACTCCTGATCCTCTTTGACCGGGTTGGTGTCGTCGAAGCGCATGTGGCAGGTGCCGCCGAACTTCTTGGCCAGCCCGAAGTTGATGCAGATGGCCTTGGCGTGCCCGATGTGGAGATAGCCGTTGGGCTCGGGGGGGAACCGGGTGACCACGGTCTGGTGCTTGCCCGCGGCCAATTCTTCTTCGATGATGGTCTGGATGAAATTGTTGCTGGTGGGAGTCTCGACGGTCATGCGGGGGGCTTTTCCAAACCCGGGAGAAAGCCCTTTTGAGCGCGAAGCCTAACTCCCAGCTTTGAAACTGTCCCCGCTCAAGACGCTGACGCAGCCCCAGAGCCTACTGGGCGCCATCCGCGTGACCGGACTCCTGGCCACCGGTCTCGGGGTGCTCGCCCTATTGGGGTGGATTCTCCACCTGCCGTGGCTGGTGCAACTGCACCCGGCCTTCCCCCCGATGCAGATCGTCACGGCCGTCAGTTTCGTTCTGGGAGGCCTGGGGCTCTTTACGGCCGAGCGGCCCGCCTCGGGCGGGTTCGGCGCCGGGGTGCTGCTGCTCTCGGGTTTGACGCTGGCGGAGTATTTCTTCGGAGTGAGCCTCGGAGTGGATTTCCATGTGGGCGCTCTGGACTCGCCCTACCCGGGACGCATGGCCCCCAATACTGCCCTGTCGCACTTCCTGGTGGGGGTGGGCCTGGGCCTGGCCGCGCTGCGCAGGACCACCCCCGGCCTGGTGGGATTCTGTGGAACCCTGGTGTTCTGCCTGGGCAACACCTCGCTGATCGGCTATTTGAGCGGCCTGACGGGGGCCTACAGCTGGGGCGGCTTCTCGGGCATGTCGCTGCAGACCGCGATCGGATTGCTGTTCATGGGGCCCGGGCTCATCTTGCTGGCCTGGGAGCAAGAGGGAAACTACCCCATGATCCCCAGCTGGGTGCCCGGCCTGGCGGGCCTGGGCCTGCTGGTGGCCAACCTGGCCCTGTGGCATACGCTGGTGGTCCAGATTCAGACCGAGCAGAGCGCGCGCCTGGAGAGCCTGGTTAACCGCGTGGGCGACCTGTGCCGGCTGCGCCTGGATCAGGATCGCGTGGCGCTGCGCCGCATGGTGCGCCGCTACGAGTTCGGCAAACCCGGCCGCGCGGTCTGGGAGGACGACGCCCGGTCGCGCCTGCGCGACAGCCCGGGCTATCGCCGCGTGGAGATCGACGACCCGCCCTCGGGCGTGCACTGGGTGGTCGGTGCCAGCGAGCCCGGCACCTACCGGTTGGAGATGGCCCTGACGAACGGCGGTCATGCCAGCACCGAGCTCAACCTGCAGGATCACCTCGACCGTCTGGTGACCAACTCGCTGCCCCCCGACAGCGCGGTGCGGGTGACGGCGGGCCCGCACGTCCTGTACGCCCACGGGCGGGTCGGAGAGGATCCGCTGGTGCGGGAGCTCCCGATCGGGGCCGAGTCGTGGACGTTCACGGTCAGCCTGCCGAACGAGCCCTCCGACCTGCCGGGACTCTTCCTGAGCTACGGTTGCGCCCTGGCGGTGCTGCTGGTGGTGGCTCTGCAACTGGTGCGCTCGGCCCAGCTCGACGTGCGTCGGCGCCGGCGCCTCGAGCGCGAGGCTCAGGCCGCCACGGTCGCCAAGAGCGCGTTCCTGGCCACCATGAGCCACGAGATCCGCACGCCGATGAACGGCGTCATCGGCATGAGCCACCTGCTCGAGCGCACCGAGCTCTCGGCCGAGCAGCGCGACTACGTGGAGACGATCCAGCAGTCCGGTCATCTCTTGCTGGCGCTGATCAACGATATCCTGGACCTCTCGAAGGTCGAGTCGGGGCGCCTGGAGCTCGAGACTCTCGAGTTCGACCTCATGGAGGAGCTCGACTCGGTGGTCGCCACCGTGGCGCCCATCGGGCAGCGCAAAGGATTGAAGGTGCTGCTCTGGGTCGACCCGCGCGTGCCCGATCGCGTGAGCGGCGACCCCGTGCGGCTCAAGCAGATTCTCATCAACCTGGCCGGCAACGCGGTCAAGTTCACCCAGCACGGCTCGGTCAAGATTCTGGCCTCGCTGGACGAGCCCGGGGTGCTGCGCTTCACCGTCAAGGACACCGGACCGGGAATCTTGCCGGGCCGGCGCGAGGCCTTATTCACCGCTTTCTCGCAGCTCGACGCCTCGGTGACCCGCAAGCACGGGGGCACAGGCCTGGGCCTGGCGATCAGCCAGCGCCTGGCGCAGGCGATGGGGGGCGAGATCCAGGTGGACAGCGTGCCCGGCAAGGGCAGCTCATTCTCGTTCACGGCTCGGATGCAGCACGACGAGCGCATCCCCGTGGAGCCCGACGGCGACCCGGTGGTGGTGGTCGAGCCCGACGACGAGACCCGGGCCTGCCTGGTGGAGCAGGTGCGCCGGGCCGGTTTTGCAGCTCGGGGAGTGGATGTCTGGAGCAAGCGTCCCACGCCCAGCCGCGCGATTTTGACGGCGGGTGCTCCGCCCGAGCCGACGGCCGAGACCTACCGGCTCTGTCCTTTTCCCGAGGCGTGCGCGGCAGGCCAGAACGGCTACGCGGGATGCCTGAACGTGCCGCTCAACCAGCGTCAGCTCAAGCGGGCCCTGAGCGAGCCCGCCGCGCGCACCGAGACCGTCCTGGCGCCCTCGCCCAGCCAGGGGCATCGCATCTTGCTGGTCGAGGACAACACGGTCAACACGCGCCTCGCGCTCAAGTTCCTCGAGGTGGCCGGCTACCAGAACGTCAAGCACGTGACCACGGGGCTCGAGGCGGTCAAAGCAGCCGGGGACGAGCCCTTCGACCTCATCCTGATGGACTACCACATGCCCGAGATGGACGGGCTGACGGCCACCCGCAAGATCCGTCAGAACGAAGCCAAGCGAGGCACACCGCGCAGCTTCATCGTGGCGGCCACCGCCAGCGTGCGCCTGGAGGATCGCGAGTCGTGCAAAGCGGCGGGCATGGATGCCTTCCTGGCCAAGCCGCTCCTGTTCGACGAGTTCAGTCAGACGCTCAAAGAGCTGCTCGACTCAAAGGAGCGTGTCGGAAACACTCCAGGAGATGGTCATTGACCATCCCCGTGGCCTGCATGTGGGCGTAGACGATGGTCGGTCCCACGAAGCGGAACCCGCGCCGCTTGAGGTCTTTGCTGAGGGTCTCGGCCAGCGGGGTCCTGGCCGGGATCTCGCTCAGGGACCTGAACCGGTTGACGATCGGACGTCCGTCCACGAAACCCCACACGTAGCGGTCGAAGCTGCCAAACTCCTCCTGCACCTTCAGGAAGGCCCGGGCATTGCCGACAGCTGAAGCCACCTTCTGGCGGTTGCGAATGATGCCGGGATCTTGCAGCAGACGCTCCTGGTCGGCCTCGGTGAAGCGGGCCACTCTCTCTGGATCGAAACCCGCGAACGCCTGCCGGTAGCCCTCGCGGCGCCGGAGGATGGTGATCCAACTCAGTCCCGCCTGCGCTCCCTCGAGCACCACGAACTCGAAGAGCTTGCGGTCGTCGTGCACCGGCACGCCCCACTCCTCATCGTGGTAGGCACAATAGAGCGGATCGTCCCCGCACCAACCGCAACGCGTATTCATGGTTTCCTCCGAAATGCAGACGGGAGCGGGCCGAAACCCACTCCCGTCTCCTGGTAGTGTCTACCGTTTAGGGCTGGGCCTGGGTCAGGGTGGCTTCGAGGCCGAAGGCCACGCCCGCCATGTCGCCGGTGGCCATCGTGCTCTGACCCTCGTCGGTGCCGCTGTTCATCACGGTGCCGCTGAGGTCGGAGGTGTGGATGTAGCCGTTGTTGATCAGCACGCCGTCCTCCTCGCCCAGGGAGATCTCCTGGTGGTAGGCGCGGCCGCCGACGGTGCCGTCGATGACCAGGCGGTTGCGAGCTTCGTCGCCGCTCTCGCTGGCCACGGAGAAGATGCGCTGGTTCACGGCCACGTCGCCGATGGTGCCGGTGAGGAACATGCAGTTCTGCTCCTCGTCCTGGGTCAGGGTCAGCTCCTGGGCGCTCTCGCCCACGTTGCCGGTGATCGTGATGGCGCCGGTCTCCTGGTTCACGGCCCAGTTCTCGGTGTAGGCAGCTTCACCCAGGGTTCCGCTGGCCTTGATCATCGACTCGGGGCTGTTGGGGTCGAAGGAGTACTGCAGACTGCCGGGGGTGCTGTCGAACACCAGCGCCAGAGCGGCCGCGGCCGGGGCGCCCGTCATCGAGGCGGTGACCAGGCCCGCGAACGTGCTGGCCAGGATGGCCGGGTTGATGGTCGGCAGCAGAACGGCCTTGAACGGGCAGTCGATCTTGTTGAAATCGATCTGGGGCTCGGGATCCGGCTGCGGCGGAGCGGGCGGCTCCTGGGGCGGCGGCTGGGGAGCCGGGGGCTCGTTCTGGCGCAGGGGCGCGAAGTTGAGGGGAAGCTGAACGGAATTCAAAGTAACCGACATGG
>JBDHVW010000070.1:0-43198 GCA_039809865.1 Vulcanimicrobiota bacterium
GCTCTGCCAGAAGGGCCTTGATCTCGTCGGCTTGGGCCATAGAACGAGCCTTCGATCTCGCAGGCCAAGTACCTTGCGCATCCTTGAACTTTTTTCACAATGCGCTAAACATGTACGCCCGGCCAGCTCGTCGCGCCGCCGCGCGGCCGCGTCCCCGCCCTGCTGGGGCTGGTAGCTCAGGGCCAGCTGGTACATCTCGGCCGCTTCCTGAACGCGCCCCGGCTGGTCCACCCGCTCGGCCAGCACGAGCAGGAGGTCACCCACGACGGGGTCCGGTGGTTTGACGAACCACATCCGCTCGTGCAGTTGATAACGCAGGGCCTTTTCCAGACGGACTCCATCGGCGAGGTCAGCTTGGGTCAGAACCCGGTGCCACTTCAGCCACTCCGGATCCGACGCAAGTTGCGAGCGAGCCTCTAGAATCCGAACATGGAGCCATTCCGTCCCCTGGTGCGCCTCAGGATTCCGCCGGATCCCTTCCTCAATCCAGCGCAGAGCCTGGGGGAGGTTGCCGCTCAGCTCGTAGGCGGTGCCAAGATTGGCGGCCACGATGTACTCGCCAGGATGCTGGCGCTCGACGCCCACCAGCACCTCCACCGCTTCAGGAGCGCGCTTCACCCGCATCAAAGCGGCCGCGTAATCGTTCCGGGAGCGATGGTCGTCGCGACCGGCAAGCTCTTTCACCCGGTTCTGCCAGTCGATCTCGTCGTAATCGCCAAACACCAGGGAGGGTTGGCCCCGGGGCTCGTACTCGTTGATGCATGACAGGGCGGGCCCCAGCAACAGAAGGAAGAGAATCAAGGTGCGCATGCCCGAGAGACGAGGCCGTCATCGGAAAAGTTCATTCACAATTTGTTCGACGACGTTTCCTTATCAGAGCACGATCCAGCGCTTTGTTCGATTCCGTAGGGAACTGTTCGGGTCCGTGTTCGACGCCGAATTCTACCCGAAGTCGAGGGTCAGCGGCCCGTTGATCGTGGCATCCCGCGAGGCAGCGGCGTTGGCAGTGCAGATGTCGATGCGGCCCGTGCCGCGTCCGGTGAAGGCGCCACCGGTGTCGACCACGCGGAACTCGATGGGGCGTCCGTATTTTTGCTCCAACTCCTTGATGCGGAGCTTCGTGCCGTAGGGAATCTTCATGTTCTTGTCCATGGCGACCGATACGTAAGGCGCGCGGCCCGCCAGATAATCCTGCAGAGTGTAAAGGCGGTTCCCCCGGCGATCGTTGAAGCCGCCTTCCATGGCGTTGTTGGCGGGGTAGTAGCCCGTGCCGCGCGACTGGTGCACCCCTCGAGGGGCTCCCGCAGGGTTGCTGGCCAGGTTGGGAGCGCTGCCCGCGCTGGAGGTTCCGCTGGGACTGCCCATCGGAGAGCTGCCGCCGGAATTCCCCAGGGGTGAGCTGCCGCCCGTGGAGCCCATCGGGCTCTGCTCACCCTGCTGCAGCTGGCCGGCGCCGCGGCCCATCATCAGAGGCAAAAGCATCGACAGCATTTGCAGCAGCAGCTGGTTCATCATGAAACTCTGACCCATGAAGTTGGCGCCGCCCATCGGCCCCATCGTTCGATTCATCGCCCCACCCAGGGGGCCCATGGGCCCATATCCGCCGCCTCCGCAACACGAGGAGCAGCCGTTGATTCCGCTGAGCGCTGAGAGCATATCCATAGACCTATCATGCTCAAAACGGAGGCTGTGCGGCCGAAGCGCGAGGTTACAAGACCGTTAACATTGTAAACTCGATGAAATCAGTTGTTGCCACAGCAGGAGAGTCCCCCCGCGTAGCCTAAACTACGGTGAATTTTTCAAGCACACGGTGGACTTTGCACGATGGAACTCAGTCAATCCTTTGCCTCCCTGCACCCTTTGCTGGTGCACTTCCCCATCGCTCTTCTGTTTACGGCCTTCGCCTTCGAGGTCTACGCCTTCTTCTCGAGGAGCGAGAGGGTTGGCTGGGCCGGCCAGGCGCTCATGATTCTTGGCACCATCGGCATCATGTTCACCTTTATCTCAGGCAACTTCGCCGAGATCTGGGCCGCCCGAGCCCACACTCCGCAAATCCCTCTCACGACCCACGGCAATTTCGCCCAGTTTACCTCCTGGGCGTTCATCGCGCTGGTCGCGATCCGCAGCTTCGTTCCGCTCAAGAACCGGCCGTGGTTCGTGCTTTACCTCGTCTGCGGCGTGATCGCGCTGGGAATGTTGACGGCCACGGGCTATTACGGCGGGGAGCTGGTCTACAAGTACGCCGCGGGCGTGCATGCACCGCCCCCCATCGCTGCGACCGACGTCGATCTGGCGAATCTTTCCCTGCGCCTGAACGAGGACGAGATCGCCTACTCCGAGATGATGCACCACATCTTCGGATGGTTGGTGCTGGGGATGGCCTTCTGGCTGGCCTACCAACAACTCAATCTGCCGGGTGTGCGCATCGTGCGCGCGATGGGTCCTGTACTGCTGATGGTGGGGGGGGTCTTCCTGCTGATCTTCAGCGACCACGACTCCTGGCCACTCTCCAACCTCAAACCGATTACCGATCCGGAGATCCTGGCCCACAAGATTATCGCCACTCTGATGATCCTGATCGGCATCGCTACCTCGCTGGTCCGCAAGAAGCCCGGGGATGTGAACCGAATGCAGTCCCACATCATGGCCATTTTTGCCCTGGCTGGCGGAGGAATGCTGTTCACCCACGTGCACACCGGAGCTCCCTACTCCGATGCCGCCGTGGGTGTCTACCTGCACCACTTCTTTCTGGGCACGCTGGCGCTTTCGTGCGGCGCGGTGAAGATGCTCGAGTTCTCCCTGCCCGCGTCGGCCCCTCACGATGAAAAGCGTCCCTCTCATTCGACGGTCTGGCTGACGCGGTTCACCAAGATTGCCTGGATCATCTTGCTCTTTCTCGTAGCCATGGCCCTCCTGAATTACTCCGAGTCGATGCCGTGGTACCTGGGCGGGTCTGACCACTGACGATGCTCTGGCTGGCCCACGGCGCGGACCCTTCTCCGCTCACCTGGGACCAGGCTCTGGCCACGTTCGTGCTGGCTTTCGGCACGGTCGCGCTGATTGTCGGCTTCGGCTATCGTGGCATGCGCACGTTCTTGCGCGATCCGGGCCCCATCAGCCGGCGTGAGGTTTACGCCTGGTTGAGCGTGGGACTGGTTCTGGTGGTCGGCATCCTGTACGCGTTCCTGACCTCGGCCTTCACGCAGCTGGGCACCCCGACCCAGCCCGAAAGCTTTCACAAGCATTATGTGAGCCATGGGGGCCAGGTGGCGATGTGGCAGAACTACCACATCGAAGTCGCGCGCGACGAGTCCGGCGAGTTCAGGGTCTGGGTGAGCGACGCCTACCGGCGCGGAATCTCGTCGGAATACTTCTCGGGCACGCTGAACGGCTCCGAGCTGATCGGAGCCCTGGACGAGACCTATGCTTTCGTCAAGCAGCCCCGTAAGGTCAAAGAAGCAGACCTGAAGCTGGCCGTGCCCGGGCAGACGATGAGCTTCAAATTCAATTTTGACGAGCAGCCGGGCCGCACCTCGATGCCGGCGGGCTTCTGCGCCCCTAGTTCCGCATCGCCTTCATCAACGCCGCAGCCTTGACTCCGGTGCCGATCTTGAGACCGGCCTTCTTGAAATCTTGCAGGATGCCGGCCAGCTCCAACTCGGTGGGCCGGAAGGGCGCCAGCGAGCGGCCCAGCTTGTAAGTCAGCTCGCGATTGAGGAACGACCAGGAGCGCGCCTCGGGGGCCATCAGCTGGAAGGTCTCGGTCATGAGCTTGCGACGCAGGTGCGTGTCGCCCCGGGTCCCGTGCTCGTCCGCCGTGAGGCGATCGCGGTAGAAGTCGTGGAAGTTGGGGAACGTCGCCCGCATCAGCTCGCCCAGGTCCTCGCCGCGCTCGCGCTGCACCGCGGAGTAGGTGCGCAGGTCGGCCTTCAGCTGCAGATGGCAGGCCTCGCATTCGATCCGGTAGCCATCGGTGTGGAGCAGGCGGAAGCCGCGCATCCCCCGGCAGATCGGACAGTGGTCGGCCACGTATCCCAGAGTGCTCTCGACCGTCTTGGTGAAAACCATTCCGCTACCTCCGCAGGGCGGTTTTCTCGGCTTCGGTCAACCGAAGCGCGAGGACCCCCTCGATTCCATGCGCACCTAGTTTACATGGGACGTCAAGCACCAGGCCATCCATCCCGTACTCGCCTCGAAGCAGCGTGGCCAGTGGAAAAATGCGCTTTTGGTCGGCAGCCACCGCCTCCACCAGCTCGCGGAGGGGACAGACAGCTTTTTCCAGGAGAATTTCCTCGAGGAGCTCCGGGCCGACGAGCTCGAGCACCGGCACGCCCGCGACACAGGTGAAGCGCGTCAGCACGACGCCCCCGACCACGCAGACGTGAACGTCGCGCGGGTCGACCTGAAGCTCGCGGGCCAGCGCATTGCGCACCGCCAGGGCCTTCCCGGTGCTTCCCCAGCCGTACACCCGCTGCCGTGGCAACCCGCTGCGCTGCCAACAGAGCTCGACCAGCGCCGCGTCTCCTGCGACAAGCAAATGCCCCCCGGGCGCGAGCTCCGGGAGGCATTCTGCCGTCGTCGTGACGAGGATGTCGGGGTGGTCGTCGACCAGGTCGATCCCCTCGGGTTGCAACCCGAGAGCCGCCACCCTGAGCATGCTAAGCTTTGACGCCCGCCTTCATCTCCTCGATGATGGCATCGGCCACCTCTTTGGTGCCGATGGCCGTCTTGTCGTTGCGATCGGCCTTCATGTCGTAAGTGACCTTATCGCCCTTCTTGATGATGGACGCGATGGCATTCTCGAGACGGTCGGCCGCCTCGCCCTCGTTCAGGTGGCGCAACATGAGCACACCGGAGAGCATCATGGCCATCGGGTTGATCTTGTTCTGGCCGGCATACTTGGGCGCCGAGCCGTGCACCGGCTCGAAGCAGGCATACTGATCACCGAGGTTGGCGCTCGGGGCGACGCCCAGGCCGCCCACCAGGCCGGCACAGAGGTCGGACAGGATGTCGCCGAAGAGGTTCGGCAGCACCAGGATGTCATAGTCCTCGGGCTTCTGGACCAGCTGCATGCACATGTTGTCCACGATACGGTCGTTGAACTGGATGTCCGGATACTGCTCGGCCACCTTCTGGGCGGTCTCCAGGAAGAGGCCGTCGGTGTGCTTGCAGATATTGGCTTTGTGCACCGCGGTGACGAGCTTGCGGCCGGCTTTGCGGGCATACTCGAAAGCGCGCTTGACGATGCGCTCGGAGTTGTAGATCGTGATGACTTTGAGCGTGACCGCCGAGTCCTCGCGGAGGTTCCAGCCCGCGATGGACTTGACCGACTCACGGAACTTGTCCATCTCGGGGGTGTGGATCTGCAGCTCGAGGCCGGAGTACAGGTCTTCCATGTTCTCGCGGAAGCAGATGATGTCGACATCTTGATACTTGGTGCGCACGCCCGGGTAATACTTGGCCGGACGGAAGTTGCAGTTCAGGTCGAGCTCGCGGCGCAGCGCCACGTTCACCGAGCGGAAGCCTTTGCCGATCGGGGTGCCCATCGGGCCCTTGAGGGCGACCTTGTTCTTGCGGATCGAGTCCAGCACGTGGGCGGGCAGGGGCGTGCCGTGCTCCTCGAGAGCGCGCTCGCCGGCAATCTGTTCCTCCCAGTCGATTTTCACGCCGGTCGCGTCCAGGACGCGCACCGTGGCGTCGCTGATTTCGGGCCCGGTGCCATCGCCGGGAATCAAGGTTACCTTATGACCCACTGTGTTCCACCTCTTTCTGTTTCGTGAAAAGGAAAATCGGACTTTCTGCGCGTTCAGTCCCGATCCTCTTCAGCTGCGGACCTGGATCGCGACGCTCTTCAATCCCTGTCGGCTCAAGTCGCCCAGAGTCTTCACGGAGCAAAGCAGCGTCAGGGTATCCTCGGGCTGCAGCACCACCGTGGCTGGTGGATGGGCCTGGATCTGGTCCTGGCGACGGTGAACCACCACCGTGACCTGACTTGCGCTTTCGAACTCCTCCAGAGTCTTGCCCGCGAAACGCGAGGTGGGCTCCACCGCCATCTCGACCACATTGAGCAGCTCCTCGCCCACGTAAAACGAGTGCATCACGCGCTTGTCCACGGCGGCCAGGGCCACGGCGGGGGCGGCCAGCTGCGAGGTGCTGAAAGCCAGGTGGATACCAAAGGCGGACTGCACCTTGGTCGCCAGACTCCCGTCGAACATGCGCACCACGATACGGATATTAGGGTTGCGCGCGCGCGCGTTGATGGCGGTCTCCAGGTTGGCCAGATCGTCGTCGGTGGCGATGATGATGGCGCGGGCTTTGGAAACGTTGACGCTGTCCATCAACAATTCGTCCCGGGCGTCCCCGAGCAGCACGGGGACGTCCAGACGCTTGATCTGCTCGGTGAACTTGCTCTCGTGCGCCACGCACACGAAATCCTCACCCAGCTGGTGCAGCTCCTGGGCGATGCGGAAACCCACGTGGCCCAATCCGCACAGGATGATGTGGTTGGAGTAAGTGCTCGCCAACACGACCTGCCATTTCTCTCCGCGCATGGATTTGTTGAACAGCAACACGCCGAACCGCAGCAGTCCCTCGGCCAGGAAGCCCAGCCCGATGAGGGGCACGGCGAAGAACATGAGGCGGAGCCCGGGCTCGTCGGGCCCCGGGAAGTCCAGCTCCGGCTGGAAGAAGATCAGCGTAAAAATGGCGTAGCAGCCCTGCCAGTAGTCGATCGGCGGAGTGTGGTCATAAAACCTGTGCAGGGCCCAGCCGCCGAGGGCGATCAGGGCGTTGAACCCGAGAATGGACCAGAAGAACTGCCGGATCAGAATGCGCAGATCGCGAAACTGAGCGGCAACGTGGCGCCTGATGCGCTTCCAGCCTCCAGGAGATCTCATGGAGCCGCGCTTCTGTCTTGCGGGAGGGGGTTCCTAGCAGCGCACGCAGGCCACGGCCAGCTTGATCGCACTGGAAACGGCCACTCCGACCGCGGAGGCGAGGACCCACTCTGGAGGCTCGTAGCACCAGTTCGAGGCGCAAAGCGTATAGAGGAGCCAGCCAAGGAGTGGGACTGCGAGAAGGCAAAGGGCGATTCGCTTGACCGAGCGCCAGGGTTCCACCCAGATCGGCACGAGGAGCGCAGCTGCCAGAATCCCAACCCACATTGTCCTATAACTATGCTCGAATCCGAACCGTGCGTGTGAGGGGCATACGACCCAAGGATGGGGGAAGACCCCGGAAGGCCGACTGCTCACAGGACAAAGTCGATCCACGAGCGCAATTGCAAGCCTTTCTGGGCGCGGTGATCGCGGTTCAGGGGCTCTTCTTCGTCGCCAAGGCCTGGCTACGGCCGCATCTTCTCGAAGGTCAGTCCGGTACAAACGGTGGCGGCCGGGGACCAGGCGCAAATTCTCGGCCGTCTTCTCGTCAATCAGGCCTCCTAGAACCTGTTTCCAGCTCTGGGGAGGCGTCCTGGCTCTTATGGACCGGAAGCCCTCCAGCACGAAGAGCGTCGCGTTGAGGCTGGCCACAAGCTTGGGCGCGACCAGGTCGGTCCGGCCCTCGAGGGAGCCGTCGCGGCCGGTAGCGGCAAACTCGTGGCCTGGCGCTCTTCCTCGGCTGTTTGCCATGGGGCGGGGCTTATCGTCGCCATCACCAATTCAAATCGGTCGTGCAGGGCTTGCCCGCTCCGAGCCTGATTCTGACTGCGCACTTCTATTTGCCCGGCGCCACCACGCGGATCTCGCTGACGCGGTTGGCGGTCATTTGAAAGCCGATTCCCTTTTTGGGGTAGAAGTAGAAGTCGCCACTGGCCTCCCCGCCCGCCCCGAAAGCACGCTTGACCTCGTCGAAGCTCGAGCCGACCTGAACTCCTGCCTCGGAGATGAAGTCGCCCGAACTGACGATGACGGCTTGAATTTTACCCCCACTGGCCAGGACGCCCACGCCCTGGTCTTTGTAGTTCCAGATCTCCCCCGGGATGCCCGACAGCGGTGTAACGGCCGTCGGCTCTCCCCAGGCCTGGCGAACGGGGGCACTGGGCGCACCCAGCTTGAGGTCGCCGACGCGCGAGCCGGGAACGATCTGGCGGTCGCCCAGGAACGGGCGCGTCTGCTCGGGCTTGAAGATGAACACGTGGGTCACCTTGCCCCCGTTGTAGCTGAACGCAAGCCCCTTCACGGCGTAGTTCACGTTGCCGTTGCCGCGGGCCAGCCCTTTCCCGTAGGCCTTCTCGACCTGAGGCCGGGTCGAGCCCACCCCCAGCCCTTCCGGTGTGCGGTACTGTGTGCCGGTGATGGTCACCCCGATGACCTTCCCCTGCGAGCCCACGAACACGCTGCACCCGAACTTGGGATAGGCGTAGAACTTCGACCCGGGGTCGTTCGGGCTCGAGGTGACCTGGTCGGTCTTGCCCAGCGCGGCCTCGACGTCGGCCAGAGTGTTGCCGAGCTTGACCTTGCCGAGGCCCACCCCGCCCATGATGGGGGGTGGGGCCGCCAGGACGGTCAGCGTCAGAAGGAGCAGGAACGCGAGTTTATACCGAATTCGGACCCGCCCCCCACGGCACCGCACCGAACTCGTCGCGCAGACGATCGGCATACTGCGAAGCGTAAATGCAGACCCGGCCCAGCAAGTCGATGGCCTGCTCCGACTCGAGGTCCTGAATGGGCCGCACGCTGACCACGTAAACGTCGTCACCCACGGTAGCCAGCGAGGCGCTGACCATTTCGGAGTTGAGGTCGAGCAAGCGCCGGCAAAACTCGAGCTGTCGCTGGCGGGGAATCTGGAGAATCGGCGCCGATACGCGGATGTAGGCGTTGCCCTCGGCCTCGAAAACGCTCAAAACCACAAGCTGATTGGCTTTGATGGGGAGCACCCAGGAAAAGGAGCCTTCCCCCCGGCTCAAGATGTGCTTCTGCGGGTCGACCCCGTGGGACCGCAGCAAATTCTCGACCAGGAGCGTCGAGCGCTCTAACGGCGTGCCGGGACGGATCAAACGGACCACGGTGTTGTTGGGCTCGTGCTCGATCACGCCACGTCCTCCCTCCGGTCCATCCGTAGATATTCTGCACACCGCGCCGCCTCTCCCCTGCTCGGCCAGGCAGGGTTTGTCGGGCAAGGTATAGTATACGTGTGAACTAACCATTCGAGGTGTTGCAGATGTCTGTTACCGTAGAGCCCGTTCCGGGCGGAAGTTTTCTGGTTGACGAGTCCAAGCCCGAGGAGCTTTTCACCCCCGACGAGCTCACCGAGGAGCACCGCATGATTCAGGAGACGGCCCGCCGCTTCATGTCCGAAGAGGTCATGCCGAATGTCGAGAAGCTCGAAAAGCTGGATCTGGAACTGCTGGTCAAGCTCCTGAAGAAGACCGGCGAGATGGGGTTGTTGGGGGCCGAGATCCCCGAGGAGTATGGCGGGATGGGCCTGGACCTGTTGAGCTCGATGCTCATCTCCGAGGAGATTGGTCGGCTCGCATCCTGGTCGGTCTCGGTGGGCGGCCACTCGGGCATCGGCACGTATCCCGTCTCTTACTTCGGAAGCGAGGAGCAGAAGAAGAAGTGGCTGCCGCTGATGGCCACGGGCGAATTGCTGTCGTCCTACGGCCTGACCGAGCCCCACTCCGGCTCGGACGCACTGGCGGCGCGCACCAAGGCCGTGCTCAGTGAGGACGGGCAGCACTACATCCTCAACGGCTCCAAAATGTGGATCACGAACGCCGGCTTCGCCGACTTGATGATGGTCTTCGCCAAGGTCGACGGCACACAGTTCAGCTGTTTCATCGTCGAGACCAAGACGCCCGGCTTCGTGCTCGGCGCCGAGGAGAAGAAGATGGGTCTGAAGGGCTCCTCCACGCGCGGCCTCACGCTCGAAAACGTGAAGGTTCCCAAGGAGAACCTGGTGGGAGAGATTGGCAAGGGCCACAAGATCGCCCTCAACGTGCTGAACATCGGTCGCTTCAAGCTGGGCGCCTGGTGCATCGCGGGCTCGAAGTTCTCGGTCAACGATGCCATCAAGTATGCCAAGGAGCGCACCCAGTTCGGCAAGCATCTGAGCGAGTTCTATGCCCTGCAAGAGAAGTTCGGCGAGATGGTCACCCGCATCTGGGTGGGCGAGTCGATGAACTACCGCACCGCGGGCTTGATCGAGAAGGCCATGAAGTCGGTGGACAAGTCCGATCCGCAGGGCGCGCTCAAAGCCGTCGAGGAATATGCCGCCGAGTGCGCCATCTTGAAGGTGTGGGGCTCGGAGGCGATGGACTTCGTGGTGGACGAGTGCGTCCAGATCTTCGGTGGTTACGGCTACTCGCAGGAGTATCCGGTCGAGCGCCCCTATCGCGACTCTCGGATCAACCGCATCTTCGAGGGGACCAACGAGATCAACCGCCTGACCATCACCGGCACGCTGCTCAAGCGCACGATGAGTGGGCGGCTCAACCTGATGGACGCCCTGGTCGAGGTGCAGAAGGAGCTCGAGGGCAAGGGGGCGGCTGTTTCGGCCAACGGTCCGATCGCCCATGAAGCGAAGCTGGTGCACGCCTCCAAGTCGGCCGCGCTGCTCTGCGCGGGCGTAGCCATCAACGCCATCGGCATGGACAATCCCGAGGAAAAACACCAGGAGTCGCTGATGCGCATCTCCGATCTGGTGATGGAGGTCTACGCCCAGGAGAGCGCCTGGCTGCGTTGCCAGAAGCTCGTGCAGGCGCGCGGCGAAGAGAAGTGCCAGATGCAGATCGACATTGTCCGCACCTACGTCAACGACTCGGTGGACAAGATCCGCCGTGTTGGCCGCAACCTGCTGGCCTCGGTCAGCGAGGGTGAGGCCCTGGAGGAGTCGTTGGGCCAGCTCGACCAGCTGCTCAAGCACACGCCCATCAACACCGTCCGCACCCGCCGCCGCATCGCCGAGCGCGTGCTGGAGGCCGGCCGCTACCAGGTGTAAGTTCGCCTGTTCGGCGGGAGTTGCAAACGGGAGCTGGAAACAGCTCCCGTTTTGTTTCGCTGGATGCTTCTGTTCGTTCTGTTTGTGTCGCCGGCCCTGGCGGAGCCAAGAGAGATCACGTGGGAATTGCTGGTTCACGGCCCTTTACCCGTGGCATTCGAGGTTTCCCAGGCGCCCGCCGAGCCACCGGCCGCGATCGAGGCTGAGGCTGTACCTGGACGAGAGATCGAGTTCGGTACGGCGACGTCAGCCACCTAGACCTCTATCTTCCAACCGAGCAGATTCGACCTGTTCTGGACCGTCTGAAGTCGTCGCCTTTTGCGACCAACCCGCAGAGGTCGCTTCAAACGATGGCCAGGTATTGCTCCTTCAACGACGACGTCGTCGTCATCGTCGACAAGCAGAACTTCCCAGTCCTGCACGAGGTCCACGAGGTCGAGCCCTCTCGCCAGCTCCTGGCCGCATTCATGGCGGCCAATGTACGGGCGCAGCTCGAGTCCGGGCGGCCGTGCGATTGTTCATACGAGGGCGCACTCGCGATGCTGAGCGCTTACCAGCTCCTCCCCGAGTTCCACTCCCCCGGCCTGGACTACCTGGCCGAGCTCGAGGTGCGCGGGGAGCTGCGGACCTACCTTGACCGGGTGAGCCGGAGGTCGTAGTCGGTCCAGCCGGGTCCGTCCACCTGGATGAGGGTGTCGCCGCGGGCGGTGATGTCGTAGTCTTCCCAGCCCGGGCCGTCCACCTCGGTCTTGTCGCCGCGCTGGGTGATGGTCGTGTCATTCCAGAGGGGGCCGTCGACCTCGATCCGGTCGCCACGACGGGAGATAGTCCAGTCGTCGCCCAGAGGGCCGTCCACCTCGACGCGGTCTCCGTGCCGCGTGATGTCGTAGCCCCAGGTCATGGGGCCGCGGACCTGGACGCCGCTGCCGGTCCGGGTCAGAGTGAAGTCGCCCCAGAGTGGACCGTCCACCGTTACGGTGTGGCCCGATTTCGAGATGTCCCAGTCGTTCCAGAGGGGTCCGTCCACCTCGACCCGATCGCCGCTGTGGCGAAAGCTGACATCGTCGAACGCGGGCATGTCGGCTTCCACGCGGTCGCCCGAAGAGGTCACCGTGGAGTCGTCCCATCCAGGTCCGTCGATCTCCACCCGGGAGAACACGTCGCGAGGCCCGTCGCCGAAAGCGCGCTCGGGCACCAGCGAGAGGTTGGCGTTGGTATCGAAAAAGACGCCGTCGCCCAGATACACGCCCACGGGCGAATAGGGCTTGTCTTGCTCCTTGCCCTGGCTGTCCTTGCTCTTTTCCCGATGCAGGTCGATGCGCGCCGTGCCAGGAGGCAACACCTCCACGCCCAGGTCACCCGAGTGCCGGGCATCCACACTGATTCCACCTGGTCTGATCATGCCCCGACTTTATCCCTCCACCCGGCTGCGGAAAAGGCTCGAGATGTTACGGTTCGGACTCTCGAACAAGTGCTCTGAATAGTTCCGCTACGGAATCGAAAACCGGGGCTTAAAGCCCATCAGACCTCACTTATGCCTTCGAACACCAACGGGTCATCGTCGAGCAGGCCCAGCTGGAAAAGCTCGTCCAGCACGAACATGGTCGACGGCATGACTTCGCGGCCCACCGATACGGCCAGTTCCGTGGCCGAGGCCGCCCCCGCGGCGATGCCTGCGCCCAGAGCCGCCATGGGGGGGTAATCGCGGTTGGCGAAGGTGGCGGTGGTGTGCGATGACGCCAGGCGGAAACCGTCCTTTAGCGGGCTGAAATGCAGGCCGGAGTGGAAGGCGACGCGGCCCTCGAGGGGGAGCATCTCGGGGAGCCCATCCACGAGCGCATCGAGAGCGGCACCGAAAGAAGCGCCATCCTCGTAGGAGCTTACCCCGTGGATGCGGTAGCCCAGAGGCCAGCGCTCCGAAGCCGAGCAGGGCGAGACGAGCTTGACCGTCCGCTGCACGGCGTTGATCAGAAAACCCGACACGCAGGCAATGGTCGAGCCATCGTCGCTCGTGCCGCGCGCCTTCCCCGCCCGGGCTTTCACGAGCTGCGACTCAGGATTCTGGAGCACCAGCTCGACGTCCATCAGCTCGTCGGGTGAGAAGGCGGCGTAGATCCTGTCGAGCTGCCGGAGCGTCAGCACCGAGAAGCGGTTCACCGGACAACCCAGCTCGCGCGACATCCGCAGCACCGCTCGCGTGCGCTCGACGTTGCGCAGGGCCAGGGCCGTGGTCGTTTGGGGATAGCGTCCCGTCAATCTGCAAAAATCCTGGCAGAAATGCTCGTAATCGGGGTTGTCCAGTGGGTCGGTGGCCCAGTAGAGAAAGCCGTAGCCAGCGGCCAGGCCCAGGATGCGCACGAGCTCGGTTAGCATCCCGGGCCAGAGTACGGGGTCGTAGGTCCAGTGACTGCTCAGACGGGTGGCGCCGACGCCGCAAAACCAGCACCCAACCGAGCAGCCCTGGCTCAACTCCAGCGCAAAGGGCGCGTGGACGATGGCATCGCTGGTTGCGGGGGGGAGATCCCAACGGCAGCGGGCAATTTGCCGGGAGCGCCAGGCGCGCAGGCGTCGATGCAGGGGCGAGCCCGCCGAGCGAAACTCGCTGCGCAGAGCCAGGCGCGCCGCGATATGCGCCCGGTAGGCGTCGATCTCCGGCGAAGTCCAGGTGCATTTCGCGTCCCACAGCGGACGCAGGGCCAGCAGCTCCTCAGAAGGGTCCTCGAGAATCCGCGGATCGGCGAACGCGCGCTCCAGAGCGCGTTTGGCCTCCGGGAGGCTAGGACAGACTGGCGGTCGCGACAACGACGGCAGCCGCGACGACCGAAACCGAGACGCTCACGCTCACATTGATGTCGCGCATGATGTGGGCGAACTGCCCGCCCGCGATGGCGCTCAGCGCCGACGAGGCGGCGTCGGCCTGGAAGCCCTCGGGGGGATGCGGTATCGGAACGTGCATCAGGCCCTCGGAATTATGCACCACCTTCACCTGGTGACCCAGAGAGGCAGCCATCTGCCGCAGAGCGGCCTCGCTCTCGTGCGCTCCGGCGGGGAGCACCAGATGGGTCAGCTGTGCGGTGTCCTGCAGCGCTTTGATCTGCACGTTCTCGGGCAGTTCCATACCCGCCTCGCGCAGGACCTTGCCCGGGTCGGCCACCAGCTCCTTGCGGTAGCCCGGATCGCGCCAACTGCGGGCCACGGCCTGAGAATAAGCTGCCAGGTTCTTGTCGGTAGGCGTCATAGCGGGGAAAATTCCCCTTTCGTCCCTACACTCCTTTGAGGAACGCGTTGAAGGCCTCCGGCAGAGACTTGCTGCCCCTGGCATCGAAGGAGACCGTGCCGTTCCCGCTCATCGACAGGATGGTCCGGTCGAAAGCGTGTTGAGCGCGCAGCTGCTCGGGGCAGCGCAGCTCGGGAATTTCGCCCAGCTTGTGCAAGAAACTGCCCAGGTCGACCTTCTTGCCGATGCCCCCGATTCCATTACTGGGCTGAATCGAGGCATCCATCGCTTCCCGAATGCGCCCGCCCCAGCCCCGATCCGTCGCGACCTTCATCCACTTCCCCAGCTCGTTCAGGGCCGGGAAAAGCTCCTCTTTCATCACCTTGACGTCCACCGCGACCAGCGACTCGGAAGGCATCTCCCGGCTGGCCGCCTGCACCAGCGCAGCCCCCAGATCGCGAGGTTGCTCGGGGAAATTGCCCCGGCCAAACATCCGGTCCAGGGGGAAGCCACGTCCCGCAACCGTGTGCTCCGAGGCCACCACCACGCGCGCGGAGCCACTCAGCTGCGCCAGCGATTCGAGTTGGGCACCATTGCAGGCGTCCAGGAAGATGGCGTCGGCGCCCTTCACGACCTGGCCCACGTCGGCATAGTTCAACCCGGCCGCGCCCTTCTGGTTGCCATGGCCGGAAAGGAACACCACGTGGCGGGAGGCCGGATAACGCTCCATATTCTCGGCGTAGAGATGCTTGAACTGCCCCAGACTCGGCCCTCGGGAGATCACCGCCTGCTGCACGTGCGACCAGCTGCCCGGCTTGAGCGACATGCCGCTCAAACGGTCCTTGATCTTCTTCAGACCGTTGCGCATCATCGGCAGGGTCTGCTTGACGCCCCAGGCTCCGAATGCGGCGACCGCGAGGCCGGCACCGACCAGGCCCAGGCCGGCCGCGGCGCTGCCGCCAGCCAGCATCGCCAAACCCCAGCCCGCGGCCCCCAGTCCGGCCACGCCTTCGGCACCCAGTAAGGCCGGCAGGGCGGTCAGACCGACATCCTTCAAAATCGAGCCACGTGCCATCACGCCCCGCACGACGGCGGGCGAGTTATGGTTGGACAAAGCCCGCTCGAAACCGCCGACCTGGGCCTCCACGTGCCCTCCGATATCGGGGGTCGAGCTGTCGCCGAAAAAAGTGATCAGCATCGGCGCCTTGGCCTCGACCATCATCGACGAGCCCGGGTTGTGCCCGAACTGCACCCGGCCACCCTCGGGCACGGCCACCCACTCGTGAGATTGGACGCGTTTCCCGTTCACGAGCGTGCCGCAGGTCGACCCGTGATCGCGCACCAGCAATTTGCCGTTGTCATACTTAACATCGGCGTGATAGCGGCTTACGGAGCCTTCTTGCATTGGAATCTCCGCGTCCAGAGAGCGGCCCACCTTGAGCAGCTTGCCGAAGGTCGGCATCGCCACGACCGAGCCGTCAGCCAGACGGAGCTGGTGCTTGTCGGCCACCGGCATCAGCTGATCCAGCCGGTGCATCACGGTGTGACTGCCCCCCACGCCCATCGTCAGGCGGCATTCCCGGTTGCCCAGATCGAGCGTGGCGCCCTCGGGCACCGGGGTCCACTCCCCCTTGGGGGCGCGCACGCCGTTGATGTAAGTTCCGCCCGAGGAACGGTCGGAGATGTAGAGCTGGCCGTCTTGCCAGCATCCGAAGGCGTGGTGACGGCTGACGACGTTGTTCATCAAGACCAGGTCGTTGCCGGGCTCGCGGCCGATATTGAACACGGTGCCGTCGGTCGGGAACGAGTACGCTTTGCCGCCCGAGGCAAAGAGGCGCATCCGGCTCGGGTCGAGCGCCAGCTGGTGATCGTTCCCCACCTTCACGGGGGGCGCCATTTTCGGCTCGGGCGGAACCCAGGCTGCAGCCTGGGGCTGGATCCTCATTGAATGGATTTTAACGCGCCCGGGCCCGAAGGTAAAGATCTTTTTCAGCCTGGACCCCTACGCTGACATGAGTGTTGCGCGCGTGGCTGGATAAAATCAATCCCCCTGGACCGGCGGAGGTCTACCGCCGTCAGGCGCGCGCCCGCATCGAGGGCCACGCCCCCAGAGATACCGTGGAGCTGGGCGCTCTGACCCTGTTCGAGCGCGAGCTGGCAAGCCTTCCGAAGCACCAGCTCCTGGGCACGCGCAACCAGCCCGAGATTGGCGCTCCGGGCTCGTTGGCCCGCTCCGCCGCTTATACCACCCACCTGGCCGCCACGCTGGGAGTGAGCGGTCCTCTCTCCCCCGCCGTTCTCACCGTCTTGAACGACTTCCGCGCCGACCGGCTGTGGAAGACCAGCTCCACAGGCAGCCGCCTGCTTGGCGGGCTGGATGTCCTGGAGCAGAGCCAGCAGGTCCTGCCGGCCCACAGTTTTACCCTGGGTGGACGTACCATCCGGGTGACCGGAGTCACCGATCCCCGGGAGGTCGAAAACCTCGAGAGGGCTGCCCGCAAGCTGCAGGCCCGCCTCCCCCGCGCGCTCGACCTGCTGGAAACCATCCACCTCAGGCCGTTCCTCGGCCACAACCCGATGGCCCACACGGACGTCAAGGGAATCGCTGGCACCAGAGCCGGCCAGTTGGCCATCCAGTGTCTGACCGCCCGCACCGAGAAGGGAGCCGAGGGCACGCTCTACCACGAGCTCGGTCACCTGCTCGACCGCCACCTCGGGACCGCGCTCCATTTCCGCTCGGCCGAGAGGGACACCCCGTTCTTCAGTCAGGAGCAATCCGTCTCGCTCTACGGCCGCACTTCCCCGGCCGAGGACCTGGCCGAGACTCACAAATTTCTGCTCCACTCGCTCGCAGAAGTGCAGGACAACCCGGACCTGGTGCACGCCTGCGGAGCCATCGGCCGGAAGATGGCCTGGATCCTCGACGAGGGCTATCAGCAGCCGCTACCTGGCCCGAGCGCCCACCTTCAGTCCCTGCTCGACGAGCTCGCCTCCGGCCAGACCCCCTTCGGCTGGCAGACGCCCGACGGGGTCGTCGGGGCCCGGGAGGACCTCGAACGCAGCGCCCTGGATTTGCTGCGCACGGGCGTGGCCGAGGACGATCGTCAGGAATGGTTGCAGCGGCGACTCGCAGGCCAGGCTCCGCCGGCCGCTCCGCGCTCTCTGGAGAGTCTCCACGCCCTTCTGAAGACCGCCGCCGATGCCCGGCACGCCCTGCGCACGGGCGACCCGAAAGGCCAGCGCCCCCTGATGGAAGGTTGCCAGCGCCAGGTCAAAAGGCAGCTGGAGGCCGGCGGGCCCGCTCTCCGGCAGGCTTTTGACAGCTACCTCGACCGGAACGAGCCCCGCCACACCGGAGTGCGCCAGCAATACGCCATCATCTCGAAACGACTCGATTGACGTGGAGCACCTGCGCGAGCTCGAGCGTCTCTACGCCGAGCAGCAGCTGCCCCCGGCGACGGGGAATCCGTGCGGAAGCTGCTTTGCTTGCTGCACGGCTCTGAATCAGTTCCAGCATCGGGTCTCGGACCTGGAGCTGGCCTACGTCGCCTGGAAGGTCGGGGCCGAAGCCGCCGACCGGCTCTCGCGCTACGTCAGCCGGGCCCGGGACGAGCACGGCGCTCTCGAGTTCGAGCGTTGTCCCCACTACCACGATGGCTGCACCATCTACCCTCACCGGCCTTTCTCGTGCCGCGTCTTCGGTCACTATCGCGAGCAGGGCACCACCTTGCCGGACGGGTGCACGTTTGCAGGCCACGAGGTAGAGTTCGTGCGCGATTCCTACTACGAGGTCGTTCCCAAGGCTCGGACGCTGCGCCCCCTCCTGCGCGAGTTCAGTCTGCTCGCCAGGCAGGCGCCGGGTGCGGGGAGTGGAGGTCCCCCCGAGGCCGACCTTTCCTGGCTGGATGCGGGCGATCCGGTCGATCAAGCGCTCGAGCGCCTGGCCGCGAACGACTACGCGGGGGCTCTGGAGCACCTCAAACAGGCGCCACAGAGCTCGAGCTTCGTTCAGCACACGCTGGGTCTCGTCTACGGACTGCTCGACCGCCACGCGCTCGCCGTGGAAGCCTTTCGAAAGGCGGTGGAAGCGCTACCGGGACACGTCGAGTGCCTGAGCCAGTTGGGGAGCAGTCTCATGCTCACGGGGCAGCTTACGGAGGGCTGCTCCGTCCTGCGTCGGGTAGTGGAGCTCGAGCCAACCCACGCCACGGCCCGAGGCCTGCTGGGCTACGCCTGCATTTTGCAGCAAGACTGGGAGGCGGCCGAGCGCGAGCTGGCGGTCGCCCTGGAGCTCGACCCCGGCAACGAGTTTTACGCTTTCCGCCTGGCCGAGGTCAGGCGGCAGCGCTGAACACGAGCCGAAACAGCTTGTCCGAAAGCGCATCGGCCCGAACTGGCTTGGCCAGATAGTCGTCCATTCCCGCCTCCAGGAAACGCTCCCGGTCTCCTTCCATGACGCTGGCCGTCAGCGCCATGATCGGGATGTGCAGACCGGTCAGCTGCTCTCGGCGGCGGATGGCGCGGGTGGCCTCGAGGCCGTCCATCTCGGGCATGTGGACATCCATCAGGATGAGGTCGAAGGGCAGATTGCTCAGAGCCTGGACTGCTTCGCTGCCATTGCCGACCGTGTGGGGCTTGCATCCGCAGCGCTCGAGCATGCGGGTGATGACCTTCTGGTTGACGGGGTTGTCCTCCGCCACCAGGACGCGCAAACCGGCCAGATGGGCGTGATCCACCGGCGCCCGGGGAGCGAGCTCCGGCACCGAGGAGGGCCTGAGGCAGTCGAGCACCGCCGCCCGCAGCTGTCCCGAGCGCACGGGTTTGGTCAGGATCTTGGAGAAGCCGAGCTTGACGTATTCGTCGCGCTGCACGCCCATCGAGGACATCAAGATGATGGGGAGTTGCGGCCGGACCTCCTGGACCTTGATGCCCGTGTCGCGCCCGTCCATTCCCGGCATCATCATGTCCAGCAGGACCATTTGGAACTGCCCGCCCAACTGCAGCAAGCGCAGGGCCTCGGGACCATTGGCAGCCTCGGTGACCGAGCATCCCCAGGCGGTCAGCTGCTCGCGGAGCACCTGGCGGTTGACCGGGTGGTCGTCCACGATCAAGACAGGCAGGTCGAAGAGTCGCTCGGGCGGGTTCAGCATGGGAATGGCGGCCACCTCGAGCGGAAGCTCGACCCAGAAGGTGCTCCCCTCCCCCAGCACGCTGCTCACCCCGACCTCGCCTCCCATCAGCTGAGCGAGGGTGCGGCAAATCGAAAGTCCCAGGCCCGTGCCACCATAACGGCGCGCGGTCGAGCCGTCAGCCTGCTCGAAGGGCTCGAGGATCTTGGCCAGCTTGTGCTCGGGGATACCAATGCCGGTGTCGCTTACCTCGAAGCGGGTGAGCCTCCCCCGCAGGGAGACCCGCAGCACCACGGCGCCGGCCTCGGTGAACTTGAGCGCGTTGCTGACAAAATTGGCCAGAATCTGGTGGATGCGTCCCGAGTCGCCCCGCACGTAGGACGGGACCTCTCGCTCGACCAGGCAGACCAGCTCGAGACCGCGCGAGTGGGCCGGGTGGGCAAAGATCTCGGCCAGGTCCTCGATGGCCATGCGCAGGTCGAAATCGACCGGCTCGATGGGCATCTTGCCCGCCTCGATCTTGGAGAAGTCGAGAATATCGTTGATCACGGTCAGGAGCGACTCGGCGCTGGTGCGAATACAGCGCACGAACTCCTGCTGCTCGGGGTTGAGGTCCGTTTCGACCAGCAAATCGGACATCCCGATGACGCCGTTCATCGGGGTCCTGATCTCGTGGCTCATGTTGGCCAGGAACTGCGATTTCGCGCGCGTGGATTCGAGCGCCTGGTCGCGAGCGGCTCGCAGCGCCTCGGCCTGGGCTTCCAGCGCGGTCTGGGACTCGAGGAGCTCACTGGTGCGGGTGCGGACCTCCTGCTCGATCACGTCCTGCACCGAGCGCAACTCGGCCTGCTGACGCGCCATCTCGTACAGGGCCCGGCAACTCGAGATACAGGCGTAGATGAGCACGGCGTCCTCGAACAGTATGTAGCCGGCGTGCTCGACAGTGCGCCAGGGAGTGGCGTAGGCCACCCCATAGACCGACTGCGGAAAGAAGAAGCCGCGCATGAAGTGGTCGAGAGCCACGGTGACGGTAGCCGGGACGTAGATCCGCCAGTCGTGATAGATGGTCAGGAATGCCAGGGAGACAAAGTAGAGGAAATGAGTCTCGATGCGCCCGCCGGTGAGATGCACGAAGAGCCCCGCCATCAACATCTGAGCCACCGCTAACCAGTAACGGTTGAAGCTGGAGCCGGGGTCGCGCGCCACCATCCAGACGGTGGGCAGGCAGAGGCACGCACCCCACGAGAGGGCCAGCCACACGTGCAGGTGCATGTGCGAGTCGAGACCAAGCCAGGTCCGGGGGGTGTAAACCAGGGCCACGACCAGCGAGCAGACCCACTCCAGCATCAGGAGCCCGGTCAGCAATCGGTCAGCCCGGGTCGCGCTGGCCCGCAGGTAGCCCAGGTAGATTCGTGTGGCGTCAGGTAGTTCCGGCATAGTCCTTTCATCGGCAGAAGGCACGGACCCTTAAGTCCCGTCCGCGCCTGCCGATGAAACGAGCGTGAAGAAAATGCTGCCTCCTCTGCTGGCCCTCGTCGTCCTCAGCGCGCTCTGGGCCACCATCATGCGCTACGAGACGACGCCCGGCAGACCGGCCGACGCCCCGCGGCACGGACGGCCCAACCGCTTCATGGTTTTCGTGCACCCGCACTGCCCCTGCTCGCGCTCCACGCTCGGCGTGCTGTCCGAAGTGCTGCGGAAGGCGCCGCACCTTCGCTGCGAGCTTGTCTTCGTCTGTCCTCCCGGGGCCCCATCCGGCTGGGAGCGCGACGATCTTTGGGACCAGGCCCGCGCCCTGCAGGGAGCGACTTTGATCGTGGACCACGAGGCTCGCCTGGCCACCGCCATGGGCGTGCACACCTCGGGTCAAGCGCTGCTCTATGACGCTCGCGGTCGCCTGCTTTACAGCGGGGGCCTCACCCTCGGCCGAGGCACCGAATCACCCGCACTGGCCCAGCTCGTCATCTTGCCGACGCCGCACGACACCCCCGTGTTTGGCTGCCCTTTGCTGGAAGAGCGGTGCAACAATTCGGCAATCTCTTTTACAAATCGTTAGCTTGTATGCCGCCGCAAAGCGTCGGGAAATCGACATGATGGAGGCATGCATGAGGTCTCCAAGGTTTCCGACTCATCCCCGCAGCGGACCGAGACCGGTCCAGCCGCACCCCGAGCCGCCAGCCGCCGGGTAGGCGAGCCAGGCGCGCGCCAGGAGCCCCCCGGCGACCGGGTCGAGCACCGGGATGAAGCCGAGAAGGAAGGCGTGTCGGGCGTGTTGGCGGGGCTTCAGGGCTGGCTCCACGAGACCAGGGAGCAACCCCGCGAGCGCTGGCACGACGTGGGCGACGTGCGCCAGAACCTGCGGAGAAACGGCGACCTGAGCACCTACTCGAGCCAGCAGTTGCTCGCCCTGGATGGGCTCAGCGACAAGCATCCCAGCCTCGCCCGCCAGGTGGAGAACCGCACCGAGCAGACCGTCAAGCAGGCGGACGACGTGGGCGATCTCCCCAGGAACCTGGGTTTCCAGGTGCTGCTGCAAAACCAGCCTCTGGACGAGAAGACCGAAGGCCACCTGGACCGCCTGGTGGAAAACTATGTCAACGACAGGCTGGACCAGCGCCTGGAGGGCCAGGAGGGGGACGACGCCGCCCAGGAAGCAGGTCAGAAGTGGGGCCGCGACATTCGCGCCCAGATGGCCCGCGATCCGGCCCTCAGCTCCCGTCTCGCGACCTCGGCCCGGGAGCTGTCGCAGGAGGATGAGACGAAAGGCCGCCTTCAGGACGTTGCCGAGGCGGACGACTCGTTCTTCACCAGAGCGATCCGGGACACCGGAAATTTCCTCGGTGACGGGCTGGAAGACGCCCTGAAGCTGCCGATTCCCGGAAACCCCGTCGGTATGCTGAGCCTGACGTCGGGAGCCGCAGATGCGGTCGGGTTCGATGCCGGAGCCGACTTCACGCGCGATGTCCAGGGCGGACTGATCAACTCCGCCCGAGGGACCGTCACGGGCACCGCCAACGCTCTGGCCGACCCGGTCGGCACGGGCAAGGGGCTGGTCGAGCTCGGCCGCCACGGCGCCCACCTGGCCAATCCTGCCAACCTCATCGCCGAGAGTGCCCTGCGGGGCGAATCGTCCCTGGATGTGCTGGGCGAGGATGCGAGCTTCTTCCGCCAGACCGGAGAAGCGTCCCTGCAGAGCTACCAGGACACGGCTCAGGAATATGGCGTGGTGGGCGCGATCACCCACGGCGCGACCGACCTGGCCATGACCCTGGCCCCCACGGGCGCGGCCCGAGCGCCCGCGCTGCTCGAGCGCATGCCCGCGCGAGTGAGCGAGCTCAAAGCACAGCTCGACGAGGCACCGGCGCTGGGCAAAGAAGCCGCCTCCACGGCGGCGGCCGGCGCCAACACCCTGGATGACTATTCTCCTGAACAGGCACTGGAGAAGGTGTCGCGTCAGGTACGGCGGGGAGAAGGGCTGCCGCGCCGCCTGCGCGAGCTGATCCTGGCAGGGTAGTCGCGCCGGCCAGGGCGAACTTCATCCACGCGATGATCTCGTCTGTCCCCCAGCTCCTGCGCCCCCAGGGCACGCGGGTCGCCCGGAAAGCTCCCCCACACCGTTGACGCGCGCCGAGGCCCTGAGCGCTGCACTGGCGCAGTTTCCCGTGGTGACCCACGTGCCGGGGTTTGGGGCGACGCAGGTCTTTGCACCACTGGAGCGGCCGATCTCTTTCCACGAGGAAGTCGCCTGGACCGTCGCCCACGGAGCCGCCCTGGCGGGCGTGCGCGCAGCCGCGCTGTTCAAAGCGCACGGATTCCTGAAGGCGGCCAACAGCCTGTGCACCTCGCTCACCTGCGGCACCACGGCAGCTCTCGTGGGACTGGTCTTCGAAGACCCCACCGCGCGCCACTCGGACAACGTGCTCGAGGGTGCGCCCGTCTTGAGGGCCCTGGGCTTCGAGCTCTGCGAGCGTCTGGACGAGGCCGTGCGCTGGTCGGAGGCGGCCGGCCTGCCGGTGATGCTGGCGGTGGATACGCTCGAAGACCGGGCTGACGCAATCGTGCTTCCCCCGTGCGGAGTCGAATACCGCCGGGATCCCTCGCAGCATCTGGTCTGTCCCATGCTGGCCCAGCCTCAGCACCGCAACCTCCAGATGCGCCGCGGCGGTTTTGCGCCCGCCACGCGCCCGCTGCCGGGCTGGCCCGAGCCGTTCGCCCCCAGCCTGGAGCGCTACGTGCCCTACATGCAGGCGCTGGCGGCCACTTCCCCGGGCTGGGTGGCGGGCGACACCGGTCTGCCCACGCTGTTTGGACTGGAGCCCTACCGGCTCGTGGAAGCGAGCAGCTATCTGGGTGGCTCGCTCCCGCTGGCCGTCGGCGCCTGGCTGGCAGGTCGGCGCCCGGCGTGGGCCGTCACGGGCGACTTTTCGTTCCTGGCCGCCGGTCATCTGGGACTGCTGGAGGCCCGCCTGCGCGGCGTGCCGCTCAAGGTGGCGCTTTTTTGGAACGGACGGGCCGAGGTGACGGGCGGCCAACCGGTCTCGCGCTCGCTGCTGGAAACCGTCCTGGCCGGACATCCTCACCGGTGGGTCGAGGGTCCCCCGGAGGCGGAGTTTGCTCGCGCCGCGACCACCGATGAAATCGAGATCCTGATCTGCGACGTTCAGGAAACTTTCAGTCCGTCCCACTAGACTTCGCTCTGAAGAAGACAGAAGAGCGAGGGGACACACCGTGCACATTTTTACCCAGCAGAATGCGGCGATTACCGGCGGTAGTTGTATGGAGGGCGGAAATCGGCGCCGGCGCGTCCAGCCGAAGGCGGAGGAGCCAACCGACCAGGTCGACATCAAGCAGCAGATCGGCACGGCCGTCCAACTCGCCACCGAGGTCGCCAAGCAGTCGGGTGCCTCGGAAGTCACCGTGGACGTGGGCGGCATCAAGATCACCATCAAGAAGGACGAGAAGGCCAATCCGCACGCTCCCATCGCGCAACTCGACGAGCCCGCGCCGCAGCTCCAGGTGCGCCCGGAAATCCAGAGCTTCCTCGACGAGGTCAAGACGGGAACCATCAAAGACGTCAAGCACTGCACGCGCTCCATCGAGCCGGTGCAATCCTTCAAGCCGGAGGCTCCCCGTGCGTTCCAGGCGGGAGAGTTCCAGATGACCTACGAGACCAGCGACGGCGAGGCCAAAGCCTTTAAAGTGCAGACCGAGTCGGTGGTCGGCCACCTGGGTAACGTCACTCCCGGCCAGACCAGAGTCGGCGGCTACGTCTCGTTGATGAGCGATCCCGACAACTCGCGCAGCGAGACCGTGCAGCTCACCCGCGACGAGCAGGAGGCTTTGCTCAAGACGCTTTACGATAAGGCCGGCCAGAAGATGACCGAGAAGGCCTGTCAGAACACCCAGTTCGCCATCGACACCGTGGCCGCGGTTCGTTTCCAGAACGAAGGCGCCTCGGCCGTGGCCGCCGCGCACCAGCGCTACGCCTGATAGTTAGGGTATCCCCGGTCTTCGCGGCTGTGAAGACCGGGGTTTTTTCTTTTCTTTCTCTAGAGCGCGGGAACGATGCGCTCCTCCTGCTCGAGTTGCACGCGGTCTCCCTCGCGCAGCTTTCGACCGCGGCGGGTCTCGATCTCGCCGTTGACGCTCACCATGCCCTCCTGAATCACCATTTTGGCCTGACCTCCCGTATCCACGAGGCCCTGCCATTTCAGGAACTGATCGAGTTTGATGAAAGGTGCGTCAGTCAAGCAGCCTCCGATAGTCGCGGACGATGTCCATGCTGGTCACGATGCCCACCGGACGCCCGGCCTGGTCGCAGACCACCACCCGGTGGATGCCCCCGCTCAGCATCGTATCCACGAGTTGGGCGACCTCATCCTCGGGTTTGAGCTGGAACGCGAAGGGCGTCATGATCTGCTCCACGGTCTGAGCGCGCAGATCTTCCGCGTCGGTCGAGCGCGCCCAGTGCACGGCCACGTCGGAGCGCGACACCACTCCGATGGTCCGGCCCTCCGCGTCGATGACGGGCGCGCCGGTGATCATCTTCTGGTCGAGCAACTCGACCAGATCTTGCAGGGACGTGTCCTGCGCGACGGCGTGGACCGGACTTTTCATCAACTCGCGAACTTTCATGAGGGAGAACCTTCGGAGCCACCTCATGGCGGACCTTTGCCCCGGGCTCAGCGTTGGCGCTTCTCCCTCGGCGGCAGCGGAACGGTGGGGTCCTCGGGCCAGGGATGACGGGGGTAGCGGCGAGAGAGCTCGCGGCGGACGGCGGGATAGGTGCGCTGCCAGAAGCCGGCCAGGTCGGTCGTGATCTGCACCGGTCGGCCGTTGGGCGCCAGAAGCTGGAGCACGATGGGGACACGGCCGCGAGCGATGGTGAAACCTTCCTTCAGGCCGCAGAAGTCCTGGAGACGCGAGGCGATCCAGGGCGCCCGGTCGCGCTCGTAGTTCACTTTCACGCGACCCCGACCAGGAATCGAGACGAAGCCCGGAGCGAATTGCTCGAGCCGCGCCTGGGGCAATCCCAGCTCGCCCACGAGCGCCCAGAGGTGCACATCGTCCAGACGGGTCTTGCCCTGGCACAGGCGCATCAGAGCCGCCTGAATGGCCTCGTCCGAGGGCAGGGTCAGACTCTCCTCGGGCAGGGCCGCGGCGACCGTGGCCAGTCGGGCCAACTGGTTCTGGACCTCGTCCGGCAGCTCGCGCTTGCGCAGAGCCTCGTAGAGCACGCGCGAGGCCCCCTCGGAGGGACCCGCCACCCGGCGAGTCTCCTCCAGGACGAGCTGCCCGTAGCGCACGCGGTTGCGCTCCTCGACCCGTCCGTCGACCAGAGCGAACTCCTGAGACTCTTCCAGGGCATCGAAGAAATGCTCGTAGAGCCAGTCAGCCTGGATCATCGAGAGCTGCCGCGCCAGCAGCTTCTTCCCGCCGGGCTCGAAACGCTCGTCCAGCTCGACCACGACCACCAGATCCACCCCGCCCACGACGCTCGATTCGGCCACGCGCGCCGACTGTCCGAAGGCCAGCACGACCTCGCCGCCGCGCAGCCTCCCGACGCGGTCCGGAAAGGCCAGCAGGAGCGCTCGCAGCTGCTCCTTCTCGGACGGCGGCTGGCGCGGCCCTCCGAGGCGCTCGAGCTGGCGGGCGACCTTGCCCACGTTGGCTCGCGGCAGCCAGTGCAACGGGTCGCTCGGTCCGCGCAGCCGCGCCGGCTCGTCGCTGCGCTCGGAGCGCTCGCTCAACATGGCGGCCAGGCGATAGTCGCCGCAGGCCTCGATCAGACGCCCCAGGCGTGGATGGACGGGGTAGCGAGCGATCAGGCGTCCCATCTCGGTGATCCGTCCCTCGTGCAGAGCACCCAGGCGCGTCAAGAGTCCGCGCGCCGCGGCCAGCGACTCCGCCGGAGGGGGCTCGAGCCACGGCAGCTCCTCGGGCACGAGTTCCATCCGCTCGAGCTCGAGCACCATCTGCGAAAGCTCCAGCCGCCGGATCTCGGGCTCCTGCCAGAGCGCGCGGCCGGCGTAGTCCCGTTCGGAGTAGAGCCGGTAACTGCGCCCCGGACCGGTGCGTCCCGCGCGCCCGGCTCGTTGATCGGCGCTGCTGCGCGCGATGCGTTCGAGGCGCAGAGAGCGCCCTACCGCCACGCGCGCCAGCCCGCTGTCCACCACTGCCGTCACCCCCTCGATGGTGACGCTGGTCTCGGCCACGTTGGTCGAGAGGATGATCTTGCGCCCGGCGGACGGCTGCACCACCCGATCCTGCTCCTCCGGAGACAGATCGCCGTGAAGGGCCAGCGCCTGCTCGCCGAGCAGCTCGCGCGCTTTGCGGATCTCGGCCGCCCCCGGCAAGAACACCAGCACGTGCCCGGTCGTCTCCTTGAGCGCCCTCTGCACGACGCGGGCGACCTGCTCCTCGAGCGTTCCCGTGCCTTCGTGATAGCTGACTTCGACGGGGTACAGGCGCCCCTCGCTCTTGAGCACCGGAACGCCCCCGAGCTGAGCCGACAGCGTCTCGGCGTCGAGGGTGGCCGACATCAGTACCAGCTTGAGGTCGGTGCGACGGCGCAGCAAGGCGAGGGCTACCTCGGCCTGGAGATGGCGCTCGTGGAACTCGTCGAGCAAGACGGCCTGGATGCCGCGCAACCGGGGATCATCCATCAGGCGACGGGTCAGGATGCCCTCCGTGGCATAGACGATGCGCGTGCTGGCGGTGGTGGCGTCGTCGAAGCGGACCTGATATCCGACCTCCTCCCCCACCTGCTGGCCGAGCTTGCCGGCCACGTAGCGCGCGGCCCAGCGCGCCGCCAGGCGACGCGGCTCGAGCACGATGACCCGGCCCTCGAACCAGAGCGGGATACAGGTCGTCTTCCCACTCCCGGGCGGCGCCTGGACGACCACCAGGGGATGCTCGCGGAGCGCGCTCTGGAGCTCCTCGCGGAGAGCTTCGACCGGAAGCATCTACGGGACCGGACTGGGCACGTCGACGACCCGGGGATAGCCGCTCTCGACCTCGGCGCTGGTATGCTTGTGATCGTCCGTGGCGCGCTGGCTGACGTAGAGGCTGTCCAGCCAGTGCAGTGAGGTTGAAGCGGGCGGACGCGCCGTCTGGTCGCCCACGACTCCCGCCTCGACCACCACACACCGGGTGCCCTTCTGATAAAGCTCGACCACGGCCCGCGCCGTCGTCCCCTCCTTCAGGATAAAGCGGTGCAACTGGCCTCGTTTCTGGCTGTAGAGCTCGTTGGTGTAGTGCGAGGGAGACGAGAGGTCCAGCACCACGGTGCGCCCGGTCCCCGACGCGATCCACTCCCCGATCCAGAGTTGCGGCTCGAGCTCGGTGACCGCCTGGCTGTAGTTCTCCAGCAGCCAGTCCCAATCGAAGTCGGCCCAGCCATCCTCCAGCGCCACGCGATACTCGACCTGGGCGATCGGTCCACCGGGAGGGGTGACCACAAGGTCGGCGCTGGCCGCGCGCCAGGTCGCAATCGTGAAGGTATAGTCCGGAGGGCAGTTGGGCTGGCGGGCCAGGTAGAGCTCGTTGAAACGCGACCATTGCGCGGGCTCGAGCACGGAATCGCGCCAGAAGATCTGCTCCCAGACGAAATCGGCTCCCAGTAACTCGGGGCCCGGCGGGACGCCCAGAAGCGTGTGCTGGAGCAGCGTCCCGAGGTCGCGCGGAACCCGCAGGGAGCGCACCGAGCGGGTGCGTCCGCCCTCCTCGACCACCCAGGGAAGCGATCCGAAGCGCGTCGGTCCCGAGCTCGTGATGCGCAGCGGGTTGGGCCCCACGACCTCGAAGGTGATCACGCAATTCTGGCTGACGTGGTGCTCCGCCTCGGGCTCGGAGACCCGTAGCAGGGCTCGCTCTGAGATAGCCTCCAGGCTCAACAGATCGAGTAGCTCGGCGGGAAGGATTCCCGTGTGCTCGATGACCCGGCGCCGGAACTTGTCGACCCGCTCCTGCGTGACACCCAGGCTGGGGAGGAGGTCCTCCTCCCCCTCGGGCACCGAGCGCAGCGTGTTGCGCAGGGCGTCCAGACCCCCGGCCGACAGCTCCTCCCCGGCCGCGCTCACGTAGAGTTCGCCCTGCTTCTGCCAGGTCTGGTCCAGCACCACGTCCGGCCAGCACGGGACGTCGCGTCCGTCGGGCCCCTTCTGGTAGGAGTTCACATCCGGCTCGGGGACGGGCGTGACGGTCAGCCGGACATACTCCTTCTCGTCGCGCTCGATGCGCGGCCAGAATTTGTAGACGGCCGCGCCGGCCACCGCGAGGAGGATGAGCAGCAGGAGCCACTTCCTCACAGCGTCAGCTCCACGCCGTCAGGACGGCTCAGCTTGAGCGAGGAATGCACCACCCGGCGCCCATCCTCTCCCAGCTCCAGACGAAGCTGGCCGCGGTAGCTTCCGGTGCCCACCACGAGCCTGCGGATCGGGATCACGACCAGCCAGCGGTTGTCTTCCTTGGAGGCGGGACCGATGCCGTAGTCGACAGCCGTCCGTCCCGCCGTGAAGCCGAGCTGCGAACGAACCTCCAGCGTGGCGGAAGGCTGGCACCAGCGCAGAGCCTGGTCGAGGTCGGGCTTGTCGAGCATCGCCTGAGCGAAGCCCTGCGCTACCTGCGGCGGGGTCAGTCCGGCGCTGTCGGGGCCGCCGGCTTGTTGAGGAGCCGGGCCGCAGGCCAGGAGGACGAGCAGGAGCAGCAGCACGCACTTTCTCACGGCACGATCCCCAACTGCAATTCCTCCGAGTTCGCCCGGAGCTTCGGAGCATACATGGCGTAGAGCCGGGCCGGCATGGCGTGATAACGGCCGGGAGTCTCCGCGCGCAGGCGGTAGGTCAGCTGGCTCTTGCCCTGGGGGAGATGGACCACGAAAAAGGCCGTCAACTCGTCGCGGATCTCCACGTTGGAGCAGAACTTGTAGCTGGCGCCGCTGGCCAATCCCAGGGGCTCGCATCCGGCCGGTCGGTAGTCCTCCAGCACGAGGTAATCGTAAGCGTTCTTGCTCTCGATATCGAGCACGACGATCAGCTCGTCGCCCGAGCGCACCACTTTGCCCGAGCGCACCGGCTCGGTGCGCCCCGCCTTCTCCACGCGATAATAGCGCCGGCGCACGCTGAGCTCGCCGCCGGAGGCGGGCAGGTTCTCCTCGCGCGAGGTGGTGCGCAGCAGGGTGGACCAGTAGCCCGAGACCTCCCCCTGCGCCACCAGCTCGAGCTTGAGGTCGCCGGTGGGTACCTGGTCGCCCTTGAGGTAGGTGCTCTGCTCCTTCCACCAGTCCTCGGCCGCCACGGTGCGCGTGTCCACCTCGCTGCCGTTGAGGAAGATGCCGTAGCGGAGGGCCGAGGCCTTCTTCTCCTTCTTGAGCGGGTCGAGCAGGGCGAGCACCGCCAGGGCGCTGGCGCGGGTGGTGCTCCAGCCGTTGCCCTCGCGATTGTTGAGCAGCCAGCGCGCCAGCTCCTGGACCCTGCCGTCCTCCGGGGCGAGCGCATTGTAGGCCATCAGCGCGGCCGCGTTGGTCTCGACGTCGTCGCCGAAGGAGCCGTCTTTCCAGAAGTCCTGGGCGTTCGTCAGGATGAGCTTCGCGTCGTCCGTGCGGTTCTGGCGCTGCATCGCCTGCGCCAGGAAGAACTTTTCGGTGAGACCCAGCGCGTCGCGATTGGCGAAAACCTTATCCAGCGCCGCGTCGGGCGTCTGCTCGGTGAAGCTGAGGGCGAAGCAGGCCCAGGCCAGCTCGTCGGGCTCGAGTTGATCCCAGCGGGCCCGCAGCACCTGGCGCGCGCGCTCCAGCATCGGGTCGCTGACCTGGTAACCCGCCTGCTTGGCCAGCGACAGCCCGTAAACCACGTAAGCGGTCATCAGCGGGTCGGTGGGATCGTCCTTCCACCAGCCCCAGCCGCCGTCGGCGTGCTGGAAGCTGGCCAGCCGGCTGAGCCCCACCTGCAGCACCTGCGGGACACGCTTTTGCAGCTCGGTGTCCTGCAGCTCCAGGTCGCGCATCGCGCGCGCCACGCAGGCGGCCGGGACGAACCGGCTCAGGGTCTGCTCCACGCACCCGTAGGGGTAGTCGATGAGCTGCCCGAGCGCTTCGACCATCGGGCCGGCGAGCGTGGCCGAGACGCTGATCTCGAGCCGGGTGGAATTGGGGTTGCGCTCCTTCGGAACGCTCAGTTGGATCGTCGTCTGGCGCTGGAACTCGCCGGCCTGGGCCTGCAAAACGGGGGCGCCGTGCGGCAGGACGGCCAGCTTGCGCTTGAGGGCGTCCGACTGGAGCGGAGCTCGGGCGGTGGCCGTGAGGACGAGCCACCCCTCGTGGGCCACGCTGATGGGAAAGTCGACTGACTTCTGGGCCTTTTTGGGCACCGGGAGGGTCTGCTCGGGGGAGTCTTCGGGGGTGCCGCCGTCGGCCGTCAGGTCGACCCGGGCCGTCTGGGGCTGGTCGAAGTTGTTCTGGACCATCACGTTGAGCGTGACGTCGTCGCGCTCGGTCAGGAAGCGGGGGGCCGCCATTCTGACCAGAAGGTCTTTGGAGACGGTCACGTCGGTGGCCGCCTGGCCGAACCTGGAGTCGGGCGTGAAGGCGCGCACCACGACCTTCCAGGTCGTCAGGGAGTCGGGATAGGGGACAGTGAGGACGGCCTTTCCGTCCGGGCCGGTGTGCAGGGCTTTGAAGAGGGCGGTGTCGGGGAAGTACTCGCGCAGACGGGGGGGAAAGTAACCGAGAATTCCGGCTCGCTTGTAGTCGGTGTGCGAGTACTCACCAGCTACGTAGCCGGCGCCAGTTGAAACCATGTTATTCCAGTTCGGGCCATAGAACGCCGACACGATGCTCTCCGGCTCCCCGCCCGCCACCGCCCACACCGACGCATCCGCCACGGCCACGGCCACGTCCGCCGACACCGGCTTCCCATCCGAATCCAGCGTGGTCAATGTCAGCTGTCCCTCTTCCCCGGGAAGTTGCCTGGACGGCGTCACCTCGACCTTCACGGTCAGCACGCCGGGCGCGTTGGCCGCCTCCACCACGCGCTCGTACTCCAGCCAGGACCCGTCCTGCATCGCCATCGCGCGCAAGGAAAACGACGGAGCCAGATCGGCCCCGATCGGGATCTGTACGCGGGTCGATTTCCCGGGACAATGCACCACCATCCGGCGCGCGGCCTGGAAGTTGCCCATCAGCAGCAGCACGTCCATCCCGGGCTTGCGGGTGTTGATGACCACCTCGGCCAGCTCGCCGCAGGTGTAGAAGTCTTTGTCCGGCAACGCCTGCACGCCGCCGTACTCGAAGAGGCGCCCTTCCTCCCCCACCTGGAACGTCGTGCTGGCGCTGACGGGCCGTCCCTTGGCATCCTGCCCGCGCAGCTCCACGCGGTAGGTTCCCGCCTTCTCGGCCTTCCACTGCCAGTGCCCCCGGCCCCCGGCAATCTTCATCGCGCCGGAGTCAACCCTCTCGAAGCGATTCTTCCCCCAGCGCGACACGGTCCACTCCGCCGGCAGGGCGAGCGGCGCGCCCAGCGGATCCACCGCCTCGGCATCCAGGTCCACCAGGTCGCCCGGGCTCCAGAACGAACGCCCGGAGCTGACCCGCAGGAACGTCGTGCGGGTCGAGACCAGCAACGAGCCCGCTCCCGGGAACGTCCGGCGCCCTTCGTCCGTGACCTCGGCGCTGATCTCGTAGCGGAAAAGGTCATCCGGATGCGGGTCCTTCAACTTCGTCGAAACGGGGATGATCAGCTCGCCGCGTTCGTCCAGGACTCCCTGGCCCTGCGCCACCGTCGCCCCCGAGCCCCAGGACGAGGACGCCGCCTGGAACCATCCCAGCCCGGGACGGCCCAGCGCCGGAGGCGCCTCCTCGCGCCGGGAAACCTTCCACGACACCTTACCGCGCACCACCGGCTCCCCGCTGAAGTACTTCGCGCTCAGGGTCACCTGCGCCGGCGAGCCGGCATCATAGTGGGGCTCCGCCGCTTTCGCGGTCACCTCGAAGTCGGGCTTGCGGTACTCCTCCACCCGAAAGCGCCCCAGGGCCCACACCTCGTCGTTCTGACGCACCTCCACGCCGTAGTCGCCCAGGGCCGCCTCGGGCGCCAGCGTGACCTCCCCGCCGACCGCGCCGCTGGCGTTGGCGGGACGCGTATTGTCCTGCAGGCGATTGCCCTGCGGATCGGTGATGCGAACCCGAAACGATTCCCCCGCGGGGGTGTGGTAGGCGTCCCCGCCCAGAGAGGCGCGCACCAGCGCCTGGAACTGCACTTTCTGCCCGGGGCGATACAGCGGCCGGTCCGTGAAGACGAAACCCTCGCGACGCCTCGAATCGGAGCCATCCAGATCCGTCCAGGCGTAGTCCTCGCCCACTTTCACCAGCACCAGGCTGTGATAGGGAGACGGCTCCACCGCCACCAGCCCCCCGTCCAGCATCCGCAGAGAGCGAACCTTATCGAAGGTGTCGGGCCGGTCATCGGTGCCGTAATAGGCCTGCCACACCTCGGCCCTGGTTACCGGCGTGCCCTTGTCCGAGCGCACCAGCCAGAGCGCGGGCGCGGCTCCTTCGCCGCCCACCGTGAACAGGCGCAGATTGGAGCGAACCAGCAACGAGGCCGCCGTTTTGCCACCCGAGCGCGCTTGCACCAGGTAGGCGCCCGCCTCCTTCATCGGGATCGGCACCTTCGCTTCATAGAAGGCGTGCGGGGCTGCCTCCTGGATGGCCACTGTCTGGTCGGCCAGCGGACGCCCGCTCACCGGCAGCCGCGCCGGGTCCAGCGTGCGCTGGTCCTTCAGGAGTTGCGCCAGGTCGACCCGGTACACCGCCAGCTGCACCCGGGTTACGTTGCGCGTGCGCAATTGCAGGGTCGGCTCGTTGCCCACCAGCATGTCGCCCGTCAATTCGACCATTGGCGACAGGATGGCGTCTCGCAGCGTGATAGCCTCCTGCGCCTCGGCCCGGCGGGGAGCGGTCTGGATGAGCGTCTCGACCGTCTCCAGGGCCTCGTCGTAGCGCTCCAGGTCGTCCAGGATGCGCGCCTCCTCCAGCAGGGCCGTGGCCCCCTCGGGCGTGCCCGGGCGCAGGCTCCCCAGCTCGTGAAGCAGCTCCAACGCGCGCACGCGGCTGTCACCCCGGTAGCGATACTGCTGGGCCAGATCGAGGAAAGCCTGGCCACTGGTGCGACCGGTCGGGTCGAGCTCGATGGCGCGCCGCAGATCTGCCTCGCTCTTGCTCAGCGTGGGCTGGTGATCGGCGCGCGCCGTGTAGGCCTGCACCAGCTCCTGCAGTCCGTCCTGACGGGGCTCGAGGATGTCGATGGCGCGCGTGTAAAGCTGCATCTGCCGGGCATTCTCGAACTCCAGCAAGGGAGCCAGCATCAGGCAGCCCCGAGCCGTGACCAGACCGGGAGGGGCCGTGCGCAGCCAATCCTCCAGCCACTCGCGCTGGCGCTCGGGCTCCTTCAGCTTCTCGAAGCAGGCCGCCACTTTGAGGAAGGCTTCCTGGCGCCGGGGATCCTTCGGGCCTGCGCTGCGCAAGAAGCGCCGGTAGGACTCCAGGGCGGGCTTGTAGGAATGCTGCTCCCAGGCCGAGTTGGCCGCTTTCCAATCGCCGTCGGGCAGCGCCGCCAGCGGCGCCATAAGGAGAAGCAGTGCTACGACAAAACGAGCAACCGCGAACACTCCCGTCTCCCGTCTGCCGACTCCCGTCTCAACCTTACTCGCACCAGCTCTGCTCCATGAGGAGCTTGAGGTAATCGCTCAGGTATTTGGCGTGCTTGGAATTGATGTCTTTGAATTGCAGCCCCGCCTGGAAGAGCTTGCTGCCTGGCTGGCGCCGGCACTGCACCACCGTGGCCTGCAGCCCGAACTGGGGCAGCTCCTCGTAAGGTCCGATGCGGAGGTCGACGAGCTCGTCCTTGGCCAGCTCTTTGGCGCACTCGATCAGCGCTCCGGAAACTCCCAGGTTGTAGACCTTGCTCTGGTGAGTATCCCCCGCGCGGGAGACATACTGAGCCGGAATGAAGCAGTCGGAGCGGAAATGCCGTCTCCGCTGGTGGATGAGCTCGGGTTTGAAGCCCAGCTCGTGCAGCAAGGCTTTCACCCAGGATTTGCTCATCTCAGCCTTATTGGAAATGTACTTCACCCCCGCGAAGGTGACGAAATCTTTGTCCCGCTGGCGCGACCAGCACACTTCGCAACGGATGGTCGAGACGTCGGCCTGCAAAATGGGAACGGCGTAGTGCACATCGATGATCGTTCCCTTTTTGACGGGCTCGAAGCAGCGTAAGCGCATCCCCTCGAGGCCCATCTCGACCACCACGCCCTTGGCCTTCTTCTGGCCCGCGGGCTTCTTGGCGGACTCGTCCGCCCGCACGATGGTGACCTCGTAGTGGCAGCGCAGGCGCACCAGCTTGCGGCGCTCGACGAAGTCGGGGCCGGAGCTGGAGGGGGCGACCAGCGATTTGAAACCACCCAGCAGACTCCGCAACATCGGCTTAATCCTCGGTCTTGGGAGCCGCCAGCCGAGGCTGCCAGAACTTGAACAGTCCGGCCAGCATCAAGCAGCTCAGCATGACATGATAGGCGATGAAGTAATAGAAGAAGAGGCTCCCCAGAATGGACAGGGGGTTGAGCCGCTCTCCGGGATAGAACGTGTAGTAGACCGCCAGGCCGGTAAGATGGGTCAGCAATCCCGCGAAGAGGACGCCTTTCTCGAGGCGCGAGGTCGAGCCGAAAATTTCCTTGAGAACCCAGGGGGCCGCAATCAGCCAGCTGAGGGCGCCGGCGGCCGCGTGGGCCACGATGAGGGGGCCAACCAGGCGCCCGGGAGTGACCAGCGTCGCCAGGTAGCCGAGCAAGCAGGCCAGCACCAGCAGAATTCCACTGGGGGGCCCGAGCCACAACCAGAGGCGGGTCCAGTCGTTGCCCGCTCCTCTTTTGGCGATGGGCGACTGGCGCAGGAGCCAGCGGGCGGCTTCGATTCCGCCCCAGCACATCGCGAGCTTGATGGCCCCCAGAAGATGGCCGAACCAGGCAGGCTGCACGATGGGGTGGCTGCGGTAAGCGAAGAAAGCGTAGAGCTCCATTGCCGTGATAACGATGAATAACCAGATGATTCGCAGCATACGACCTACTCTTTCCCCGCGGGGGGTGCGGGAGCCTGCCCTATCAAACGAGGATGGTCCTCGGGCTGAAACCGGGGCGTGACGCCCTTGCGTCCGAAGACGTCCGTCTTGAGGCAGGTAACCCGGTCGAGGAACAGGATTCCCTCGAGGTGGTCCACCTCGTGCTGGAGACAGATGGCTTCCAGTCCACTGGATTCGCAAACGAACGGCTTTCCCTGGATGTCCAGCCCGCGCACGACGCAGCGCTCGGCGCGGCGCACATTGGCCGTGAAATCGGGAATGGAGAGGCAGCCCTCGCGGATGACTTTCGTCCCCTCGAGCAGCACGATCTCCGGGTTGATCAGCACCACCAGGCCGTGACCGGGATGTTTGGGGGTGACGTCGACCGTGATGGCCCGCCAGGTCTGGCCGATCTGGGGTGCGGCCAGCCCTACGCCCGGGCTGGCTTTCATCGTATCCACCAGGTCTTCGAGCATGGCTCGGATCTCGGGCGTAAACTCCTCGATCGGCCGGCACTTCTGCTTGAGCACCGGGTCGGGATAGAGGACGATGTCGCGGACTGCCATCTCTAGAGGTTGGCCGTCTCCAGCGGCCTGAAGGTGATCTCCACCTTCAGCTCGCCCCCCAGCTTGCTCAGCATGTCCGCGAGGACATCGGGCGACAGGCGCCCCGGCACTTCGACTTCGAGCAGCATGATGTAGACGGGGTCTTTGCCGCCCACCACGCGCGTATTGACGTCGGTGATGTTGATGTTGTTGTTGGCCAGGAGCTCGGTGACGCGGGCCACGATACCTGGCTGATCGGCCCCGTAAACCGACAGGATATAGGGCAATCCGCCCGGTTCGGCTGGCTGGCGGTGGGTGTCGGGCAGCTCGCGGAACGAGAGCACGAGCTGCATCTTCTCGGCCTCGCGCTCGAGGTCGGAGCGCAGCCCGTCGAGCGAGCTTTCCATGGGGACCGAGACGATCAGAATCATCGCGAACTCGCCGCGGAGGATCGTCATGGAGGAATCTTCCAGGTTGCAGCCGTGGTGGTACAACACCTTGCTTACCGTGGAGACGATTCCGGGACAGTCGCGGCCTACCGCCGCCAGAGCCATTTTGCGCGCCATTCGGCCCCTCCCAGTGTGGATGAAAGAAGCGCTTCTCGGCGCGGTCCCCGCTTCCTTCGATCGCTGAAGATCCATCTCTAACCGTAGGCAGCGCTGCCTTCCAAAATGCCGGCCCGTTTACGCTCTGGCAACAAGTGTTAACCAAAATGTTACACAGGATCGCAGAGTTTACAATTTTCGCCCGGTACCGGCGGGAGCCTTTTGGTACCTTAGTTGTGGGGACGGGCAGCAGAGGACTTGGCGGAGGTGCGGGCACACTTGGGTCGTACGGAGAGCGTGAAACACTCGGCTGCTGCCTCGCATGCGCCGTCACGCGCCCACAATCCCCGCCCGTCCCAGCCGGCTTCGAAGGCGCCTGCCACCGGCAACGTCACCGCCTCGGCTCTGAACGTCAATGTTCGCCAGGCGAAAGCTCCGCAGAAGTTCGACGGCAAGCTCAAATCCGAGGACCTGAACAAGCGCCTCGAACAAGCCTGGATGTCGCTGGCCGGCGGAATGACGCCCGAGCTGCGCCAGGTGACCCCCGTCAAAGCCGCTCCCGAGTCCCCCAAGATCGTGTCCAAGACCGGTGCTGGCGCGCCCCAGGTGCGCCAGAAGCGTTACGAGTCGGCGCCCCGCCCCCAGGAGCAGCAGGCCCCCCGGAATACCACCAGAACCAAGTCCGCGTCCCGTCCCAAGACCCAGGTCCAGCGTGACAGCCGTTCGGCGTCCGCCAGCACCCTGTCCAGCACTCGTCCTCCGGCGCCTCCCGCCCAGCCTGCGACCGGGAGGTCCCTGCCCGGCTCGTTCGAGTCGCTGGTGAACCAGCTCGGGGCCGCCTGGAGCGCGGTTCCCTCTGCGGGTGGCTCCAAGAACGGGAACGCCGCTTCGATGGTGGGCTCGCAGGGCCAGCGCCTGAACGCCGGCCAGGAGCAGGAAGTGCGTCAGCGCGTGGCTTCCGAGATGGCGAGCCGGCCGGGGATGTCCGAGGCGGAGGTGCAGAAGGCCGTTACTCGCCAGGTGGATGAGGTTTCCCGCAAGTCGCATTCGCGGCACCCCCGCGCCCGGCGCGCCGGGGATGCCCGCCTGCCGGGCAACGGCGCCGCGCCGGTGGGGAGAGCACCTTTCGCGGGCGCGACCCCGAATGGCAACGGCGCGGTTCGGCCGAGCCGGCTCCCGGGCTCTGCTCCGCGGCCCGGTGCGGCTGCGGCGGCGAAGGCTATTCCGGCTCCGGCTCCGGCGGTTCAGGCTCCGATGACGGGTGCGGCTCCGGTGGGTGCGGCCCTGCCGGCGGCGGCTCCAAAGGGTCAGGCTCCGCTGGCGGCTGCGGCCCCGACGACGGGTCCGGCGGTTCAGGCTCCTATGGCGAGCGCGGCCCCGATTGCGGGTCCGGCTCCGGTGGCAACGGCTCTTCCGGCTACGGCTCCCGCGGGTCAGGCTCCGGCGGCGAGTGGAGCTCCCGTGGGCATTCCCAAGACGGCGACGGCCCCGCAGGCGCCCGGTGCGGGCGTGCTGGGCGCCAATTCCGATCTCAACCGCGCGCCGGTCGCGCTCTACGGCGTGCCCAGCCGTTTCGAAGACGAGAAGAATTCTTCCGAGGAGACCCAGTCCGAAAATCCCTCCAACCAGGTCGTGCCCGTCCCCAACGCGGCCCCCGCCGGCTCCTCATCCTCGGAAGACAAGGGCCGCAGCCAGGCCCCGCCGATGGGCTCTCTCGACCTGGACCAGTGGTCCGAGCGTCTCGAGCGTGCGCTACGGCAGGGTGATGGTGTGCTGCCCGAGCATTCGAACGGCGGTCCGTTGTGGCAGCAGTTCGATAGTCCGTCCTCTCAGGGCAGTCGTCTCAGTGGGTCCGAAGGTCAGATGGAGAACAGCCTGCGCTCCCTGACCGGAAACGGTGTCAATCACACCGTCAACGGCATGCTGCAGGAGTTAGGTCGGGCGGGCGTGAGCCTGGACCAGGCCCTCGACCCCCATCGTTCGGCTGCCGAGAGCGTGGTTCCGCTCAATGGAGCTCCCGGCGGGGGCGCGCCTGAATCGCCGGCAGTCTCCGAGCCGAGTCGCTCGGATGCCGAGAGCCGCGCCGGTTCTCAGGCTGGTTCCGCTGCGTATCGCGTTCCCCAGGTCCAAGCCCCAACCTCCGCTCCCGAGACCCCGGGGGTGTCGGCGGTTGGTGCGTCCTCCCCCATCCGATCCGCGACTCCTCGCACCGAGGATTCCGGCATTTCCGGCGGGGGCGCGTCGACCCGCGTGAGCCCTGCCGGGTCCGGCTTCGACCCGGTTCCCACGCCGAGCGCCCCCGGTGCGGGCGCTGCAAGTGGCGGCAGCTCCAAGAAGAGCGGCGGCGGCCGAAAGTCCAACAAAAAGAGCAAGAGCAGTCCCCAGAAGAGCAAAGGGAAGAAGCGGTCCTCGTCCGCAGGTCACTCGAAGGCCCGCGGCGGCTCCAAAGGGGGCGGGAAGGCCAAGGGTGGCGCCGGGAAAGCCAAAGGCGGCTCGAAGTCGGGCGGAGCTTCTCACGCCGGGGGCGGCTCCAAGTCGGGCGGAGCTTCTCACGCCGGCGGCGGTACCAAGTCGGGCGGAGCTTCTCACGCCGGTGGCGGCGCCAAGTCGGGCGGGGCTTCTCACGCCGGCGGCGGCGCCAAGTCGGGCGGGGCTTCTCACGCCGGTGGCGGCGCCAAGTCGGGCGGGGCTTCTCACGCCGGTGGCGGCGCCAAGTCGGGCGGGGCTTCTCATGCGGGTGGCTCGGCGCCGGGTAGCGGCAGCTCCCACGCCGGTGGATCGCACGCGGCCCAGGTAGGTTCGCATGCTGGTGGGTCGCAGACGACGCGAGGCGGCAAATCCGAAGGCAGCAAGGCCAAGGTCGGCCACGCTGAGAGCGGCACTTCGAATCCCCGCGCCAATGGTGCCCGCGAGGCGGCAGCGCCCGCGAAGGGCCAGGGCGGGCACGAGGCCGGCGGGAAGGTCGGTCAGGGGGCCAAGGGACACGAGGGTGGCAGCTCCGACCCGCGCGCCAATGGCGCCCGCGAGGCCGCGGCTCAGGGTGGCAAAAGCGAGCACGGGGCCAAGGGCCACGAGGGTGGCAGCTCCGACCCGCGCGCCAATGGCGCCCGCGAGGCCGCCGCTCAGGGCGGCAAGAGCGAGCACGGGGCCAAGGGCCACGAGGGTGGCAGCTCCGACCCGCGCGCCAATGGCGCCCGCGAGGCCGCCGCTCAGGGCGGCAAGAGCGAGCACGGGGGCAAGGGCCACGAGGGTAGCAGCTCCAACCCGCGCGCCAATGGCGCCCGCGAGGCCGCGGCTCAGGGTGGCAAAAGCGATCACGGGGCCAAGGGCCACGTGGGTGGCAGCTCCGACCCGCGCGCCAATGGCGCCCGCGAGGCCGCGGCTCAGGGCGGCAAAGGCTACCACGGGGCCAAGGGCCACGAGGGTGGCAGCTCCGACCCGCGCGCCAATGGCGCCCGCGAGGCCGCGGCTCAGGGCGGCAAAGGCTACCACGGGGCCAAGGGCCACGAGGGTGGCAGCTCCGACCCGCGCGCCAATGGCGCCCGCGAGGCCGCGGCTCAGGGCGGCAAAGGCGAGCACGGAGCCAAGGGCCACGAGGGTGGCAGCTCCGACCCGCGCGCCAATGGCGCCCGCGAGGCCGCGACTCAGGGTGGCAAAAGCGAGCACGGGGGGAAAAACGGTCACGACGGCGTTCAGAGCGAGATGAGCCGTCAGGGCGTCAAGCCCGGGGACCTTCAACGCGCCAATCAGGGACACACTGACAAGAATCACGTTCCGCCGGGCCAGGAAAAGAAGGGTGGGCAAGTCCCGCCGGGTCAGGAGAAGAAGGCCGAGCACGCACTGCCGGGTCAGGACAAGAAGACCGAGCCAGGACAGCAAAGCAAAGGCGATTACAAGCCGGCCGACCCGAATTCTCAGATCGGCAAGCTTGACGGAGCTGTGGATAAGCTCCAGGCCGCCTTGCAGAACGGCAAGGGCCTCTCCGGAGCCGTGGACGGCGTGGTCGACCAGCTCAAGGGTCTGGGCATCACGCCTCAGCAGGTGCTGGACCCGAACGCCAAGCTTGCCATCCCGGACCAACTCCGCGGTGAGCTGCGGGATGTTCTGAGCCAGAACCAGGTCAAGTCCGAGTTGCCGAAAGCCGCGGACGGCCAGGGCGCGCAGGGCAACCAGAACGGCAACGGCCATGGTCAGAATGGCGCCGCCCCTAAGAACGAGGAGTCCAAATCTCAAGGTCAGCACATTCCACCCGGTCAGGAAAAGAAGGCCGACCATGTGCAGCCGGGTCGCGAGACCAAGAGCGATGACGCCCCTCCGGGTCTGGAAAAGAAGGCCGAGCACGCGCAGACCGAAGGTGCGCCCAAACCCCAGGTTCAGCAGAACAAGGGCGAGCACGTCCCCCCGGGCCAGGAGAAGAAGGCGGAGCAGGGACAGCAGAACAACGGCGATTACAAACCCGCCGATCCGAACTCGCCGGTAGGCAAGTTGGACGGGGCCGTGGACAAGCTGCAAGACGCCCTCAAGGATGGCAAAGGCCTTCCGGGAGCGGTAGATGGAGTGGTAGACCAGCTCAAGACGCTGGGCATCACGCCCGAGCAGGTGTTAGATCCGAATGCCAAGCTTCCGATTCCGGATCAGCTCCGCGGCGAACTGAAGGATGTCTTGAGCCAGAATCAGGTCAAGTCCGAGCTTGCGCCGGCGGCCGAGAGTCAGGGCTCTCAGGGTAACCAGAATGGCAACGGCCAGGGTCAGAACGACGGAGCCCAAAGGAACGATACGTCCAATTCAACCCAGAAAGGGTCCACCGGCGACAGTGGTGGCAACACTCCCCAGATTGCGCCAAAGATTGACGGCGGAGCCAACGCTCCCCAGAACGCGCCAGCGCCCAACGCTCCCCAGAACGAGGCCGGCGGCAACCATGGGCACCAGAGCACACCTCGAGCGACGGGCGGGGGCAATGAGGATGTGACCCCGCCGGCTCCCGAGAAGGCTGCTGCTGCGACCGAGCCTGTCGTCGAGAAACCTGTGCCGGTTGCCGAGAAGACGGTGGAGCCCGTGGAGCCAGCGGCAGAGAAGCCTGCACCCGCGACCGAACCGGCGGTGGCCGAGAACCCTGTCGTGGAGCCACAACCGACGGAGATGCCCCTGGATCCGCTGGCCACCGAGAAGCCGGTCGATCCCCTTGCGACCGAGAAGGCCAACCAGAACGTCATCGATCCCAATGTTCCCGAGCAGGCTCAGACGCAAGAGGTGAAGGAGCAGGCTGGCGAGCTCCACGATGCGCACCAGGATCTGGCCAGACAGCTCGAGGGTCTGGGTTTGAAGCCGAGCGAGATCCTGGACCTGCCGCAGATCAATAAGGGCGCAAATCTGCCGGCCGCCAGGGGCGACAACGCTCCGGCCACACAGGTGGACCAGCTTCAGAGCGCAACGGACAAGGTCCAGGACCTGGCCGACCGCCTCAAGGAAGGCTACACGCCGCGGGTCAACGACCCGGTAAAGCCTGAGCTCTTCCAGGGCAGCAAGGATTCCAACAAGAACGTCAACGGCCTCGAAACCGCGAGCAAATCGAACGCTGACAACGGACAACTGTCCGGCGCTCCGCCCCTCGCAAGTGCCAACCAGGGGCGCGGCCAGCTCGCACCGGACGGTCTGGGCACTGAGACTACGAGGATGGGAGAGCTGAAGAGCTCTCAGAATCGCGGCCACGAAGTGCCACTCGCGCAGCGCATCCAGCCCGAGAATACCGTCGAGGGCCGGGCTGACGCACCCAGGCTGGGGCTGATCGAGAGCGGTCTCACCGAGCCCAGGGTCACCGGCATCGGCGATGCGGCCAAGCCGAACGTCACCGAGCGCGGCATCGCTCCTAGGACGGCCGAAGTGGGTACCGTCGAGGGCATTGCGCCGAAGGTTGCCGGCACCGAGCGTGGCATTATTGAAGGTAACGCCCCGAAGGCAGAAATCGGCACGACCGAGCCCAAGGTTAAAGCCGATGTCGAGGCGCCCAAGACCAATGGCAGCGGCGCGAAGACCGAGCCCAAGGTCAACGCCAACCTCGAGGCGCCCAAGACCAATGGCAACGGCGCGAAGATCGAGCCCAAGGTTGATGCCAACATTGATGGTCCGAAGACCCACGGCAACGACGCGAAGACCGAGCCCAAGGTCAATGCAAACGTCGATGGCCCGAAGACTAACGGCATCGACTCGAAGACCG
>JBDHVW010000071.1:0-43170 GCA_039809865.1 Vulcanimicrobiota bacterium
CATGCTCGCGTCAGAAGTTTCTTCAACTGGGCCGGGAGTAGATTGATGTCGCTCAACCCGCGAATGTCTCCGTGTTCTCTGTGCTCTCCGTGGTTTTTCCAAGTGCCGCCCAATTGAAGAGTAGTGAATGTCAACAGGCCCTAGTGGGCGGGGGGGCCGGTTCGCCGATTCCATGCAACCGGGATGGTAGAGTGGAGCATGGCATAATATCGGTCGTAGAAGTCCGGCCCAAATTGGTTCGGCACGTTCTCGGCTTCCTGCAATGCTTCAATGGCATAGCTGAGTCCCATCCCGCGGACCCGGTTCGATGACGCGAACGTCCGGGCCTTCGGGTGTGCTCCTGTAGGCCCTTGCCGGGGCTGTAGTGCAAGAAAAATTTTTCGCACTACAGACTCCACAACGAGAGAAGAACCGAGGATACCCTGACTCTGGCGCGAAAGCCCACGACGCTATGAAAACCATCTTTGCTCTGACCCTGGGCTGCGCGCTTCTCATCGGGTGCGGCGCCCCTCCCGCTCCCACCCCATCGGAGACGTCCACCGCCTCGGCCACGGCTTCCGCCACGCCGGAGGCCGCCGCCACGCCCGACAAGGCGGCCGCCGAGAAGACCCTGACCGAGCTGGCCAAGAGCCTGGAGGCGGGCGATACCAAGACGGCGGCGCAGTACGTCAAGATTCCCGAGGGCGCGCCCGCGGACAAGGTGGACGAGGAGCTCAAGAAGACGCTCGAGCGCAAGGAGATCAGCTCCGCCGGAGTCGCCCTGCTGGTCGAGAAAGGCAAGTTCGGTCCGGCCAAAGAGATCTTTGCCGACCGCGCGGAAGGATGGGCCAAGAAGAGCGGGGTTCCGGTGGAGCAGTGCTGGGCCTTCAGCCTCGACCCGGCCGAAGCGGTGCTGTTCTGGGACGGCAAAGGCTTCGTCGCGATCCGCTTCGACGACATCGGCAAGCTGGAGCCCTGAGCGGTGGGCTCGCCTTGCCAGGGAGACCGCGTCCTGAGGGTGGCTCGCTCACCGGGCAGTTCTACCCAGAATGCGTAGATTCTACCATTTCCGGGTAGCCGTATACCCGGGATGCGTAGACTCTACCGTTTCCGGGTAGAACGCCCCCCCGGGGCAGCGCTCGTCTTCCCAGGTAGACCTCGCCCCGTGGGTCGCGCCTCAGCGGGCAGTTCTACCCGGAATGCGTAGATTCTACCATTTCCGGGTAACCGGATACCCGGGATGCGTAGACTCTACCGTTTCCGGGTAGAACGCCTCCCGGGCAACGCTCAATTTGCCAGGTAGATGGCGTCTCGCTGAACGAGCCCGCCGGCCGCCCGCGCGGTTTGACAGATTTGTAACCGAAATGTAAACTCGGGTTTGGCGATGGATCCCCTGCGCATCTCTCCCTCGGTCCAGAGCGGGCCCCGGTTGCAGTCTCCGCCCCGGCGGGAGCTCCCGGAGCCGGTCCAGTTGCCTTTGGATCTGGGCGTCGTGGCGGGCACGCCGCCGCCGCCCGCCCCGCCCGAGAGCGCGGAATCACCGGTCAGGCCCGAGCCCAAACCCACCCGGCCGATGCCGCCGGCCCCCCCCGAGTCGTGGCAGACCGGGCCCAACGGCAGCCTGGTCATGGTGGAAACTCCCGGCGGAAGCAAGGCCGAGTCGATGCTGCCGCCGCCGATCGAGCCGCCTCCCAGCGCTGGGGCGCCGCCCCGCTACCGGTGGGGCGTGCTCGGGGGCATGCTGCACGGCGTGGCCGGGCTGGCGGGCTACCTCGCCGCCCAGACCTACCTGCGGCTCAAGGACGCCCCCACCTCACCGGTGCTGGACCGGGCCGTCTCGTCTCTGACCTCCACGCGCGCCACCTCCGAGTGGCTCGCGCCCACCTACCAGGCCCTGGAGCAGGCCCTGCTCGATCCCGAGGCGACCGTGGTGGAGAAACGCTATTTCGGCGGGGGCATCAACGGGACGTACCTGGTGACCCTCAGCAACGGCGCGCGCGGCATCTTCAAGCCCACGCAGCGCGAGAACCAGGAGCTTCTGCGCAACAACCTCGAGCCCGACCACCAGGGCAAGCGCGAGCAGGCCGCCTACATCGTGGACAAGTATCTGGGCCACATGGGACGCGTCCCACCAACGGTGAACGCCACCATCGAAGGGGAACAGGGCGCCTTCATGTACTTCGTCCCCGGCACGGTCCTGGGCCACAAATCGGGCGAGCACTACGACCGCATCTTCAGCAGCACCGAGGAAACGAGCTACCATCGCCTGTCGGTGTTCGACAACGTGGTGGGCAACCTCGACCGGCACACCGGCAACTGGATGGTCAACGAGCGCGGCGAGGTCGTGCCGATCGACCACGGGCTCTGCTTTCCGCATCGCAACGGGCCCCAGGGCGAGATCAACTACGATTTCGGCGCCCGGACCAACCTCAACGAGTCGGACAAGGACGCCCTGACCCGCTTCATGCTGCGGCGGGCCGAGATTACCCAGGAGCTGTCGCCGCTGCTCGAGCGCGCCGCCATCGACGCGATGTTCGAGCGAGTCCAGGGAATGCTGGCGCGCGGGCGCACCTACGTCAGTTGGCGCGAGGAGGTCAAGAATGAAAAGCGTGGGTGACCCCGGCTGGGCCGGAAACGCCGTACGCCTGAGAAGGCTGGACGAATCGGCCGAGGCGCGCGACGTGACCACCGTCCGCCTGGACACGGTGTCCCGCTCGGCAACTTGCGATCACGCCGCGCTGATGGACTCGTGGAAAGAGCAGGGCATCGTGGGACGCGCCTCCCAGGGTCGGGTCTATCCCAGGGACGGCCAGGGATTCCTGGACGAGCTGCCCTACGCCTATCGTTCCGCTTACCTGTGGGCCGAGCCGGCCGCGAAGGTCGACCTGTCGGCCTGACAGGTCAGCTCAATCCGAGCAGAGCCAGGAGCCGGGGCTCGTGCTCCTCGGGAACGGTGGTGTGCACCCGAACGTACTTGAGATAGCGCCATTCCGGCAACTCGGCCTTCACGGAGGCGACCGGGACCGGTTCCTCCAGACGGACGAAGTTGTCGATCCTGGCCGTGTAGACGCCCTTGCGAGTCTCATCCGCCACCGGCTCCGTCGTCACAAGTCCACTGGCGACGAAGTCGCCCTGGTAGGTGGGGGCCAGGAACACCGCCCGCTCCCCCACCCGGGCCGTTTTCGGCACCGCCCAGGTCAGAGGTCCGGAGGCCTCATCGAGCCGCGCGCGGTCGTCGCGGTTCCCGATGAGGACGTGCGTGGTCTTGCGACGCGGCGTCGGCTCGTCCGGCACGAAAACCCCGAAGTCGGCCAGGCACAGCCGGATCGCGTCCGGCTCGCCGGGGTCTCGCCGCCAGGCCGCCAGCGCGGCGTCATCGCACCAGAGGGCCAGCTCCGCCCCCGACTTGCCCTCCGAGGCCCGGGCCAGGGCCGCCAGGTCGAGACCCCGGGCGCACGGGCGCCCCGACAGGTGCACGCGCAGAATGTCCGCCCGCGCGTCCCCATCTGGCAGCGGGATATCCACCCGCCGGGAGAGACGTCCCGGACGCAACAGCGTCGCGTCGAGCGAGGCGAGCCGGGAGGTGGCGGCCAGCACCTGCACGCCGCCCAGGTCGAGCTCGGCGGCCAGCGTGCGGGCCGAAAAACGGTCCACGTCATCCAGCAGCACCAGGGCTCGCGAGGCGTTGCGCGCCGTCTCGAAGACCTCCGACAGCTCGTGCGGGTGATCGACCGCGAAGAACGGCACCGCCGCCTCGGCCGCCAGAACGCGCGCCAGAGTGGACTTGCCCGTGCCGGGCGGGCCGCTCAGGAGCACCCCCTGGAACCGGTGCACGCCCAGTCCCGCCAGGACCTGGGTCAGCGGCAGCAAGACCCAGTCGCGCAGGCGCGGGACGAGGTCGCCCAGGCCGCCCAGCTGCTCCCAGCCGAAGCCGCTGAGCCGAGTGCTGTCGTCGAGCATCCGGTCGACGGCGCACAGCGCTTCGCGTGGTCCCTCCACGCGCACCGAAGCGCCGCGCCCGCTGCGCGAGACCTCCAGGCGGAGCCGGTGACCGTGCCAGCCGTAGCGCACCAGGGCCCGGACCGGCAAGAACGTCCCGTCGGGCGCTCGGGCCAGCTCGGGACGGCCGTCCCCATAGATGCCGGTCATCCGCGAAACCTCGCCCTCGCCGGCCAGGCAGTCGAAGAAACGGGCCAGCGAGCCCAGATCGGGCATATCGCGTCGCATTGCTGAAATCATAAGAGCACCTCCGTGTTGAGATGGCTCCAGTCTGCCGGATGGAGGTCGGAAAATCGCACCGCGATGTTACCGGAGGTTTGCCGGGATCTTGCGGCGAGGTTGCTAAAAGATTGACGCCACCTGGTCCGCGACGTAGTCGCCATAGCAGGTTCCGTCGGGCATCGTGGCTTTGCGCGAGAAATAGTCCGAGCCGCCCACGTGGGTCATGGGTCCGCAGGCGCGGAACTGGATGCGGCCGGCCCGGCGGGCGCGATTCCAGGGCGAGAACGTCACCGGACGCCAGCGTCCCGGGTAGGCCAACCAGCCCAGCGCCGGCACCAGGCGGTCGCGCGTGCCCTTCAGGTCGATCAGGCTCTCCACCGCCAGAATGCCCGGATCGTCGGTCATGACGCCGCCCAGGCTGATCACGCGCACCCGCGCGCCCAGGTTGCGCTTGAGATAGGGCGCCGCGCCGATACCGATCTGAGCGCCGCCGCTGTAGGCCACGATGGTGACGGGCACTCCCCGGTGCGGGGGATAGCCCTGGCGCAGCAAGCTGGCGGCCAGCTCGCGCGCCACGCCCAGATTGTAGACTGGGCCGTAGCGGGGATCGGAGGAGACCATCGTCTGAGCGATGTTGCGCACCACGATCAGCACGTCGAAGATGTTGTTGGGCAGCTTGAGGCGACGCTCCTGGAGCCAGACCCAGAGCCAGCGGAAGAGGCGGTCGCCGTCGAGGGGGTTGTTGGTGGCCGAGAACGGGAAGACGTCGTCCACGATGCGCGCCCCGGGCAGGCGCTGGCGCAGGCGGTCGAGGAAGCCGCGCTCGCGGCGGGCCAGGAACTCGCCGCTGAAGCCGGCCACACCGGTCAGGTAGACCAGGAAGGGACCGTCCGAGGGCTCGGAGCTCGGACGAGCGGGCTCCTCGGGCCGGTCCCGCTTGCGGCTCCAGCCGGCCCACCAGCCCAGCGTCTCGAACGGCGACGTGAAGACGATCACCAGCACGATGAGCCAGAACAGGTTCCAGAGTCCCAGGAGGTGCTGCCAGACCCAGCTCACGTCAGCGACCTCCAGAGCCAGGCCTGAAAGCGCTCCAGGCGCAGCAGCTCGAGGTGGGTCAGCGAGAAGTGGAGCATCCAGCCGGGCAGGCAGCAGAGCAGGATGACGGGCAGCGAGCTCCGGGTGACCACCCCGAGCGCCACCACCAGGTTGAAGAAGACGAGCGCCCTCAGGGCTTGCTGCAGGTAGGTTCCGAAGTGCGGAATCAGCACGGCCACGCCGAGCAGCAGCGGGGCGTGGGCGAATCCGACCAGTTTCAGGGTGGTGGCGAGCGACAGGTCGAGGTGGAAGAGCCATCCCAGCGCGAAGAGGCTGACGGCCCAGAGCAGCGCCGAGCCCAGGAAGAGCAGCAGTCCGCTGGCGAGGCACAGAAGAAAGCGGCGCGGCGGCACCCGATTGAGGAACAGCACCGTCGACTGCCCCAAGAGGTCTGAGAATCCGGCTGCGGCCACCACGCCCAGCGCCAGGAGAAGTCCCACCCGTTCAGGTTGGCGCGACCCGGTGACCTTCCTTCAGCAACAAGGCTGGAGGGACAGCACCTCGTCGAGTTTCTTCAGCGCTTTCAGCACGCATTCGAGGGTTTCGAGCTCATGGTCAGTCACGGGGGGAACGGCCTCCGAAAGTGTTCCCTGGACAATGAGGCGGGACCCTGAAAGAAACCTGAAAAAACAGGGACCAGGGGGCCCGAGAGCCAATTCTCCCAGCGATGATCGGGCCCGTCACCCCCCTCAATTTCGCCCGGTTGGCGACGCCGGCCAGCCCGGTGCAGCCGACCGAGACGGGGCCCGTCGATCAGGCGCAGATTCTGGGGCCAAACGCCTCGGTCCCGACCGGGGCGGCCCCCAACGCGAGCTCCATCCAGGCTGCCCTGGCCGCGGTGCCGCTCCTGGGCCGTCTGGCCGCGCTGGCCGACGTGCAGCTGCTGGTGCGGAAGAAGTTTCGCCTGCCCCTGCAAGCCAAAAACGACCCTGTCAGGCCCGAGGAAGCGGCCCGGTTGCTCGAGGAGCGCAGCACCCGGGTGCGCGTGCAGACAAGTCCCGATACCGAGCCCATGCCCCTCAACAACCCGCAGAGCCTCGTGGTGCTCGAAGCGCTGCACGGGCCCGGTGACCTCGCGAGCCTGGAGCAGAGCGAGCTGGGAAAACACATCAAACAGCTGAAGGCCGACGGGCTGAATCTCACCGTGGGCGGCATGCAGGTGGACGCCTACGGAGCTTACCACTACCTCACCAGCGGCTGGCCCGAGCAGAACGAGAGCCCCCAACCGGTCGAAGTGCGCCTGGGGCAGCTCGTTGTGGGCAAGCTCAAGCCCAACGAGTTCGACCCGGAGGCGCTGCAGCAGAACGTCCAGAGAGCGCGCGACGCCGTGCATAGCCCGGCGGCGGCGCTGGGCTACCTGTGCGAGCAGCATCACAACGACGTCAAGAAAGTCGCGCAGGAGATGGCCCGGCTCGAAAATGGCCCGCAGGCGGAGCATTTTCGCGGGCTGCGCGAGCGCTTCGAGAAACTGCGCGGCCACGCCGGAGAGCGATTGAAATATCTCAACGCGGGCCTGGAACCGCTGACCCGCGGCACCGTGAGTGAACGACTGGACCTGCTCGATGGGGTCGACTTTCTCCGCTACCACCAGTATCCGCACCGGTTGCAGCAACTCGGGAAAGGCTACGATGCTCTGCGGGAGGCCGGCGTGCCCCACGCCCAGGCCCGTCAGGAGTGCGTCGACCTTTACCAGCGCAGCAACCGGGGCTACGGTTCCAGCGACATGACCACCGAGGCGTTCACCGAGTTGAGCAAGCTGGCCGGCGAGAGCCCCGCGATCCGACAATTCTTTCGCACCAGCCTGGAGGGCTATGGAGCCCCCGGCGCATCCGCAGACCGGGCCAGGCTCATCAGCCAGCCGGCCGGCCAGACGACCGAGGATGAGCGCGTGGCCCTGGCCGGCAAGCTCGAGCGACTCTATGCTGCCTGGGAGCCGGTCTACCGTTTCTACCAGGGAGAGTGCCAGGCCGGCCGCCCCGACGCCGAGGAGCGCACGCTGACGCTGGCCGATGCCTGCCGCAACATGGGCTACTACGGCTCCCGGTCAAGCGTTGAGCCGGCCACCGAATACGCCTCGCAGCACCCCGATCGGCTGGGTGAGGTCTGCGTTCTGATCAAGAAAGGCACGAATCCGTCCCTTCTGCCGCAGATTCTGGACCTGCTGCCCGCCGACGGTCGTGAAGAGCGCCTGGAAACCCTGCAGGCCTTCCAGGGTTATTCTTCGCCCGAGCTGACACGCGAGGCTCTGCAGGCCTACGACCGGCAGGTGCAACGAGGACGCGACCCGCGGACGGAACTGCCCAACCTGCTCGCGCGTTGTCACAGCGGCCGCCGCTTCGAGCCAGAAGGTGGTATCGACGCGATTCTCCAGACCTACGCCCGCGAGGTCCACGACGAGGATTCCGCCGGTGCGCTGGCGCTCCTGGCCGGCACCCGGTGCCCGGGGGCGCAGGTCCCGGCGCTGTTCGCGCACGTGGCGAGCTGGAGCGGCCCTTCCACTCGGTCCGAGCGAATGGCGGCCCTGAACAGCCTGGCTTTCTCCCAGCGCTATCGCCCTGAGGGCAAGATCCTGGCCGACGCGGTCAAGACGCTGCTGGCGAACGGGATGCCCCTCGATCAGGCGACGGAGCGGCTCGAGAAAGCCTGCAACTCTCTCTACAGCTACTCCCACGAGGCCAAGAACCTGCTGCCCGGGCTTGGTTACATCTGCGAGAAGCTCGCGGACGACGCACCCTCGATCGACCTCTTCACCCGACTCATGGGCCACCGCCACGAGCTCGAGACCGCTCGGCTGATCACCGACAGCATGCGCCAGAGCCCGCAAGATGCCGAGACGATAGGCATCCTGAACCGCAACGGCGCCATGCGCGATGACGGGGTGGTGCGGGCGGCCCTGCATGCCTACAACACCGTCCGGAAGCCCGAATGGCTCGCCCCCCTGGCCGGCGCCACCCAGAACCTGGCCCCCGAGCAGGCCAGGAAGGCCTACGAGTTCGCCGCCACGCTGGACCGGGAGCCGGCTCTGGCCACCCTGGCCCAGCTGATCGGAAACAAGATGCCGGCGGAGGTCGCCTGTGACGCGGTCGCCAGCCTGGAGCACGCGGCCAGCCTCAAGGGCCTCGGCTACCCCACCCTGGAGTCGCCCGTCGTCCACGCTCTGGCCGAGGGCCTGCCCCAGGGCCAGGCCAGCGTGGGTCGCCTTTGCCAGGCGCTCAACGAGCGCGCGCTCCCGACCGACGAGGCGGTGGCCCTGGTCCGCACCTGGAGTCAAAAGCTGGCGCACGATCCCGAGCAGACCGAGCTTTTCAGCCGCCTGATCGAGTTCCGGCAAGACGCGCCCACCCTGCAGGGCATTCTGGGCCAGAACGTGGAGGGAACCACCCCCCGGCAACGCCTGCAAGCGTTCGTGGACGCCGATGGGTTCCAGCGCTCCGAGCTCACCCGGGCGGCCGCCGAGTTGTTCATGGCTCAGCTCGTTCACGGGGCACCTCTGGAAGAGGCCTCGCAGCTCACCAAGAGCTTCAGCTCGCTGTACCGCCGTGGGGAGCAGGTGCCCATCCTGGCCGCGGCGACCGAGCACTTCGCGGACAGCGGGCCGCTCCTGCGCGCCTTCATGGCCGAGGCGGGTCGCGACGATCTCGAGTCCAGCATCGCTCTCGTGACCGAACTCCGGCGCGAGTCGCCGGCCACCACGCTGGAGGAGCGAGCCCGCGATTTCACCGAGATGCGCCGGTTCTTCAGTCAGAATCCGGGCCCGGCCTTCGAAGCCTACCGTCAGCTGCGCGCCGCCGGCTGGGAGGCGAAGGCGGCACTGAGCGGCCTGACAGGCCTGGCCCAGGGCCTCTATTCCCAGCAGACACAAGCGCCTCAGGCCTTCGCCTACCTGGGGGCGCATCCCGAGAAGGCTGCCGCTCTGACCGCCTTGACGCAACAGGGCTTCCGGCCGGCCCTGGCCATCCAGGTGATCGAGCAGGCCCGCGACCTCGACCGGGAAGTCGAGACGCTCGGCCAGTTCCGGGCCAGCTCCAAGAGCTATCAGAAACCCGACCTCGATGAGGCCACCCTGCAGGCTTTCCAGCAGGGTCTGCATGCTCGCCTCGACCGCGGCGAGGAGGCGCACGCCGAATTGAGCGCGCTGGGCCTGGCTCTGAAGGGCGCGCCGGGGAATCTGGCCACGGCCTACCGCGACCGTCTCGACAGCGAGCAGTGCCAGGTGCTGCTGCCCTACCTGGCGCTGGGCTACAGCGGGGACGACGCCCTGACGATGCTCGAGCACATTCTGCGCCCCGCCGGGTCCACCACGGTGGCCGAGCGGGCGTCCCTGGCCCAGCTGGTCGGCTGCCACGAGCAGGGTTACGACAAACTGGCCAGCCAACTCGACAGCAATGCGGGGCTCTATGACGGCGCCGCCGCCCTGGTAGCGGGCGGCCAGACCTGCGAGGAAGCCGCCCGCGCGATGCGCGAGCTGAGCGCGGCCTTGCCCGCTTACCCGGAGGGGAGACCGGGAGGAGCGCTGCGCTACGCCGGGCAGAACCCCGAGCAAATGGAGCTACTCAAGCACCTTTTCCAGAAGCGAATCGGGCCCGAGCGCGCCATGAGACTCGCCCAGCTCGTCGCCGAGCCCGCTGGCGACAGCCCTTATGCCCACCGGGTCGAGCAGCTCGCGGCCCTGAAGCTCGACGTCCCGCGGGTGGGAGCCGAGGGTCTCTGGCAGGCTTTTGCGCAAGCGCGCAACCAGGGCACCCCCGTTGCCCAGGCGCTGGCGGAGATCGGTGCTCTGCGCGACGCTTTGGGAAAACACGGGAAGGAGGCGGTCCCGGGCCTCCTGCAGACCTACTCGGAGGGGCTGAGCGACCGCCGAGACCTGCGGCCGTTCTTCGTCCAACTGGTGGCCACGGGGATGCCGGCCGAGGTGGCCGCGCAGAGCGTGCGCCGGGCCGTGGGCAGCCTGGAGAATCACGTCCAGGCTCTGACCGGGCTCGGAAAAATGGGAACGCAGCTCGCTCCCGAAGTTTCCGAGGCTGCTCAGCGCGTGCTGCGCTCGCTGATCAAAGGCAAGCATCCGGCGGCCGAATGCACGCGCATGGTGGGCGAGCTGACCGAGCGCCTGGCCCAGATCCGAGCGGACAAAAACACTTGCCTGGCGGCTCTGGAAGCTCTGGAGCAGCGTTACGCGGGTAAGCCGGACGAGGCCTACGTCTTCACCCAGTTGCTCGACCGGGGCGGCGAGAGCCTGGAGCAGGCCTGCTCCACGGTCGAGGAGATGAGCCAGCGTCCCCTGCTGCGGGAGCGTTACGACGCTCTGAAAGCTCTGAGCAGCTGGTGGAATCGCGACCTGGTCCGCGGTTACGACGACCTCTTGCACGGCCAGCTGCAGGCCGGCGTCCCGCTGGAGCGGGCCAAACAGACCTGCCAACGCGTCAAAGAGGTTCGCTCCTCTCCGGAGTTCGAGCCTTTGCTGAAGAGCCTGGCCAAACGCCCTGCTTCCCTGCCGGCCTGGATGGAGATCGTGGAGGCCGGCTACAAGGAGCGCTATCGATTCGACTGGCTCACACCCCAGACCATCGAGCTGATGGGTGAGGCGCCCGACAGCTTGCTGCAGCTCTACGGGCGCGTGCGCCAGTCGGGCGCGTCGGCGTCGGAGGCGGTCTCGATCCTGGCCGAGGTCAACCAGCCCGTGCGCCGGACCACCGTGGAGGAGCGCTCCCGGGCGCTGGTGCAACTCTGCGAGCTGAACGAGGAAGACCAGCGCAACTGGTTCCGCCGCACGCTCGGCCGCAAGGACGCGGTGGCCTCCAAGGAGCTGCTTCCCGCCCTCGTAACGCTCTACACCAAGCTACTCGGTTTCGGGCGCAAGACGCCCGAGGCCCTGGAGTTGATCCGCGGCATCTATGGCGTGGAGCAGTCCAAGGGCCGCACGCGGAGCGAGATTCAGACCCGTCTGGCCGAGATCGCCGAAGTCGCCAGCCTGGATATCCGCCCGGATACGGGAGCTGCCGTCTTGCGCGACGACAAGGACCAGGTCGTCTTCTCGGGAGTGGTGCTGAAGAAGCGTCAGTCCAGCTGAGCTTTGCGCAGGCGCACACCGCCGAGCGTGACGGCCTGCGACGTCTCGGCCACCCCGCTGCCGCCCGCCACGGGGGCCAGGGCGGCCACCCGGGCCAACTCGCCCAGTTGCTTCAGCTCGCGGCGACAGCCTTCCAGCGCGCCCTGGGCGCCCCGCAGAGTCACCCAGGCCTGGCGCTTCTTCTGGACGGCCTCGGCCCGCGCGGTGCGCATGGCGTGGGTGGGAAACGTTTGACGCACGGCCTGGTAGAGGCAGACAGCCGCCACCCCCAGCAGACCGGCCGCCACGACCATCGGAAACAGGGCCGGCGGGCCGGGGCAGTTGAGCGACAGTGCCAGCGCGCCAGCGCCCAGCCCGCCGCCGCCGAGCACCCCGGCCCAGCAAGCCTCCATCTCGGGCTGGGCGCGCTCGCAGGCCCAGGTGGACCGGAATGAATCGTCGTCGGCCTGCTGGCGCTCGGCCTCGAGCTGCGGGGCACGCGCCTGCAACGCGGCGTAACGACTCTGGATCACCGACACCGGGCTCAGCATGCGACCAGCCTAGCGCTCATGGCTGAAGGATGTCTAAAACGCTCCGCAACATGCGCTGACTGAAGGGCCCCAGCGGAGACGGGCCGCGCCAGCCCTGCTCGAAGCGGCAGAAGTCACACCAGGCAAAGGGGAAGAGCGGACGCCAATCCTGCTCGACGTCGGGGCGGCCCAGCGCGGCGAAGTAGAAGTCCAGCCAGCGCTCCAGCTCCAGCTCGAGACCCTCGCCGACGCAACAATCGAGCAGATAGCTGACGTCGCGCATCCCGCAGCCGGCCCCGACATACTGGAAGTCGACCGCCGCGGCCCCCTCGCGCGACCACAGGAAATTGGCCGGCTTGGCGTCGCCGTGCACCACGGTGACGTGGCGCGTCGCGCGCAGCTTGCGATCGACAGCGCTGGCCAGCTCCTTGAGGGGACCGGAAGGCATCCGCTGCCATTCGTCGGGGCGCGTGGCGAGGTGCCAGTAGGTTCCCTGCTCCCAGAGCCCGGCAGGGACGTCGTCCAGAAAGCTCAAGTGGAAGGCGGCCAGCCAGCGCAGCCCCGCCTCGAGAGCCGGGCGGCCCTGCTGGAATCCGGCGTTGCGCAGGTCCTCGAGCAGAAGCAGGGAGCCGTTCACCCCCAGGCAGGCCGCCAAGCGCGCCTGGCTGCGGCGCGAAGGGCCTTGATACCAGGCCCGTTCGACCTCATAGGAGCGGCGCTTGCGCTCGTCCGAGAACGACCCGCCGACCGGCGGCACGATGCGCTTGAGGATGACCGAGGGCGCCCCCTCCAGGTGCACCCGCAGCAGCTCGCCGCAACCGCCCCAGAGGGTCTGCAGGCGCTCGCAAGACAGCACCCGCTTCCCCCCCGCCAACCCCAGAATCCACCCGTCCAACCCGCCCGACTGCAAGCTACTCTTCGATCTGAGGATATTCGATCAACAGCCGCTTCACCTCGCCGTGCAGGTCGAGCAGAGGCGAGGTGAGCTCCTCCAGGTAGAGGTGCACCTGCACCAGCGCCGGCACGATCGACTCCGGCAGGGTCGGGTCGGCGGACGACAGGCCGCCCAGCGGAGGGTCCGGCAGGCCGGCCAGGGCGTCGCGGACATCGGCCAGCAGCGTCGCATCCGGGCGCGGCAGCTGGCCCTCCGGATTGCGCCCGAGCAGCTCGATCAGTTGTAGAAGTGGCTCGATCATGGCGCCCGGGCTTCAATCCCCGAGCGTTCTTCCCTCTTTGAGCCCGGCCTGGGTCTTGGCGGGGTTGACCTTTCCGTCCAGATTGACGGCCTGGGTGAAGTTGTTGCGCTTGTTGTAAACCTCGAGATGGTCGCGGTGGAGGGTGTCCAGGTGATACTGGTCGCCCTTCTTGAAGGCGGCGCCGCCTTCCAGCTTGACGGCGTCGTCCACCTTATAGACCTGCGCGCCCTGGGCGGTCTTGTTGGTCTTGCTCGAGGCCGCGCCCAGCGCCTGGCCGGCGGGGTCGCCCTTGAGCCACGGCTTGAGGTCGTTGCTGGCCATCTTCTTGAGGGCGCCCTCGCCGGCCGCCTCGGCCACCTGCTTGCCGGCCTTCACCGCCAGGCGGCTGCCCGACGCGGCCATGCCCACGCCGGGGATCATTGCGGCCGCCGAGATGGCGGCATTGGCGTAATCGCCTTTGGCCGTATAGAGGGCCGCATTGGCGCCGTCGGCAAGCTCGCCGATGCCGGGCACCATGCCGGCCACGTCCAGAGCGGTGTGGACCCAGTCGGGAACCCAGCTGGCAAAACCTTTCTGAAGATTGGAGACGCTACCCTGACCGGGCGACGTGTCGGTCAGCTCGGCGCTGGGCTTGAAGCCATCGTTGCCCCCCCGCGCGGGGGCACTGGCGGCCGGAGCCGGAGCGGGCGCGGGGGGCGGGGTGGCGGGGCGACTGGGGGCCGCAACCGAGGGGCTCGTGACTTCGCGAGGGGCGGTAACGGGCACGGTGTTTTCCTCCCGAATTTGGTCTATTGGAATCAGCTTATCCAACCGCCCCGAGACCTTTCGCGAGCCGTGCCTGAACAAAAAGTAAAAGTCGTGAACTTTTTGTAAACGAGAGACTGGAGGAGTCGCCTGCCGGCCCTGGCGAAAACCAGCGAGGACAGGAGCGGCAAACCTGTCACGGCGAGAGTATCTTTCAAGGGGAGCTGGCCATTTCGTCCCCAACTGAAGTGTTTGATCTGCGCGAGCTTCCCCGGGGAGGCCAGCTCGTCGTTTGGGGCGACTTCGTGGCCCAGATCGGGGTCTACCCCGAGACCATCAAGGACACCATCACCACGTCCGGCGTGCCGCGCATCTACATCGTGCCCGAGCGGCTCTTCGATGTTATCCAGGGCATCTCCGTAGCCGAACTGGAGTTCCCGGTCTACTACAATTATTATCTCAAGGGCCAGAAGACGCTGGTCATCTGCCAGGCCGAGCGCTTCCGGGCCATCCTGGCGGTGCTGCGCGAGGCGGTTTTCGGCCCCAGCTCGCTGGAGATCGAGCGCGACTATTCGCACACGCGGCGGCTCCCCGACATGGCCGCCGAGATGCTGCACTTCAAAAAGGCGCCCGACTCCCCGCGAGGTCGGCTGCGGCTGCGCGAGATGGTCGACTTCAAGGTGCTCGACGCCGCGGGCAGCACCACCGTGGGTGACGTGAAGATCTCCCTGGTGGGTCCCGATCGCTATCGCCTCGAGCGGCAGGGCGAGGTGCGCGAGATCAACTATCGCAGCCCGGCCCGGCCGGCCGCCCCCAACGACAGCACCCGCCGCTATCGGCCGCCGTTCTTCGGGTTGACGATGATCGGCAGCGGGCACGGTTTCGACCCCACCCTGGACACCTCGGGCTGCGTTCTCTGGATCAACGGACGCGGCGTGCTGGTCGATCCGCCCGTGCACACCACCCGCTGGCTGCGCGAGCACGGCATCGACACGCGCATGATCAGCGACCTCATCCTGACGCACTGTCACGCCGATCACGACTCGGGCACGCTGCAGAAGATCCTCGAGGAGGGGCGCATCAACCTGCACACTACCCCGACCATCATGGACAGCTTCCTGCGCAAGTACCGCGGGCTGCTCGGCCTGTCCACCGAGCAGATGCTGCTGCTGTTCAACTTCCACCCGGTGGTCGTGGGCGAGAGCCTCAACATCGCCGGGGGCAATTTCCATTTCCGCTACAACTTCCACACCATTCCCACGCTTGGATTGGAGGTCTCGTTCCAGGGCAAGAAGATCGCCTACTCGGGCGATACCTACTACGACGACGAGGCTTTCCGCGAGTTGCACGAGGGCGGGCTGTTCTCGGAGGGACGCCTGCTCGATCTGCTCAGCTTCTCGTGGGACGCCGACCTGGTTATCCACGAGGCCGGCATCCCGCCCGTGCACACGCCGCTCAGCGTGCTGCGGCGCCTGCCCGAGGATGTCAAGCAGCGCCTCTATCTCAACCATCTCAACGCGGCCACAATCCCCACCGACTCGGGGCTGAAAATCGCGCCCTGCGGCATCGACCAGACCTTCGTGCTGGAGGTGCCGCCGCCCGAGCTGTGGCTGGCCCAGCGCATGCTCGACCTGCTCTCGGGCGTGGAGCTCTTCGAGCGGCTCGGCATCGAGAAGTCGGCCGATTTCCTGCGCATCGCCCGGCGCGAGCTGTTCGCAGCGGGTGACGTTCTGGTGCATACGGGCGAGCCGGGCAATCGGTTCTACCTCATCATGGCGGGCGAGGCCGAGGTGGTGCGCGACGGGCGCGTGCTCAGCACCCTGGGACGCTACGACTACTTCGGCGAGGTGGCTCTGCTGCTCTCGGACGCGCGCACGGCCGACATCCGCGCCTACTCCGACCTCGAGGTGCTGGTGGTCGAGAAGACCGACTTCTTCCGCTTCATCCGGGGCACGCTGGCCGAGAGCGCCCTGCTGGCTGTAGCGGAGAGCCGCCTGCACGACGCCTGGCCGCTGATGAACGAGAACTCCTTCCTGGAAAAGCTGTCCGTGCTGCAGAAGACCCAGCTCATCCCGGCCATGCGGCTGCGCCACATTCCCGCCAACCGCATGCTCTACCGCCAGGGAGACCGGGTGCGGTGCCTCTACCTGATGCGCGAGGGCGAGGTCCGGCTCGAGAGCGAGGGCCGCGAGCCCGTGGTGGCCCGCCGCGGCGCCCTGGTGGGCCGCTTGCGCGGGCCCGGCGAGCGCCACACGGCCACCGCCACCACGCTGAGCGACAGCACCGCGTTCGTCATCCAGGTCAACGAGCTCGAGGAGTTTTTCATGGACAACCCCGGCACGTACGTCCGCTTTCTGGCCACGCTGCGCAGCCGCGTGAGCGAGGTGAGCTGACGTGCGTGGCCTTCTGCGCCGCCTCGAGCAAGGTCTGGCCCGCGGCCGCCGGCAGGAGCGCGGCGTGGCCCTGTTGCTGGCCGACATCTCGCCGGGCTCGAGCGACGGGTTGGAGCAAGACCTCACTTCGCTGCTGCGCTGCGAGGACGACCTGCTGCACCTGAGCGACGAACGTCTGGCCGTGGTGGCCGAAGATTTGCGCCACGTCAGCGACGTCTTTCGCATCTCCCGGCGCCTGAAGGAGAAGGCCGACAAGCACGGGGCCGGGCTGCGCCTGGGCATCGCCTACGCTGCGGGGAACTACGACGCCAGCGCCCGCATGCTGGAAGACGCCGAGACCACGCTCAAGACCCTGCGCGCCGACGAGTGGGAGCGCCTGGCCGACCCGGCGCAGCACGAGGAGGGGCGCTCGCGCATCGAGCTCGAGGTCGAGCTGATGCGCGCCCTGGACCGGGACCAGTTGGAGGTCTTCTACCAGCCCATCGTGGAGCTCGCAGGAGGGCGCGTCTGCGGTTTCGAGGCGCTGGTGCGCTGGCCTCATCCCGAGAAGGGCCTCTTGCTGCCCGACACGTTCCTGGACGTGGCCTACGAGTCGGGCCTGATGCTGCGCCTCGATCGCCTGGTGGTGCGCATGGCGATGGAGCGGCTGCGCGAGTGGAGCGATCGGCACCCCGTGCGCCTGAGTATCAACCTCTGCTCGGAGCACTTCAACGAGCAGGCCAATACCGACGCCCTGCTGACCCTGCTGCAGAGCTCGGGGGCGCCGCTCAGCCACCTGCGCCTGGACGTGACCGAGGAGGTCGTGCAGGATCAGTCGCGCCAGTCCGCGCTCAAGCGGCTGCGCGAGGTCAACATCGGCTTCCACCTCGACAGCTACGGGGTGGGCTCCAGCTCGTTCATGTGCCTGCGCACCTTCCCGTTCGAGTGTCTGAAGGTCGATCGCAGCCTGATCTTCCAGATGGAGAACGAGGAGAGCTGCGAGCTGATCGCCTCCCTGCTCAAGGTGGCGGCGTCCATGCGCATGCGCACCATCGCCGAAGGGGTCACGACCCACGCCCAGCTCGAGGAGCTGCGCTCCTTCGGCTGTCGGGAGGCCCAGGGCTTTCTCTTCTCTCCGCCGCTCGATCGCGAAGGGGCCGCACGGCTGCTCGACCAGGACCCGCGCTGGTAGCCTTCAGGCGGCGTCGGGGTAGGCCTGCGGCGTTGGCAGGCCGCGCTTGCGGAAGACGTCCAGCACCACGTCCGGGCGGTCGTGGATGAGTCCGTCCACGCCTTTGTCGATAGCCATCTCGATTCCCTCGGTGCGCGTGTCGGCCGGCACGGGGTGGCTGGGGTCGTCCGGCCAGCTCCAGACCACGACCTTCAGGCCCAGCGCGTGGGCTTCTTTCACCTGCTCGGCGGTTACCTCGGTATCCTGGGGGCCCCAGACCCTTCCGCCCAGCTCCTTGATCATGCGCGGGATCGAGTTGCCGTAGTCTTTGAGGAGCTTGCCGCCGGTCCAGGTGGTGGCCACCTTGGGATCGGGATCGGTCATCTGCTTGAACGAGGCGACCTCGGTCAGGTACTGCGTGGGGATGCGCGGGTTGATCTTCTGCAGCTCCTGCAGCACGGCGAAGTCGAAGGCCTGCACCTCGGTGCGCTCGGCCACCCCCTCCTCTTCCAGGACCCTGGCCACGCCGGCCGCCAGCTCGCGCGGGCTGGGCGTCAGCTCGGGGCGGGCCGGGTCGTTCTTGACCTCGACCTGGTACATCATCCGGTCGCCCGTGACGCTCTTGGCGTAGCGAATCACCTCGCGCAGCGTGGGCATGTGGGCTCCCGGAACCGGCTTCTGGTCCGGGAAGACCTGTCCGTAGGCGTGCTCCGGGTTCAGGCTGCCCACGTCGAACTGGCCCAGCTCGGAAAACTTCATGTGACCGACGACCCAACGGCCCGGCTCCACGAACTTGCCGTCGGGCCCTTTGGCGATGGCCGGGTTGAGCACCGGATCGTGGCCCACCACGACCTCGTGGTCGGAGGTCATCACCACGTCCATGTCGATGAAGTCGGCCCCCATTCTCAGGGCCAGCTTGTAACCCTCGAGCGTGTTCTCGGCGATGAGGCCGCGGGCGCCGCGGTGCGCGTACAGCTGCGGGGCGGTCTTGCCGAGCTGCGTGGCGGGGTCGGGCGCCTCGACGGAGGGTCCCCGGCTGTCGAGCGCGGGCGAGCAGCTCCGCGTGATGGGCGCGTGGCGCGGAAGGGTCGTCCCCAGGGTTGTAATCACGGTTCTACGCTCCAGAATGTGTGTTTTTGATCATCCTGACATGCGAGCCGGAAAAAAGACTTAAGGCTGCGAAGAACCCGCCCCGTATGGACTTCCAGCGCGAACTGGCTCAGGCCGTCGAGAAGAACTCTCTGCCCCGGATCGAGGAGCTGCTGGCCGCCGGTGCGCGACCGAGCGCGGCCCTGCTGAGCCAGGTCCATCCTCGCCGCGACGACATCCGCATCGCCCTGGTGCTGGGCGGCGCCGACGCCGCTCAGCTCGGCCTCCTGTGGGCGGTCGGCACGGGGCGCCTGGACGTGGTGGACCGCCTGCTGGCGGCCGGGTTCGACCCCGACGCCGGCAACCGCGTCACCACGCCGCTGGTGAGCGCCCTGGAGAAGGGTCACGCCGAGCTCGCCCTGCGCCTGCTGGCCGCGGGGGCCAATCCCTCGCTGGCGCCGGAGTTCGTCAAGCGCACGCCCGTGTTCCAGGCGGTCGCCTCCAATCTGCCTCAGGCCCTGCGCGCCCTGCTGGCCGCCGGAGGCGACGCCGAGCGGCCGTTTCTGCACACGGCTCCCGACGAGCAGCCGGTGGAGACGCCCCCGCTGGTGCTGGCGGCCCGGCTGGGCCAGGCCGAATGCGTGCGGGCCCTGCTGGAGGCCGCAGCGGACGTGGGCTTGCGCGACGGGCTGGGGCGTTCGGCCTTCGAGGTCGCCGGCGACCCGGAGGTACGCGCTCTATTGGGCTCGGCCGCGCCCCCGCTGGCGCCGGACGAGGAGCTGCTGCGGGCCGCCGAGGCGGGTGCGGGGGTCGAGGCCGCCCTGGCCCGGGGCGCCTCGGTGGAGGCCCGCGACGAGCGCGAGAGCACCCGGGGCTGGACCCCGCTCCAGCTGGCGGCCGCGAACGGCCACCTCGAGGCGGTGCGCGCGCTGCTGGCGGCGGGCGCCGACCCGGCCCGGACCGACCTGGTGGGCAAGCCGCACGCCTACCTGAGCTACCTCTATCGCGAGGGCGGAGAGGAGGGCGTGCGCCTGGCCCGCGCCGCGCTGGGCCGCACTGCCCTGATGCGGGCCGCGGCGGCCGGCCACGCCCCGATGTGCGAGCTGCTGGGCGGTCCGGTGGAGGCCCGCGACGGCGTGGGAATGACCGCCTTTCTGCTGGCCGTGGAGAACGGCCATCTGCCCGTGGTGGAGCGGCTGGTCGCCATGGGCGCCGACCCGCGCGACAAGAAGGCCGCGGCCCTGGCCACGAGCCACGCGGTCCGCGCTTACCTGGCCGGGTTCGCGCGCGGCAAGAAGCCGGGCAAGGCGGAGGTCGCGCGGGCGGTCGAGGAGCTCGACCTGCCCTCCTTGCGCACCCTGGTGGAGCGGGGGGCCGACCTGCGCAAGGCGCCCTACCTCCACGCCGCCTGCGCGGCGGTGCGGCACGTGCAGCGCGGAATGGTGCGCAGCGTGAAGGCGGCGGCCGAGGACGAAGTGCTGCCCGTGGTCGCCTATCTCCTCGAGCGCGGAGTCGATGTGAACGCCCAGGGCAGACTGGGCACACCTTTGATGGCCTCGGTGCACGCCGACCATCGCCGCGTGATCGCGCTGCTGGTCGCCGCCGGGGCCGATCCGGCCGTGCGCGACAAGGCGGGGAGCTGCGCCGTGGACATCGCCGAGCGTTACGGCCGTACGGACCTGTTCGGGGCCGTGGCCCGTCCGGCCCCGGCCGAGGAGGAGTCCGAGACACGTCCCGAGCTGACCCCGTTCGAGGGCTTCGCCGAGCTGGTCGCCCAGCTGGCCGCTCGGTGCGGCAACCCGGCGGCCGAGTTCGGCCCCGGGTTCCGCTGCCCCGTGCGGGTCGCGTTGCGGGCGGGCCTGGACCTGGCGGCCGTTCAGGATGAGTTCCTGGCGCGCGGCGCGTTCGTCTTCGACCTCGAGCACGGGCGCGAGGGGCCTTACGAGCTGGCCATCCTCCCCACCCGCGACCCGCTCGACGCCGTGGCGCTGCTGCTCTCAAGCGAGGTGGTGGAGTTCTTGCGCGCGCTCCCCGTGCCCGTGCGCCTCACGAACCTCCGCCACGACCTCCTGGAAGGCCGCCTGCTGGCCCCGGTCCCCGACCCGAAAGCGCTGGCGAAACGCTGCCTGGAGCTCTGCCCCGACCTGGAAGAAGGCGGTCTGGCGGGGCTCACCCGCGAGCTGAAGAAAGGCCGCCTGTTCTTCTGGTGGGACTGATCCGGCGCGAGCGGGAACATTCCGGGGTGAAACGCATCCTCTCGCTTCTCCTGGTGCTGGCCCTGGCGCTGCCGGCCTTGCCCGAGGACCCTCCCCGCGAGGCGGTGGAGCTCTTGCTCTTGCGATGCTGGTGCACAGTGCGCTCGCTGGACTACCGCAACACCCGCCAGATCTACAAGTTCCTTGACCGCGTGAAGGACGTGAAGAACCCGCCCGAGCGCCTGGGCAAGTTCTACGGGCCCGACGCCATCGTGCCGCTGTATCTCGACTGGGGCGACGGCTCTTATGCCGAGGTGCTCGAGCACGCGCCCGCAGCCGAGAAGGCCGCGCGGGAAGCCGGTAACCCCGGGCGAGCGCTGGAGATCCTGCTGCTGCACATCAGCGCGGCCGACGAGTGCGGCCGTCCGGGCGTGGCCCGGCAGCTGCTTCCCGAAGCCGAAAAGCTGGCCGCCGCCGCCCCGGGAGCTCGCGGCCGGCTGAGCCGCTACATCCTCTACAGCTACCGGGCCATGTACGACTTCGAAGCTCATATTCCGGTTCGGGCCGAGGCCGAACGGCGCGCCCGCGAGGCGCTGGCGCTGCTGCAGGGGCTGCAGCTCGATGACGACTACCTGCACAACGCGCTGGTCGAGGTGCCGCTGCTGCGGATCGCTTACTCCTTCTGGATGCACCGGCTCATCACCCGGGGACTGCTCGAGCTCGCTCGCGAGCACCAGCACGCCCTGTTTCGCCCGCTCCTGGACGGGCTCGCGTCCGACACCTCTCTGGAAGGGCTCAGCGTGTTTCAGCCCCTCCAGTCGATGCAATACGAGCTCCTCTTCGACCTGATGGAGCGCTGCGCGCTGCTGGCGATCTTCACGCCCGAGAAGGCCATCGAATCGCTGAATCCCGCGCTCGAGATGGCCGAGCAAAACTACGCCCGGTTCGAAAAACTGGCCCAGGAGGAGTCCACGCTGATCCCCTGGTACCGTGGCTGTATCTCCCGCGCCCTGGCCGAGGGCTATCTGGCGAGGGCTAATATCGTGCTGCAGCAGCTCAGGGACACACCCGAGAAGGTGGACGTGCCGACCCGCGAGCGGATGCTGCACGACCTCAGCCGCGCCCTGCACGTCGCCCAGACCGGCTCGGACGACGAGGTGCGAACCGAGGCCCAGACTGACTACCTCGAAGGCCTCATCCTGGCCGATCCGCCCGAGGCGGCCCCCGAGATCGAGGAGATCCTGACCCAGATGGATCAGGCCTGGGCCAACAGCCTCAGCCATCGCACCGACTACCTGCGGGTTTTGCTGCTGAAAGGGCGGCTTCGGGCCCGCCAGCAACGGGCGCCGGAAGCGATCGTCGCACTTTCCAGGGCGATCGAAATCCTGGAGGCCTATGCTCAGGAGTCGGGTCCCGGCGTGGCCGAGACGCTGCGCCAGAGCTTCGCCGAGGAGTACCGACTGCTGGCCAGGCTCCAGCTCGAAGCCGGTCAGACGGCACAGGCAGCCGATACCCTCGACCGCCAGAGCCAGCTGCAGACCGTGGGCGAGTTCCCGTTGCGGTCCCTCCAGGCCACCCGGCCCGAGCTTCGCGATGCCGCGGAGCTGCAGCAGAAACTGGTCGGCCTGCAGCAGTCGGGCGGCGACCCGGCTCTGCTGGCGCAGACGCGCGCCGAGTTCTACAGCACGCTGGCCGACCTGCAGCGCAAGGAGCCGGCCTTCACGCGTCTGACGGTACGCCCCAACAACTTCAGCCGGCTGCAGGGCGTGTTGCCGGCCGACACCGTGCTGGTGCAATTCTTTCCGGCGGATGAGAAGCTCTATCTCTTCGTGGCCACCCGTGAAGGGCTGAAGATCCGCGTCGTGCCCGTGACGGCGGCCCGGCTGACCGAGCTGGTGGAGAAGTTCCGCACCACGGTCGCCCGCTACGGTCGCGACACCCAGCCCGCCTTTGCCTGGACCTCGCCCGAGGGGACCGAGCTGGCTTCGCTGCTGGTCGGGCTGGGCGACATCCTCTGGGCCCCGATCCAGCCCGACCTGCAGAACAAGAAAGTGGTCGCCTTCATTCTCACGGGCGAGCTCGCGTACCTGCCGATGCAGGTGTTGGCGCGCCCCGGCCAGGATCGGCCGCACCTGCTGGTCGAGGAGAAGGCCGTGGCGGTGGTAGCCAAGTCGTCCGACCTCGAGTCGCTGGAACGCCCGGCCAAGTCGGCCAGCAAGCTGCTGGCGCTGGCCGATCCCGACGGCTCGCTGGCGGGGGCTCGCGAGGAAGCGCGCGAGGTGGCTGGCCTGTTTCCTGGCTCGCAGGTCTGTGTGGGGTCGGACGCCACCGCCGAGCGCCTGCGCGCGCTCCAGCCGGACGTGGGCTACCTGCACCTGGCCACGCACGGCCTGGTCGACGTCCGCCAGCCGCTGGACAGCTACCTGTTGATGGCGGGGGACGATCAGCAACTCTCGGTCAGCGAGATCGCGGGCCTTGATCTCGAGCCGGTACGCATGGTGACGCTCTCGGCCTGCCAGAGCGCGCTGGCCGAGCGTCAGCCCGAGCTGGGCGACCAGCTTTTCAGCGTGGCCGATGCCTTTGCGTTCGCCGGCAGCCCGACCCTGGTGGCCAGCCTGTGGAAGATCTCCGACGTCAGCACGCGCGGTCTGATGCTGGCTTTCTATCGCAACCTCGCTGCCGGAATGCCCCGCGCCGAGGCGCTGCGCCAGGCCGAGCTGGCGATGCTGGGCCGGCCCGAGACCGCGCATCCCTTTCACTGGGCGGCTTTCCAACTGCTGGGCGACTGGCGCTGAGCTTCGGGATCGCGGTCCCTGGCCCCGCGAGGCGGGGCCGCCCTATGCTGGAAAGCATGAAAGTCCTCGCTCGGATCGGATACGCCGCCAAGGGCATGGTCTACACGCTCGTCGGCCTGCGGGCGATGCGGGCCGCCTTCGAGCCGATCCCCCCGACCGGTAGCCAGGAGGCCATGCATCGCTGGGGCGTCTCGCTGGGGCTCGGCTTCCTGGTGGCGCTGGGACTGGGACTGATCTGCTTCGCGCTCTGGCGGGCCGTGCAGACCTGGACCTCGCGCGAGGGCTGGCTGGCGCGCGCGGGCTACGCCCTGAGCGGGCTGTTCTACTTCAAGATCGGCAAGGGCGCTCTCGAGCTGGTGTGGGAGCGCCCCGACGCGGATGACCAGCGCGAGCAGGAGCACCTGGCCGCCTTTCTCTTCGACCAGCCCCTGGGAGAAGCGCTGGTGGCGCTAGCCGGCGCGCTCGTCATCGGGGTCGGCCTGTACCAGTTCTGCAAGGCCTATCGCGCCGAGTTCTCCGAGCAGGACGGCTTCAACCGCTGGACGGTGACGCTGGCCCGGGCCGGACTCATCGCGCGCGGAGTCGCCTTCGCGCTGCTCGGCAGCGCCCTGATCCGCGCCGCCTGGAGCGTGAGCCCGCGCCAGGTCGCCTCGCTCTCGGAGATCCTGAGCGCGCTCAAGCATCAGGGCGGCCTCTGGGCCCTCGGGCTGATGGGCCTGGGGCTGACCGCCTACGGCCTGAGCATGTTCGTGCAGGCTCGCTTCTATCGGCCGGGCGAGAAGGCCGCCTAGGAAGAGCTTAGCCCACTAGAGCGGAGCGTTCCGCTCCAGCCGGGAGTTTTAGAGCGGGATGCGCGTCTATAGCGGAGCGTTCTGCTCTAGCCAGGAGTTTAGAGCGGGATGCGCGTCTATAGCGGAGCGTTCCGCTCTAGCCAGGAGTTTAGAGCGGGATGCGCGTCTATAGCGGAGCGTTCCGCTCTAGCCACGCCCAGAAGGCCGCCTAGAAGCGGTCGCCCAGGGTGAAGAAGACCTGGCTGTCACCGTGCTCGTTCCAGCCCGCGTCCAGCCGGAACACGCCCACGTCGCCGAAGAAGTAGAGCCCGGCCCCGTAGCCCAGGCCGTCGTTCGGCTTGAGGCGCGCCAGGCCCGGAGTGCCCCGCACGTCGGAGGCGGTCCCCAGTCCGCTGGTGTAATCCGCGAACAGGACGCCCTTCATGTCGAGCTCGGTCCCGAAAATCTCGAAGCTCGTCAGGGCCGCGCGATACTCCAGCGTCCCCTGGAGGAAGGCGGCCGAGGTGGCCAGGCCGCCCAGCTGGTAGCCGCGGTTCGAGTTGGCGCCGCCCAGGTTGAAGGCCCGATAGGGCGCCACATCGCCTGTCTGAAAGCCGCCCTGGAGATTGAGCAGCACGTAGCTGGCCCCCTCGCCCGGACCGGGCGCGGGAATGAGGTGGGCCAGGTTGACCGCCCCCACGGTGGAGCCGATCTGGCTGTCGCCGACCGGCACGGCCTGCTCCAGCTTGAAGCGCACCAGGGTGCCCTCGGTCGGATTGCCCGGCCGGTCCAGGTCGTTGTACTGGCCCACGAAGTTCAGCGTCAGCAGCTCGTCCACGCCCGTGGGCGAGAACGTCAGCGGGTTGCCGAGCTGATCGACCGGCGGCTGCACCACGGGTCCCAGGATGTTGCGGCCGACGTTGACGTTCTGGTAGTTGATGGCGGCGGCAAAGGGAAAGCTCTCGGCGAACTCGTCGGCATACTCGACCCCGCCCCCGGTCCGGCGCACGTAGGGAGACTCGCCGTTGGCCAGGCGCACGCGCAGCGGTCCGCCTTCGAAGGCCGGGCTGCGGCTGCTGTCGGCGAAAACATTGACGGTGACGTTGTCGGTGAAGTTGTAGCTCGCGTCCCCTCCGATCGAATCGAGGCCGCCGCTGACCTCGAGCAAGAAGCTGGGGCTGAGGTAGTGGGCCGAAATGGCGATGTTGGTGTAGCGGGACGAGTTGAACAAGACCGTCTCGATGCGGGTGGGACCCTCCAGGGCGGTCGGGTCGGGCGCGGCCGAGCCCAGGCCAAAGCCCTCCTCGCCGCCGAGACGGACGCGTCCGGCGGAATGCCGGCCCGGATCCTGGTCGGCGGTCGCCTCGGGATCGGCCAGCGCGGGCCCGATGAGGGTGCAGAGGAGCACGATGCTCGCGATGAAACGGTTCACGGGGGCGGCAAATTCGCGCCCGAAGGCCGTCGACCTTCAAAGGCTCTCAAGCCGGGGTCGCGAAGCCGGGATGGTGAACAGAGACGTTTTTGACCACGCCGCCGCGGAGATGTTCGACGGCTACTGCGACCTCTACGCGTTCCTCACCCGGGTGGGGGCCGAGCAACCCTCCATCCTGGCTCTGGCCGACCACGCCCGGCCGGGGCAGGCTCCTCCCCTCCTCCTCCTGGACGTAGTGCACTACCTGCTGCGCCAGAGCCCGGACGACCCGCTGGCCCGCTACTATGGCAGCCTGGTGGCCGAGCCTCTGCCCTGCGACCAGGCCGGTCCGGCCTACCTCGATTTCTGCCAGCGACACCGCGCCCAACTCGAGGAGCTGCTGCCCACCCGGCAGGTGCAGACGAACGAGGTGCGCCGGGCGGCCACCCTGCTGCCCGTCCTGGGAGTGGCCTGGGAGCGTGTGGGACACGCTCCACTCGGACTGGTGGGCCTGGGCTCGAGCGGCGGGCTCCTGCTCTTGCTGGATCACTACTTCTACGACTATGGCCCGGCCGGTCAGGTCGGCAATCCGGCGGCGGCTCTGCGATTGACCTGCGAGGCGCGCGGGGCGGTGCCGATCCCCGCCGCGATCCCCACCATCGCGAGCCGGGTCGGCATCGACCTGAATCCGATCGACGTGCGCGACGAGACGCAGCGCCAGTGGCTCGAAGCCCAGATCTGGCCGACGGCCTCGTTCGCCCTGCGCCTGCAGCACCTCGACCAGGCGGCCGTGGTGGCCGCGGGGGATCCACCGCGACTGGTGGCGGGCGATCTCCTGACCGTGCTGCCGTCGCTGGTGGCGGCCATTCCGGCCGAGCAGCAGGTCTGCCTGATGCACAGCTACACCACCTACGAGATGCCCCCGGCGGCGCGCGCTCAGCTCGAGACCCTGGTCGCCTCGCTGGGCGCGACGCGCCCGGTGCTGTGCGTGGGCCTGGAGTGGGACAGCCATCGCGAGACCTGGCTGGACCTGCAGCACTACGTGCCGGGCCAGGAAACCTACTCCGCACGTCTGGGGCACGCCCAGGTGCACGGAGAGTGGGTTTCCTGGCTCTAGCCGTCCAGGCAGCGCCGCACGGCCTCGGTCAGACGCTGGGGACTGTAGGGCTTGCTGAGAAACCGCCGCTCACCGGGGTTGGCAGCTCTCTGATCGAGCAGATCGGCGCTATAGCCGCTGGTGAACAGGACCTTCAGGTCGGGCCGATCCTGGCACAACTTCTCGACCAGGGAAAGCCCGTTCAGGCCTCCGGGCATGACCAGATCGCTCAGAACCATATCCACCGATGGGCCGCAGGTCGACCACAGCTTCAGGGCTTCGTCTCCATTCGACGCGACCAGCACGCGGTAGCCGCTGGCGACGAGAATCCGGTTGACCAGGCGGCGCAAGGCGGGGTCGTCCTCGACGAGCAAGATCGACTCGTGGCCTTCGGAAGAGCTCGTTGCCTCCGGCCGCAACGATTCGGGCTGTGGTCCAGATTCGGTCTCGGCCGGGAAATAGACGTGAAAACTGGCGCCCTGACCCGGCGCGCTCTCCACGCGCAAGAAACCGTTGTGCTGCTGGACGATGCCGTAGACCGTGGCCAGGCCCAGCCCGGTGCCTCTCCCCACGCTCTTGGTGGTAAAAAACGGCTCGAAGATGTGCGGCAGGATTTCAGGGGCAATCCCCGCGCCCGAGTCGCGGACCGTGAGGCAGACATAGGTGCCCGCGGCGGGAGCGGATTGCTCCTCGGCCTGTTCGGCGGTGAATCTCGCCTCGTGGGTGCTCAGGGTCAGGGTCCCTCCCTGGGGCATCGCATCCCGCGCGTTGAGGGCCAGGTTCATGATGACCTGCTCCAGCATCACCTCGTCGGCCAGGGTGAGAGGAAGATTCCCCGGCAGGTCGGTCAGCAGGCTTACGTCCTCGCCGAGCACGCGACGCAGCAGTTTGAGCGTGTGCTCGCTCACCTTCGACAGGGAGAGCGGAACGCGATTCATGGCTTTCTTGCGGCTGAACATCAGCAACTGCTGGGTCAGTCCGGAAGCCCGGCTCACCGCCTCCATGATTTCGGTCGTAAGGCCTGCATCGGCCTGCATACGCTTGAGCAAGGTCACATTGCCCCCGATGACGGTCAGCAGGTTGTTGAAGTCGTGCGCGACGCCGCCGGCCAGCTGGCCCACCGCCTCCATCTTCTGGGCCTCTTGCAGGCGAGCTGCAAGGTCGGCCCGGGCCTGCTCGGAACGGGTTCTCTCGGTGATGTCCCGCATCACGACCTGGGCTCCGTTGAGGCCTCGATACACGTAGGGCGCCGCCACCGTTTCGACCTCGACGTCGGTGCCATCCACGCGTTTGAACATCACCCGGGTCATCGCAAGGAGAGGTCGGAGCTCCTCATTCAAGATGCGGATTCGCTCCGCGACCAGAGGCCGCGAGTCCGGGTGAATCAGCTCCAGGACGGGCCGGTCGAGCAGGTCGGCCGGGCTTTGCGCGCCCAGCAGCTTGACGAGAGCCGCATTGACCATCCGCACGCGCCCCTCGCACTGGATCAGGATGGCTTCGGGAGACAACTCGAAGAGCCCGCGGTAGGCCTCCTCTGATTCCCGCCGGACGGTTACGTCGGTGCAGGTTCCCACCATTCGAAGCGGCTTGCCGTCCGCGTTGCAGCGAAGCTGCCCTCGGCTCGCCAGCCAGATAATCCGGCCGTCCCCGGTGCGCAGGCGATACTCGGCAGCGAAATTCTCATGCGTTGCCAGCGAGCGCTCCACCTCTTGCCACAGGAGGCCCGCATCGTCGGGGTGGACCAGGTCCATGAAGTCGCGCAGTTTTTCCATGCGGCTGACCCCGACGAACTGGAGAAACTCCGGGGACCAGTAAACGCGGTCGGACTCGATCTCCCACTCCCAGACGCCCGTGCGCGACCCTTCCAAAGCCAGCTCGAGGCGGTCGGCGGTCTCGCGGGCGGCATCCTCGCGCAGCTTGCTCTGGGTGATGTCGCGCGCGACCCCGGCCATGCGAAGGGTGTCATCCTCGCCCTGGACGCGAAAGCCCTCGGCATGAATCCAGCGCAGGGAGCCATCCGGGCGCACGATGCGGTAGGCCGTGTCGTAGACTCCCACCTGGGCGCCGCGGCGCCAGGCTTCCGTGACCCGCTCCCGATCCTTGGGGTGGACCGTCTCCAGCCAGCGCTCCGGGCGCTCGATCACCTCGCGGACACCCAGGCCCCAGATCTTCTCGAAGGCCGGGCTGACGTAGAGAATCCGCCCATCGGGACCCTCGCTCAACCAGAAGGCGTCCTGGATGCTCTCGGCCATCTGGCGAAAGCGCTGCTCGCTGAGCTGCAACGCCTCCTCGGCCCTTTGCCACTGGAGGTCGCGCCTGCGCAGGTTGACAAAGAAAAAGCCCGCCGAGGCCAGGATGAAGAAGAGACCCTTGCCCAGATCGACTTCCTCGTGCAGGAGCCCGGTCAAAGCCCGGTTGACGAAAATGTCGCTGGCCAGGATCCAGAGCCCGGCCAGCAGGCTATACGATGCCACCAGCTTCAGGTCGTCAAGGACGGGCTTTCTAGTTGCGCGCGGAGAGTGAGAGAGCAAGCTCACCCGATCAGATTAGGACCTGCCCTGCGTAAAAGAAATGATTCAGATCAGATCGCGCGGACGCAGGCGGTTCCCGCCCACCACGAGGTAGCCCTCGTGCATACCGATTCCGGCGGCCTCCGCGAGGCGTCCGCCAAAGACGAGGGGAGCGGTCACCTGCTGAAAGGCGACCTCGGGGTCGAGCCCGGCCTCGACCCGCCGCGTCATGTCGTGATGGGCGCTGAGGCAGAGCTCCAGGTTGTCGGGCGATACCTCCAGCAAGCGCGGGAAGAAGTGCGTGGGGATGGGGGCGTTCAAGAGCTGGGCCACCGCGGCCGGACGCTGCTCGGCCTCGAGATCGCCCAGGCCGGTCAGGTCGGCGATCGCGTGGGGACAGTCGGCGAAACGCTCCAGCATGTTGGCCTGAATCGTGGTCGGAAGGCCCTCCATCAGGGGGGCCAGCCGGGCCAGCTCGGGCTGGAAACGGCTGGAGGCCACCTCGAGCCAGGTCTCGGTCCCCAGCGACAGGGCCACGGGGCGGAAGCCGCGCAGCAACGCGGAGTAATCGTCGGGAAGGCGACGCCGGAAATCCTCGGTCTTCAACTCGCGAAAAGCGTTGGCGGCGGGAGGCCAGGTAGGCGCCACGCCGCGCTCCAGCCACGGCTGCAGCTCGGCCAGCAGCGGCTCGGTCAGGCCCGCCTCGTGAGCCAGCACCACGCGCGCCTGACCGGCGAGCGTGTCGGCCTGAGAGGAAAGCCCCTCGACCCACTCGGGCTCGACCGTCAGACCGTGCGGGCGGAGGGAGGGGTCGAGCGGGGCCAGACGGCCCTGCATCGCGTGCCAGCGGTGCGCCAGGGCGGTGCGTTGCTCTGCGGCCTGCTCCAGGCTGTCGGGCTTTTGCTCCAGCCAGTGCAACACGACGTGGTCGAGGATGCGATCCACATACTCGGGCTCGTGGCGACGCTGCACGTCGCTCTCGAGGTGGCGCGCCAGCCGCTCGGCCCCCCCGGTGTAGTCCTGGGAGCCCGCCAGCACCATCAGCAGATCGTGGCTCTTCGGGGTGGCCAGGCCGGTCTCGAGCTGCGCGAGCAACTCCCCCTCGAGCGCGGGGTCGGGGAACGCCAGCGCGTAGGTCGATTGGGACTTGAAGCCCTGGTTGGGCGGCTCGAGACCATAGACGGTGTAGAGCCGGCGCTCCGGATCCTCGAGCAAATGACCGAGCAGGGTCCGGCCAAGGCCCGGCTCGACGGCTTCGGGGTGGGCCTTCTTCACATCGACCAGGAGAGCGGTGAGATACTGGTTCTCCTGGTAGTGGGGCCCGCTGGTCAGAGGGCCACGGGTGAGATTTTCCTCCAGGCGACCCGTCAGCATGGCCATCTGCTCGGGCTCCGGGGTCCAGCGACGGCTGGTGACCAGGTCTTGCAGACCGACCATCTGGGCGGCGGAGAAGCCCTGTTCAGGGTCGGGACGAAGCAGCTTGCGGGCAGCTTCGTCGGCCAGCTCCGGCTTACGGTCGAGCAGCGTGCGCAGGGCCATGCGGGCGCCGCCGATATTCATGCCCTCCAGACTGAGATGGTCGCCGAACGTCTGGAAGTACCAGTCCAGGCTCTCGGGAGGCGGACAGTGCTCGGAAAGCCGCTCGAAGTAGCGGATCAGGTTGGCCTCGGTATCGGTGGGCGGCGTCCAGAGCTCGGCGGAGCGCTGGCGCAGCGCGTCGGCCAGGTCGGGCTCTTGCCGGGCCTGGACGAAGAGCTCGGTGAGATCCGTCAGGCGCTGCTGCGGCTCGGAACGTCCCAGCGTCTCGCTCAGCGTGCGCTGGACAGAGCTCTCGCGGGGCCCCAGATTGGAGGACGGTTGCAGCATCGATCTCCCGAACACCAGATGGTGACCCCCCGCACGAATTTTCGGCGGACGGGCGCGTTGCGCCTGCAGTAGAAGGATTTTCAATTCCACCGGGGTGAATCTATCCGGGTTGCACTGCGACCCGAGCGTTTTCGATAACATCCCGCTCTTCTCGCTCCTGGGCGAGGAGGAGCGCCAGCTTCTGGCTGCGCAGGTCGAGATCCGCACGTTTCACGCACGGCAGTCCATCTTCAAAGCCGGGGACCCGGGCGGGCAGGCCTACGTGGTGCTCACCGGACACGTGCACCTGTCGATGATCGACGAAGACGGCCAGGAGCTCGTGATGCACCAGGCCGACCCGGGTGATTTCTTTGGAATGCCCTCGATGCTCGAGGACGCCCCCCACCAGACCTCGGCCCGGGCGCTCGAGGACACGCGGGCCCTGGAGATCGACCGCGCCGATCTGGCGGTGCTGCTCAAGGCACGTCCCCTGGCCGGTCTGGACATGCTGACGATGGTGGGCAGGCAGTTCCACGAGACCCAGCAACTGGTGCGCCAGCGGGCGACGCGCAATTTCAACCTGGAGTTCGAGGAGCGCGAGACCATGGGGGCCCGGGTTGCCGACGCCGTGGCGCGCTTTGGCGGCTCGTGGAGCTTCATTCTCATGTTCGGGGTGGTGCTGATCAGCTACGCCAGCGCCAACGTCCTCCTGGCCGAACGGGCCTGGGACCCCTACCCGTTCATCCTGCTCAACCTCTTTCTGTCCATGCTGGCGGCCCTGCAGGCGCCGGTCATCATGATGAGCCAGAACCGCCAGGAGGCCAAGGACCGGCTCCGCAGCGAGCTGGACTACCGGATCAACCTCAAGGCCGAGCTGGAGATCTCGCGCCTGCTATCGCGCACCGAGCGTCTCGAGGAGCTCCTGGAGGATGTCCGCGAGCGCCTCCCTCCCTGCGATCCCGGCGCTTGAGAAACTTTTCAGGGCGGATCGCTAGAGTGCTGGTATGCGCTATCCATTCATTTTCACGCCCGGCGTGCCGAGCAACCAGCCCTTCATCTTCCAGACCGGCCCCGTCAACCAGCCGTTCATCTTCCAGACGGGCCCCGTCAATCAGCCCTTCATCTTCCAGACGGACAACTCGCGCGTCAACTCGCTGATCTACGGCAACGCCAACTATCTCGGCTACGCCAACGACATCTTCAACTCGAGCCGCAACCTCAATTACGGCTGGGCCAGCTTCGGCGGTTACAACGGCAACAGCTACGGCGGCTTCGGGTTCTAGCTCTTTCCCAGGGTCTTTGGCTGGCCCCTCGAACCTGAACGAATGCGGACACTTCTTCTTCTCTTGCTGTTGCTGCTCCAGCCCGGGCTGGCGGCTCCCGTCGCGACCTTCGAGGGCGGCACCGAGGTCACGCGCACCGAGACCTTTACCGTGAACGGGCCCTGGCGCCTCAACTGGGGCCTGGAGGGCACCGCCCTGAAAGTCTTCGTGCACCACGCCGACACCAGCCAGGCCGTGGGCAAGCCGATCAGCCAGGCCATGTCCGGCTCGGGCTCCATGGATTTTGGGAAGGCCGGGCCGTACTATCTCGAGGTAAAGAGCGTGGGCCATTACAAGCTGACCGTCGAGGAGCTGGGCGGAGGCGCCTCCACGCTGCCCGTCTTCACGGGCGGCACCGAGCGGAAGGGCACCGCGATTTTCGACGCTCCCGAAGGCTGGGGCTATCGCGTCACCGGGACGGGCACCGTGCTCGAGGTCACCCTCTACGACGCCAATCGCAACGAGGTCGGCGAGCCCGTGCAGCTGGTCGGCTCCGGCACCGTCACCCGCTCGGTCGGGAAGGCGGGCAAGTATTTCTTCATGATCAAGTCGGCCGGCACTTACCGGGTCGAGGTCTACAAGAAGTAGCGCGGCTAGGGCGCCTCGGCTTCGCAAGGCTCCGCCTCGCGAGCCTCGCTGATCCCCTTCTGCACGTCCGGGCCCACGGTGGGCGCCTTCGCCAGGATGGCCTCGAGCTCACCGGGCTCGAGGTATCGCACCAGCGGGGCCGGGGGGCACACGATGCGCACCCAGCCATAGGGCTTGGGCGGTTCTTGCTGCGGTCCGGTCTGGAGAAACAGGTCCTGGCTGGCGAGATAGTCGAGCAGACGCTCCAGTTGCTGGTGGTCGAGCTCGCCGGTCCGCTGGTTGGAAGAACCCTCCGAAATGTAGAGCTGCCCATTGCGCCGCTCTTCCCTGTGCCAGGGCTTGCAGGGGTTGGTCACACTGTAACTGGCGCGGCCCTGCGAGGCCTCGACCGTCAGGACGCATGAATCCATGCCCGCGTACAAATTGAACGCGCTGTGGTCGAAGCGGTAGACCGACGGCCCCGAGAAGAAGAGGGTCTTGGCCACGCCCACGAGGCAGAAGAGCGCGACCAGGGCGGCCCCGGTGGCGGCCTTGCCACAACCCCTCGCAGCCGGCGCGGCGGGGCGGGTCGGCGGGGTCCAGCTATCCGGGGCCGGGTAACAGGGGATCTTGGGCAGCACCGGGCCCCCGTAACGGCGCGCTTGCGATTCCCAGGGGGCCAGCGCCGCCGGGGGCACGGGTTTTCCATCGAAGACCTCGTTGAGCTGGAGCCGCCAGTTGCGCAACGCCAGCGCCGTCAGGGCCGGGTCCTTTGAATGCTTCGTGACCAGCCCCATCTCCCCGTTGACGGCCGCCAGCGCCTGCGTAGCGTTGGGATTGAGGGAGTGGAACTGGGCGCTGATCAGCTTGTAGAGCAAAGTGTCGCGCTCGCTCAGCACGCCCCGCTCGATGAGCTTGATCCCCTGATTGAGTGGGGCCATGGGGAACTTCCCCAGCCAGAGGGCATGGGCGGCCCGGGTATCCCCAACCTGCACGTAGCCGAGCAAGATGCTGAGGGTGGCCTTGGCCAGGGCGAAGCCATCGCCCTGGGTCTTGCCCAGCAGCGCGAGCATCCCGGAGCGAGCGCCGTAAACCTCGCCCGAGAGCATCAGAGCGTCCTTCTCCTGGCCGGTTCGGTAGGCCTCGCTCTCGGGAGCGGCCAGCCGCTCGAGCGCCAGCCGGGCGCGCAGGTAGGCGCGCTGGTCGGGTCCGAGTTGGACGGGCTTGACGCGCACGCGGGTGCCGGCCGCGAGCTCCTGGGGCTGGAGAAACTCGTTCCAGACGCCCCAGATGTGGCTGATGCCGTCCACGCGCTCGAAAGTCTCCGTCCGCCCCTCGCTCGTGCGCACGACCAGCGGGCCGTCGGTGCTGACCACCTCCCCCTCCACCTCGGGCAGGGGACGGGCCTGCTCGAGCTTCTGCGACACCAGCTCGAGCAGCGAGGTGATGCTCTCGCCGGGCAGCGGGGCGGTAAAGGAGTGGTCGCGCTGGTGCAGCTCGACCAGCAGCAGTTTGTGCCCCTCCAGGTGGCAGCCATAGTGCAGGATGAGGCCCAGCGGACGCCCGGGCAGTCGCCCCACGTCCACGCGCTCGCCGGGCTTCAGGTCCAGGAGGAGCGTCTCCATCAGCAGGCTCTTCAGCGTCGTCAGGTCGTCTGAGTCCATGGCGAACATCAGGTTGGCCGAGAGCGCCGGATCGCTGTAGGTAAAGCAGACCAGCTCGGTGTCGGGAATGCTTCCCAGAGCGAGCTTTTCGGAGAGCTGCGCGACTTCCATTTTCATGACCGGAGGATTCCCTGGCGACGGGTGTCTTCCCTTGATTGACGCGGACCCCTCGACCGCCTATCCTGAGGTTTATGGAGTTGAGAGCCGTCGGGCAGACCCGCGAAGCGCTCACCCGCGGTCCCGCGGTCGGGACGCGCGAGGAGGCCGTGGCCGAGCCCCAGGAGCGCTATTCCAGCGGGCTTTCACAGCCCGAGCCGGCCCCGCCCACCTTCTCCCGGTCGTATCTCTGCGGCGCGGCCGGCCTGACGATGCTGGCGGTGGCCGGCGGCCTCACGGTGCCGGGCCTGATCTGGGCCTCGGTGGACGACCCGGCCAAGACGGACACGATGGAGCCGATCACCAGAGGCGGTCCCGCCACGGTCACGGTCGACCCGGCCAGCAAGACGGTCCCGGTGCAGACCGTCCCCAGCCTGGAGCCCTCGCTGCACGACTGGAACATCGCCGGGGAGCCGCCGCCTCCCAGGCAGCCGGAGGAGCCGCCCAGGACGGCGCCCCCGCCGCCCGAGGCGCAGAAGCCGCCCGAGATTCGCAAGGCCCCCGAGACGCAGAAGCCGCCCGAGGTGCAGGGGCCTCCGAGTCCGACCCACACGCCGGCGCGGAAGATCGCGATCCCGGCCGTGCAGAAGGGCGACTACGTGAGCCACCGGATCAACTTCTCGCACCTCATCACCAACGCTGACTTCACCGATGCCAACGCGGCCACGGCGTTCGACCTACAGCTCTTCTTCCGGCAGCAGGGCTCGTTTCTGGCCGACTATACCGAGAATGGGCGGACGGCCGCCGAGATCATCGCGACCGCGGCGGAGCGCAGCAAGATCAATCCCTGGGTCGTGCTGGCCACGCTCGAGAAGGAGAACAGCCTGGTGAGCCGCGAGCGCCAACCGGGCCGGGCCACGCTGCGGGCCGCCATGGGCTACGCCTACAACGACGGCGGCTCCAGCGCGGGCCAGCATTCCAACTTCACCTACCAGGTCGAAAAGGGCACGGGGCTACTGCGCGAGCTCTACGACGAGGGCCACGCGCAGGGCTTCCCGCTGAAACTGAGCGTCGATTTCGGGAAACGCAACCTGACCGTCCGCAACGCCGCCACCTACGCGCTGATGCGCTACACGCCGCACACCACCGACACCAGCCTGGGGCGCACCGGGGGCGGAAACTACCTGTTCGAGCGAAGTCTCACCCGGTTCCAGAGCGACTACGCCCGCTACCTCGAGCCATGAAAAAAGCCCCTCCGAAAAACCGGAGGGGCTTTTTCGTACGCGCCAGGCGCTAGTCGCGCAGGGCCGCGCCGAGCTGCATCGCGAGCTCGTCCTCGGGGCTCAGCGGCACATCCTCGCGGTCGGCCAGGCGGGCGACCGGCGGGGGCGCCGCGCCCATCAGGTCGACATCCAGGCGACGGTAACGGGGCATCCCCGTTCCGGCCGGGATGAGCTTGCCGATGATGACGTTCTCCTTCAGACCGCGCAGGTAGTCGACCTTACCGTTGATGGCGGCTTCGGTCAGCACGCGCGTGGTCTCCTGGAAGGAGGCCGCCGAGAGGAACGAGTCGGTGGCCAGCGAGGCCTTCGTCACGCCCAGCAGAGTGCGGGAGGCGTCGGCCTCGCCCTCACCCTTCTCGCGCACCCGCTTGTTCTCGTTCTGGAAGACCAGCACGTCCTGCAGCGAGCCCGGCAGCATGTCGGTCTCACCCGGCTTGTTGACCTTCACCTTGCGCAGCATCTGGCGCACGATCACCTCGACGTGCTTGTCGTTGATGTCCACGCCCTGGTCGCGGTACACGGTCTGCACCTCGTCCACGATGTAGCGCTGCGTTTCCTCGCTGCCACGGGTGCGCAGGATGTCGTGCGGATTCAAGAACCCGCCGACGATCTGCTCGCCCATCTCGACCGTGTCGCCCTGGCGCACCAGGAGCCGGGCCGAGAACGGCACCAGCACGTCACGCACCTCGCCGGTCGGGTTGGAGATGGTGATCTTGCGCAGACCCTTCTCCTGACCCAGCGTGACCACGCCGTCGGTCTCGGCCATACAGGCGTAACCCTTCGGCTTGCGGGCCTCGAACAGCTCCTCGACACGCGGAAGACCCTGAATGATGTCTTCCTGGGCCACACCACCGGTGTGAAAGGTTCGCAGCGTCAGCTGCGTGCCCGGCTCGCCGATCGACTGGGCGGCGATGATGCCGACCGTCTCTCCGATGTCCACCAGCTGACCGGTGGCCAGGTTCTTGCCGTAGCACTTGGCGCAGACGCCGTGGGGCGAGACGCAGGTCATGATGGAGCGGATCTTCACCCGCGGCCACTTGATCTTGCGCTGACCGCGGCTGACGTCGACGTCCTTCATCAGGAGCTTCTCGATGGCCTGAGCCTCGTCGTCCTCGATCATATCGCCGACCTTCTTGGTCTGCTTGTTGCCGTCCGCGTCCAAGAACTCGAGCTCTTCCGCAGCCACGCGGCCCGAGATGCGCTCCCACAGGGGAACCTTCACCTCGGTGCCGTCGGCCAGAGAGAAGACCTCGATGTAGTCGGTGGTCTCGCAGTCGACCATGCGGATGATCAGGTCCTGGGACACGTCGATGAGACGACGGGTCAGGTAGCCCGAGTCCGCGGTGCGCAGCGCCGTGTCGGCCAGACCCTTACGAGCGCCGTGCGTGCTGATGAAGTACTCGAGCACGGTCAGACCCTCTCGCAGGTTGGCGCGAATCGGCACCGGGATGATTCGACCGGTCGGGTCGGCCATCAGACCGCGCATACCGGCCAGCTGCTTCACCTGGGCGGGGTTACCACGAGCGCCCGAGGTGGCCATCATGAACACGGAGTTCAGACGGTCCAGGTGGCGCATCATCGCCTGCTCGACCTCGTTGGTGGCCGCCGACCAGATGTTCTTCAGCTGGATGTAGTGCTCGTTCTCGGTCAAGAAGCCGCGCAGCAGATACTCGTCGGCCTGGCGCACCTTGTCGTCGGCGCGCTGCAGGATGACGGGCTTCTCGGGCGGGATCTTGATGTCTTCGATACCCACGGTCGTGCCGGAGCGGGTGGCGTAGCGGAAGCCCAGGTCCTTCAGGCCGTCCAGCAGACGCGCCGTGCGGCTGTTGCCGTGGCGGTCGTGGACGCGCTTGATGAGGCGCACCAGGTCCTTCTTACCGAAGCCCTTGTTGACGTCGCGCGAGAACTTCAAGAGCTCGCCGCGCACACGGCTGTCGGCCGTGACCAGCTGCTCCTTGGTGAGCTCGGCGTCGTGCGACTCGAGCGCGAACGGGTCCTCGTCGTCCTTCACCTCGTCGGGAATGGCGCGCCAGAGGATGAGCCGGCCCACCGTGGTGGCGATCATCCCCTCCTCGCGCGGCATCTTGACGCGGATGGGAGCCTGCAGCTCGATGACCCCATTGTCCAGAGCCAGAATCGCCTCCTCGATGGAGCCGAAGTAACGGCCCTCACCCTTGGAGTCGTGCTTCTCGATGGTCAGGTAATACATCCCGAGCACGATGTCCTGGTTCGGCGTGGTGGCCGGGGTGCCGTAGGCCGGCATCAGGATGTTGTTGGCCGACAGCATCAGGATGCGGGCTTCCGCTTGCGCTCCCGCCGACAGCGGGAGGTGCACGGCCATCTGGTCGCCGTCAAAGTCGGCGTTGTAGGGCGTGCAGACCAGCGGATGCAGCTGGATGGCTTTACCGTCCACCAGCACCGGCTCGAACGCCTGAATACCCAGGCGGTGCAGCGTCGGGGCGCGGTTGAGAAGCACGGGGTGGTCTTCGATGACCTCCTCGAGCACGTCCCACACCTCGGGCAGCACGCGCTCGACCATGCGCTTGGCGCTCTTGATGTTGTGCACCAGGCCGCGGTCCACCAGCTTCTTCATAACGAAGGGCTTGAAGAGCTCCAGGGCCATCTCCTTGGGGAGACCGCACTGGTGCAGCTTGAGGTGCGGACCGACCACGATCACGGAACGACCGGAGTAGTCGACGCGCTTTCCGAGCAGGTTCTGACGGAACCGGCCCTGCTTACCTTTGAGCATGTCGGAGAGCGACTTGAGCGGGCGGTTGTTGGGACCCGTCACCGGGCGGCCGCGACGGCCGTTGTCGATGAGGGCGTCCACCGCCTCCTGCAGCATGCGCTTCTCGTTCTTGACGATGATCTCGGGCGCGCCCAGATCGAGCAACCGCTTGAGACGGTTGTTGCGGTTGATGACGCGGCGATACAGGTCGTTCAAGTCGGAGGTGGCGAAACGGCCACCGTCGAGCTGCACCATCGGGCGCAGTTCGGGGGGGATGACCGGGATGACCTCGAGGATCATCCACTCCGGCAGGTTGGAGGACTTACGGAAGGCCTCCACCACTTCCAGGCGCTTGATGGCCTTGGCGCGCTTCTGACCCGACAGGGTGCGGATCTCTTCGCGCAGCTGGTCGTGCAGAGGATTGACCTCGATCTCGGCCAGCATCTCCTTGACCGCCTCGGCGCCCATTCCGGCGCGGAAACCCGGGCCGTGCTTCTCCTTGGCCTCGCGGTACTCCATCTCGGAGAGCAGCGAGTGCTTCTGGAGCGGGGTGTCGCCCGGATCGATCACCACGTAGCTGGCGAAGTAAATCACCTTCTCCAGCGTGCGCGGGGACATGTCGAGCAGCAAGCCGATACGGCTCGGGACGCCCTTGAAATACCAGATGTGGGTTACCGGCGAGGCCAGCTCGATGTGGCCCATGCGCTCGCGGCGCACCTTGGACCGGGTGACCTCGACGCCGCACTTGTCGCAGATGACGCCCTTGAAGCGGATGCGCTTGTACTTACCGCAGTGGCACTCCCAGTCCTTGATGGGACCGAAGATACGCTCACAGAACAGCCCATCGCGCTCCGGCTTGAGGGTACGATAGTTGATCGTCTCGGGCTTCTTGACCTCTCCGTAGCTCCACTCGCGGATCTGCCGCGGCGAAGCCAACCTGATTTCGAGGGCATCAAAGTTATTGACATCCATAGTTGGGTCCGGCTCCTTGCATCATTCGAAACTTGCGGTCGAGGACGAGAGTCGAGCTGAGAGCACTCTCAACTCTAAACTCTCAACTCTCGACTATAAACTGGAGAGGGCTTCCTGGCCCAGGTCGAGACCGAGCTCACGTGCGGTGGTTTTGATCTCTTGATCTTCCACCGACTTGATCTCCACGTCGCGGAGCACGCCACCCTGGTCCATCGACTTGATGGTCACGTCGAGGCAGAGGGACTGGAGCTCCTTGATCAACACCTTGAACGACTCCGGCACGCCAGGCTCGAGAACGTTCTCGCCCTTGACGATGGCTTCGTAGGTCTTGACGCGGCCGATCACGTCGTCCGACTTCACCGTCAGCAGCTCTTGCAGCGTGTAGGCGGCTCCGTAGGCTTCCAGCGCCCAGACCTCCATCTCGCCGAAGCGCTGACCGCCGAACTGGGCCTTACCGCCCAGCGGCTGCTGGGTGATGAGGCTGTACGGGCCGGTCGACCGGGCGTGAATCTTGTCGTCCACGAGGTGCGCCAGCTTCAGCATGTAGATCTGACCGATGGTCACCGGGCGGTCGTACGGGTCGCCCGTGCGGCCGTCGAACAGGACCGTCTTGCCATCCTCGGGGATGGCGCTGTAAGCCTTCACGAACCGGGCCAGCTCCTCGATCTCGTCGTCGGTGCGGTGCACGCGGCGGAGCTTGAGGATCTCGCGCAGGCGGTCAGCCGTGGTGGTGTCCTTGAGGACCTTGTCCAGCTCGGCGCTATCGATCTTGGCGTTGGGCACGGCGCCCGAGACGAAGGTCTTCACGCGCTTGGCCAGGCTGTCGCGCGACCCGTCTTTGATCAGCGCATCGGTCTCGCCGGTGGTGATCACCACGTAGTCGCCCGCCAGGCCGTTGAGGAAGTCGCGCAGGCGATCCACCAGCGGCGTCTCGGACAGGATGTAGTCCAGCTGATGGGTCGTCAGGCGATAGCCCTTCAGCGCCAGAATCGAGCGCAGGCGCGCCATCGACATCAGCTCGCGAATCTCGCTCTCGTGCGCCGAGTCGAAGACCGGGCACTCGACGCGCATGTGCGGCTCGCCCGGCTCGGACAGGAAGTGGCACACCAGACCCGTGTGGGTCTCGAGGATCTGACCGATGTTCATACGCGAGGGCACGCCCAGCGGATTGAGCACGATCTGGACCGGCGTGCCATCCGGCAGGAACGGCATGTCCTCCACCGGCAGCACTTTGGCGATGACACCCTTGTTGCCGTGACGGCCGGCCATCTTGTCGCCCTGCAGAATCTTGCGCTTCTGCGCCACGTAGACGCGCACCAGCTGGTTCACGCCCGGAGCGAGCTCGTCGGTGTTCTCGCGCGAGAACACCTTGACGTCGATGACCTTACCCTTCTCTCCGTGCGGCACTTTGAGCGAGGTGTCGCGGACGTCGCGGGCCTTCTCACCGAAGATGGCGCGCAGCAGGCGCTCCTCGGCGGTCAGCTCGGTCTCGCCCTTGGGAGTGACCTTACCGACCAGGATGTCCTCGGTGCGCACTTCAGCGCCGATGCGGATGATGCCGCGCTCGTCGAGATCCTTGAGCGCCTCTTCCGAGACGTTGGGGATGTCGCGCGTGATCTCTTCGGCGCCGAGCTTGGTGTCGCGGGCCTCGCACTCGTACTCCTCGATGTGGATCGAGGTGAACACGTCTTCCTTCACCAGCTCTTCGCTGAGCAGGATGGCGTCCTCGTAGTTGTAGCCTTCCCAGGGCATGAACGCGACCAGCACGTTGCGGCCCAGGGCCAGCTCGCCGTTCACCGAGGAGGCGCCGTCGGCGATGACGTCGCCCACGCGGACCCTCTGGCCCATGCGGACGGCGGGGCGCTGGTTGATGCAAGTGCCCGCGTTGGAGCGCTTGAACTTCTGCAGCTTGTAGCTGATGATCTTGCCGCTGGCGTCCTTGACCTTGACCTCGTTGGCGTTACAGCTCACGACCTCGCCCTCGGTCTTGGAGACGACCAGCGCGCCCGAGTCCTTGGCGGCGCGCAGCTCCATTCCGGTGCCCACCATCGGAGCCACCGGCTCCACCAGCGGCACGGCCTGGCGCTGCATGTTGGCGCCCATCAGGGCTCGGTTGGCGTCGTCGTGCTCGAGGAACGGGATGAGCGCGGTCGCGACGGACACGATCTGCTTCGGGGAGACGTCCATGTAGTCGACGTCCTCGCGAGGCACAATCTGCGTCTCGTGCTTGGCGCGCACCACGACGCGGCCCTCGATCATCCGATTCTTCTCGTCCAGGGCGGTGTTGGCCTGAGCGATGACGTGATCGTCTTCTTCATCCGCACCGAGGTAGTCGGTGATCTCGGTCACGATGACCTCGACGGGGGAATCCACGCCCTCGGCGAGCAGCTTCACGCGCACCCGGCGGGGGATGATGTCGCCCGGGCCGTACTTGACCTTGACCTTCTTGCCGGTGTCCTCGTCGAGGATCTTGCCCTCGACCTCGATCAGCGACTTGCAGACCACGCGGCGGTAGGGGGTCTCGATGAAGCCGAAGTTATTGCAACGCCCGTAGGTCGCCAACGAGCCGATCAGTCCGATGTTGGGACCCTCGGGAGTCTCAATCGGGCAGATGCGGCCGTAGTGCGAGTAGTGCACGTCGCGCACCTCGAAGCCGGCGCGCTCGCGGCTCAGACCGCCAGGGCCGAGCGCGCTCAAGCGGCGCTTGTGGGTGAGCTCGGCCAGCGAGTTGGTCTGGTCCATGAACTGCGACAGCTGGGAGCTCCCGAAGAACTCCTTAATCGCCGCCACGACCGGCCGAATATTGATCAGGGCCTGCGGGGTGACCGTCTCGAGGTCCTGAACCGTCATACGCTCGCGGACCACGCGCTCGAGGCGCAGCAGACCGACGCGGAACTGGTTCTGCAACAGCTCGCCCACCGCGCGGACGCGGCGGTTGCCGAGGTGGTCGATGTCGTCCACGCGGACGATCACATCGAAGCGATCCTCGGAGCGGGCGCGCAGCCACCACAGGCCGCGGTAGTTGTAAACGTCGAGGCCGCCCTCCGGCACGCCCTCGGGCGGCGGATTCTCGAGCACCTCACGCTTCATCAACGCGAGCATGAAGCGCACGGCCGAGATCACGTCGTCCTTGGTCAGGGTCTGGGGATACTCGAGCGTCTTGCCGGTGTCCGGATCGTCGATCACGCCCGGCTTGTGGAAGGCGCCGGTCTCAGACGACTGGATCTTCAGGCCGAGCTTGCGGCTCAGCTTGTAGCGGCCGACCTTGGCCAGGTTGTAGCGCTTGCTGGTGAAGAACAGGTTCTGCAGAAGCGACTGGGCGCTCTCCACCGTGGGCGGGTCGCCGGGGCGCAGCTTGCGGTAGATCTCCACCAGGGCTTCCTCGGTGGTCGAGAACTGGTCCTTGGTCAGGGTCGGCTCGAGCAGGGGCTCGTAGTCGAATAAGGCGCGAATCTCGTCGTGGGTCGAGAAGC
>JBDHVW010000072.1:0-42239 GCA_039809865.1 Vulcanimicrobiota bacterium
TCCCATCTCCCATCTCCCATCTCCCATCTCCCACCGTCCCCCGTCTCCCATCTCCCATCTCCCATCTCCCATCTACTACCGTCTACCGTCCCCCGTCACTCACCCCTTCTTGGGCACCTGCACGCCGCCCACGATGATCTTGTCGGCCTGCTCCTGGATGGCGCCGGGGCCGACCACGGGGATGAGCAGCTCCTGAAGCGCCTGCTCCAGGGCGGGAGGCGCGCCCTCGCGCACGACCATGGCGTTGGTCAGGCGTTTGACGCAGGCCGAGAGGGTCTGCCCGGCGAGCTCGCCGGACTGCTGGTGATCCTGGATGAACTTCAGCGTGCTCTGGATCAGCGTCTGGTCCTTGCCCAGCACACGCGCCAGCTGGGCCACGGCATCCACCGCGGCGGGGACCGAGTCCTTCGGCTCGAGCCACTGGCCGATCTGTCCGTAGAGAGCCAGGGCTCCGTCGAGATTGCCCGTGGCGGCCGCGAGGCGCCCGAAGGCGTCCTGGCGCTCGGCCAGAGACTCGCCCAGCACAGGCGTGGCCACGGTCTCCCAGGCGCGGTCCACGCTCTCGACGTGCGACCCGAGGCCGGCCAGGAACTCCATCGAGCTCGCCAGCGGCTGGCCCATCCCTTCGGCTTTCACACGCCGGCGCAGGGCGCGCCAGTCGTCGGGGGTGCGCTCCGCCAGCAGGCGCGCGGCCGGCTCGAGCTTCTCGCCCGCTTCGCGCTCGCTCTCGACCAGCGAGAAGAGGACGTCCGCCTCCTCGCCCTTGCCGAGCAACGCCGCGTAGGCGACCGCGCGGTCCTCGAACTCGGGCTTGCTCAGGTCCCCGCTCATCTTGTCCCAGACCTTCCAGGCGGCCTCGTAATCGCCCGTGGTGGAAGCCAGACGAGACAGCGTGCCGATGGCTTTGCTGCGGGTGGCGGCATCGCCCTCCCCATAGGCCAGATCGAGCGCGCGGTTGGCCTCCGCCTCCGACAGCCCGCCCTGATCGTAAAGCGTCAAGCGCGCCGCGCCGCTCTGGTCCTTGAGAATCGGACGCAGAACCGGCTCGTACATGCTCGTCTTGGGCGAATCGTAGCTGGCGGTGCCGTTCTTATAGACGGTCAGCCGCCAACGGAAGCGCACCTTCTGGCCCTGATACGAAGACAGGTCGAATCTGTCGCTCACCGTGTTGTAGTCCGACGTGTGCGGAATGAACTTGATGGCCCTGAAGTCCGGCATGGACTCGCTCTGGATCTCGAGCGTGCAATGATTGCTCGTGTTGCGCAGGGTAACCTGAATCGAGGCTTCCAACTCGCTGGGGCTGGCGGCGTCGAGCTGAAACCACGGAGAGGTGGTGTCGCTGTCGTAGCCGCTCGTCGTCTGGGACCAGGTGCTGATCCCCAGCGACTGAACCGGTCCGACCCGCCGCTCGCTGAGCTTGAGGCCTTTCAGATCGAAGCTGGCCGGCGCGGGGACGTCGCCATAGGTGCTGGCCCGGAGGGCAAAATGGACGTTCTTGCCCGACCAGAAGGGGTCGAGCTTGATCGGGTCCACCGGCCCCTGACCGGTGCCCGCGACCGACCCGATGTGCTTCCAATCTTTGGAGCCTGCCTCGGCGATGTAGAGGTAGGCGCCGGATTTGTCCGGCATCTGCCAGGCGCCATCCCAGACCAGGGTGTTCTCGCCCGCGGGCAGCTTGAGCGGGCTCGACTCGAGGTAACGGTCCTGGTCCTTGGTCAGGGTCCCGGAGAACTTCCAGGCCCCGTCTTTCTGCGCCCAGCCCTCCTGGCCCGTCCAACGCAGCAGGGAGGGGCTCTCCAGGAGCTTGTTGAGGCTGGTCAGGCCGGCCGGCTCCAGCGGAGCGCGCAACTGGCCCTCCAGCAGGCGGTTGCGCAGACCCCGAGGCATGACGGGGTCGACGGTCAGACCCGCCAGGCGGCGCTTGCCTTCTTCGGGCGGCAGCGCGCACAGCGTCTGCCAGATCGGCTGCACGTCCTCGTAGGTTCCGGCCGTGCGTAAGGCCTGGAGCAGGGACTCGGAGCGGGTGGCGCCCTGCTCCGGGTCCATCGTCTCGAGCGCCGCAAAGGCCAGGCGCGCCTCGCGCGAGGAGCCGGTGGCGTCCAGCAGCTCGCTCATCATCTTGGAGGCCTCCACCAGCTCCTCGGGATGCTTGCTGGCGACGAACAGCAGGTCACGGGTGGCCGCGTCCAGGTTGCCTTCGTGCGCTTTGGCCAGGGCGATCAGGGCCTCGTTGTGGCCCGCGGGCAGATCACGGCGCTCGAGCCAGCGCGAGGCGGTCACGGCCTGGTCGGCGTTCTTGCCGACCAGGTAGAGCTCCAGCGCGGCGCTCGGATTGGGGCTCGCCTGCAGCTTGCCCCACACTTCCGCCAACTGCTCCGCCGGCACCTCGCCGTTCTTCTGCAGGCGCAGGTAGGTTCTGGCGGCTCCCAGCGGATCGTCACTCTTGATCTGGCTGAGGAGCGCGATAGCCTGCTCGGTCGCCTGCTCGGGCGGATACTGCGTGCGCAGGAACGACCACGCCTCGCGCCGCTTCGCCAGGTTGGGCTGGTCCTGGATCAGCACGTTCCACGAGTTGTGCAACTGCTCGAGATGGGGCTCCTCGGCCTGCATGGCCAGGAATTCGGCGCGCCCCTCGACCGGTATTCCCTGGAGCCAGTTGTGGTAAAGCTCGCTGCTGTTGGGATAGCTCGTGGCGGCCAATAACAGCTCGGTTTCTCCGCTGGTTTGCGCCGCCTGCAACAGGCCCCGAATCTGGCCGGGCTCGACCTTGCGGTCACGCAACTCCTGCAAGAGGGCACCGACCTGGGGGTCGGTCTGGGCGGTACGGGCCAGCGCGGCATCCGGGCAACTCGCCAGGTTCTCCAGGTAATCGCGAGCGGGCTCGGGCTCGAGAGCGCGCAGCACCCCGTAAGCTTTGATGGCTTCGGGAGAGCCCTGAGGCAGGACGGCACGAGCCTCGAGCAGCGGGCGGACGGCGTCGTCGAGCTTCTCCCCCTGGCGGGCGCTCTCCAGCACGGCCCGATAAGAGCCCTGGTCACCCGCGAGTTGGGCCAGCCGGGCGCGGTCCTCGAGAGGCCGCTCGCTGGGCGCCTGCAGGGTGTCCCACCAGGTTTTCGCGTCCTGACCCAGCTGGCGCTTTACGGTCTGGTACTCGGCGAGCTTTTGTCCCACTTCGGGTGTGTCGGCGGCTCCCAGCTGAACGCCGTCGTAACTCACGGTGGCCGGCGCGTGATAGGCGGCCAGCGCCGAGCCGTTGGAGAACTGCAAGCCCTGGCGCGCCAGGTCGGAAAGATTGCGGGCCCGCTCGTCCACGCCCGTGCCGTCCCCGAAGCCAGCCGCGAGGTAAGCCGCGGTCAGTGCGTCCTCGGGCTTCTGAAACAAGATCTTGAGCGGCCCCACCTCGAACTCGACGCGGCCCGCGGGGTGGTTCGGGTCTTGCGTCAGGGCGTTGTAGGCCACGTAGGGATTGGTGAGCTGCCCGTTCACCTTGAACTGGCCCTGGCCATCGAGAGCTTTCAGACCGCCCGCCAGCAGCGGCGAGCCGAGCGGCTCGGTGGGGCCCTTCCCCAGTAAGGCGCTGGCTTCCAGCAGGTCCTCGCCGCTGGCGACCTTGAGCTGCTGGCCCTGCTTCGTCTCCAGGCGCAGCTCCTTGTTGGCCGCCATGGCCTCGGCCGCCTCGGGCGGATTGGCGCGCTCCCAGTGCTCGCGCTTCCAGAAGCTCGACTCCAGGCGGCTCAGCGAATGGCCGCTGTCATACAGGTCTTTCGCCGCCCGGTCGAGTTCGGGCCGGGCCACCGCGGCTGCCTGCGGTTGATTGAAGACGGGGCGGATCTCCACTTAGCCGCCCCTCCTGGGCACGCGCACGCCGCCCACGGTCACGGCCTTGCCATCCATGGTCACCGCGCCGCCGGACTTGCCCTCCAGGGCATCGGCCAGGCGCGTCACTTCCTCGCGGGTCTGTTTGACCCACTCCGGGTTCTCACTCTCGGGCAGAGGCTCGGGCTTCCAGCCCTTCATCGACTCGCGGTCGTGGGCGGCGTTGCGGGGCGGGTCCCACCACTCGTTCTTGCTCATGGTGCGGGCTGCTTCTTGCCCTTCTTGCTGCTTGACGACCTGGCCCGTGTTGAGGTCGATGCTGGAGATCGCCAGCGCCATCACCGCGCCGCCCGTCTTGATCATCACCTGGCAGCAGTGCAGCATCGGGGTCTTGGTAAACTTCCAGCCGCGCCGCTCGGTGCGCTGAATGTAGATTTCCTGATGGATCAGCTCGCCGTGGCCGGTGCCCAGGGGCTTGCAGTTCCAGATCTCGACCCGGTCCTCGGTGCTGGGGTTCTGGTCGAAGTGACTTCCCCACTTGATCTCGGCCTCGGGGTAGGAGGCGTCCAGGGGCTTCGTCTTGAGTTGACCGACGAGGTAGCCGTCGGGCGCGTGCTGGCCCAGCTCGTTCCTGGCCTTCTTGAACCGGTATAACGACTTCTGCGGATCGATGCTGAGCATGACCCGATCAGCTTAGTCGTCAAGCCTGAACGCTTTCTGAAACCCGCGCCTGAGCCGAGCGCAGCGTGTTCTGCAGCAGCATCGCGATCGTCATCGGCCCCACGCCGCCCGGGACGGGAGTGATCGCTCCCGCGACCTCCTTGACCCCCTCGAAGTCGACGTCGCCCACCAGGCGTGAGCCCTTGGGGCTGGACGGATCGTCGATACGGTTGATGCCCACGTCGATGACGGCGGCCCCGGGCTTGACCATGTCCCGCGTGACGAAGCTCGGCTTGCCGATGGCCACGATCAGCACGTCCGCCCGACGGATGACCTCGGCCATGTTGCGCGTGCGAGAGTGGACGATGGTCACGGTGGCGTCTTCGCGCACCAGCAGCAGCGCCGCCGGCATGCCCACGATGTTGCTGCGGCCCACCACCACGGCCTCGGCGCCCTTGAGCTCGACGCCGGTTTCTTTCAACAGGCGGATGCAGCCCGCCGGAGTGCAGGGGACAAAGAGCGGATCGCGGCCCTTCATGGCCAGGCGGCCGATGTTCACGGGGTGAAAGCCGTCCACGTCCTTGTCCAGGGGCACGCAGGACAGGATCTTCTCCTCGTCCAGATGGCCCGGCAGGGGGAGTTGCACCAGGATGCCGTGCACGCGTGGATCCTCGCCCAGCTGCCGCACCACGCCCTCGACCTGGGCCTGGGTGGCGTCGGCCGGCAGCTTGTGCCCGAAGGACTCGATGCCGACCTCTGCGCACGCCTTCTGCTTGCTGGCCACATAGGCGTGGCTGGCCGGGTCGTCGCCGACCAGCACCGTGGCCAGCCCGGGCTTGACGCCCTCCAGAGCGGCCACTCCGGCCGCGACTTCCCCCCGCACTTTCTCTGCAATGGCTTTCCCGTCGATCAATTTCATGCCCCCCCGGTTCTCACCCAGGGAACGTCCGACCTTCCTCCCGAAGGACGCCGCGTGAGTCTCGACCTCTATTTCGACGAGCCCCAGGCCGGCTCGGTCCGCTGGCGCCTGAATCGGCACGGCCAGGAGAGCCTGTTCGAGTCTCGCCTGCTGCCGGCCGAGCTGCGCAGCCACAAAGTGGAGCTGGCCACGCTCCAGAGCGAGGATCTCGACCACCTGGGCGATTCCCTGGGCAACTGCTTTCCCGCGGACCTGGCCCAGCTGCTGCGCGCCGAGCCGGTCAACTGCTGGCTCAACGGCGCCACGCCCTGGGAGCTGGCCCGGGTGGCGGGTCGTCCCATCGCTTACGGCCATTCCCTGGCGCGGCGGGTCGCGCGCCCGGGTGAAGAGGTCACCCCCCGGCCCGAGGCGGTGCCGCGCTCCGCCCTGATCGGCTGCGAGGGCGTCGCGGGGCTGCCCCGCGCCTTCCGCCACGCCGAGAAAGACTTTCGCGCCGTGCTGTCCAGCGAGGACTACGGGCTGGTCGTGGCCTCGGGCTCGTTCGAGCCCTTTCGCTCGGGGGCGCGCCACTACGTGCCCCGGCTGGTCGTGCTGCACGGCACCTCGCACGAAGCCCTGACGAAATGCTTGCTCAAGCTGGGCGTGGACGCCGTGCTGGCGACCCAGTGGGAGATCCCCTGGGAGCGATGCGCCGCGTTCGTGGGCGCCACGTTCTCGCGCATGCGCGAGGGCGACACCCTGGGCGAGGCCGTGGGCTATGCCCGCGAGCGCCAGCGCGACGAATTCCGCACCGACCTTGCGATGTGGCTGTACGGCAACGCTCTGGTGCGCGAGAACGACCTGATCCCGGCCCGCCTCGAGCAGGCCAACACGCGCATGGCCGTGGTGCGGCCCGCCTACCGGCTGCTGATGCTGGAGGGGCCGATGGCCGGCAAGACCATCCCCCTTTTCGCGCCCGGCAAGCCGCTGGCGGTGGGCGGTCCGGGGGCCCACGACAACGATATCGACCTCGAGGACGAGGAAATCCCGTGCCGCTCGTTCTGGCTCGAGGGCGACCAGGGACGCCTGGTCGTGAGCGGCAACGTGCTCGTCAACGGGCTGCCGGTGGCGGGCAAGCTGCCCCTCGAGGGGGGCGAGCTGCTGGAGGCCGGTGAGACCCTCATCCGCATCGAGTCGGGCGACCGCAAGGCGAAGGCCGCCAGGAAGCTGGACTCGGGCCCGCTGCCCGCCAGCGCGCGTTTCTGGCTCGAGGGCAGCGGCTCGCGCTACTCGCTGGACCGCGCCCAGACCCTGGTGGGGCGGGCCCCCGATTGCGATCTGATCGTCGAGGACGCCACCGTCAGCCGCCGCCACTGCCTGGTGATGCGCTTCGACGGCGCCTACACCGTGCGCAAGCTGGGACGCGGCCTCACGCTGGTCAACGGTCTGCTGGTCGAGGCCGAGAGCAAGCTGCGCCACGGGGATCGGTTGCAGCTGGGCGAATCGTCCGAATGGGTCTTTCTGGATGCCAAAAAGGGGTCATCTTGAGCGAAATGTGATCCAGCCAACAGCATGAAAATCTCGGGTCGGTTACAATCGACCCATGGAGAAGTTTGGACGTCTCACCCGCTGGGCCACCGGGCTGTTCGGCAAGAAAGCCGTCGCGGCGGTCGCGGCGACGACGTCCGAGCTGGCGCTGCCGATGTTCTACCCCGATGAGATGCAGACGCTCAACGCCTGGCACCGCTTCGAGGGAACGCGCAGCTGCGGCCAGCCGGTGCGAATGAAGACGCACGAGATGTCCAGCCACTCGGTGGTGTTCCGCAGCGACCGCGAGCTCAACCTGGGCGAGCAGCTCACCGTCACGTTCGGTCCCATCGCGGTGCGCGCCACCGTGGTGCACGTGCACCCGACGTTCCGCACGTTCGGGGGCGAGCTCGAGCTGACGCCCACCCCCGGCCAGCGCGAAGAGCTGCTGGGAATGCTCGCCGGCCTGACCGAAGTTCGTCCCGAGGCGCCCCAGCTCGTGGCCCACCGTCCCAAGGTGCGCAAGACCGGCCCCAGCTCGCGCTCGCTGCGCCGCCCATCCTCCGACCGCCTGCTTCAATCCGCCACGCGCTCCGTCACCGGCGGACGCCGGGTGGCCGCCCGGACGTAGGGACCGACGGGCTGAACCGCCAAGAGCGGTTTCGTGCGCGCCCATTTTTGTCCCCGTTGTGGAGCCCGGCTGCGAGTGCCGACCGGGCACGAGCTCGTCTGCGAGTATTGCGAGACCGTGCTGTGGGTCGAGCCTTCCGAGATCCGCTCGCTCCCCCGCCCCGCCGAGACTCCCTCGGAGGCCTTCGAGGAGCCCCCGATCCGCCTCTGGCAGCAATCGACCCCCCGGGTCGAGGTTTCGCTCATCGAGCAGCTCGTGCCCGAGGCGCCCCCCGAGGTCTTTCGCGCCGAGCCCATGCCCGAGGAGCGCCTGGCGCTGCTCTACCTGCGCATCGCGGACCACGACGGCAAGCCGGTGCGCTCGTGGGACTTGCCCGAGGAAGCCGTGCTGGCCAGTTTGCGCGAGCACGGCGACCCGGGACTGGCGGCCAATGCCGGCCTGCAGTGGCTGGTGGACCGCCCGCAGGGCTTTCCGCACCGCCTGCAGATCGTCGTGGCCCTGTTCGACCCGGCGCGGGCCGGGCTGGTGAGCTACACGGCCGGCTGTCCCGAGGCGCTCGTCTGGTTGGACTGCGAGAATGCCTCCATCGCCACGCTGAGTGCCCAGTCGCAGGGACTCGACCGCAAGATGCTGCGGGGCCGGGGCGACGCCTACTTCGAGAACTGCCGCCCCGTGCTGCTGGGCCCGGGCGACGCGCTGGTGCTGCTCTCGCCGGGCGTGCTGGGGGACAGCGCCTGTGCGGTGTTCGAGGTGCTGCGGGAGGTGCTCGGCGAGGACCCCCTCCGCGTGGTGACGCTGGCCAAGAACGCCTTCTGGGAGAAGGGGCGGCGCCCCCCGGTCGGACCGGTGCGCGTGGCCGCTCTACAGCCCGTGGCCGCCCCGCTGGCGGCCCTGCCCCCCAGCCGCCTGGTGCAGTTCGGCACGGCGCGTTTCCAGCTCGACCTCTGGGCCAATCCGCTCGATGCCCTGGAGATTTTGCCACTGCACGGGGAGCGGTGGGTGCTGGTCTGGGCGTCGGGCGACGGACTGGAGATTCCGCCCGAGACGTTGTCGCAGGTGCGCTCGCGCGTGCTCGAGGTGCTGGATCGGCGCGACCACGGGGACAACGAGAACCCTCGCGTCGCCGGCCGTTACGCCCTGGAGGGGTTGAACCTGCGCCTGACGCTGGTACTGCTGGTGGACCGCTACGCGCGGGCGCACTACTTCACGTCGGGCTGGGGCGGAGCCATCTACCTGGGTCCGCGCGGCAACGGGGCGCGCGGTGGCTCGCTGCAGGCCTATGACCAGGGCGGCAGCGCCACCCTGGACCCGGGTTCCCGGCTGTTGTTCCTGGGCCGCCTCCCCTTTGCGCGCGACGTGCACAACGCCGACTCGGTGGCCGAGCAGTGGCCCGGGGGCAAGACCTCGCGCCTGTTCGCGCTCCTGGGCGAGCACTGGAAGACGCCTCCCGGCGACCGGGCCCTGGGCCTGCTGGCGCAGGCCGCGCTCTCGGACCGGCCCGGGATATCGCCCGAAGGGATGGGTCTGGTGACGGGCAAGCCGGACTAACCCGGCAAGGGCCGGCGCCGGAGACGCACTCCGCCCACCGAGACGAAGCCATTGCCCTCGCCCACCTGCGAGACGCTCTCCTTCGGCGCCGGCAGCTGCACCTCGGTCAACACCGAGTGGTTGGCGGCCAGGTAAGCGGTCTTGCCGTCCGGGCTCAACGCCATCCCGTGAATCCTGGCGTATTTGTCGTCGAAGAGCTGCTGCGCGGTGAGCTTGATCAGCTGCGTGCCCTGCTGGTCGTAGAGGTGGAACTCCTCGGTGTCGTTCAGCACGGCCAGGTCGCCTCGCGCCGTAACGGCGAGCCCGGCCTGCGAGGTCATGTAGGACTGGTTGTAGCGCTTCGTGTGGATCGTGCCCCGCAGCTCGCCCTCTTTCGAGAAGCTCAGCACGTCGCCGTTCTTGCAGAGCGCGTGCACGCCGCCCTCGCGGTCGACCACCGGCGGTACGACGGTGCCGGCCTGAAAGACATCCAGGTCGTGGCGCCAGAGCGGCTGGCCGGTGGCGAGGTCGAGGGCGCCCACGAATTTGTAGCCTCCGGGCAGAACCCGGTCGTCGCTCACGGCCGAGCGCACCCAGCTGTACTGAGAGGGCTCCTCGAAAGCCCAGCGCTCGCCCGTGGGGCCGAGGCCGGTCAGCTTCCCGCCGTTCAGCACCAGCCAGCCTTCTTTGGCGGGCGTGATGTGGTTGGGGAAGCGGTCCTTCTGGTCGAGGTCGCGCGTCTCGAGCAGCTCGCCGCTCTGGGCAAACGTGTAGAGCTTGTCGGCGCCGCCCACCACGACCTTGCCGTCGGACGTGCTGACGGGCCGCGAGCAGACCGAGCTCGGGACCTCGAGGTCGGGCAGGCGCTCGCCCTCGCGAAAACCGACCAGTTTGTTCTGACTCACGAACTGGAAGTAGACGGTGCCGTCCGTGCTCGGATAGGGCGAAACCAGCCGGGCGGCGTCACTGGGGGGACCCCACCGCAGGGTGCGCACGTGCGAGCCGGTCAGCTCCACCAGGCTGCTGTGTTGCGGCAGGTAGACCCGGCCGCTGGGGGCGGTCAGAGGGGCGCCCAGCACGTAGTCGTGCGGACTGCTGATCGGGCGCGGCTGAGTCAGCAGCGTCTCGCGCGCGAGCGTCTCCGGCTCGCTCTGGGCGGCCCGGGTGGGCCAGCGGAAGACCTGATTGGGGAAGCCCTGGACCTGCATGCTTAGAGATTAGCTGTCAGGCTTGAAAGGATGCCGAAAAATAATTTTTCCCCGGCTTGTCGAATTCGGTCGAGGTCGCGCGTCGATCGGGCTGAAAGGAAGGTGCCACTATGCAGTATATGCTCATCATCCACAACGACCCGGAGATCCATCCCCGCCCCGGAATGAAAGGCTTCGAGGAGTTGCTGGCCGGCTATATGGCCTTCAACAAAGACCTTGAAGCTCGCGGGATCAAGTTCTCGGGGGATCCGCTGGAGCCCCCCACCAGCGCCACCACGGTGCGTATCCGCAACGGCAAGCAGGTCCTCACGGACGGACCGTTCGCCGAGACCAAGGAGTGGATGTCTGGCTACTACCTCGTCGAGTGTCAGGACCTCGATCAGGCTCTGGAGCTGGCGGCCAGAATCCCCGGCGCCCAGTTCGGCTCGGTGGAGGTGCGGCCGGTCATGAGCATGATGGCCAAGTCGGCTGGCTGAGCTCGAGCTCGAGGAGTTGATCCGTCAGGAGCGCGGCCGGATTCTGGCCGGGCTCCTGCGTATTTTGCGCGACTTCCAGCTGGCCGAGGACTGCTTTGCGGAGGCCCTCGAAGCCGCGGCAAGGGAGTGGCCCGCCAAAGGAATGCCGCGCGTCCCGGGCGCCTGGCTGAACAAAGTGGCCCGGCGCAAAGCGTTCGACTGTCTGCGTCGCAAGAAAGTGCGCCAGCGCCGTCAGCTGGTGGCTCCGCCGGTTTGCGACCCGCTGGACGAGCGTCTCACGCTGATGTTCACCTGCTGCCACCCGGCCCTTTCGATGGAGGCGCGCGTCGCCCTGACGCTGCGCACGCTGGGCGGCCTGACCACGCCCGAAATCGCGCGGGCGTTCCTGGTGGGCGAATCCACCATGGCGCAGCGCATCGTGCGGGCCCAGCGAAAGATCCAGGACGCCGGCATCCCTTACCGCGTGCCGCCCCCCGAGCAGCTCGAGGAGCGCCTGGAAGGCGTGCTGGCGGTGCTCTACCTGATCTTCAACGAAGGCTACTGGGCCAGCTCCGGCTCCGAGATGGTTCGCCTGAACCTGTGCCACAACGCCCTGGACCTGGCCGAGCTGTTGCACGAGCTGATGCCGCGTGCGAGCGAGGTGGCGGGGCTGTACGCGCTGATGCTGTTCCAGCACGCACGCTCGCCCGCGCGCGCGGACGGGCAGACGCTGGAGGAGCAGGACCGTTCATTGTGGGACACTGCGCTGTTGGAGCGGGGCGTCGCGGCTCTGGCTGCGGCTCGCGAGGGCGGCCCCTATAGCCTGCAGGCGGCCATCGCGGGGGTTCATTGCGCGGCCAGGCGCTCCGAGGAGACCAACTGGACCGCCATCCGCCGGCTTTATGACATGCTGCTGGCATTCGGCGCGAATCCCGTGGTGGAGCTGAATCGAGCCGTGGCTGTCGGGATGGAGAAGGGGCCCGCGGCGGGGCTGGATGCCGTCCAGGGCCTGGAGTCGGCCTTGCAGGATTACGCCCTGTTGTGGGCCACTCGTGCGGATTTTCATCGCCGGTCGGGTCAACTGACGGAGGCCTTCCAGGCCTACGAGCGGGCTCTGGCGCTGGAGGAAAACGAGGTCGCCCGACGCTTCCTACTCCGGCGACTGGCTGAGATAGCTCACGAACAGTCGCTGCCCCCGGCAGGGCCCACGCCGGGAGCGGCCCGAAGCGCGCAGCCATGAACCAGACCGATCGGCTCGCCCTCCTCGATGCCGCCCACGCGCTCGCGCAGACCGCGCGCGAGACCATCCTCGAAAAGGTGCAGGCTGGCTTCCGGATCGACAGGAAGCCCGACGGCACCTACCTCACCGAGGCCGACCTGGCCACCGAGAAGGCGCTGCGCGAGGGCATCGCGGCTCGCTTTCCCGACCACGGCATCGTGGGCGAGGAGCTGCCTCCGGTCAACCCGGACTCCGAGTTCCAGTGGATCCTCGACCCCATCGACGGCACCCACAGCTTCTCGAAGGGCATCCCCCTGTACGGGGTGCTGATCGCGCTGCGCTACCGCCAGGAGCCCACCCTCGGGATCATCGACCTGCCGGGGCTGCAAGAGCGCACCAGCGCCGCCAGGGGGCTCGGTGCCTGGTGCAACGGGCGGCGGCTTCGGCTCGAAGAGGACGACGCGCCTCTCGAGGAGCAGCTCATCGCGACGGGCGAGCGCTCGCAGTTCGTGCGGGTGAACAAGACCGACGTGTTCGAACGCATCGTGCAGACCTTTCCCCACGTGCGCACCTACTCGGACGCCTTCGGTCACTGCCTGGCCGCGCGGGGCGCGGTGAGCGCGATGGTCGACTACGGCCTGAAGCTCTGGGACATGGCTGCCACCGAGGTGATCATCCCCGAGGCGGGAGGCCGGTTCGAGCTGGTCGAGCGCCAGGGCGACAATTACAACGTCATTTTCGGAAGAAACCGCCTGGTGTCGGCGTTGCTTCGCGCCCAGGGCTGAGGGGGACCCGAAACGAAGCAGGCGCGCATGAAGCAAGTCGATGTTCTGCTGGTCGGCGCCGGCATCATGAGCGCCACGCTCGGGGTTTTGCTGAAAGAGCTGGAGCCTTCGCTCACGATCGAGCTGCACGAGGTGCTGGCGGGCGAGGCGCAGGAGAGCTCCAACGCCTGGAACAACGCCGGGACCGGGCACGCGGCCAACTGCGAGCTGAATTACACGCCCGAGACGGACGGAGCGATCGACATTCGCAAGGCGCTCAAGGTCAACACCGAGTTCGACCTGTCGCGCCAGTTCTGGGCCTACCTCGTGCGCCAGGGTGACGTGATCACCCCCGAGGAGTTCATCCACCCGGTGCCCCACCTGAGCTTCGTCTGGGGCGAGGAGCCGGCCGCCTACCTGCGCAGGCGGTGGGAAGCGATGTCGCAGCACCACTGCTTCGAGGGCATGGAGTTCAGCGAGGACCGGCGGCGCCTGGCGGAGTGGATGCCGCTCGTCATGGAAGGGCGCGACCCGGCCCAGCCCGTGGCCGCCAACCGCATGGTTACGGGCACCGACGTCAATTTCGGGGCGCTCACGCGGGGGCTCATCGCCTACCTCGAGTCGCTGGAGGGCGTCCGGCTGCATTTCCACAGCCGCGTCACCGACCTGAGCCGCGAGGGGGAGCACTGGCTCGTCTCGCTGGAGAACCAGGAGAAGGTGCGGGCCCGATTCGTCTTCCTGGGCGCCGGCGGGGGCGCCCTGCCGCTCTTGCAGAAATCGGACATCCCCGAGGCCGATGGCTACGGCGGATTCCCCGTCAGCGGCCTGTGGCTACGGTGCGACAACCCTCAGGTTGTAAGCCGGCACCACGCCAAGGTCTACGGCAAGCCGAGCGTGGGCGCGCCGCCCATGAGCGTCCCCCACCTGGACACGCGCCACGTGGACGGCACCACGTCGCTGCTCTTCGGCCCCTACGCCGGGTTCAGCACGAAGTTCCTCAAACACGGCTCGTTGCTCGACCTGTTCGGCTCGATCGACCCGCACAATATCCTGCCGATGCTGGCCGCGGGGCGTGACAACCTGGACCTGACGCGCTACCTCGTCGGGCAGGTGCTCGAGAGCGACGACGAGCGCTTCGAGCTGCTGCAGAAGTTCTATCCGGGCGCCTACCAGCCCGACTGGCGGCTGCAGGTGGCCGGGCAGCGGGTGCAGATCATCAAGCGCGACCCCGAGCACGGGGGCGTGTTGCAATTCGGCACCGAGGTCGTGGCCGCCGCCGATGGCTCGCTGGCGGCGCTGCTGGGGGCGTCTCCGGGCGCGTCGACGGCGGCGCACATCATGCTGCAGGTGGTGCGCAAGTGCTTCGCCGACCGTTTGGACGGCTGGATGCCCCGAATGCGCCAGATGATCCCCTCCTACGGCCAGGACCTGGCGAAGGATGCGGCCCTGTGCCGGCGCCTGCGCGCCGAGACGGCCGAGATCCTGGGGCTGCGGCTGGTGAGCGCGTGAAGCCCGAGGACGACCCCGACAACCCCGACTCGGTCCCGGTGCAGGACTTCCTGGACGAGCTGCGCGATCGTTTCGAGCGCGTGGAGATGTCCTGGGATCCCATCAACCTGCAGGTCACGGTGGATCCCGAGTTCGTGCTGGGCATCCTCGAGCGCGTGCCCGAGGTTCCTCCCACGCCCGACGACGGGACGCGCATCGAGCCTTTGCGCCTGTCGCTCGGCCACGGCCTGGAGCGGGTGATGCGCTCGCTGCCCAGGTGGTATCCGGAGCTGCAGCGGCACACGCGGCTCAAGCTGGGCCTGGAGCTGCCCGAGCTCTTCATTGGGTCGACCCCGGCCTGCCCTCGATGGCCTGGACGATCGACCTGCACGAGGAGGTCAGCGCTCGCGGCCACGCCGGCACCGAGCTCATGCTGGCGCGCGGCCCCGTGCACGGGCTGGACGGCCTGCCCAGCAAGCTGGGCGTGTGGATCCGTCCCGAGCTGGAGACGGTGGCCGTGCGTCAGGGGTGCGAGGTGGTGGACGTGGTCATCGCCTCCATGCTGGTGCAGCTGCACCAGGTGGTGCTGCGCCGCTCCTGCGATCTGCTGAGCCTGGATGCCGTGCAGCGGATGGTGGAGCGCGTGCGCAAGACGAACCCGTTGCTGGTGGAGCAGCTCATTCCCGAGAAGCTGACCTGGGCCGTGCTGCAGGAGATCCTGCAGAACCTCTTGCGCGAGCAGGTGCCGATCCGCGACCTGCGCCGCATCCTGGAGGTGCTGCTGCGCAACGTGCGCCGCTCGCAGCAGGCCATGACGCTGACCGAGTTCGCGCGTTACGAGCTGTCGCGCAGCATCTGCCGGCGGTTGTCGCGCCAGGGCCAGCTGCACGTCATCGGCCTGCACCAGGAGCTGGAGACGCGCATCTTCGAGGCCTCGCAGCTCACCGAGCAGGGCCGTGTGCTCTCGCTCGACACCGCCTCGATGCAGTCGATCCTGGAGTGCATCAACCGCGCCCTGCCGGCGTTCTCGGACCCGGGCATGGCCCACGTGCTGCTGACGTCGCCCCGGGTGCGCCCCCTGCTGCGCCGCCTGACCGAGCGCAATTTCCCCGCGCTGGCGGTGCTTTCGTGGAACGAGATCCCCCCGGGAGTCCGGGTGCACGAGCTGGGCGTGGTGCAGCCTTAAGGGTTTGTTCAGGCCCCTGCCCTAGGCTTCTCCCGAATGAGTGTCATCGGTCGAGTCTGGGGCTGGGTCACCGGCCAGCCCGAGGTACCTGCGTCCGCGCCTGCGCCGCCGCCACCGGTCGAGTACAGTCCACCGGCCCCGGTGGACAGCGTGGCCTTTGCGGATCCCGCGGTGGAGAAACTGACCACGGCGATGACGCGGGGCGTCTACGACTCGCTCGCCCAACGCGTGCGCAAGCAGGCCGCCGGGTTGCAGGTGGCCCAATCGCAGTCCGGGCTGGCGGGGATCGCGCTGCAGCTGGCCTCGGTGCCCTCGGATGCGAGCGACCGAGCAATCCTGGGTGAGGCGGCCCTCCAGCATCTGGGCAATGACCCGCAATGGAAGTTCGGCCTGGGACTGGCGAGCACGTCCGGTTATGCGGTTCCGCGCTGGGCCGCCTGCCAGCAGACGCTGGCTTACCAGGGCGACCTGGCAGGGCTGGGGCTCAAAGTGGTGCAGGCCATCCCCGCCAGCAATTACGCCGCCGAGCGCGCCGCCACCGGGCGGAAGGCTCTCGAGCTGCTCGGCACTCCCAATGCGCGTCTGGCCGTCAAGGCGGGCACCTCCTCCGGCTACGCCATTCCGCAGAATGCGATCTACGAGACGTTCCTGGCCAATCCGGAAGGCGAGCCTTGCGCGTTGGCCCTGCAGGCTCTGGACAAGATCCCCACCGGCAATTACGCCGCCGAGCGCGCCGAGGCGGGCCAGCAGTTCGTGCTGGGCCTCAAAGAGGGCCGTCCCGCGCTGGAGATGGCTCTGGCCGCCAGCCAGACCTCCGGCTACAGCGTGCCGCGACGCATTCTGCTCGAGGCCGGGCTGGAGAATTCCGAGCTCAAAGCCCCGGCCGACCTGGCCCGTCTGGGTCTGGCGATGGTCAAGGCCATTCCGAGCAGCAACTACGGAGCGGAGGCGGCCGCCGCGGCCGGCTCGGTCATGAAGTCGCTCACCGCTTATCCCGAGCTGGCCCCTTATACCGGGCTGGCCCGGGCCATGATGGACTCGTCGGGCTACAGCGTGCCCCAGAGCGCCATCGCCGACCGCATGCTGGAGGGCGCCGCCCTGGGCACTCCGCCGGTCGAGGCGGCCCGCCAGGCCTTCGAGGCCATCCCCGCCGGCAACTACGCGGCCGAGAAGTCGGAGGCAGCGATGGCTGCGATGAAAGCCCTGGCCGGCGACCCGATCGCCGACATGGCTTTCTCGGCCATGCAGTCGAGCGGTTACAGCGTGCCCCGCAGCGCCATTGCACGCGTGGCGTTCGAGGCGATGACGGCCGCCGAGAAGCCCCCGCTGGCCGTGCTGGCTCTGAAGATGGTGGACGCCATCCCCACCAGCAACTATCGCTCCGAGGCTCTGAGCGCCGGCAAGTCGCTGGCCGCCTATCTGGCCCCGCGCTACAGCGCCGCCCGCGACACCCTCGATCGCGCCCGCAGCGCGGGGGATCTGAACGCTCTCCGGGAAGCCCTGGGCTCGGTCAAAGCCTCCGACGACGACCGCGCCGCGATCGTGAAGATGGCCGAGTCGATCACGGGCAAAGCCGAGACGGTGAGCATCGTGCAGAAGGAAGACGCGATCATCGTGGGCGGGATTCGCGTAAAGCGCAGGCCGAGCGACGCGACCGAAGCGCGAGCCTGAGGGCTAATCTGCCAGGAGCTGCTCGAGCTCGGGCAGATCGGCGTGGTCGACCAGCGCAGTGAGAACGCGGTCGAGAGGCTCCCGTTCGTTCTTGGCCTCAATGGCCTGGGCCAGGTCCTTGACCGCCGGTCCGAACCGGTGCTGGGCGAGACGAATGATCGACTCTTTGAGCTCGATCAGGCGGCCCTCTTTCAGGCCCTCTTTCAGGCCCTCTTTCAGGCCCTCTTCGCGCCCCTTGATCTCCCAACTATTGGTCAAATCCATCATCGCCCGGCGCTCCTTTGGCTGGATGTCAGAACATTCGATTTCTCGCTGAAAGATCCCCGTCTCTTCTTGCGTCAGCTGCAGATACCGGTCGATGAAGCCTAACAGGAATCGCGCCCGCGGCCGGTCGAGCTTCAGCCCGGCCAGGATGCGCAGACATTCGACCTTCGCGCGTGGACGGTCTGCCTTCGCGATGTTCATCCGGGTCATCAGCGTCGCAGCCGTGGGGTTGGGGCGCGCAAAGAGCTCGAGAAACTCCAGGAAATAGCAAGACAAAAGGTCTTTGAACAGTTGATCGTGATTCAACGGAGTAGCTCCGGAGGAGGGTGCGGCCGCTAAAGGCTCGTGGAGGCCCTGGAAAGGGCGATTGAAGAAAGTTCGAGGAAACTGCTCCGACTTCCTGCGGGATTCAAGCAGATTACCAGGAGTCCAGGGATCGGTCTCGCCACCGGGTGTCTTGTTCCGGCCGGTTGAGACCAAGAACAAAGTCACGCTGTTCGTCCGTGTCTGGGATGGGGCAGGCCCGAGCTCGCTCGACCCGGTCCAGAGCCTGGCGAGGCGGCGTCCCTTCGAGAACCAGAACAGAGGCTGCGACCAGGGCCGATCGGCCTATCCCGGCACGGCAGTGAATCCCGACCCGACCCGCGGAGTCGAGAAGAAGTTGCCCCAGCGCGAGAAGTTTCCTTCGGTCCGGAAGCCCACGGTCCGGAATAGGCAACGAGATGTAACGAATGCCGGCGGCGACACACCAGCGCTCTTCATCGATCAGGCCAAGCTCTATTTCCTCGAGCGGTGTGAGCAGACTCACCAGGTTCTCGAAGCCATAGGCTGCCACGTCACTCGCCATGCGGGGACGCGACACGATCGCAAGTCTGTCCGTGATGGCCCAAATTCGAACCGGAATGGACCTAGGCCCTGCGTTTCAGCAGGCGCATGCCGCCGACCATGACCGCGCCGTCGCGCTCGATCACGCCGCTCTGGGTGGGGGCGGCGGCGAATTGCACGACGTTGGACGTGTCGGCGGCCCACTGAGAAAGTTTGGCCAGCTCGTCGGGAACCTCGGAGGGCGCGACCTCGCCCTCGGACAGGCGCGCAGCCAGGCGATCGAACGCAGGCATGGCCTCGGCCGGGTAGCCCTCGCGCCTGCCGAGCAACGACAGCGCGGCCGAGGTGCGGGCCTCGTCGGGCAGGCCGGCCACGGCCTTACTCCCCCGCGTCAGCGTGTCGCCGGAAGAAACCAACAGGGCCGAGTAAGCCGGGTAACCCGCCTCGGGCACGGTGCCCAGCCAGTCGAGCATGGGCGTCGAGAACGACCGGGCCACGCGCACGAACTCGGGCTCGAACGTCTCACGGCTGGCACGCTTCGCGACCTCCACCGAGCGGGACAGGAGCTCCTCGGCGCCGGCCGTCGGGTGCGCGAACGCGTGCGTGAGCAGGGCGCCCTGTAGCCGCGGGTCAGAGCTGGTCAGCCGGGGCACCATCGCGAGAAGCTCGGGCTGGCCCTCGATGCGGGCCAGGAACGGCCGCATCACCTCCAGGTCGTTGACGTATCCGGACTCGGTGAACTTCCTCGCGGCCTCCAGAGGCGTCGTCTGCAGCAGGACCGCCTCGACGCCTTTACGCGCGGTGTAGGTATCCTTCGTGCTGGCCACCAGCTCCCGGGCCAGCTCCGCGCGCTCGGGCGGCACGAACAGCAAAGCGGCCCGAACACCGGCGTCGGTCACGGGCTCGAGATCGCCCAGGTGGTCTAGCATCTTGAAGCCGGCGAAGGCCACGTCCTCGTTGCTACAGAGCGACCGAATGGCGGCGTCGCGCAACTTGGGGTCGTCGATCTGGGACGAGATGCCGCGGATGGTCTCCACCCGCCCGGCCAGCCCCGGCTCCTGCGAAAGGCGCTGCCAGAGCGGCTCCAGATTGCCGTCGGGAGCATTGGAGGCGATGCGGAAGTAGTCGGCGGGCTTGAGAGCCTCGTCCGACCACAACACCCCGCGCAGGGCGCGATGAGGCCTCTCCATCCCCCGCGAGACCTGCTCGGCCAGGCGAGCGGCCTCGCCCGGGACGAGCGCGATCATCTCGCGCGCGATCGTATCGAGCTCGCCGGTCAGAGCTTTATCGAAATTCTGGTTGATCGCCAGGTCGACCTTGTGCCAGATTTGCGACGGGGTGGTGGCGCCCTCGAACTGGGCCTGCATCACACCGTAACGCGACACATTGTGGGTCATCTTTCCCAGCAGGTCGCGATACGGCTCCTCGACCAGGGCCTCGCAGAACTCCTTCTTGTATTCGTAGGGCTTGAGGAGGCGCTGCGCGAGCGCGGCCAACGGTTCCTCGGGATGGGTGATCGCCTCCCCCACCAGTCTTATCGCCTGGTGATCCCCGAGGTGCTCCTGAACGCTCAGAGCCGCAGCCGCGGAGGGAACTTTGGCGGCCAGCGCCATGACGGCGGGACGGCGGTCGATCACCTGGAGCTCGTGCGCTCCAGCCAGCCGGACCGCAGCCTCGGCGGCCTGCTCGGGAGTCATGACCGCCAACTGCTCCTCGAGAGACTTGCCCGGCACCCCGAGGTAGAGGCCCACCGCGGGCTGATCGTGCTCGCGCTGCAGGCGCGACCACTCTCCCAGAGTCTGGCGCACGACGCCCTCGTCGAAGGACTTGACCGGAATGGACGTCTCACCGCTCGTGCCGATACGGCAGGCCCCGCGCGCGCCACCGGGGACCTCGCGGCGCCAGGCGTCGTAGAAACGGTAGCCCTCGCGTTCGAGCTTCTCGAGGCCCGGGTTGGCCGCGTAGGCGCCGGCGAGACGCTCCAGGTCGTCCCGGTCGAGATTGAGTCTGGCCTCTCCTCGGCGCGCGTCGACGAAATCCTCACCCTGCACCCCGAGCAGACCGACCTCCGCTTTGTCGTCGTAAAACCGCCAGCCCTGGCGAGCCAGGTGGGCCAGCCCCTGCTCGGCGGTCGGGCGGCTTTCCGTGAGGGTGGCCAGCCCCGGGAACAGGACGGCCGTGAGGGCCTGCGCCTGCAGGTGCGCGGGAAAGGACTGAGGGGCGGTGACGGGGGGAGGCTGCCCTCCACCCAGGGAGGCGCTGTCCTCGGGCAGGCCGGGCGCGGCCTCCGGAACCCCAACGGCGGTCGCCGCGACAGGCGCGGAGAAGGCTCGCACGGAGACGATCGGTTGGAGCATTCGTTAAGATTCGCTTAAACTTGTAACAACTCCCTTGTCGAACACCGGGGCGGTCGTGATAGGCAATCAAGATGAAAAACGACCGCCGCATCGACAGCAAGACCAAGCAGGAAGCCAGAATGCTCCGCCTGCGCCTGAGCGCGACCGAGACCGCGTCGACCAGCCAGGGCACCAGCCTCTACGAGCTGTATCTCGGAGAGCTCACCAGCGTGGCCGGCAAGGTCGCTCCGGCCACCGCGGCCGGTCTACGTTAAGGCAATCGGCGCTCCGAGACACTTGTCCGGGATCCCGAACGCGTCCACCAACTGCACGGCATCCGTGCGAACCTCCTTACAGAGATCCAGCACCAGGTCCCTCACCGCCTCCGATTTGGCCGGGCCGAGGATGCCCTTCTCCAGGAACCACGAGGCGTTGGCCTCGATCCGCGAGAGCGCGTAGAGGTCGCACAGCGACTTGAGCTGAGCCTTCGCCTTCGGGTCGGATGTGCTCTCTACGGCCTTCACGAATTGCTCCAGCACCGTGCGCTCCGTGTGCGCCCGGGCCAGCGCCAGAGCGTGATCCTGGCAGGCATTGAAAGCTTCGGTCGGGTCGCCTCCCCGGGCTTTGACGCGTTTGGCCAGGCCGGCCACCAGCCGGTCCTCGCGGGCCTGGAACGCCGCCACCTGAAACTTCGGATCGGTCAGGTGCTCGCGCGAGGTTTTGCGGGCCTGCACCGGGTTGTGCTCCACCGCGTTCCAGATGGCCTGGCCCGCGATGTGCACGGCCACGCCGCTCATGCCCATGGCTTTGACGATCTTCTTGTCTTTGAGCTCGCGCGCGTAGCCTTTGAGCAGGCTCTCGGCGACGCGGAGACGCAACACGGTGTTGTCGCCCTCGAACGTGGCGAACACGTCCGTGTCGGCGATCAGCGAGGGCAGGCGGTTCTCGGCCATGTAGCCTTTGCCGCCGCAGGCCTTGCGGCACTCCTTGAGGGTTTCGATGGTAGAATCGGTGCTCATCGCCTTGAGGGCGTTGGCCGAGGCCTCCAGGGCGCGGGAATCCTCGCCCTGGTGCTCGGCGTAGCGCTGCTGCAGGTCCTGGTGCGCGAACGTCAGGGCGTAAGCGGTGGCCAGGTGCGGCATCAGCCGGCGCTGGTGGGCCTGGTAATCGAGCAGGGGCAGCTCGGGCTTGCCGTCGGGACCGAACTGGAGCCGCTGCGAGCCGTGGCGCACCGCGATGGTGAGCCCACTCTTGGCGGCCGCCAGCGCGGCCGAAGAGACGCTCACGCGCCCCTTCACCAGCGTGGCGATCATCGCGAAGAACCGCTTGTCCGGATTGGCGATCGCGCTGGTGTAATCGCCCTGCGCGTCCACGTCGCCGAACTTGTTGAGGAGATTCCCCCGCGGGATACGCACCCCGTCGAACGAGATGCGCCCGTTATCGACGCCGTTCAGGCCTTCCTTCTCGCCGCAATCGCTGAGCGTCACGCCGGGCAGCGCCTGGCCCCGTTCGTCGCGCAGGGGCACCAGGAAGGCGTGAATCCCGTGGTTCTCCTCACCGATGCGAAGCTGCGCGAATACCGTGGCCATCCGGGCGTGGGTGGCGGCCCCGCCGATGAACTCTTTCTGGGCCGCCGGGGTCGGCGTCTGGATGACCCACTCGTCGCGCCCTTTGTCGTAGGTCGCCGTGGTCTCCAGGCCGCGCACGTTCGAGCCGTGCCCCGTCTCGGTCATGGCGAAGCAGCCGGGCAGCTCGACGCTCATCACTTTGCCCAGGTAGGCCTGATGGTGCGACTCGGTGCCGAGAGCCTCGATGCTGCCCCCGAAGAGGCCGAGTTGGACGCCGGTCTTGATCAGCAGGCTGAGGTCGAAATGGGCCAGCATCTCGAACTGCGCGATCGAGCCGGCCAGGTCGCCTTTTCCGCCCACATCAGCGGGAAAGCCCGTCTGGGTGATGCCCTTTTCGGCCAGCAGGTGAACCCAGTCCATGACCTGCTCGCGATACTCTTCCTTCGGGAGGCCGTCACGATATTGGAAGGCGGGATCCTCGAGCGCCTGACGCGCCTGCTGGCGGGCCGCGCGATACGGCCCGTCGAGAATCTCTTGCATGGTTGTCGTCTTGGAACCACCCAGCACCACCAGGTCTTTCGGGTCATCTCCAAACCCGTTCGAGTTGTTCACCGCCGAAGCTGTCCGAGGCCCTCGCGTGACGTCAACTCGTGTCTGCATCAACTGCATTCAGCAAGTCTCCGTGGTGTGCTCTCCCGGCACAGTACTCCCGTTGACTCAAAGAACTTGGAAAAAAGACTCCGGCCCGGCGGGGGGAAGAGGATCCCATGAAGACGTTAGCATCGGCGAAAGAGCTCGCCCAGAGCAATAAAGCCCACTTTCCCAACGAGACTCCCCTTTACCGGCAGGCCCGCAACGAATTGCTCGAGCAGGAGATCGAGCTGCGGCGCCAGATCGAGCGCGTCAGCGCGCTGCGCCGTCAACTTCCGCCCGGTGGCGAGGTGACACGGGACTATCGCTTTGAAAGCGAGGATGGCCCGGTGAAGCTGGCCGACCTCTTCGGCCAGCGCGACACCCTGATCGTCTACTCCTACATGTTTGGCCCCAGGCGCGAGAAGATGTGCCCGATGTGCGCCAGCTTCCTCAACTCGATCGACCTCAAGCTCCCCGCCATGCAAGAGCGGGTGGCCTTCGCGGCCATGGCCCGCTCCCCCATCGAGCGCCAGCTCGACAACAAGCGCGCGCGGGGCTGGAAGAACATGCCGATCTACGCCGACACCGACGGGGCTTTCACGCGCGACTACGTGCACCCGGACGACGCCGACATCCCGGCCTACAACGTGTTCACCCGCAGGGACGGCAAGCTCCGGCATTTCTACGCTGGCGAGATGAGCGGAGACATGGCCGACCCGGACCAGGACCCGCGCGGCGCGCCCGACCTGGACATCCTCTGGACCCTGCTGGACACGACTCCCGAGGGGCGCGGCGCGGATTGGTATCCCGGTTTGTGACGCTCGGGGGGGTGGCGGAAGCTTAATGCCCCGGTAACATGGGCTGGGGGTCAATCGGATTAGACTCGCGCCATGATAAGCGGTCTGAAGAACTTTATTGCAAATAATATTGGCGCGAGCTCGGATTATTCTCGGCCTTCCAAGGATTCGGTCGGGATCGGGATCGCGGCGGGAGGCGCGCTGCTGGGGACCGGGATCGGGGCCCTGGTGGGTGCTTCGCGCGGAGTCAACGACGTGGTGACCATCGAGAAGGTGCCCTATGCCGAGAGCTACCAGGTGGCCGTCGGCACGCACCAGTCGAGCGGCTGCTACCAGTATCACTACAACTTCTCGAGCGGCGAGTACGAATACAGCTACGACCCGCTCTGCACCGAGACGGTCACCGACTACGAGACCCGCTACACCGGCCGCACGCTGTATCACGACGTGAAACACCACAGCGTCGGCTTCCCTCATAGCGCCCTCCAGGGAGCCCTGCTGGGCTTCGGGGTGGGCCTCACGGCGGGCGTCGCCGGGGCCGTGATCTACAACGCTGTCAGTAAAGAGTAGAGAGTCGGGCTTATCGCTCGGCAGGGTGCCGGGCAGCCTGGCGGCGGGTAGAGAGCGTTGCCGGTGGAGGAGAAAAACCACGGAGCACACGGAGCGCACGGAGGGGTACTTCTGGAACCTTTGACAGAGGCGATTATCGGTGCGGCAATAGAAGTCCATCGAGAACTTGGCCCGGGTCTGCTTGAGTCCACCTACGAGGCTTGTCTGGCCCACGAACTGTCGATACGGGGACTTCGCGTGGTACGCCAACTCCCTCTCCCCGTAACTTGCAAAGGGGTCAAGCTCGATTGCGGATATAGAGTCGACTTGTTGGTGGAAGACCAAGTCGTCCTTGAGTTGAAGGCCGTTGAACATCTGGAAGCCCTTCACGAGGCCCAGTTGCTATCGTTCCTCAAGCTATCCGGCCATCGGGTGGAAGCGGCTATACACGCTGTTCCAGCGGCCGAACCTTGGGGGCAGGTCGCGCCACGGAGCGCCTGCCCGGGCCATCCAGAGAACAGCCTCAAAGAACAACCGGTTATCTCCGGCTGTCCTCCCAGGGTCCGTTGGTTTGCCAGGCAATAGGGACTCGATGCGTGCCCATTGGTCGTCACAAAGTCGGTTTCGATTCATCGGTCCGTGTGTTCGACGAATCCGCGTCAGATCATGCTCGCGTCAGAAGTTTCTTCAACTGGGCCGGGAGTAGATTGATGTCGCTCAACCCGCGAATGTCTCCGTGTTCTCTGTGCTCTCCGTGGTTTTTCCAAGTGCCGCCCAATTGAAGAGCAGTGAATGTCAACAGGCCCTAGCAAAAGAGGCCATGGGCTCAGCCCGCCGTGGGCGATGTCTTGCCGCAGGGCCAGGCACACCCAGAGCAGGGGGAGCCGTCCAGGTCGGTGGAGTGCTGCTGGTCTCGGCCTACCGCCTGGATGCCCCCCGTGCCGGTGCCGGCCTCCACCACGGTCGTCCTCTGAGCTCGTCTCCGGCTGTAGTCCCGGGCGCGCTCTCGCTGGCGGCCGCCTTCGACTCGACCCTGCCCGGAGCGAAGCATCCACCTCGGGAAGATTCACACTTGACGGTGTCGCCGTGGGCGAGATGGGCAACTTTGCGCCCGGGTCACGAAGAGCTCGTCTGAGCTCCGCCTCGTACCTGCAAGAACGCGGTTCCGTGGGCGACAGGGTCGCGCCCCGAGGAAAGCATGCTGGGCCGGGCGCCTACCCCATTGGGTGCCCAGCAAGCCAACCCGGCCGTCACAGCAAGAACGCTGCTCCGTGAGCGACAGGGTCGCGCCCCGAGGAGAGCCGGCTGGGCCGGCGAGCCTACCCATTGGGTGCCCGGCAAGCCGTCCCGGCCGTCACTGCAAGAACGCGGTTGCGTGGGCGACACAGTCGCGCCGCGAGGAGAGCCGGCTGGGCCGGGCCTCCCACGCAGAGCTGCCCGAGCGCGCATTCATTGGGTGCCCAGCATGCCTACCCGGCCGTCGCCTGCAAAGCATCTGCAACGAACCCCTCTTTGTCCGAGCTCCGCCTCGCAAATGCGAGAACGCGAGATTGCCAGGCGACCATTCGAGCTCCGAGAACCCCTCGGAGGTATAGCCGCAGCTCGAAGTGGCCGCTGCGAGCGACAGGGCCTCGCCAGGCCGTGAGCCACCTCCAAGTAGCTCCTTGCTTGATCCCTTCCCCACGCCAGCGGGGGGCGAGGCCCGATCGCTACCGAGCGTACCCCGGTGGCTCCACCCCGTAAAGGCGCATGATCTCCTGCACCTTGGAGGCCGAAGGGGTGCGCTCGACGCCGAAGGGGTTGGCAGGCACGGGCTTGCGGGCGGTGTCGGACATCGTCAGGTAGCCCATGTTCTTGTAGCTGTCCCAGTTGCGCATGACGTGGCCGTGGGTCTCGGCGAAGTCCTCGGCGCCGCTGCGCGCCCCATAGGGGGTCACGCTGCCGGGCAGGGCTTTCCAGAGCGCGGAGTTGGACGGGTGACCGCTAGCCGCGTCCAGATTGTGGCCCGCCTCGTGGTGGATGAGGGATTGCGCGGCCTGGTCGCTGATCAGCGAATTGCGATCCAACACCATCCGCCCGGGATGGTTGGGGTCGCCGGCCATCGCCCCGACGCCCGATGGGGGCCTGCCATTCCCATTGAAAACCTGCCCCAGATTCTCGGACAGGATGATGTCGCTGGCGTGCTTGCGAGCCTCGGGAGGCATCGCCTCGATCGCCCTCTTGACCCGCTCCAGCTCCTGGGGCGACGGATTGCCCGAAACCTTGATCTTTTGAATCTCCCCTTTGATGCCCTCGACAGGGAAGCTGGCGCTGGGCTTGCCCTCGGCCTCTTTGGCCAGACCCTCCATGCCGCCGTTGCGGTAGCGCCAGTGGTTGCCTTCTTGCCTGGACTCCTTCCAGCGGGTGCCGTTCTCCTCGTAGCTCCGGGAACGATCGAGGGAGCCGTTGCGGTCGACCTCCTGCCAGTCGCCCTTGCCATCTGGATCGGTCACGGTGCGCGATCTGACACCGTTGCCATGGTCGGTCCAGGGGCCCGAGGTCTCCTGCACCTTGCCCACGTCATCACTGGTGCGGGTGCCTCTGGAATCGCCGCTCAGACCCGGCGGAGTCGAGTAGTTCTTGACCAGCTCGGAGAGATGTTGCGGGTCGGCCTTCTCGTCCCTGCCCGCCTTCCTGGCGTCCTGGCTGCGCGTCACCCGGTCGGTCGGCCGGGCCCTGTGCGCGTCTCTGGTCTTCGTGACCGCCTTCGGCTTGCTGGAGCTCGTGGAGCTCGGCTTGCTGCTGGAGGCCGGCTTGCTCGAGGATGACTTGACCTCGCTCACGCGGCACCTCCCATTTCGAACGCGCCCTGGAGGCGCTTGAGACCCGGGTGGACGCGCTGCAGGAACGCGTTCCAGGCGAGCGGGCTGGTCTGGGCGTTGGGCATCAGCCCCACGTTGAGGTTCAGTGCGCCCGAGCCCTGACGGGGCCGGCTCTGGCCCCGTTCGGGTCCGACGAACTCGAGCACGGTGGGCGGCTCCGAGCCACCCTTCCCGCGCCCGCCCGCGCCCGTCCTGGGAAACTGCACGTTGTGAATCTCGATGCTGCCTATCGCCCCGACTGTCATCTGCGCTCAGCTCCTTTGGAGTTTCTTGAGCTCATCGTGGCATGACCCGAGGTCAGGCGGACCCCGACCGGCTGCAAATCCTCGTGAACAGATGTTAACTGCGCGAGAACATCCCGTTAACTTTTTTGTAACCTGAGCTGAAAGACGGCACCCGGCGGCGGGGTTTCCAGCACGAGCAGACGTCCCCCGTGGGCCTCGGCGATCTGCTGGCTGACCGACAGCCCCAGGCCGGTCCCGCGGCCGACCGGCTTGGTGGTGAAGAACGGGTCGAAGATCTTCTCTCGCAGCTCCTGGCTGAGCCCGGGGCCGCCGTCGCGCACCTCCAGCACCGCTTCCGTTCCTTCCTCGCGAACCGTGACCGTGACGCGCTTCTCGCCCCCGGCGAGCACAGCGTCCCTGGCATTGACCACCAGGTTGACCAGAATCTGCTGCAGCTCGTTGCTGTTCCCTTTCACCGCGAGGGGGCGCGGTGACGGCCCGACCACCAGCTCGACGCCCTCGTGCGCCAGCGTCTTGCGCAGCAGCGCGAGACTCTCGTCGACCACCACGTTCAGGTCGACCGTCTCGCGCTCGGCTGGCTCCTTGCGCGCGTAGTAGAGCAGTTTGTCGATGATGGATCGGGCCCGCACGGCGGCCTTGCGGGCGTTGCTCAGCAGCTCGGGCGCGTCCTCGGAGTCCGGGCCGTCCTCCTCGAGCGTCTCGATCACCATCAGGATGGACCCCAGAGGGTTGTTCAGCTCGTGGGCCACGCCGGCCGCCAGCTGGCCCACCACGGCCAGCCGGGTGCTGTGCAACAGCTGGGCACGCGAATCGGCCAGCTTGCGATAGTTCTCTTGCAGCTCCTCGTAGAGGCGGTGACCGTGCACGGCGTTGCGCACGCGCAGGGTCAGCTCGCGGACGTCGATGGGCTTGGTGATGAAGTCGTTGGCGCCGGCCTGGATCCCGCGCAGACGGTCGTGGCGCTCCTCCAGCGCCGTGACCAGCAGCACCGGGATGGCCGCCGTCTTCGGCTCGGCCCGCAGGTGCCGACAGGCGTCGAAGCCGGACATTCCGGGCATCAGGACGTCGAGCAGGATGGCGTCATAACGGTTCTGGGCCGTCATCTCCAGAGCCACGGCGGCGCTCTCGGCCTGATCCACGCTGTGGCCGTCAGAGCGCAGCGCGCTGGCCAGCAGCTCGCGGTTGGTGGGCTCGTCGTCCACCACCAGGATGCGCCCCACCGAGCCCTGGGTCAGCGCGGCCCCGCGCCGCTCGTCGCGCATCTCCTCGCAGAGCTCGTGCAACTGGGGGAGCAGGGCTTCGACTTGAGCGCGGACCGCCGCGATGCGCGGAGCGATACCCTTCATCAGGCCCGCCCGGCCGTCTTGCTCCAGCTCGCGCGCCAGGGACGGATCCGCCCCGAAGTTGAGCAGCGAGCCCTTCAGCGAGTGGGCCGCCTCGGCCAGCGCGGGGCCGGTGGTGGCGGCCTCCAGGGCTTTCAGGCGCTCGGGGGCCGACCGCTCGAACGTGCGCACCAGCGTCAGCAGGTTCTCGCGTTTTCCGCCCACGCGCTCCACCAGGGCGTCCCGGTCGATCGTCTTGGGGACGGGAATGGCCGCCGCGACGGCCGGCCTTCGACGCGGCCAGAACGCCATCGCGAGCAACGCCAGCGAGAGCACCCACCAGGGCGAGAGCGTGCCGTCCGGGTCGGGGGTCCGGGCCGCTTGCAGCCGGACCGGCTGCAGACTGCTCAAGCGCAGCCCGCCCACCGCCCGGGCCAGCTCGTCGCGGTTCAGGCCTCCCGCGGCGCTGCCGGTCAGCCGACCGTCCTGACGCAGCGCGACGCTGACTACATTCTCCTCGGCCAGCCAGTTCAGAGCGTCGTCCGCCTTGAACTGGGCCAGCTGCTTGCGGGCCATGCGCTCCTCGGCGAGGTCCGGGCTCAGCGCGAAGGTGGGCCCGCGTCCCGGCTCGTCCGGGTCGAAGTCGCGCGGCAACAGGTAGCCGGAGCGCAAAGCGCCAAGGTGCGGGTCGGGCAGCCGTCGCAGCTCGTCTCGCGCCCGGGCCAGCAAGGCGTTGACCCGCACCTCCGCCTCGCGCACCTGGGACTCGAGCAAGATCTGGTCGCGCTCGCGTGCCAGGGCGTCGAGCTGCCGCGTCTGCCAGGCTCCCAGGAGCCCGACCAGGGCCGCCAGGACGATCAACAGTGGCCTCATCGGGGAAACGGCTTCGACACGCGTGGGCAGGCGGCCTCGACCGCTCCCGCGAAATCTGCCGGGCGGCATGAAGAGACCCAACGCGATGAACGCCATCATGCTCATCCTGACGGTGGTGCTCGGGATTGGCCTGGCCATCGGGCTGCGCACCAAGCACCAGCAAGATCTGGCCGACGCGCGCGCCCACTACCGGGCCGAGTGCGACCTCGAGGCCGAGCGGGTCAACCGCCTCACCGAGTCCACCATGCGCCAGCTGCGCAATGGATTGAACGCGATCGCCTCGCTGCCGGCCGTCCGGCGCCTGCAGCCGGGAGCCGCCGGTTTCGACGACAACGCCCGCCTGGCGGTGCAGGCCGTCTACGACAACATGCTGGCTCACACCGAGATGCCCGGCTACATCGACAAGCAGCTCCAGATGGTGGGCAAGATCTACGTGGTGAGCCGCGAGTTCGACCCGGACGAGGTCGATCCGCGCACCGGCCAGCGCTACGCTCCCCTCCTGGTGTTCGACACCGGATCCAAAGGCCAGACGCTGGACAATCCCGCTCCCGAGCTCGACACGTTCGAGCTGCGCGCCATCCGCGAGCAGCTCGCCGCCATGAAGAGCGATCCCGAGCACGCGGGCCCGATGCTGAGCCCCGAGATCGTGCTCTCGGACAACTCGCGCTACAGCAGCGCCGCCCCCTCCGACGCGGATCGCTCCGGGCTGGTCTACTCGGTGCCCCTGCGCGGCCCCGACGGCAAGCTCAAGGGCTGCGTCTCGGGCCTGATCCTGACCCGCAACCTGGCCGACCTGATCAGCCTGAAAACCAGCGATTACTACGCCCTGGTCAATCCGCCCACGAAGTTCGCGGCCGGCTCCACCTCGATGCAAGACCGTGACCAGCAGAGCAATTTTCTGGGGGCTCCGGCCGAGGAGACCTTTCTTTACTGGGCGCGCCAGGCCGAGCCCATGCCCGGCCTGATCTACAGCGCGGTGCAGCCGCTGGCGGTCGACGATCAGGGCGGTCACTGGAAGCTGTGGGCCGGCCGCCCCGACGAGGACTTCCTGGAACGCAGCGACGTGGCCGCCGCCGACCGGTTCCTGCGTGTGGGGTACCTGGTGACCGGCGTGCTGGTGCTGGGAATCCTGGCCTTCCTCCTGTTCAGCCAGCGCGCCTCGTGGCGATTGGCCGCGAGTGAGGCCCGCCAGCGGGCGATCGTCGAGAACGCCGCCGACAGCATCATCACCTTTACCGACGAGGGCAGGATCATCTCGCTGAACCCGGCCGCGCAAAGGCTTTTGGGCCTTCCCACCACGCTCTGGGAGAGCTTCCCCGAGCTTCCGCGCGACTTCATGGAATCGGGCCAGGCCACCACCACCGCCGCCTCGCGGGCCCGCTCCGCCGACGGGCGCCTGGAGCTGGCCGGGCGCAACCCGGGCGGCTCCAGCTTCGAAGCCGAGCTCTCGGTGAGTCGCACCGGCGACGTATGGACCGGCATCTTCCGCAACGTCACCGAGCGCCGCAAGGCCCAGGCCGAGCTGATCCGCATGAAGGACGCGGCCGAATCGTCCAACCGCGCCAAGAGCGAGTTCCTGGCCAACATGAGCCACGAGATCCGCACCCCCATGAACGCCATTCTGGGCATGACCCGGCTGGCTCTCAAAAGCGATCTGACGGCGCCCCAGCGCGAGTATATGACCACCGTCCTGTCCAGCGGCGAAGCGCTGATCCGCATCATCGACGACATTCTAGACTTCTCCAAGATCGAGGCGCGGGCGCTCGAGCTCGACCCCATCGCGGTCGGCCTGCGCGACCTGCTGGACGCCACGCTCAAGGCGCTGGCCCTGCGGGCCCACGAGAAGGGGCTGGAGCTCTCGTGCCGGGTGCAGCCCGAGGTGCCTGACGCCGTCCTCGTGGATCCCCTGCGCCTGCGCCAGGTCTTGCTCAACCTGGTCGGCAACGCGGTCAAGTTCACGGAGCGCGGCGAGGTCAAACTGAGCGTGCGCCTGGCCGACGACGGGCGCATCGAGTTCGAGATCGCCGACACCGGCATCGGCATTCCGCCCGAGAAGCTGGACCACATCTTCGGCGCTTTCACCCAGGCCGACGCGTCGACCACGCGCCTCTACGGCGGCACGGGATTGGGGCTGGCGATCACCGGCAGGCTGGTGGCCCTGATGGGCGGAGAGCTGCACGTTTCGAGCCAGCTCACGGTGGGGTCGCGTTTCTGGTTCCGTCTGCCGCTGCCCCCGGCCCCCCTGCCCACCACGCCCACGGCGGGCAGTCTGGCGGGCCAGTCGGCCCTGGTGGTGGACGACAACGCGACCAACCGCTGGCTGCTCGAGGAGCTGCTGGGCCACTGGGGCATGAAGGTGCGCTCCACCGTAAGCGCCGCCGAGGCTCTGCTGGTGCTCGACGAGGGCGAGCATTTCGCGGTCATCCTGACGGACGCCCAGATGCCCGACATGGATGGGTTTGCCTTCGTGACCGCCCTGCGCCAGCGGCCCGCGCACTCGCAGACCGTGGTGATGATGCTGAGCAGCGCCACCCTGCCGGGCGACGCGGCGCGTTGCCGCGAGCTCAAGGTGGCGGGCTTCCTGACCAAGCCCATCCACGAGGGCGAGCTGCACAACACGCTGGCGCGCTGCCTGAACCCGGCTCCAACCCCTCCGCCGGTGACGGGAATGGCTCCCCTGCGGGTGTTGCTCGTGGAGGACAACCCGGACAACCAGGCCCTGGCCTCCATCCTCCTGCGCGAGCTGGGCCACACGGTCACCCTGGCCAACGACGGGCGCGAGGCGGTGAAGCTGACCGAGTCCGAGGAGTTCGACGCCGTCCTGATGGATGTCCAGATGCCGCACATGGACGGCTTCGAGGCCACCAGCCACATCCGCAGGCGCGGCTCCAAACTGCCCATCATCGCCCTCACGGCCCACGCCATGAAGGGCGACAAAGACCGCTGCCTGGCCGCCGGCATGGACGCCTACCTGAGCAAACCCCTGGACGAAGCAGCGTTGGCGAACGTGCTCGCGGAAGTGCTTCAAGGCGGTTCCGTTTAGAGTTTAGAGTTGAGAGTTCAGAGTTAGGACGGGAAAGATTTCGGCGGGGGCACTCTCGACTCTCGACTCTCGACTCTCGACGGACAGGGTTCAGAGCCCCCGAATCGGGCCGTACAGGATGACTTTCCGGTCCCGCTCCTCGCTGGGGTTGCCGCCGGGCACGAAGAAGATCTCGACGAGCTGCCACTTGGCGCGGTCGTCCACGCTGAAGGCGGCGCGGTAGCGGCCGTTGCCCTGGGCGTCGGCGGTGAAGCTGTGGGGGCGGGGGCCGAGGCCCTTCTCCTCGCGGGGACGGTCGTGCACGACCCAAACCGTGTAGACGCCGCCGGGTTGCAGGCCGCGCAGCTCGACCTCGAGCGAGCGGGGCTGGAGGTGGATGAGCCCCTGGGCCCGGTTGGCGCGGTCGGTGGCCACCAGGGGAATCTTGACCTCGCGCTCGGTCGAGGGCGTGGGCGGCTGCGCCCAAGCGGTGAGACAGAGCATGCAAAAGAGCGTGAACGAGGGGAACGCTCTCAGCCAGTCCTCACAGCTTGACGTTCACCGTGCTCAGCACCTGCCAGGCGTTCCAGCTGAAGGGGTGCGTGCCCGTCTGAGGCGGCAAGAAGACGTTGACCTGCGCCACGTTGGGCGCCGCCAGCACGCGCGGGTCGACGTTGTCGATGTTGAACAGAAGACGGCCCAGGGCGTTGACGCTGACGTTCTCGTCGATGTCCCAGCTGCCGCCCAGCTCGGGAGCGTGCTGGGTGATGTCCAGAATGGGGTAACGCGGATTGCCCGAGGCGACCGCAAACGGCGAATAGACGCCGCTCGAGTCGAAGTGCCCGAACAGGTCGATCTTGGTGTAGGCCACGTACATCGAGAAGTCGCGCGTGACGTCGTAGTCGACGCGCCCCAGGAAGCCCTGATAGGTCGCGTCGAGGTAGTTGAGGTTCTCGCCCGCGATACCGGCCGCGCCCGGCACCAGGCTGGAGAGATGGCTGTCGCGGAAATAGTTGTAGCGCAGAAAGATGCCCGAGAGCTTGACCTGCCGCTCCTCATCCAGGTCGAAGGCCTGAGCGCCGTCCACCTCGAGCTCGTTGACGATACCGCGGTAGTTCTCGAGGGGAGCGCCCCCGAGCGTGTTGGCGCCGGCCCCCGCGAACGTCTGGCGGCTCACCGGGCTGAAAGTCAGGTCGATGAAGCCGGGCGAGTAGCCGAACACCGTCACGTCAGGCGTGCCCGGAGCCAGCGAGCTGGCCGAGAAGCGCACGTCGGGAACGCTCGTGGCCACCTGCGTGAGGCGGCCGTACTGCACCTTGATCTGACCCTTCTCGCTGAACCAGTAGCGGGCGCTGGTGCGAAAGCCCTGGCGGTTGAAGGGCAGCAGACGGCTGTCGTGCAGGGCGTCCAGGCTGGGGAGCTGGTCAAAGAACGGCACGCGCAGCTTGACCAGGCCGATGCCGGTCTCGGAATACTCGGTCAGATAAGGGTCGAAACGCGGGTCGACATAGAGATACTCGGCCGCGAGATCGAGCGTCTGGTCCAGCAGCGAGGCGTCTACCGCCAGGCGCCAGGCGGTGCCGTCGGTGGTGTAGGTGCTGAACTGATTGGGACGGTAATTGGTGTGGGCCACCTGGCCGGTGAACCGCGGTCCCACTTCGTTGTCCAGCGCGTAGCGGAAATCGAGGCCGAACGAATCCTGGCGCTGGGGACCGACGCCACCGTAGATGGGGAAGCCGGGCAGGCCGGTGTCGCCGTCCACCGGGAGGGTCTGGGAGATGGGCCGGATGTCGGTGCTGCTGCCCACGCCGCCCACCTGCGGACCGGCGCCCAGCTGGGTGCGGTAGAAGCCGTTGGGGTTGACCCAGCTGAGGAACTGGTTGGGCGTGAAGATGAGGCCGGTCTGCAGCGGCGCCCCGTTGATGGCCTCGTCACCCGCGCGCAGGAAGTTGAGACGCGCCTTGCCGCGCTCCTCGTCGAACAGCAGCGCCACGTTGGCGCCGTAGGCGTGGCTGCGATAGCTCGTGCCGGTGATGGGGTTGAGCGACTGGGGCAAGAACGTCCCCATGCCCTCGTACTGCATCGTCAGGTCGTCGTTGAGAACGACGTCGCCGCGGAGGCGGGCGCCATAGCTGTCCAGACCGGGCTCCTCGCCGCCGAAGAAGAACGGGGTGGTGAAGTTGGTGGTGTTGGGCGAGCGCCGGGTCTTGTAGATGGAGCGGTCGAAGCGGGTATCGCTGAACGAGCCCAGGCGCAGGTTGGTGTGACTGGGCTTGTGCTCCACCCAGAAGTTGTCCAGGGTCAGGCGGGTAAAGGGCTGATTGTTCAGCCCCTGGGGGCCGGCGCCCGCTCCCAGCGTGCCCAGGAACGGATTGGAGAGATAGGGCGCCTGCACGCCGTAGTAGGCGTCCACGAAGCGGTCGCCCATGGAGATGTAGCTGGCCAGCTCCAGGCCCGCGCTGACATCCTCCGAGACGTTGGCCTGGATTCCCAGGATGGCCTTGGAGGTGAAAGTCGAGCCCGAGGTCATCGGGCGGCCCAGGGCCAGATCGGCCACGGGGAAAACGCCCAGCGTGGGGGGACCCCAGGGGCTGCCGGCCAGCGGCGAGGGAGGCTGGATGGGGCCGCTGGCGCCCTCGGCGGTGCCCACGGCGGCCTGGTAATTGAAGACCGTTCCCTGGGCCGGCGAGCCCACGTTGTGCACGCCCTGGGCCCCGACTCGGGTCTCGATGGAGCCGTAGAACTGAATGCGCTCGAGGTCGGTCACCCGCTTGTCCAGGCGCCCGACGTTCTCGTCGAGATTCTGCACCCGCACGCCCAGGGCGTCGAGCTCCTCGCGCAGCGCGTCGGTGAGCTTGCGCAGCTCCTCGAGCTCGGCTTTGGTGGCGAAGGTGGCGTGCTCTTGCTCCATCCGGGCCAGCAGGCGGGCCACGATCATGGCCACTTCCCAACGACTGGCGGCTCGATCGCCTTTGAACGTACCGTCCGGGTAGCCCTCCACCAATCCCTTGGCGGCCAGCGTGGCCACAGCGTCGCGAACCCAGGCGGGATCCTGGTCGGAAACGACCGGTGCCGCCTGAGCCGCTCCCCACAACAGTGCGGCCAGACCCCATGCGATGGTGCGCTTGTTCATCTCCAGAGCCCCCTCTACGGTGCTTGAAATTTATGCAATTGTGTCTTTTCTCCGCGAGGGTCCTGCGATCATCTTATGAACAACTTGACCGGAACTTTGAAAACATGTTTCCAGAATGTTAACAGGATCGATCCCGGCCCAGGGGGAAGCGGTCGGCAAGATGATTCGGGTCTTGATTCTGGAGGACGATGACGAGCTGAGGGCCGTGCTGGTCAGCGTCCTGCGCAAGGAAGGCTACGAGGTCGTGGCCGTGTCTAGCGGCGAGGAGGCCGTGGACCGCGCCATCGCCGAGGCCTTCGACCTGGTGGTGGCCGACATCAAGATGGAGGGCATGGACGGGCTCGAGGCGCTCGAGCGCATGCGCGAGCACAATCCCGAGCAGCGCAGTCTGGTGGTGTCCGGCTACAGCACCGAGGCCGACTCGATTCGCGCCATCCGCATGGGGGTGGGCGACTACCTCAAAAAGCCCTTCTCGCGCCAGGATTTCCTGCAGGCCGTGCGCCGCCTGGTGGCTCAGAAGCGCGAGGAGCAGAACCGCCTGCAGTCCGAGCGCTCGATCACCCAGACCTTACTCTGGGCCATGGAGACGCTGGCGCGCAGCCTGGGCGTGGACAGGGCCGGAGCCGAGGCCCACCGCATCGCCAATCAGCTCCAGATGGCCCCCGAGGCCGCCGAGCGCGCCCGGCTGGTGGCGCTGATGGCGGCGGTGGAGAAGTTCCCGGGCGTCACGCTGCCGGCCGAGGCCCCCCCTTCGATCCAGCGCATCCTGCGCCAGGTCACCGAGAACTGGGACGGCTCGGGCGTGCCCGACGGCCTGCAGGGCACCGAGATCTCGCTGGAAGCGCGGGTGGTGGCGGTGACCCTGGCCGACGATTTCGAGCCCGGCCGCTACGACCCGAGCGTCTGGGAGGCGCGCGAGAATCCCGAAGTCACGCCCAGCGCCGCGTCCGATCACGGCAAGCGCCGGCGCGGCCTGATCTCGCTGGCCCGAGCCCTGGAGGACGCCGGCAACGTGGAAGGCGCCCGGCGAGCGCTCGAGGAGGTCGCGCTCGAGCAGGCTCCCACCCGCGAGTGCGTGGAGGCGATGGCCGCGCTCGCCCGTATCGACGCCCGCAAGGGCCTGGTCAAGGACGCTCTGGAATACAGCTTCCGGTCGCTGCAGTTGGCCGAGCAGGTCGGTCCGGGCCTGATGGCCGCCGCTCTCATGGAATCGGGTCTGCTGCTGGCCGGCATGAACGACTCGGAGCTGGCGCGCACCCTGTTGACGCGCTCCGCCCGGCGCTCGGTGGAGCTGAACGAGCCGCTGGGCGCGGCCCGCGCCACGCTGGCCCTGGCCGCTCTGGGCGATCCCGTCGACGAGGTGGAGGAGCACCTCGAGGTGCTGCTGCGCCCCGAGCACATGGGAGAGCTGGCCGCCTCGGCGCGCTGGCTGGTTCCCTTCGCGCTGGAAAGGACACTGCCCGAGCCCCTGCTGGCCCGCCTGGTTTCCGAGCTGCCTCGCGAGGTCGGGCGGGCCCTGCCCCGGCTCTCGACCGGGGCTCGCGCCACGGTGGCGCGGCTCACGTCGGCCCCCGAGTTGCTGGAACGCCTGAAGGTCGACTCCGAGAGCGCGGTGCGGCAGGCCGCCACGCACGCCACCGTGGACGAGGGCCCTCCCCTGCTGCGCGTGCTCTCGATGGGCCCGCTCGAGGTTTACCGGGGCGAGGAGCTGATCGACGGCCAGTGGCGCACCCAGAAGGTCAAGTTCCTGTTCGCCTTCCTGGCCTCCGAGCGCGGCCGTCCCGTGTCGGAGGACAAGCTGCTGGAGATGTTCTGGCCCGACGTGGAAGACCTCGACAAGGGCAAACAGAATCTCTACTGGACGATCTCCACGCTGCGCTCCAAGCTGCGCCCGGCCGGCGACAAGAAGCTGGACTACGTGGTGCGCTACCAGAACACGCTGGCGCTCAACCGCAGCCTGCCCCGCTGGCACGACCTGGAGGAGCTGGAGGACCTGCTCGACCTGGGCGCGAGGCCCGACGCCATCCCCGACCCGGGCAAGCTGCGGCGCGTGCTGGAGCTGTACCGCGGCCCCTACCTCGAGGGCTGCTACATGGACTGGGCCGACCTCATCCGCACCCGCGTCGAGCGCAAGGCGCTGGCGCTGGGATTGCGCGTGGCGCGCTGGGCCAATGAGCAGACCCGTTTTCAGGAGGGCCTGGAGTTCGCCCACCTGGCCACCACCCTGGACCCCTGCTGCCAGGACGCCCACCACCTGGCGATGGAGGCCCTGATCGGCCTGGGACGCTCCGAGGAGGCCGTTCGCCAGTTCACCCTCTGCGAGCGGACGCTGCGCCGAGAGCTCGGAATGGAGCCGAATCTGGCGCTCTTGCACACCCGTCAGAGAGCTTTGATGAACCTCTGACGTTAACAATCTGGTAACACGATTTCCAAGACCGCTTTCATCTCTGACCCGATAATGTGGTCACAAGAGATAGATTGTTCGGAGGCTGGACCCCAATGCAAGACTTTCCCCGCTATACCTCAGAGGATCGTGTACAGGCGACGCGCTGGGCGCTGGTTCGCATGAGCGAGCTGTCGGGCCCGGGCGCCGAGGTCGGCCGCGTGGCCCTGCAGGCCACCCGGGGCGTGAAGGATTCCGACTCGCTGCTGGTGCTGCTGGAGACCTTCATGAAGGCGCCTGAGGCCGCACGCCCGCGCGAGATCGCCGCCGTGGCCGCCGAGGCGATCGCCAGAATGCCCTGCCTGGACGACCAGATCACGGCCGGCTGGAACGTGCTGCGCGCCCTGCGCAACGTCGGCCGCATTGCCCGCGTGGCCGAGTGGTGCGAGTCGCTGGGGCTGCGCTCGCTGCAGCGCCGCCTGATGCTGGCCGTGCTGCGCTCGCCCGAGTGCACCGGCGTGGCCTTCCGCGTCTGGGCGCTGGAAGTGCTCGAGCAGGCCACCGGCCGCACCGGGGTGCACGAGCGCGAAGCCGCCCAGCTGGCCGTCTTCCTGATGGGCGAGCTGGAGGGTTTCGAGGGCGAGCTCGGCCGCCTGCTGATGGGCTGCTTCGCCGACGCCGGCTCGCGCCTGGCCGTGGCGGTGGCCTTCCTCTCCAGCGCCGTGCTCCCAGCCTCCGACCGCGTCGTGCGCGCACTGGACGCCGCCATCTTCGGCAGCTACCTGCCGCTGAGCGGTGCCCGCGTGTGGCGCTTCCTGGGTCACGGCTCGCTGGCGAACGTGGACCGGTGCGATTCGCTCCGCCAGGCGGTGGCCCGGCTGGGCCGCACGCAGCAGCAGGCTTTGTGCGCGTAGTTTGATCTGGGGGTCGACAGTCGACAGTTAACAGGAGAAAGCCCGGGAAACCGGGCTTTTTGCGTTTCCGGAGCCGGCAGAGTTTACGATTTGTTCACACTTTGCGGGTTCCATTCAAACCTGAGGTCCAGGTTGGAAACGTTAATCTAAGCTCAAGAAATCCAAGGAGGGAAAACAAGATGGACCTCATCCCCACCTCTCCCCAGGTCGACCGGGAACTGGTCGACGAGCTCAAGCGGGGCGGCCTGCTGAGCGCTCTCGTCAACCTCAAGTCGAACCGCCTCTGGAAGTATCTGCGCCAGCCGCAGCTCCTGCTCTACGATGGCTGGAAGCTCACCCCGGATTGCGCGATCGACCGCCTGTCGCCCCGCAGCTACATGCTCGGCGACGGCCACACGATGGGCCAGCAGCTGGTGCTGGACCGCACCAACTCCCTGGCCACCCTGCGCACCTTCGTGCGGGCCCGCGTCCAGGAGATCAAAGTGGATCTGTCCTCGGGCGAGATCCTCTCGAACCGGGCGGCCTGAAATGGCAGTTCGCACCGCAGTTCTTGAAGATCGCGACGCCATCCTCGACCTCTGCAAAGAGCGTCCCTACCCGAACCTCCCCATCCGGGGCCAGACCTCCGAGCAGCGCCGCGCCGCGGTGTACAACGGAATCGACAAGAACTGGAAGTATCTGGGCCGCGAGCCGCGCCTGCAGCTGCTGGTCAACGAAGACAAGAACGGCTACCTGGTGCTGTTCACGGGACTTCAGGAGAGCATCTCCGGAGATCCCCAGGCGGTCATCCAGGACCTGCACGCCCGCACTCCCGAGGAGCTCAATGAGCTGCTGGATGCGGCCGAGGCCCGCACCCTGGAAGCTGGCGGCGACTACACGGTGGTCGAGCTGGCGGTCGAGGAGAAGGGGCTCGAGGAAGTGATGCAGGCCCGCGGTTACGCGGTCGAGATGTATCGCATCCTGCGCAACGTGCAGCAGGCTCCGACGCGCACCCCGGTCTACCCGGTGCGCCCGGCGCGCCGCACCGACCACCTCTTCATGTGCTGGCTGACCGAGCACACCGCCCTCAACACGGTGGTGCCCGGCCGCTCGGCCGACGGAGAGACCGTCGCGCTGCGCTTCTTCCACAGCTACATCAACCAGAGCTTCATCGATGATCCGCGCGTGCGCGCCTTCATCGCCGAAGATCTCTCCGACCCCGACGACCCCAAGCAGATCGGCTACATCATCCTCAAGCTAGGCTATACCGACGTGGTCGATCAGCAGCGCCTGGCCTACATCTACGACATCGCTGTCCGCCCCGATTACTGGGGCAAACGAGTGGTCCACGACCTGATGGACATGGCTGACCGCTTCATGGTCAAGAACAAGATCACCCTGCTCCAGGGTGACATCAGTCTCAACAACCAGCGCGCCATGCGCACCGCGTGCAAGACGCTCGGTTTCAAGCTGGAGTGGCAGCGCTGGGCCAAGAAACTTCACTAAAAACGGTAACAATTTTGTAGGCTGAAGTTAACAATGTTAATGAAGCCTCTGAAATTGAAAGATGGTCAGCGGAACGGTCCAAATGGCATAATGAAGCCAAGAAAACGAAGGAGGTAACTCAAAATGGCTGGTGGACTTGGAAAGGTAGGCGGACAACAGGGCGGCGGCGGCAGCGACCATAAGGCCTCCAAGATCGGTCACGGCGTGCAGAAGATGATGGAGCAGATGAAGGGCAAGAAAGGCGGCGGCGGCGGCGGCAAAAAGGGCAACAAGGGTGGCGGCAGCGGCCACGCCAGCGCGATGAACGGCGCCGGCGGCGTAGCCCAGGCCTTCTGCGGCTAATCGCTCGAACCTCGGGCGCGAGTCGGGGGGCTCGCGCCCGACCACCCCCAGGCGGCGCACAGGCCGCTGCATAGCAGAAAAAAATTCAAGGAGGCGGACCCCATGTTTACGTCGGAGATCGAAGTAGAGGAGCTTCAGCCCGAAGTTTGGGATGTGCTCAGCCTGCTGGCCACGCGGCCGGTGGAAGTCATCGAGGAGGAGATCGAGAAGGTCAACGTGATGGCCGACGAGGCCACCGACGCTCTGGGAGATATGGCCATCAAGCACCCGATGCTGGCGCAGCTGATGCGCGGTCCGAGCGGACCCGAGGTGCCGTTCGACGAGCGCAAGAACGTGGCGCTGCTCAACGACGCCTTCTACGGGGCGCTGGATGACGAGCTCAGCCTGCCCGAGTTCCGCGCCAAGATGGACATGCTGTGGCAGTTGGCCACCATCGGCGTCGAGATCTTCAAGAACCCGCGCATCAAGAAGGAGTCGCAGACGCTGCCGGACGACCAGATGACCATCATCAACGCGCTCAAGAACGCGATCACTCGCTTCAAGACGGGCGCCGAGACGATGCGCAAGTATCTGGCCAACCAGGACAAAGCCGTGCTCACGAGCGGCTACGAGGTGTGCTACGCCTGCATGCGCGAGATCCACGAGATTCAGCACAAGGCCTATGCCAAGGCCAGAGAGATCGATGCTTCCTACGAGGCCGGCTCGGTGTCCGAGGAAGTGACCCTGGCGCGGCAGACCGACTCCTGCGCCGTGTTCTCGAGAGACTAGAAAATTTTGCGAGGTGTGCGATGGAAAACAATCTGGTCACGCGTGCTGAAGGTTCCCTGGCGGTCGTGGCTCTGCAGAACCGCCTCTCCTCGGTGACCCACGGGTCCAACGTGCAGGTCGGCTCCGGCTCGGTGTCCGAGTCGGTGGTCGAAGTCGAGAACTCGGGCGGCGACGCCTCGACCGCGGTTCGCACTCTGGTGCAGACCGGCTCGGTGCGCACGTATGTGCAGCCCCGCAAGTCCAGGTTGTGCGGGCAGGTCGACCGGTGCGGGGTCTACCTGGTCAACTCCGGGTCGTCGGCTGACGACGACGTGGAGACGGTCATCCGCCACAACGCGGTCTCGCGATTGGAGCGCATCGGTGCGGCTCTGGACAGCCTCAACCCCTTCGGTCCCTGGTCCGATCCTCCCCGGACTTTCGCGGACGTGAAGGACGTAGGTCACCTCCAGTTTCCCGACGGGTCCGTGGTGGTCAGCGCGGTTACCTCCGACGGCCGCGTCACCACCTGGTCCCGGGGCCCTGACGGCTGGTTCCAGAAGCGCCTCCGCGGCTTGAGTCAGGCGCTGTTCAGGCAGAAAGCAAGCTGAGGTCCAGCATGTCGAGGACCGGGGGCAACCCCGGTCCTCTCTCTAGAGCGTGTTGACATTCGACTGCCGCCTCCTGTGGATAATTGAAGGATATTCTCTATCGCCGTCGCATTATCGAGCGCGATTCTGCAGAGGGGGACTTGGCCATGCCGGTGGAGGAGAAAACCACGGAGCACACGGAGCGCACGGAGGGGTACTTCTGGAACCTTTGACAGAGGCGATTATCGGTGCGGCAATAGAAGTCCATCGAGAACTTGGCCCGGGTCTGCTTGAGTCCACCTA
>JBDHVW010000073.1:0-41924 GCA_039809865.1 Vulcanimicrobiota bacterium
ACAAGAAGCTCCTGGAATGGGCCAGCTCCATCGTCGAGTCGGCCACCCCGACGCGCTGAACGACCTCGGCCCCGGAAGAACTCGGAGGTGGGCCATCAGCTCGTTTCCCCGGGAAACGAACACCCGCTCGTTTCCGCGCCGGAAAATTTTCGAACAGGTGCACGCTTCCCCGGGAAACGAACGTGCGCTCGATTCCGCCCGGAATTGCCGCCCGGATCCCTCCGCCCGTTCCCAGCCTGGAAACACTTCCAGCCCGAGCGTCCCGGCCCGCGAGTTTCCCGAAGACGAACACCCGCTCGTTTCCGCGCCGGAAATTTTCGAACGGGTGCACGTTTCCCCGGGAAACGAACGTGCGCTCGTTTCCGCCCGGAAATCCGCCCGCTTCCAGCCTGGAACCGGCGCATCGGTTCCGCACGGAATCGTCCGGCGCCGCCCCAGAAATGATTACTTGCTCTTCAGCATCGCCACGATCGCTTTGTGCCCGCGGGCCTGGGCCAGATCCACCGGCGTCTTCCCGGCTTTGTTCTTGACCTTCGGCGAGGCCCCGGCGCGCAGGAGGAGCTCCACCACTTTCTTGCTGCCGATCCAGGCCGCCTTGTGCAGGGCGGTGGAGCCCTCGGGACTGGCGGCCTGGACATTGGCTTTGTGCTCTAGCAGGGCCTGGACCGTCAGGAAATCGCCGGCCTCCGAGGCCACGATCAGGGGCGCGTAAGCCATGCTGCCTTTGTCGTCGGGCTTGATGCCGAGATCCAGGAAGTAGTCGACCAGGGCGGCGTGGCCCGTGTTGACAGCGGAGTGGAAGGGGAGGTCGCCGCGGGAGTCGCGCTCGCGCGGATCCACCTTGTAGGCGACCAGAACCTTCGCGATCTCGAGGCGGCCTTTCTGGCCCGAGTAGAGAGCCTCACGTCCCTGCGCGATCACGTGCAGCAGGTTGCCGTAAGAGGTCTTGATGTTGGCTCTGGCTTTCTTCTCCAGCAGGTAGCGCACGATCTCCAGGTTGCCGTTGATGACGGCCACCTCCAGGGGAGGCTGAAACTCGTCCGCGGAGGCGTTCACGTTGGCTCCGGCCGCCACCAGCAGCTTCACCATCGCGAGGTTGTTGGAGCTGACGGCGGCCGTCAGGGGACGGGTGCCTTTGTGAGGCTCGTAAGCGTCCACGCCGGCCTTGCGCTCGAGCAAGTAGCGCACGATCTCGACCTGTTTGCGCTCGACCGCGACCTCCAGCGCCGTGTTGCCGTTCCCGTCGAAGCCGTTCAGTTTGGCGCCGCCGTCGAGAATCTGGATGACGCGAATCATGTCGCCGCGCCCGGCCGCCTCGTGCAGAGTCTCCCCCCAGACCGGCAGCGCCAGGAAAAGCAGCAGGAGAACTAGGCGGGACAGAGCCATCCCGCTCCCGTGGCCGCGCTGAGTGTCTCGGCCAGGCGCTCGCTGACCACCAGCGGCACCTCCGGCACCAGGCGCGTGCTCAAAATGACGGTGCGCGCCACCAGCAGGCGGCCCCACTGGCTGTCGGGGCCCTGACGCTGCGAGCGCACGTCCTCCCACGGGATCATCAGCGGCGGATGGAACGCCCGGTAGATGGGCCACACCTGGAGATACAGGCCCCGGTCGTCGGCTGCGGCGATCAGCGAGTGCTTGAAGGCGATTCCGCGGTCGAGCTGCACGGTCTGCCAGACCAGGCGCTTGCCGCGCGGGGGCGCTGACGCCCGGTAGTGACGGGCCAGACGGCCCCAGCCCCCCACGAAGCTGATCCCCCACATCACGCTGAGCCACGTGGCCAGAAAAACAAACGAGAGACAGACCCAGAGCATACTCGAGATCATGCCAGAGGCTCCCCTGATGGTCAAGCCTGGCCAGCCGTTAATGGAATGTTCAACATTCCGGCGGGCCGGGAGCCTATTGTGGGCACGTGACCAAAGGCTCTCTACTGGACTTGCCGCGGATCCCCGATCCGCTGGGCTTCGGACCCCGGGCGGTCAGCCTCGACAAGAGGCTGGAGAACGGACCGTCGGGAGTCTTTGGTTTCTTCGAGCCCCGCGAGGCCCGGTTCGACCATCGCCTCGATCGCGCCGACGAGCACGTAGCCCGGTCGCGCTGGGACCTGGCTCTGCGGATGTACGAGCAGGTGCTGGAAGACGACCCCCACAATCGCCGCGCCCTGAACGGCACCGCCCGCGTCTATGCGGTCAAGGGCAAGCGCCGCAAAGTCGTCGACGCCTGCTACAAGTGGCTCGAAGAGCTCGAGGCCACGAACCAGTGGGGACTGGTCCGCGCCGTGGGAGAAGCCATCCTGCGGTTCGACGCCACCTGCGAGAAGGCACGCCTGCACATTGCGCTGGCCCGCCTGCGCAGCCAGGATTTCCAGGGAGCTCTGGCCAGCCTGCGCGAGTTGAGCCTTTTGTTGCTCGAGCGGGGCGAGACCGAGGAATCGCTCGAGCTGCTCGAGCGCGCCTGGCTGGTTGCGCCCAGCGACTATGACACCGGGATGGCGCTGGCCGAGGTGTATATCCTGACCGGCAGTCTCGACGAGGCCGCCCTCCACCTGCGCAACCTGGCCGCGGCTCTGGTGGAGCAGGGGAAGGACGAGCAGGCCGCCGAGGTCTACCAGCGCCTGACGGTCATCAGCCCGGAGCGAGCCGACGTGGTGCTGAGCCTGGGACGGCTCTACCTGGCGATGAAGCGCTATCCGGCCGCCATCAGCGAGTTCCGCAGCCTGCTGCGCCGCCAGGGCGATCCGCGCCCGGCCCTGCTGTTGCTCTCCGAGGCCTGTTTGCTGAACAAGCAGTATGACGACGCTTCGCTGGCCGCCCGCCGGGTGCTGAGCGAAGATCCCGACAATCGTGAGGCGCTGAGCCTGCTGGGCAGCGCGTTGAAGGGCCTGGGGCTCGACGACGAAGTCGCCCGGCTGTTCCCCAAACCGGTCCCGCCTGACGTCTCCACCCATAAGACCCGTCGCATCGAGTTGCCCAGGAAGGCCACGCACTTCGAGCTGGCGCAGGCGGCCGAGGCGTTCGTCTTCGACCTGCCGGTCCTGCCGCAGCAGCCCGTGCTCGAGCCGGCCGAGCTCCCGTTCGTGCCCATCGCCGAGCTGCAACCGGGCCCCGAGCTGCCCGAGCTGCCGCAGCTTCCCACGCCCGGCGCCACGGTCGAGCTGGCCCACTTCCAGCCCGTGTGGGATGCTCCCACCCCCGAGGAGCTCCTCAGCCTGGCTCCCGAAGACCTCGTGGCCCAGCCCAACTGGATGGCCTCCGCCGAGACGCTGGACCTGCCCGTGCTGCCGCCGGTGGTCGAGGAGGAGCCCCTGCCCGAGCCCCCCGCGCTGGAGCTTCCGATCCCGAATCCACTGCTGCTGCGCCACGGCATCCAGGCCGCGGCCCGGTTGCTGGACGATCCGTGGCTGGATCCGGTGGAGCGCGTGGATGCGCTGGACAGCCTGTGCCAGGCCGTCCGCTGGTATGCCCGCAGCCTGCCGCGCGAGCGGCGTCAAGCCTCCTGGAGCGTCCAGGAGCAGCAGATCGAGCAGGCCGTCGCGGTTCTGCGCCCCGTGCCGCTGGACGGCAACCTGGTGCGCCTGACGCTGTGGCGCGGCATCCAGGCCGCGGGCGCGCTGTTGAGCGAGCCCCGCCTGCCCTGGGAGCGCAAGCTGGAGGCCCAGACCGTGCTGGCCCTGGCGGCCGAAGCTTACGCCCGGGCCATCCCCTGCGAGCGCGCCGAGGAGGCCTACACCGCGCTCGAGCGGATGCTGCACAACCACGATTGGTCCCGCACCCTGGGCCCCTCGCAGCGCCTCACCGTGTGGCGCGGTATCCAGGCCTGCGGCACGCTGATGCTCGAGCGCGAGGACTCGCCCGAGGACCGCGTGCGCCTGCTGGAGACGCTGTGCCAGGCCGGCCGCCTCTACGCGCTGGAAGTTCCCCTGCCCGATCCCAACGCCGCCTTCGAGGCGCTGGCCCGAGTGCTTTACGCCACCGATCCGCGCCTGACCGATGGCCCGCTCACCCAGCATGCCTTATGGAAGGGCATCCAGGCGGCTGGCGGCCTGCTCGACGACCCGGAGTATCCGGCCGAGCGCCGTCAGGAAGTGCTGGGCGCGCTGTGCGAGACCGCCCGCGCCTTCGCGCGGCTGGCTCCGCCCCCGGAGCCGGACGCCCTGGACAGGCTCAAGACCGACTACTTCCCCAACGCCTTCTCGTAGGCTTTCAAAGCCACGCCGCGCATCTCGGCGTGGTCCACGACGGGCTCGGGGTACCTCAAATGCTTGCGTACCTCGAGCGGTGGGTCGTGGATATGCTTCTTGTCCACCTTCTTCAGCTCCGGCACCCACTGGCGCACGTAATCGCCGTCCGGGTCGAACTTCTTGCCCTGGAGCGTCGGGTTGAAGATGCGGAAGTAGGGCTGCGGGTCGGTCCCGGTCGAGGCGGCCCACTGCCAACCACCGTTGTTGCTGGCCAGGTCGCCGTCGGTCAGGAGGTCCATGAAGTGCTTCTCGCCCACGCGCCAGTCGATCAACAGGTCCTTGGTCAGGAAGCTGGCCACGATCATGCGCGCCCGGTTGTGCATCCACCCCGTGGCCTTCAGCTGGCGCATGGCGGCATCCACGATGGGAAAGCCGGTGCGGCCTTCCTTCCAGGCCTCCAGCAGCTCTCCATCGGAGTGCCAGCGCACCCTGTCGAGGTCCTCGCGAAACGCATGGTCGACGACGCGCGGGTGATGCCACAGGATGTGGTAGTAGAAGTCGCGCCAGCACAGCTCGCTGACGTATGTGTCCGAGGCGTCGCAGCGCTCGGCCACCTCGAGCGGGGAGAGCAGGCCCCAGCGCAGGTCCTGGCTGAGGTGGGAAGTGCCGTTCACCCCCGGAAAGTTGCGCTGCTCGGCATAATCTTTCGCTTTGGGAACGAAGGCCGCCAGGCGTTTGCGCGCCTCGGGCTCGCCGGCCGCCGGCAGCTCGCTGACCGCTCTGGCCTCGGGCAGCTTGTCGCTGCGCGGCCAATGGTCGGGAGCCTGAAGGGCGCGCGGGCCACGCAGAACTTTGCGGCGCGGCACGGTCTCCCAGCGGCGTCGGTAGGGGGTGAAGACCGAGTAGGGCCTGCCCTCGCCGGTCAGGACGTCCTCGGGCTCGCAGATCAGTTGGCCCGCGTGCTCCTGGTGGGGGACCGCCTCGGCCACGGCGGCGTCGCGCTTGCGGGCATACGGGCCGTAGTCGCGCTGCCAGTGCACCCGCGTCGCGCCCGTCTCCTCGACGAGCTCGCGCAGCACGCGAGCGGGATGGCCGTGCCGAACGATCAGCCGGCTTCCCTTTTCTTCGAGCTGCGACGCCAGAACTCTGAGGCAGGCCAGCATAAAGTGAACCCGGTTGGGGGACGGCCACTTCCCCTTCAAAAGAGCGTCGTCCAGGATGAAGACCGGGATGATCGGTCCGGCCTCCGCCGCGGCGCTCAGGGCCGGATGGTCCGTGAGGCGCAGATCGCGCCGGAACCACAACAGGGAAGGAGTCATTGAATGTTCGCCCCTCTTGTCAGGTTTGTTAACAAAGTGTATCCTGGAGTCAGGCATCGTTCGGAATATGACTCCTGGGTTCCGCGTTCGGGGCGCGAGGTCAGAGTCCACCTTGCCCATACCATCAAGGAGTCATGAAGTTCCAGCATGTCGTTCGTGGACAAGACCCTCACCTGTCGCGACTGTGGCGCGAGTTTCACCTTCACTGCCAGCGAGCAAGAGTTTTACTCTGCCAAAGGCTTCTCCAACGAGCCCGGCCGTTGTCCTCCCTGTCGGAGCGCCCGCAAGCGCGCTCGTGACGGCGGACCCGGCGGCGGTGGCGGCGGCTTTCGCGAAGGCGGAGGTGGCGGCTTCGGCGGCGGCGGCGGAGGCTTTGGTGGCGGAGGAGGCGGCTTCGAGCGCCGCGACCGCCAGTTGTTCAGCGTGACCTGCGCCGAGTGCGGCAAGCAGACCGAGGTGCCCTTCCAGCCTCGTGGTGACCGTCCCGTCTATTGCTCCGACTGCTTCCAGTCGCAGCGCGGCGGTGGTGGTGGCGGCGGGGGCCGTGGCGGCGGCGGTGGTGGCCGCGGCGGCGGAGGCCGCTGGTAGCTCGCGCTCAGGTCGACTCGCGACCCTGGCCCAGAAGGTCCAGGGTCGCGTTCTTTCCGAGGGTTCCGCCCATCTCCCAGCCCAGTTTGCCGACGGCGAGAAATCCTCCCAGAGCGCCCGTGATCGCGCCTCCGATGGCCCCGAGAACCACGCTGTGGGTCAACCGGCCCAGCCCGCAGGTGGCGCGTTCGATGCGCTGCAAGCCTTTGAGTGAATCGGGGCTGTGCTGGCCGGCCACGCGCCCGTGGAAATCGTCCATCGCCTGCTGGCCCTGCCCCGCTTTGGCGCCCAGATAGCCGCCCAGGCAGGCCCCCCCAACCGCGCCGGCGAGGCCCGCGCCCAGCCCTCCGAGCACCTTGCCCAGCACCCGCGCCGCTCCCGCGGCCAGTCTGGCTCCCCGCGACACGTCCGGGCGCGCCACGAACTCGGGCGCGCGCACCCCGCAGTGCTCGTGATGGGCGCCGGGAACCTCGTCTTTGCCGGTCGTCTGCACGTCGGGCATGCAGCGCATGAAGCGCATGAAGGCCATCTCGCCGCCCTCGCGCAGTCCGTGGGCCTCGATGGCGTCGCGCGCGTACTGGCTGCAGGTGGGCGTGTAATGGCAGCAGCGCCCGCGAGCCCCGTTGAACTCGCGGCTGACGTAACGCTGATAGAGCGCGATGGGCGACATCAAGGCCCAGTTTAGAGTGGCCGCCTGAAAGTTCTTTGAAGATGGGAGAGCCTAGCGGCCGGTGAAGGAGCGGAGGACGCTCTCGAGAGTGGAGCTGTCGCGCTTGTACTGGCTGGTTTCGGCCAGGTAGGTGACCGTGTATGACTTGTCGCCGACGATGGTGAAGACCTCGACCATGGTCATGTCCTTGCCGTTGTGCTTGCCCACGAACTCGAAGCGGTGGCCGGGACTGCGGCCCAGCTTGTACTCTTTGGAGACCTTGAGGGGCATGTTGGGGTAATCGCGCTCGGCCTCGTCCTTCTCCATGTAGCCGAACATGTCCATGCCCAGGCCGCCCGAAACGGTCCCCGCCTCGATATCGATGTGCGCCTTCTCACCCCCGTTGGGGTTGGCGTCGGCGGGAGTGTAGAGCCGGACCAGCGCGGTTCGGTCACTCTCGACCTGGGCCCAGCCGGTGGGCACCTGGACTTTGCAGAAGCTGTTCTCGAACCACCCGGACTGGGCCAGCGCCGCGGCGCCGAGCAGCATGGTCAGCCAGAATTTACGCAGGTTCATTTTTCCCTCGTTCCAATTCGCGCACGCGCTCTCGAAGGTCGTGAACCTCCGCTTCGAGCGCTTTGAGGCGTCGTTCGCTCTCCTCGCGATAGGCCAGGAAGAGTCTTTCAATAGGATTGGCCGCCTGAATGTGCGGCTCCTCTCGCCCCTCGGAGCGCGCCTTGCGCCCCTCCGATTCGCGCCAGTGGCGCTCGCTCTCGGCAGTCCATTCCTCGCGGAGCCTTCTCAAATCATCCATGTCAGGGTGTTCGCGCCCCTCGACCCTGACGCCTCGCGTGTGCGTCCAGCCAGGCCGCCTGCAAAGCGTGCTTGAGCGTGGCGACCGAATAGGTCTGCAAAAGGTGCGAGATGAGGCGTTCGCACATCTCGTTGACCAGAGTCTCCGCACGGCGCCGGTCGTCGTCTTGAAGCTGGAGGCTGGAGAGGTCGAAACCCGTGTGATGGAGTGCCCAGGCGCCCACGAAACTGGACGAGGGCAGCATTCCCACCGTGACCCCCCGGTGCACCAGCGTGATTCCCGTGGGCGGAGGCTGGCGCACGGGGAATCTCTCCAGCGCTTTCCGGACCTCGGTTTGGGTGAGGAGGGGGAGGGCCGGCGTCCCCAAAAAGACGCTGACCTTTTCGAGCGTCGGCACCGGAGGACGGATGCGTCGCTGGAGTATGCCATAGACCGGAGGGGGCGGAGGCAGCTCCAGGTCTCCGTTGGGACTGCGCAACAGAAAGGAAGCCCGCGACGGCAAGAGCCCGATCCCCGGTCCGGGGATGCGCAGCTCGACCACGTGGTGACTGCCCGGCACCGCGTAGCTGCTCGTGTTCGGCATCAGGCCGTCGGGCTTCCACCAGCGCCAGTCTTTCTCGTAGTAGCTGATCATATTGCCCTGGGCTCCGCCCAGGGCGTCGGGGGACAGCTCCCTCTGGACCAGACTGCCGTTCACGAGCAGCGGCACGGGAGCGAATCGGCACAGCCTCGTCAGAGCGCGTTGCTCGGCGGTCCCCAGCCAGAAGTCGAGCCACCGGCCCGGGGGGCGGCGCACGCGGACCCGGGTGCGGTCGATGGCGGGAACCTGTTTGAGCTCCTCCCTCCCCACTTCCAGCTCGAGGAGCCAGGCGCCGCTTTGCACCTGGACCGGCCCGAGCTTCAGGGCGGCGTTGACGCCGATGGCCAGGTCGCGCAAAGGCGTGTCCTCACGTCCCAGCGCGCGCGGGAGAAGTTGCTTGAGATCCTCGGGCGAGGTCGCTTCGCCGTCGTGCTCGAGCACGAACTCGGGCCGGCTCGCGCGCACGTCCACCCGCAGGGCCCTGGTGCCCACGGCCCACTGCACCAGCTTGAGCGCATAATCGCCGGGCTGGGCCAGCTGGTGCAGGCGCAGCCTGGCCAGCGCCTGGCTGACGTCGATGGAGAACTCGCCCTGCGAGTCGAACTGGCCTTCGTGGCGCAGCGCGTCGAGGTAGTCGCTCAGAGGCGGCTCCGGTCGATGACGTCGACTTTGGTGGGGATGTAGGCTGGCAGGGTTTTGCCGTTCAGCCGCTCCAGGGCGCTCTCCACGCCCAGGCGGCCCATCTCGCGCGGATACTGGGCCACCGAGCCGGCCATGGTGCCCTCTTTGATGGCGGCGCGGGCGTCGTCCGAGGCGTCGAACCCGACGATGACGATGTCGTCCCGGCGCATCTGCTTGCAGGCCTGCAGCGCTCCCAGCGCCATCACGTCGTTGGCGGCGAAGATGCCCTGGATGTTCGGGTCCGACTGGAGCAGGTTCTGGGTGACGTTGAAGGCTTTCTCTTGCTCGGCGTTGGCGGTCTGGGAGGCGGCCACCGTCATCGAGGGGAACTTCGCGAGCGCCTGCACGAAGCCGTCTTTGCGCGCTTCCACGGTCTCGTGACCGGCGATGCCCTCGAGCACGATCACGCGTCCCTTGCCGCCGAGCCGGGCGGCCATGAACTCGCCCGCGAGCTGGCCCCCTTTGAGGTTGTCCGAGCCGATGAACGTCTCTACCTGCGCCGAGGCCGCTTTGACCGCTTCTTCGTCCACGCGCGTGTCCACGATCAGTACCGGGATGCCCGCCTCGTTGGCCTTCTTGATGGCCGGCACGATCTCGCGCGAGCCGCACGGGGCCAGCACGATGGCGCTGACGTGCGCCTGGATCAGGTTCTCCACGATCTGCATCTGCTTCTCGACGTCCGTTTCGCGCTCGGGTGCCTGCACCGTGAGCTTGACGCCAGCCTTGCGAGCCGCTTCCTGGGCCGCCTGCTCCATGTCGACCCAGAACGGGTTGTTCTTGGTCTTGAAGACCATCGCGATCTCGACCTGGGGCGGTCGGGCGTTCAGGCGCCAGAGGAAGGACCCGACGAAGACGACGACCACGGCCGCCCCCAGCAGCAGGCGGGCCCTCGGCGTGCCCAGCTGGCCCCGGGCGCGGTCGAGCAGCACGGCCAGCACGATGACCACGCCGATGACCACCAGCTGCATGTTGGAGTCGACCCGCAGCAGGTTGAGCCCGTTGCGCAGGACGCCCATGATGAGGGCTCCCAACAGCGTGCCGATCACGCTCCCCTGCCCTCCGGCCAGCGAGGTGCCTCCGATGACCACGGCGGCGATGGCGTCCAACTCGTAGCCGGTGCCGGCGGTGGGCTGGGCGGAATCGAGCCGGGCGGTCAGCATGGTGGCGGCCACGCCGTTGAGCACGCCCGCCAGCACGTAGACGGCCGTCTTGACCGCATCCGTCGGGATACCCGAGAGCCAGGCCGCCTGCTCGTTGCCGCCCACCGCGTAGAGCGAGCGTCCGAAGACCGTGCGTTGCAGCGTAACCCAGGACAGCAGGTAGACCGTGCCCATGATCGTCAGCAGGCTCGGGCCCTGGCCCAACTGGAGGAAACTCGGCGCGAAGCCCGACTCGGGCCGTCCGCCGTTGAACACCAGCGCCAGACCGTGGGCGGCGCTCATCATGCCCAGCGTGGCGATGAACGGGGGCAGTTTGCCGCGCGTGATCAAGAGGCCGTTGATCAGGCCCAGCAAGCCTCCCAGCGCCAGGCAGCCCAGCACGGCCACCGGCCAGGGGTAGCCCTGGTGCAGCAGGCGGCCCAGCAGCATCCCGGCCAGCGCCAGGCTCGAGCCGACGCTGAGATCGATGCCACCGGTCAGGATCACGAAGGTCATGCCCGCCGCCAGCACCGCGTTGATGGCCGACTGCAGCAGCACGTTGGTCAGGTTGTCCCCCGTCAGGAAGGTGGGCGTCATCAGGCTGAGCCAGGCGCACAGGGCGATCAGGGCCAGGGCGGGCGCCAGGCGGCTCAAGACCTTCACGCCAGGCCTGCCAGCGCGCTCTGCAAGATCTTCTCGGCGTCCGCCTCGGCGCGCGAATACTCGGCCACCAACCGGCCCGCGGATACGACCAGCACCCGATCCGACAATCGCAGCAGCTCGGGCAGCTCGGAGCTGATCAGCAGCACCGCCGCGCGCGCCTTCACGAGATTCTCGATGACGCGGTAGAGCTCGGCTTTGGCGCCCACGTCCACGCCCCGCGTGGGCTCATCCAGAATCAGCAGCCGCGACTGGCGCGCCAGCCACTTGCCCATCACGACTTTCTGCTGGTTTCCACCCGAGAGCGTCCCGACCGGCTGAGCCGGGCCCGAGACGCGAATGCGCAGCTCGGCGATGTAGCGCCCGGCCAGCTCCAAAAGCTTCCCGAGCGCCACGAAAGGTCCGCGCCGGGGCAGCGAGGCCATTCCAAGGTTCTCGTCCACCCCGAGCCCGAGCACCAGGCCCTGCGTCTTGCGGTCCTCGGGCACCAGCCCCACGCCGCACCGGATGGCATCGCGCGGGCAATCGATGCGCACGGGTGTGCCCGCCAGCGCGATGGTTCCCTGTCCCCGGTCGGCGCCCGCGATGAGCCGCGCGATCTCGGTGCGTCCCGCGCCCACCAGCCCCGCCAGACCCACGACTTCGCCGGCCCGCACGCTGAAGCTGACATCGCGCACGGCGGGCTCGCGCGTCAGCCCGCGCACCTCCAGCACGACCTCACCGGGTGGCTCGCGTTCGGGAACCGTCAGGGCCTCGAGCTCGCGTCCCACCATCTGGCGCACCACTTCGTCGGGGGTGATCTCGCCCAGCTTCCAGGTGCCTTTACTGGCGCCGTCGCGCAGCACCGTGAGGCGGTCGCTGAGCGCATAGACCTCCTCCATGCGGTGCGAGATGTAGATGATCCCCGTCCCGGCCTGCTTGAGGCGCGCGATGGCGGCGAAGAGCTGACGCGCCTCCTTTTCGCTGAGGGCGGCGGTAGGCTCGTCCATGATCAGGATTTCGGCCTGCCCGTAGAGCGCCCGGGCGATCTCCAACATCTGCTTCTGGCCCACGTTCAGGGCCCGGGCGGGAACGTCCAGGGGCAGGTCCTCGCCCAGCAGCTCCAGGGCCTCGCGCGCCTGGCGGCGCATTTGCCCGCGGTCGACCACGCCCAGCCGATGGGGGAGGGCGCCCAGCAAGAGATTCTCCTCGACGCTCAGCTCGTCCACCAGGTTCAACTCTTGATGGATGAAGCCGATGCCTAGCTTCTTGGCCTCGCGGGGCGTGCGGGGACGGTAGTCGTGGCCGCGCAGCGTCATGCGGCCCGTGTCCGGGGGCAGCACGCCCCCCACGATCTTCATCAGCGTCGATTTGCCCGCGCCGTTCTCGCCCATCAGCGCGTGCAACTCGCCCTTCTCGAGCTGGAAGTCGACCCCGGACAAAGCCTGAACGCCCGGAAAAGAGCGGGTGATCCCGGCCAGCGACAGCATGACAGCGCGGTTCGCGATCGCGACAAGAGGACCCTTGATCGCAATGCCCGAAGGCGGCTGCATCCACACCCCGGGAGGACTTTTCCCCATGCTGAAGGGCCTGAAGTTGATGGGCACCGCCGAACTGGCCGAGCTGGCCAAGATGGTGGGATTCGATCCCGAGGCCGAGTCGGACGAGATCCACGAAGCCGTCCTGGTCTGGGTGGCCAAACGCGTGGGCGCCAGCTCGGTGGACGAAGACGCCGTGGAGCGCGCCGCCCTGGAGAAGATCGCCAGGGAGTTCGGACTGGACGTGGCCGCCGGCACCGACGTCAACGAGCTCGAGCGCAGCGTGCGCGTGAAAGTGGCCGGTGACGCGGCCGAGTATCTCACCCCCGCCTGGCACCTGGCCTCGGCTCTGGTGGCCATCGGCCCCGGCGATGCGGTGGCCCCCAAGCTCAAGCTGCTCGAAAAGATCGCCAGCCTGGCCGTGCCCTCCGCCGCCGCCCGCCAGAAGCTGGTGCAAGACTGGCACGCCCGCTGCCACCGGCGCGATTGCGAAGCCGATCTGATGGAAGACCTCAAGCCCACCCTCGCTTTGCTCAAGGCCAAGCCGGACAAGCTGGGACAGGCCCTCACGCTGGCCCTGGTGATCAGCCTGGCCGACGGCCGCTTCGCCGTCGAGGAGGAGAAGCTGTTCCGCGATGTCTGCCACGAGCTGGGGGTCTCGCCGGACGGCGCGAACGACCTGCTCAAGAAGGTCAACTCCAAGTTCTGGGGCCACCAGATGGATGTCGGACTGAAGTCTCAGCCCGACCAGACCAAGCCCACCGACGAGACCAGCGCGGCCATGCGGGCCGCCGAGCTCACTTTGAGCAGCGCCGGAGCGCTGGAAGGCCTGGTGCTGGAAGCGCGCGACAAGGTGGCCCAGGGTGAGGAGGCGACCACCGTGCTGGTGCAGCCCAAGACCGGCTGGCGCCGCCTGTTCGGGGGCCTCTCGGGCGTGACCCACTACCTGCACCAGCGCCTGCGCTCGGAAGATGACGTCAAGCTGGTGCGCATCGCTTATCTCTGCATCGTGCGCCAGCACGCTCTGGCGGCCGCCGAGCGCGAGGAGGCCGACGCCAACGCCAAAGCCGAGGCCGCGCGTCGAGCCCACGAGGCCGAGTTGGCGGCTCAGCACGGAGCGGCCATGGAAGACGGAGTGGTCAGCCACCAGGGTCCCAAACGGTCCATCAAGCTCAACCCCTGACAGACGTACTGCCGCGAAAGATGACGCCCGACCCTGCTGGAAAGCGGGGCCGGGCGTTATTCTTTGGTCAGGAGCCGCGGTCAAAGGCGGCCAACATTACCGGAGGACCACACCAATGTTGAGCTGGGCACTGACTTTCTTCATCCTCGCGCTGATCGCCGCTTTCTTCGGGTTCGGAGGCATCGCCTCGGCCTCGGCGGGAGTCGCGAAGATTCTGTTCTTCGTGTTCCTGATTCTCCTGATCATCTCGTTCGCTTCGCGAGCGGTTCAGGGCCGATCGGTCACGTAGCCGGTTGAATCCATAAGCTTCAGCGAGCCCGGGCCGCTCCGATTCACACGGAGCGGCCCGGGTGTTTTGTTAACGCGTTCGCTTGCTGACGAAGGGGTAGAACTTCCAGTCCTCGCGTTTCCAGGAGGCGCCCTTCAGCGGGCTGTTGCAGGACAGCTCGAACTCGAAACCGGGCCGGTAGACGAACTGCTGGTCGTAGGCGATATAGGCGATCGGCTTGCTCTCGAGGTACGGGCCCACGAGCAAGTCGAGCGAGGCGGGGTAAGCGCGGTGGTCGATCCGGTAGAGCTCCAGCGCGGCGATGGTCCGGATGGCCTCCAGCCGCGTCAGGTTGGCCATCATCTGCTGCTGCGCCCGGGTATAGTTCGGCACCAGCACCGAGGCCAGCAGGCTGAGATGACCCGTCGGGGTGGCCGGTTGCGTCACGCGGGAGCGCCGCACCGCCGGGATGGCCTCGGCGAAGTAGTTGCACAGGTTGGCCTTCTCGTAGTCGAGGTAGGCTTGCGGCGCGGGCACGCCCAGGGCCGACTCGGCCTGACCGCGCTCCTTCGGGGACAGCTCGAGCAGTCGGCAGGAGTAGACCAGCTCGGCCTCCAGAGCCTCAGCCACCGAATTCGGACCGAAACGCGTGCTCTCGACCTGTCGGATGATGGCGCGATACTGCTCGGCCGTCAGCTTGTGGCTGGTCTCGAGCGAGAGCAGTCGCTCGGCCGGGATGGCCTCCACGGCCACCGCCATCATCTCGAAGATGAGCGTGCCCTGGCCCGAGCACCGGTCGCCCCACTTGAGCCCCAGGAGATAATGGTGCACGGCCTGGTCGAGGTGGCCCTCGCTCTCCTCGGCGAAGCCCAGGGTCGCGAGACCGCGAGCCATCTGCCGGATGAGGATGAAGTTCGGCAGCAGGCTGCGGGCGTCCAGCTCCTGATGGTAGGAGAAGGCTGGTTTGGACAGAGCGTGCTCGAGACGGGGCAACACCCCGGAGAAGCGGGCCCGGGCATCGACCCCTTTCTCCGTGCGCAGGACTTTGAGCAACGTCGCGTCGGCCTGGTCCTCGTCCAGGTTGCCCAGGTCCCTCCAATCGGCATAGCGACTGGTCGGATTGACGCGGTCCATCAGCATTTCCTCGAGCTCGGTGTAGCCGTTCTCGTCGGGCTCGACCGCCTGGAGGCGGGCGAAGCGCTGCTCGGTGCGGTTGCGAATCTCGGCCACGGCGGCCGGGTCCTGGACCTTGACGTTCCACAGCGTGAGCAGGCTCCAGGCGGTGCCGCCCAGCACGAGCAGGCTGAGGGAGCCCGACAAGGCCAGTCGGAGCTTCAGCGCGGGTCGGCGAGTGGACCGAGCGCGCCGGGCTTCGCGGTATCCCAGCAATCCGCCCAGGACGACCAGGCCGACCGAGGCGACGAACGGCACGCTTCCGTCGATCCACGTGTTGCTGTAGATGACCTTGCGGGCCGCGAGGTAGCTGAGCACGACCGGCAGCAGCTGCAGGGACCAGCCGGCCAGCGCGCCCAGGGCCAGACCCAGCGGGACGCTCCAGAGAGAGCCGCGCACGAGCTCGACCAGCGTGGCCAGGGGCAGACGCACCAGCACGTAATAGGCGATCAGGGCGCCGACGAGCATCACCACGCCGATGGTCTCGTCGCGATCGAGCGCGTAGCGGGCGCTGACCAGCACGGTGAGCAGCAGGCTCAGGTAGCTCACCAGGCACACTCCAACGAGCTCGATGAGCATCACCGGGAGGGGATAGGTGAAGCGCAGGCGTGTTTTGGAGCTCGTGGGCTGGGCTTCCAGGCGGGTGACCTCGCGGCGCAGCACGGCGTTGCTCCAGAGCATCAGACCCAGGGCCGTCAAGAGGGCCGCCGCCAGGGGAGCGTCGTGCTGCACGAAGTCGTTCCAGAACATACTGCCGGTGTCGGAGTAGGAGTTGAGAGCCAGCAGGTAGCCGCCCGAGAGCAGCACGCCCCACAGGGTCAGCCAGCCGCCCAGCGACAGGACCGAGCAGAGCCCGAGGCGCTGAGAGGCCTCGTTGAGGCTGCGGGACGAGGCCGAAAGAGCCATTCCGGTCAGGGCGCCCACCAGGGTGCAGAAGAGCAGCACGCAGGGAACCAACAGCGCCACCCGATGCGCATCGGCCACGGTGTCGTTGCTGGTGACGACGGCCGGGATGAGCCAGGCGAACAGCGTCAGCGCGACCGCGCCCACCAGTCCTTCGAGCATCACGGTATGGAAGGCGACCTCGAGCCAGCCGCGCACGAAGCGGGCGGCGCCCAGGTCGGTCTGCAGCAGGGGCTCCCAGGTCTGCTGCTGGCGCTCGGTCAGCACCGAGCCCAGCGTGCGGTAAGCGGCGCGGACGAACAGCAGGAAGGAGAAGCCGGACACACCCAGCCAGAACGCGAAGTCTTGCTCGCCGTAGGGGCGGGTGATGGCCCAGAAGGACCACAGCAGCGGGAGAGTGATCAGCGTCAGGCGCCAGGCGAACATGCCGGCCAGGCCCCCGGGAACACTACCGGACACGCGCCACACCTCGCGGGCGGTGATGGGGTTGTCGCTCCACAGCTTGAGGAAGCGGTTGCGGCGCGCCTTCCGGGTGGTCTGGTTGAGGCGCGTCACCTGCTCGGGATGCTCCAGGCCCACGATGGCAAGCCGGCGAGCGACCAGGGTGTAGAGCGCCGCGACGAGGATGGCCGCCGGAATGGCCGCTTTACCCAACAGCATGGTCGTCCCGGCCAGAGCCAGAGCCAGACCGCCCACCACCGAGAGGCGGGTCGACCGACACCAGATGCGCCAGGCCATCGAAATGTAGGAGGCGGACAAGAACAAGCCCAGGGTCAGGGGGAGCCAGACGGCTGCGGCCATCACGATCCAGCGGTGATCAGCCTCGGTGGGCGCCAGGTTGACCTGCTGGCTCGTGGGCATGGCCAGCGCGCCCAGGAGAAGCACGGGAGCGACGGGCAGGATGGCCTTCAGGATGGGTCGCAGGCTGTTGACCGCCAGCGCGTCCACCGTCGACCTGGGCTCGAGCGAGGTGCCCAGCACCTCTTCCAGGCAGCGCCCCTTGATCAGCGAGCTGAGGAGCGCGATCTCGTTGTTGAAGTAGTAGACGGGCACGGCCACCATCAGGCCCAGACCCGACACCAGCACGAAGTTCATCAAAGGCATGCCGTCGCGGAAGATCGCCAGAGCCAGGGCCGGCAGCGCGAAGATGGCCAGGGCTTTGAGCATCTCTGACGCGCGCAGGCTGGGCCGGCGGCGCCGGGCTCCCACCAGGGCCAGAATGGGATGTTGCCCCGTCCAGAGGCCCTCGAACCAGCGGCGGGTGCGCGCCGGCGGGGGCGGGGGTCCCTGGGGGAAGGCGTGCTCGCGCACGAAATCGGCCGTCTTGCGGGCGAAGTCGCTGGGCAGCTCGGGCGGCTCGGCGGTGGTCAGGGTCGACCCCAGGCCGGTCATCGCCTCGAAGGCGCGTTTGCAGGAGGGGCAGGTCGCCAGGTGGCGCTGCAGCAGGGTGGTTTCCTCGGCCGTGAGCTCACCGTCGAGCAAGGCCGACATGCATTCGAGTTGTTCCAGGCAGGCCATTAGCGCATGCTCCTATCCTGACGACCGCTCCTGTCGTCGCTTTGGTTTTGACGACTCAACACGCCCAGCAAACGCTGGCGGGCGTGGAAGAGTCGCGAGCGAACCGTTCCCAGGGGAATTTCGAGGCTCTCGGCGATCTCCTGATAGGAGAGCTCGAGAACCTCGCGCATGGTAAGCATCGCCCGATCGTGGGGCGCTAGCTCGGCCATCGCAACCTGCACTTGCATCCGATCGTGCACGCGGTCGGCCATTCCGTCAAGGCTCGGGGCTTTCGACTCGGGCAGCTCGTCCAGAGACTCGAACTTGCGCCCGCGCAGCTCCTGGCGGCAACGGTTGATGAGGATGCGCGAGAACCAGCCTTTGAAGGCGGCCGGCTCGCGCAACTGGCCGATCTTCTGGTAGACCGTGAGGTAGACTTCTTGCATGACGTCCTGGCAACGATCGCGGTCGGCCAGGATAGAGTAGGCCAGGCGATAGGCCATCGCCTGGGTCTGGCTGATGAAGGCTTCCAGCGCCGCGGCGTCACCGCGCTGAAGCCTCTCGAGCAGTGACTCGAGGCGTTCGCTGCGCGTCACGGCGGGGGGGCTCCCCGCCAGCCACGTGGCGCCCAACGGGATCTGGGCTGCATATTCGTTCACCATGGTTCTCCCTGAGTTTGTGGTTCACCCATAGGAGAGCGGTGGTCAGGGAAAAGTTCAGTCGGCCGGAAAATTTCTTTTTGACTTCTGTACCGGGCGGGTCGGGACTTGCGGGCCTAACTGCCGGAGGCGATTGCGGGTATGATGAGGTCAGAAGAAACGCAACGATTGAAGAAGAGGGCAGCGCGTCGCGGCTAGTAATAGTCGCGGCGCGCTTTTTTATGCCCAGGTACGCCCATACTCTTGCCCGTGGGAGCGCGGTCTCTGTTGGCTCCGGGAACTTCCGACGCATAATAAGCCGTCACAGGTAGCGACTCTCTACCGAAAGGCTTGTCAGATAGATGTTCGACGGCGATCTCAAGTTCCAGCACCAGGCCCAGGAGGGCTATTGCAGCGCCCAGGTCGAGTTGTATCGCGAGGACGCGACCGGCTTCGAGCTCGAGCGCGTGGGCACCGTGGTGGTCCAGCAGGGGGAGATCCAACTGGTCAGCGAGAGCCTGTTCTCGGTGGCCCAGTTCCAGCACATCTTGCACGAGGCCGCCAGTTTCTTTCGCAAGCACTATCCCGGAAGCTTGCCGGCCAATCCCATTCTCAGCCTCTCGCACGGGGTCGGCGGCCACCGGGTCCAACTCTCGGCCGCCTGACGGCAGACGGGAGACGGAAGCGGAGGGTTCGAAGGCCCGGGCTGATGCCCGCCTTCGAGCCGTTTGAAGACTTCGATGCCGACGCCCCCACGCTGGAGCGTTTCGCGCAATTGTTGCGCGAGGATCCCGTCGAAAACTTGACGCAGCGGTTCAAGTACTTCGCCCAGCAAGACCCGATGGGGGCGATGCGGCATCTGGGGTTTCTCCCGAATATTCTCAAGCACGGCTTCACGGCGGTGCTCATGCCCGAGACGGCCATGGTGTGCTCGATCGGCTACTGGTACTCGTTCCGCTTTCCCGAGCTGATGCTGGTGCCCGCGATGCCCTCGGCCACCCGCGAGAAGATGCAGGCCGCCCTGCAGGCCATCGGAGACGAGCTGGCCACCCGCCCCCCCGTCGACCCCGACCTCTGGCGCGGCGACCCGCAGCCCTTCCTGCACGCCCGCGCTCAGGAGCTGGGCCAGCTGTGCGGCCGGTTCTTTCCGCCCAGCGGGTTGACGGCTAAATCTCTCACGCAGGCCGGTCAGGCCTTCCTCGAGGCCCATCCCTACGGGTATGGCTGGTATTTCTATCGCCACTTCGCCGACGAGGTCAGCGTGCCGCTGCTCTGCGCCTACGTCTCCTGATCGAGCGGGTCCCACACCAGGCGGCGGAAATCCACCACGCGATCTCCCTCGACCTTGATCCCCTCGGCGCGCAACCGCCGGGCCATCTCATCCGGTCCGCCGGTAAAGACGTGGCGCGCCGTCAGCTCCCCGTCGCGGTTGACCACGCGATGAGCCGGCACGTCGTCCGGTGCGGCCGCCATGGCCCACCCCACCTGGCGCGCCCCGCGCGGCCATCCCAGGGCCTCCGCGATCAGGCCATAGGAGCACACCCGCCCACGCGGGATCCGCCGTGCCACCTCCCACACCTGCTCCCGTTTCATCACGGTGGAACTCTTCGCCGCAAACCCGCGGGCTCGATCTCCGTGGGCAATCCCAGCTCGTGCTTGAGGATCTGCGCGGCCAGGCGGTCAGGGGCCTGGCGCAGAGCAGTCTGCAGCCAGCGCGCCCCCTGATCGGGCCGGCCCGCGCCCACCCAGGCCATGCCGAAGAGGTGAAGCGCGTCCGGGGTGGGGTTACTCTTGATGGCCTGCTGAAGCGCCTGGACCGCCTCCACGTAGCGCTCCGCGCGGTACAGCGCCGCTCCGCGCATGAACGGCTGCTCCAGCAGCTCGGCCGCGCGGTCGAAATTACCCCGACGGTAGGCGATCATCCCCTGCAGGTAACGGCTCTCCGGGCTGTCCACGCGAGCCAGCTCGGCCAGGGCTTCCGCCACATGGCCCAGGCGGAACAGCGCCGAGCCCCGATCCAGCGGGCTCTCGGGCACCTCGAGCCCGGGATGGTCGATCCCGTAGGCCTTCAGCACGGCCGGCCCCATCCAGGTCGCTTCGGGAGGCAGGTAGCCGCCTTCGACCGAGTAGGCGACAGTCAGCGCGTCCGGCTCCAGGGCCAGATTCAGGTCTTCGGGCCGGCGCCAGATCTCGCGCGCGTCGTTGACGAAGTAGTCCAGGTCGATGTCCAGCAACAGGGGGCGCCCCAGCTCGGGCAGGTTCTCCGCCCGACAGAGCGTGATCCGGCGGCCTTTGAGCACGCCCTCCACGCGCCCGTCTCGCCATTCGAGGCTGCGATACTCCGACAGGCTGAGGTCCGCCCACGACTGCAGCTCGCGCTGTCCGGCCACAAGCGAGAGCTCCATGAAGTCGGGCAGGACGCAGACCAGGTGCGTCACGATCCCTTCCCGGAGGGCAGGAGTCAGGTAGTTCCCGCAGTTGAGGCCCAGACCAGGGATGTAGGTGCTACCCCGCTCCGTGCGCCCCTCGGGCAGCTCCGCGACGTCGAGGTGAGCGTCGACGTGCACGCAGGTAGCGCCCTGGAAGCCGTGTTGCTTCCAGAACAGATAAGCCTCGCAGTGGTCCTTGACCAGAAGATGATGCAATGCCGAGCCTTTCCTTCGCGTGCCGGGGCAAACGCCCAGTCCCCCTTTTTCAGGCATCTTTCAGGGACCCTGCCTAGGCTCGGGTCATGGTGCTCCAGGACAAGCCCCAGGTCGGGATCGTTCGCCGTACGCCCCCTCCCTTCGAGCGGGACGCGCTGCGCATGCTGGGCGACCTGAACCAGGCCGCGCCTCACCTGGAGGCGCAAGACACCATCGCGCTGGCGCAAAACGGGCTGCAGCTCCTGCAGAAGCTGCCCTCGGGCAACCTCAAGCGGCTGGGCATCATCGCGGGCGCAGCCCTGGCCGCGGCTGGAACGGGCCCGCTGGGCGCGGCCCTGGCCCGCACGGCGCTGCAGGCGCTGTACCAGGAGCCGATGGCCAGTCCGGCCCAGCTCGGCTACAAGCTGATGGGGCCGGTCCAGAAGTCGATGCGCGGCGGCGAAGGGGTCGAGACCGAGGCGCGCGCGGCCGCCGAGGCCATCTTTCGCGGCGTGGCGCCGCACTACAGCATCCACCCCGACGCGGTGCTGGCCGTGGGCGAGGGCGACCTCATGATGCGCGTGGCCGACTGCCGGGCCACCGTCCCGCAACGATTGAACGCGGTTTCCCGCGCCATGGGCAAGCTCTCCAAGCTGCCTGACGACCTGGCGCTGCTCGAGGAGTCCCTGCGGGGCCCTGGAGCGGCCGGGAAGGTTGGCGACCTCCTCGTCATCGGGGGCGAAGTGCAAAAACATCGAACACCGGAAAGGTGAATTGCCTTCAACCACGAATCCTCCCAACCGGGTCGCGAAAGGGTTTTGAAAGGCTTGTTGGCGCTTGGCAACGGCCTCCCGAAAAAATTTCTAGCCCCAAAGAGGGATCTAACCGAACAGACGGAAGGACCGTTGCTAAATTGTGTCCTTCAGTCACTAACCTAATGGAGGTAGTAATGATCGGAATCCGTAAGCTTGGCCGCCTGGGGATGCGTACGCTGATTGCGGCGTTCGTTGTGGCCACGATTTCGTGCGGTGGACCGGGCTCGGCTGGCGTACCGAATCAAGATTTTGACACGGCTGACGAATTTTTCGCCGGCCAGTTCAGCGGACGCACCCGCGTGAACGCTTTCCAGGTGGCCACGTTCACCTTTACGGGCACGAACACCGATTTGATGGACTTCACCGAAGGGAACAAGCCCAAAGTTACCATCAAGACCGACGAGGACGTTCCCGACGACGTGCAGGTGCAGTTCGACGAGACGGACAACTTTATGGACTCCGGCTCCTTCGACAGCTCGAACGCGCGGTTCGCTTTCCAGGGCGGCGTCGCGCTGGCCCCGATCGGCGACGCGACCACTTCCCCCGGTGACGTTCCGATCTCCGTGACCGGCCAGGCCGGTGGCCCCTTCGCTAACGACCCGGGTGGCACGTGGACGATGAATCTGGATGGCCAGATCTTCACCGGCACGCTCATCCGCGGATTGTTCGACGATTAACCGAGGTCTCCGCGGAGACACGAAGGCCGCTCGCGAGAGCGGCCTTTTTCATGGCAGCGACAGCTGACGAACCGCCTGCGCGAGCAGCAGGCGCACGGCTCGATCCAGGTGCTCGAAACGCGGGTCCCGGCTGTGGCCCGCCCGCCAGCGCGCGTAGATTTGCTGCGCGATGACGGCGATTTTGAAGAGCCCGAACACCAGGTAAAAGGGCTGGAACGACCTGCCGGTGAGCTGTGCATAGCGATCCGCCAATTCGGCGCGGGTCAAATTGCCGGCCCGGAAGGTGGGCCCGAACCCCAGCGCCTGCAATTCAGGCGCATCGCCGGCCTCCACCCAGTAGCCCAGCGTGGTGCCCAGGTCCATCAGCGGGTCCCCCAGCGTGGCCATCTCCCAATCGAGCACGGCCAGCACCCGAGTGGGGTCGGCCGGGTCGAGCACCAGGTTGTCGTACTTGAAGTCGTTGTGGATCAGCGTGGCGCCGCTCTCGGGCGGGCGGTTGGCGGCCAGCCAGCTCGTGATTTGCTCGGCCTCAGGCAGCTCGTGGGTGGCGGCGCGGTGCCAGCGCTCGCTCCAGCCCTGCACCTGGCGTGCTACATAACCGTCCGGCCGGCCCGGCAGGTCGAGTTGCAGACCGTGAAGCTCGGCCAAAAGCTCGGGAATTTGCTCGGAAAGCCGACGCATCAGGTCGGGAGTGCAGCGCTCGTCCCCGGGACCGCGTAGGATGACGCCCTGGACTCGCTCCATCAGGTAGAAAGGGGCTCCCAGCACGCTCTCGTCGGTCACCATGCGCAGCGGACGGGGCACCTTGCCCCAGGCGGGGTGGAGCGCGCTCAGCAGGCGAAACTCGCGCTCCATGTCGTGGGCCGACTTGATGTTGGCGCCCCGGGGAGGGCGGCGCAGCACCTGATCGCCCTCCGGGGTGTGGAGCAGGTAGGTCAGGTTGGAGTAGCCGCCTCGGAACTGCTCGACGGTCACCGGCAGGCCGAGAAACTCCGACAGCCTGGACACGTCCAGCTCGTCGCGCACCTCGCCCGGACGGTCGACCTTCACCGGTAGCCTTTCAGCAGACGGCGCGCCACGGCGGTCTTGTGAACCTCGTCCGCCCCGTCATAGATGCGAGCGGCTCGCTCGTTGCGGTACCAGAACGCCAGGGGAGTGTCGTCGAGCAGTCCCAGCCCACCGTGGATCTGCACGGCGCGGTCCAGGACGCGCTGCAGCATGGCGGCGGTATGGAACTTGATCAGCGAGATGTCGTCGCGAGCCGCGCTGGCGCCTTTCTGGTCGATGCGCCAGGCGGTGCGCAGCACCAGCAGGCGGCAGCTCTCGATCTCGGCGCGGGACTCGGCCAGCCAGGCCTGCACCGTCTCCTTGTCGGCCAGGCGTTGCCCGGGCGCCAGCCGGCGCTCGAGAGCCCGGCCCGCCATCAGCTCGAAGGCGCGCTCGGCGATGCCGATCCACCGCATGGTGTGGTGGATGCGGCCCGGACCGAGCCGCTCTTGCGCCAGCTTGAATCCCTCGCCGCGCCGGCCCAGCATGGACTCGGCCCGGCAGCCCTCCAGGGCAACCTCGGCGTGGCTGGTCCAGTCTTCGCCCGGCGGGCCCATGACGGGCAGGTTGCGGACCAGGCGAAAGCCCTCGCTGGCCGTGGGCAACAAGAAGAGGCTGGCGCGCTCGTGGGCGTGCTCGTGCTCGGGGTCGGTGACGGCCATGACCAGCGCGAACGTCGCTCCGTCCGCGCCGGTGGCGAACCACTTGCGCCCGGTGAGGTCCCAGCCGTCGCTTTCCTCGACGGCTCGGGTGCCCATCCAGACGGGATTGGAGCCGGGATAGTCGGGCTCGGTCATGCAAAAGCAGCTGCGGATCTCGCCTCGGGCCAGCGGCTCGAGGTAGCGCGCGCGCTGGTCGGCGTCGGCGTGGCTCGAGAGCAGCTCCATGGTGCCGATGTCGGGGGCCTGGCAATTGAAGCAGAAGTGCCCCAGCGGGCTGCGTCCGAGCTCTTCGGAGAGGTGGGCGAACTCGAGCAGCGACAACCCCATGCCCCCGAGCTCGCGCGGCAGGGCGGGAGCCCACCAACCCCGGGCGCGCACCTCGCGGCGCACATTCTCGAGGGCGGGCAGGAGCTGGCGAAACCGGGTCTCGTCCAACTCGGGCTCCAGAGGCTGGACGTGGTGCCGCACGAACTCGCGGATCTCGGCACACAGCGCCGTGAGGGAGGGGGCGGGCTCGAAATTCACAGGGCCTGACCTCCGCGGCCCTCGCCCCCGGCGAAGCGTCTGGCACCGTCGAGTGACAGGGCGGCGGTGCCGCTGCGGAACTCGGCCCGCATGGCCTCCTCCAGGCTCGAGTCGAATTGCCCGAGGGCCGACTGGCGGTCGGCGCGCAGGCATTCCTGGGGCAGGGCGGCCAGCTCGCGAGCCAGCTTCTCGGCTTCGGCCCGGGCCTGACCGGGGGCGACGACCCGGTTGACCAGGCCGAATTGGAGGGCTTCCGGCGCTGCCACGGGTCGTCCGGTGAGGATCAGATCCAGGGCGCGCGAAAGGCCGATCAGGCGAGGCAGGCGCACGGTGCCCCCATCGATGAGGGGCACGTTGAAGCGCCGGCAAAAGACCCCCAACACGGCTGTTTCTCCGGCCACGCGCAGATCGCACCAGAGAGCCAGCTCCAGGCCTCCGGCCACGGCGTAGCCCTCGATGGCGGCGATGACGGGCTTGGCCAGCTGCATGCGGGTGGGACCGAGCGGGCCGTCGCCCTCCTCTTCGAGGCGGTTGCCGCGCTCCTCGGCCAGGGCCTTCAGGTCGGCCCCGGCGCTGAAGTGGCCGCCGGCGCCCCAGAGCACGGCAGCGCGGGCTTCGGGAGCCTGGTCGCAGGCCCGGAAGGCGGCCGCGAGACGGTCGGCGGTATTGCGATCCACGGCGTTGCGCACCCGGGGCCGGTCCAGGATGACCGTCCAGACAGGCCCATCTTTCTCCAGGCGGACGGGATCGTCACTCACGCCTCACGACTTCGGGCGTGAGGGGCACGGTCCTACCGCAGCTCGTCGCGGGCCTGCTCGCAGAGCGTCCAGCCCTGGCTCCAGTGCTCCCAGGCGTCGCGAGTGATGCCCTGGCGGAGGATCACGAGCGCCTGGGCCAGCTCCCGGTGACTGTTCTGCAACCGGCCCAATCCTTCGGTCTCGGAACGAAGCTCGCCGAGGGCCGCCAACAGGGCGTCGGCCCTCAGCTCGGCCTCGTCCTGGCAGAGCCCCCCACTGACGTCGGCCAGCAGGCCGCGCGTGCGGTCGAACAAGAGCACGGTCTGCGGCAGGGTGTGCTCGCGCAGGCGTACGCGCGGGCTGGGGCGTGTGTAAGCTTGCATTCTGGGACAGGGCTGGCGCGGGGTCTGGTGGAGCATCCAGTGGGCCGCCGCCAGAGCCAGCAGTACCGTGATGAACCAGCGTCCCGCCGACGCCTGGCGGCGAATCAGGGGACTGTCGACAGGGACCCAGTCGGGCGATTCCCTCACGAGCGATGATTCGCTGCCCAACTTCCGGCCTCCCCTCGCCGGGCGGCTTGAGGAATATGCCAGTGCGGCGGAGGAGTAGCCTGTCGTATGGAGAACCGCGGGAAAAATTTGTCGCCGATGGGGTGGGGAATGAGAAAATTTGTTCTGGGCCGCACAATTGCTTTGCTGGTGGTCGCGATGGTGAGCCTGACCGCCTGCGGAGGCTCCTCCACCCTGGAAGGCGGCACCCCGGCCCCGCCCAACGGTCCGGTCCAGAACGGCGTGGTGACCATGCGGGTCGACATGCCGGCTCCCCCCGAGCCCGCGGAGCGCATCCAGGCGGCCAGCGCCACGCCCGCGCCGAACGAGCCGCGACTCGTCGTGGTTCAGGTCCAGGCGCCCTCTCCGAGCGACCCCACCCAGACCGTCATCGTGGCCCAGGGACAGGTGCAGGCCCAGCCCGAGGATAGCTCGGTGCGCCTGCGCATTCCCGACGTGCCGCCCGGCAATTACAACGTGGTGGCGGGACTTTTCGACCTGCAGGGCAACCTGCTGCCCAACGTGGCCTTTCAGGCCATCTCGCTGCAACCCATCGAGGATCTCGAGTTGATCCTCGACCTCAACAACCCCAACGTTCCGCCCAACGGCTCCATCACCATCATCGTCAACTGATTCGTTTTTCGGGAGGGCTCTCATGTCTCGTCGCTGGCTGCTTCTCATCCTCGCCATCGGAGCGCTGTTCGTATCTGCCTGTAGCTCGGGCGGCGGCAGCGGAGGCGGCGACAGCGCCTCTCCCGACAAAGGCGCGCCCATCCCTACCGGACAGACCGGTAGCAAGACGGGCAGCGCCAAGATCACGTTCGACCTGCAGGCCCGCCAGGCGCGCATCTCGGACACCGCGGTCAACATTCTCATCAATATCCTCGACCCGGTAACCCAGGTGCCGCTGGCCCAGCCGGTCACCGTGCCCGTGGACCGTACCGGGGCCACCCAGACGGTGACCATCACGGTGCCGGTGGGCGACGTGCTGCTCCTGGTCGAGACGCTCGACGCAAGCGGCAACGTGCTCGACGTCGGGAGCGGGCTGGTGACCGTGACCGAGAACACCACCTCCTCGGTCAGCATCACCCTGCGGCCCTTCGATCAGACCGTGGTCGGCATTCCCAGCGAGCTCGTCTTCGTCGGTCAGCCCAACAGCGCGGGCCAGAACGACCCGCTCGGCACCGTGCAGGTAGCCGTGCAGGACGGCAATGGCCTGCTGATCGCTAGCGCCACCGACGCCATCACGGTCGCCATCGCCAATAACCCCTCCGGGGGCATCCTGGGCGGCACGGTGACTGTGAACGCGGTCAACGGCATCGCCACCTTCAGCAACCTCAGCATCAACAATCCGGGCACGGGCTACACGCTCATCGCCGCGGCCACCAGCCGCAACTCCGACATCAGCGCCAGCTTCGACATCGCCGCCGTTCCGGCGTCGCTGGCCGTCACCGTGCCGCCCACCCAGACCGCCCAGCTGGCCGCCATCACGCCCGCCGTCCAGGTCTCCATCCTGGACCAGAACGGCGTGGTCGTGCCCGACGCCACCAACACGGTCACCGTCTCGCTGGCCACGGGCACGGGCACGCTGTCCGGCACGCTCACGGTGAACGCCGTCAACGGCGTGGCCACCTTCTCGGACCTGTCCATCGATCAGGTGGGCACCGGCTTCTCGCTCCAGTTCAACTCGACCGGCCTCAAGACCGTCACCAGCAGCTCCTTCGATACCACCAACGCTGCCGGCGTGCCGACGCAGGTCGCGTTCGTGGTGCAGCCGGTCGACACCAACATCAACCAGACCATCACGCCCCCCGTGCAGGTCGTCATTCAAGATTTCCAGGGCACCACGGTGTCCACGGCGACCAACGACGTCACGCTCACTCTCAGCACCAATCCGGGCGGAGCCAATCTGAACGGCACCCTGACCGTGACGGCCGTCAACGGCGTGGCCGTCTTCAACAATCTCAACCTGGACGCGGCCGGAACCGGCTACCAGCTGACCGCTGCCTCGGCCGGTCTGACCAGCGCCGTCTCGAGCACCTTCAACATTCTCGCGGTGGTGGGACCGCCGGTCGCCTTCTTCGGCCAGCAGAACTTCCCTCACATCGCTACCTCCGGCGACCGCCGCTTTGCGGCCCCGATCCTGGCCGTGGCGGCCGACTTCAACACCGACGGCCGGATGGACTTCGTGGGGGGCGACGGCATCAACACCGGCAGCCCGTGCGTCTACCTGAACACGATGGCCGCCGGCACCTTGATCCCCACCTTCTCCGGCTTTGGCATCCCATCGGCCAACTCGGGCTCTTTCAACATCGTCGTGGCCGACGTCAACACCGACGGTCGGCCCGACATCATCGACAACCAGGGCAACCCCAGCCCCACCCAGCAGTTCGAGGTCTTGCTGAACACCACGGCCAGCGGTGCGGCCACGCCCAGTTTCGGACCGCCCTCGAGCTTCAACAGTAACATTCCCGGCAGCGGCCACAACGGCTACAACGGCTTCGAGTTCGGCGACATCAACCAGGACGGGCTGCCCGACATCATCCTGGGCTTCGGCTTCAATCAGGGGTTCTCGGTCTGCTTGAACACGACGACCTCGGGGAGCAACGTGGCGACTTTCTCGGCCCCGACCGACCTGTATCAGGGTCAGTGCGAAGGCTCCCCGACCCTCAAGGACATCGACGGTGACGGCCGTCTCGACGCGGTGCTGGCCGGCAACGGCAACCTCTTCGTCTCGCTCAACACGACGCCGGCCAATGCCGCCACCCCCTCGTTTGCGACCCCGGTCGCTTTCGCGCCCTCGTCGGGCAACGTGGCCGACGTGGTCTGCGCTGACTTCGACGGCGATACCAAGCCCGACGTCGCCAGCGGCGACCAGGTGGGGAATCGGGTCCGCGTCTGGCGCAACCTGACTCCGCTCGGCGGTCCCCCCGCCATGACCGAGTCTTTGACGATCGCCACCGGTTTTGGCACTCGGATCGTGCAGGTCGGTGATTTCAACAACGACGGTCGGGCCGACCTGGCCTGCACCAACTACAACACCAACGCTCTGACGCCGCATAACCAGAACAGCGTCTCGGTCATGATCAACTCGGCCCTGCCCGGGGTGATCGCCTTCCAGCCGCGCGCCGACTTCCCGGTGTGCAAGAACGGCTTTGGATTCGACGTGGCCGACTTCAACAACGACGGAATCCTGGATCTGTGCGTCGGCTCCGGCGACGTGTTCGGCGCCATGACCACCGTGCTGATGGGCACGACCCCCAACGGGGCCACCACGGCCAGCTTCTCGACCGGCAACTTTCTGCAGAGCGGCAATGGCTGCAGCGACGTGGAGCATGCCGACTTCAACACCGACGGCTCCGAGGACCTCATCGTCTCCAACCACACCGACGGCACCAGCACCGTCTACCTCAACAACGGCACGGGAACCTTCAGCGCGACGCCGTTCGCAGCGGGCACCCAGCCGCTGGCCGTCTACGTGGCTGACCTGAACACCGATGGCCTGCCCGATGGCATCGTGGTCAACAACGTGTCCAACGACCTCACGACGATGCTCAACACGACCGCGTCCGGCGCGGGCACGCCCTCGTTCACGCTCGGCTCGACCCCGGTGGGCGCCCAGCCGACCAAAGCCGCCGTGGGCGACTTCAACCGGGACGGCCGGCCGGACCTGGCGGTGCTCTTGAGCGGCGGCAACTTCACGCGCGTGCTGCTTAACACCACCACTTCCGGCGCCGCCACGGCGACGTTTGCGGCGCCGTTCGATATCGCGACCACCAACCCGACCGACGTGCTGTCGGCCGACTATGACGGCGACGGGAGCCCCGACCTGGCGGTCGTGGCCAACGGAGCGATCCTGATTTTCCCGAACACCACTCCGATCGGGGGCGCGACCGCGTCCTTCGGGGCTCAGTTCCAGGTCGCCAACTTCCAGGGTCCGCGCATCATGAGCGCGGACTTCAACGGAGACGGCATCCCGGATCTGGCCAATCCCTTCGCCATCTGGTTCAACACCACCACCGGCGGCACGTTGAGCTTTGCGATCAACGGCATTCCGTCCAGCGGCGGTCAGTACCAGACGTTCAGCAACATCTTCTTGCTGGGCACGGACGTGAGCGGCGACGGCCTGCCGGACCTGTTGATCGGCGACGAGCCCAACAGTGACTTCGCCTTCGTGCGCAATACAACGGCCATCGGCTCCACCACGGCCTCGCTGGACCAGCCGCTCTACTTCCTGGCGGGCGACTGGCAGAACCGCCCCACCAACGCCGTGTTTGGCGGCGCCACGGCGGCGGACTTCACGGGCGACGGCAAGGTGGACATCGCGGTCGCGAGCCCCGGCACGAGCTCACTCAATCAGAGTGTGTTTGGCAGCGTGGTGATCTTGCCCCAGCAGTGAAGTCGGTGAGGTTTTCCCTTGCGCCCTCAGGAGTGCTCTGCTATACTCACCCCTGTTCCACCTGGACGGGGTGTAGCTCAGCCTGGATAGAGCACTAGCCTGGGGGGCTAGGGGCCCGCGGTTCAAATCCGCGCACTCCGACCATACGAAATCGCGCAGGCCCGCGCGGGTCAGAAGCCAATCTGAACTTCAGATTGGCTTCTTTCTTTGTCTGGGTCAGCCCCCGCCGTTCGGGGCATGAAAAAAGGGCCCCCTCTCGCGAGGGAGCCCTTTCTTGGCGCTGCTCAGCAGCAGTCGTTGGCGGTCGGGACGCGCACCAGTTTCTGGCCCTTCACGTAGCCCTTGAACAGGCTCGAGGCGGGGTCGGCGCTGTTGAACACGCCGCGCTCCTGGATTTTGCCGGTGTCCTTGAGCTGGGCGATGCCGACCATCTCGCGCTCCACCTGCTCGGCGGTGACCGGGGTGTACTTGCGGTTCATCAGCTTGCCGTCCTTGTCGAAGCCCAGCGTCAGGCCGCCGTTGACGTCGGTGGTGTAGCCCTCGAAGCCGCTCACACCCTTCACCTCGACCTCGGTCGGGATCAGGACGTTGACGAAGGTCTCGCCACGGCCGTTCTTGTAAACGTTCTGCACCTGGTAGTTGGCGTCGGCCGGAACCTGCAGCGCCTCGGCGTTACCCGTGATGTAGGCCAGCGCCTCTTCCTTGGTGCGAATCGGCGTCGGCGGGGCCGGCGGCTGGGGAGCCGGGGGCTGCGGCGGCGGAGCCGGCGGGTTGAGGTCTTCCTGGGTCAGGATGGCGCGATCCAGGAAGGCCTTCTTGATGATATCGCCATACTTGCCGTTGTTGTTCTGCTTATCGGCCTCGATCATGCCCAGGGCGACGTCCTTGTACTTGGCCTCGTTGGCAGCCGAGAGGTCGATCCCCTTGAGGAAGATGGGGCCCACGGTGTCGGCCGCGTACTTCAGCGCGTCAGCGGGGCACTTGCGCTCCTCGAAGATGCCCTGCTGGTAGACGCCGTCGAGCACATCGTAGAAGCCGGCCGAGAAGATGCGCGAGAAACTGTGCACTTCGTTGGTCATCAGGGTGTCGGTGCCCTTGCCCGAGGGCAGGGTGGTCGGATCCTGATACTTGAAGCCGTTCAGCGCCGTGCGCAGATACTCTTTGCCATCGTCGTCGGGGTTGGTGTTGTCGCCGCGGTTGGCAAAGCCGAACTCCTCGGCCAGGCCGGCCAGGATGTTGGGCGTGCGCAGGTTGCCGCCGGTCTGATCCATCACCTTCTCACGGTTGGAAGCGGTCTGGAGGTTGATCAGCATCGCGGTGCAGTCGCCGAACGCCTCGTGGAAGCCGCCCGTCTCGCTGTCCCAGGTGCTGAAGTAGCCGGGCTTGAGGCCGTCCAGAATGGCGTGGCCGGTCTCGTGCGACACCACGTCGGTGCTGTCGGCCGTCTTGACCTGCTTGGCCAGCGTCGGCGAGTCGAAATAGAAGAAGTTGGTGGAGCCTTCCCAGCGGCTGTAGTAGGCGTTGCGGCCCTCCTGCTTGTGGGGGACGACATCCAGCGTGGGGCTGCCGAACGACCACTCGATGGCGCCGCCGTGATACTGCTCCATCAGGTTCAACGTGTTGTAGGTCACCGCGTGGGCATTCACCTGGCTGAACTCGGGCGAGCTGGTATCGAACAGGTAGTTGCCGTTCTCATCCGGACGGGCGGCCTCGTGGCCGATATCCTGGATGCGCACCCGGTCACCGCCCAACTCGGCGCCGATCTGACCGCGCTGGAAGTCGATGGTCTCGAAGGGGCTGACGCGCGGGTCCTGCGGATAGACGCGCACCTGGATGTTGGGGGAGGGCTCCGGCGGGGGCTCGGGAGCGGGCGGGGGCTGGGGCGCCGGCGGCTGGGGAGCCGGGGGCTGCTGGGGAGGCGGCGCAGGCGGCTCCTGATCGCGGGTCTCGAAGCGGTCGCCCGAGGGGTTCGGCGCGTGCTTCTGATGGCAGCCGCAGGCCGACTGGGGCCGAACGTTGCTGAGAGTCGTGGAGCTGATCTGCATGGGGTTCCTCCAGGATCGATTTGCTCGCCCAATATAGTCCGGGCCCGGGAGGAGATTGTTACGCCTGTGTTTCCAAACCGTGCGGGGTGAGCTCTGCCTGGAGAAAGTCCTCGAACGGGCGTTTGGAGCGGATCTCGAACGTGGGAACACGCTCCAGGAGACGTGGCGGCAGGCGATATTGCTCGCACACCAGGCTGATCCGCTCCTGACCTTCCTGAGCCACCAGCTCGGTGACCTCGTGGCGCAGGTCGCCGCGGAACAGCACCATCTTGTTGACCGCCGGCTCGATATCCACCAGCGGGCGATGACTGTGGAGAATCAGGTGGCCGCCCTTGAGACCGTCGGGAACCTGCAGGTAGAGCACGGTCACGCGGACCGGATTGGGAGGCTCGTCGGGTTTGGTAAAGCTGCGCAGGCTGCGATCCACGTGGGGGGCCACGCGCGAGCCAGCCTGCACGACCAGAGGATTGAGAAAGAAGGCGTTGCACTTCGGGTGCAGCACCTGTCCGAGATACTCGTGGAAAACGGGGAACTGGCGGGCCAACTTGCTATCGCCCTCGCGGGTGAAGACCACGGAGAAGCCGCGGGTGCCCTGAAAGCGGTGGTTGAGAGTGTTGGCGGCCAGGTACGGAGAGGTCAGCACCGCCTCGCGCAGGCTGTCGAGCTGGGCTTCGGGCAGCGCGGACTTGAGCAGCACGAACGGGGTGAAGTCAAAGAAGCCCGGCCACGAGCGGTATCTGACGAGCACTCCTCAAGCAGTTCTGGCGCACCAGGCCAGATCCCTGGGAGAAACCGGCGCGCGGCTGGCCCGCACCGTGGTCTGCGTGGCCTCGGTCGCGGGCAGGGCCAGCTCGAAGCCGAGCACCGTCAGGTCGTCACGCAACGGGGTGCGGCTGCTGAAGCGCTCGATCCGCCCGAGCAGGGCGTTGAGCGAGGTCTGCAGATCGTTCTGGCGGTGGTCCTGGAGAGACTCCAAGAGGCGGTCGAGCCCGAACATCTCGCCATGCAGGTTGACCGCCTCGGTGATCCCATCGGTGTAGAGCAGCACGCGATCGCCCGGCTCGAGGAAGAGCACCTCGTTGCGATACTCGGTATCGTCCAGGATGCCGACCGGCGGACAGCTCTCCTCGTCCTCGGGCATCCACAGCCCCGGCGAGCGCAGCACCAGCGGTCCGGGATGGCCCGCGCGCACGAAGGTAAAGGTCCGACTCTCGAGGTCGAGCACCCCGTAGCACATCGTGATGAACTGATCGCACTGGCTCATGACCGGGAAGCGCCGGTTCAGCTCGCTGACGACGAACGAAGGCGGAGCGACGTCGGGACCCCGTCGCAGCAAGCCTTCCACGTCGCTCAGCGTCCGCGACAGGCTGACCGAGAGCAGGGCCGCCGGCATTCCGTGACCGCTCACGTCGAGCACGTAACAGGCCACGTGACGCTCGTCCAGCACCTGGATGCCATACATGTCGCCGGCCACTTTCTCGCAAGGATGATACTGCCAGGCGAAGCTCAGCCCCGGCACCGCGGGGGATTGGCTGGGCAGCAGGGACCTCTGCACCCGCGCCGCTGCCTCGAGATTGGCCATGAGGCGGACCTGGGTGGCCGGGCGCTCGACCTTCTTTTCGCTCCTGGTCGAAGGGCGCAGCACGAAGATCGCCTGCAGCAAGAGGATCAGCACCACGCTCAGCATCCAGCTTCGCTGCATCTCCTGGACGTTCTGCAGCTGGATGCCCGCCTGCAGCGAGAGCTGGCTCTGGCGATGGGCGAGCTCGTCGGAATAGGTCTGCCAGGCGTGCATGGCCCGGGCCGAGGGAAGGCCGCGACGCCAGAAGCGCAGCTCCTTGAGCCAGTCGCTCAGGGCCCACCAGGGCTCGTGGGCGAGCTCGGACCATTCGTCGCGCGTGCGCTGCAGCTCGAGATAGCTTTGCTCTCGGGCCGGGGTCCAGCGGCTGTCGGGGCGCAGCCGGGCACACAGGTCGCTCTGGCGCGCGGCCAGCGTCATCAGGTGGTTGGTCCGGCGGCTCTCCTGCAGGGCCTCGCGCAGCAAGAGCTGGCCGATGAGCAAAGCCAGCCCGATGGCGGCGAGCACCACCGCCGAGCGAATCACGAACCGGGCGCGGCTTTCATCGGACTTCTTCATAGGCAGTAAAGAGCAGGGAGAGCCGACCTCAGCATACCATTCCGGGCTCCCGGCCTCTGTAATCCAGGCCACACACAGGATTTCGAGGGGTGGGCGAGAACCCGGGCAAGCTTATGAATCCCCTCAGCTCCCTGTCGCTCGATCGGGTGGAGTTCGTGGTGCTCTCGCTCGAGGGCCCCGATCAGTACTCGATGGTGGGCGGGTTGGGCGTGCGCGTGACCGAGCTTTCCAGCCATCTGGCCAGCCTGGGCTATCGCACCCGGCTTTACTTCGTGGGGGACCCGTCCAAGCCGTTCTACGAAGAGCACGGTTTGCTCAGCTACCATCGCTGGTGCCAGTGGATCTCCTCGCACCACCCCAACGGCGTCTATCACGGCGAAGATGTCAAAGTCAGCGATTTCTCTCAGTCGGTCCCGGCCAGCATCGAGGAGACCGTGCTCGTGCCCAACGCCGAGCGCGGCGTCACCACCGTCGTGCTGGCGGAAGACTGGCAGACCGCCAGCGCCGCCACCCAGCTGGCCCAGGCTGCTTTCCGGCGGGGCCTGGGGAATCACTTGCTGGTGTTCTGGAATGCCAACAGCATTTTCGGCTTCGAGCGGATCGACTGGCAGGCATTGCGCCAGGCCTGCGCCATCAGCACGGTAAGCCGCTACATGAAGCACCGGATGTGGGATCTGGGCGTCAACCCTCTGGTCATCCCCAACGGGATTCCTCGTCGCTGGCTCGACCCGCCTGACAACAAGACGGCCCACGACCTGCGCAAGGTGTTCCCGGGGCTGCTGCTGGCCAAGGTCGGCCGCTACCACCAGGACAAACGCTGGCTGATGGCTCTGGACGCGGTCGGAGAGATGAAGCGGATGGGGATGGCCCCCAAGTTGATCGTGCGCGGCGCCAACGAGCCCTATCGCCTCCCGATCACCCAGCGCGCCTGGGAGCAGGGCCTCGTTTGGAGCGAGGTCAAGGTGGACGATCCCACTCCCGAGAACATCGTGGCCGAGCTGGCCCGGCACAAGGAAGCGGACATCATGGAGCTGAGCTTCTTCGTGCCCGAAGAGTTCCTCAAGTCGCTCTATGCGAGCGTGGACGCGGTTCTGGCCAACTCGGGCCACGAGCCTTTCGGCCTCGTGGGCCTCGAGGTCATGGCCACGGGCGGAATCGCCTTCGTGGGCTCGACCGGCGAGGACTACGCCCAGTCGTTCGTCAACTGCGTGGTGATCGATTCGGAGGACTCTCGTGAGGTCACGATCTACGTCAAGTCGATCCTGGCCGATCAAGAGGCCGTGGGCAACCTGCGCGCCCGCGCCCAGCTGACCGCCTCCTCGTTCCTCTGGGAGATCGTCACCGAGGAGCTTTTCCGCAAGCTACAATTTGTCGCCTCGATCCGCGGGGTCGAGCTGGTTTGATTCCGAGGGGTCAACAGTCAACAGTCTACAGTCAACAGTAGAGGGCTGCGCAGCCTTCCACTGTCGACTGTCAACTGTCGACTGTCGACCTCCATAGCAAAGGAGACACGAAAAGATGGAAACCAAGACTCAATCGGATAGCGCGAAGGCTCAGAAGGCCGGGACGCAGCAGACCCTGGTGCTGGCCAAGCCGGACGCGGTGCAGCGTGGGCTGGTGGGACAGATCGTGGCGCGTTTCGAGGCGCGCGGCCTGTCCATGGTGGGCCTGCGCCTGCTCCAGATGGACGAGAAGCTGGCCGCCAAGCTCTACGAGCCGCACGTCGGCAAGGGCTTCTACCCGCCGCTGGTGGAGTACATGACCAGCGGCCCGATCGTGGCCATGGCCTGGGAGGGCGTGGACGCCATCGCCATCGTGCGCATGATGCTGGGCGCCACCAAGCCGGCTGAAGCCAATCCGGGCACCATTCGCGGCGACTTCGCCCAGCGCGTGGATCGCAACGTGGTGCACGGGTCCGACTCGCCCGAGAGCGCGGCCCGCGAGATTCCGATCTTCTTCGACAAGCTGGTCGCCGGCGGAGCCAGCCACGCCGAGTGGCTCTGAGTTGAGTAGGGAGTAGGGAGATGGGAGTGGATGCTCTCGGAACCCTTTGGGTGGTGGCCACGCCGATTGGGAATCTCGGGGACCTGAGTCCTCGGGCCCGCGAGATTCTCGGGGCGGTGGCCATCGTCGCGGGAGAGACGGAGGCGGCCACGCGCCGCCTTTTGTCTTCTCTGGGGATATCGGCGCCGCGGTTCGTGCTCTATCAAGAGGCGAACCGCGAGCGCGCCGGGCAGCGCCTGCTGGAGGCGCTGCTGGAAGGCCAGGATGTGGCCCTGGTGAGTGACGGGGGCACACCCGGGATCTCGGATCCGGGACGCTCTCTGGTGGAGCTGGCTCACCAGAGCGGCGTGGCGGTGCGGGCGGTGGCGGGGCCCTCGGCGGTGACCGCGGCCCTGTCGGTTTCGGGGCTGAACGTGCAGCGGTTCGCGTTCGAGGGGTTCCTGCCGCGCAAAGCCGGAGAGCGCCGCCGTTTTCTGGAGTCGCTGCGCAACGAGTCTCGCAGCCTGGTGTTCTTCGAGGCCCCGCACCGCATCGCCGAGTCGTTGGCGGATCTGCGCGAGGTGTTCGCGGGCCGACGCATCTCTGTTTCCCGCGAGCTGACCAAGCTGCACGAGGAGACGCTGCTCGAGGGGGAGCCTCGGGCCCAGGGGGAGTTCGTGTTGGTGGTGGAGGGAGCCGAGGTGGAGCCGCCTCCGGTCGATCCTTCCGCCGTTCGAGCCCTTTTGGAGCTGGGCTTGAGCTCCAAGACGGCCGCCCGGGTGTTGGAGCTGTTCAGCTCGCTCTCGCACAAGGAAGCCTATCGAATGATTCTCGATTGGCGCGAAGGGGATCCCGGCGAGGACATGGAAAATAATTCCGAACAAACTTTCTCCCGGGGGAGCTCATGAGCGACGATCCAGAACGCCGTACTTACGTCCGGCTCGGCCCCGGCAGCGATGTGCGCTGCCGGATTCCGGGCATGGAGGTCGTCCACGTAGTGGGCTTGAGCTCGGGCGGCACCGGCATGCGCGTCATCACGGACAAGCCACTGCCAGCGGACGAGGCTTTCGACATGAGCCTCGATCTCGGCGACGAGCAGCCCACCGTCCGCTGCGGCGCCCGTGTCGTCTGGCAAGAATCGCGCGACTTCGACTTCTGTAACCGCCACATCTCGGGCGTGGCGTTCAACAACCTGGCCGACCCCGACCGCACGCGTCTGGTCGCGTTGCTTCCTCCGGCCGAGTAGTCCCTCAGTCAGACGGGCGCGGGCGTTCTCCAGTTCACGAACCGCAGGAGGCGCATGATCTCATGCTCGAGCGCCCAGACGCGCGACGCCAGGGTGGTCGCTTCCACGCTGGCTCGACAGGCGTCCTCCACCCGCGTGGCGGCCCATTGCGCCGCTGGCGCGTTCATATTGGCAAACCAGACTTTGACCTGACGGGCGAAGAGCTTCAACTCCAGCCGGTCCAGGGAAGCCTCCGAGAGGCGACGGGCGATCTGCTTGAGCATCTCTCGCTGGTATCTTCGCTCTGACAGGGACATGGCAGGTTCCTCCTGACCCCAGTGTAGGGCTCAGGAGGAACGCGCCTTCAGGGTCGCTTGTCTAGGCTGTGGCAGTACTGGCGTCCTGAACCGGCTTCGGATTCCGGGCCAGGATCTCGTCGATGAACTTCATGTTGGCCTTGCTGACCGTGCGACGGATCGGGTCGATCTCGTCCGGGTCGGGCTGGAAGCTCTGGCCGATCTCCAGCGTGAAGGACATGATCCCATTGGCGTGATGGATGTCATGCGAGCCGCCCGAGGTGGGATAGAGCTCGATGCTCTGCATGAGACGGAACGAGTTGCCCATCTCGGCGTTCATCTTGCGACCCACGTCGCGATAATCCGCCACGTTGTCCACCTCTTTGCGGGTGCCGCCCCACGGATACAGGATCATCTCTCCGTATCCATGATGGTCGATAATCCCCTTGATGTTCTTGTGCTTGAGCTCGAGGTTGAGCATATGTTGCACCTCGATCTCCGAGCCGCCGCGCGGACCGCGGTAAGTATCCGAGCGGGGATTGTCGCTGGTGGCGCGACCATCGTCATCGGTTCGGCAAGGCTTGTCATTGGGCGGACGATAGAGGTGAGCGTGCTCGGGAATACCGTCGTCATAGTTGCGGTTGAGGTCCACGCCCACGCTGCCGCGCATGTTGGGGCAACCGGTCTCTTTTACCTCGCGGCGGTTCTTGCGCCACCAGTTGTCGCTGGTGCGGCTGTACTCGTAGCCATCCGGGTTGACCAGCGGCACCACCCACAGCTCGGCGTTGTCCACGCGACTCTTCATCGCCGGGTCCGAGCCGTAGCCCTCGAGCAGTTGATGGGCCACATAGAGCGGAGCCTCCATGGACATCCACTCGCGGGCGTGGTGACAGCCAGTGAGAACGATACCGGTGCGCTCGGAGGTGTCCGTGCAGCGCACGTCCTTGGATATCTTGAGGGCCCAGATCTCGCGCCCCTCGGGCGTCTGGCCCAGGCTGACCTTCTGCGCGAGGTTGGGGAATTTTGCCTCCAGGGCATCCAGGTCTTTGGTGAGCTCGCTGTACGAGTGGTAGGCGGCGGCCTGGGGCAAGGGCTCGTTGCGCAGGTGATGCTTGAAGTCGCGCACCACCTTTTCCACGTTACACTTGGCGCCTTCCTCGGGCGAAGGGATGTCGTCGCGCTCGGTCAGGTAGTCGATGATCTCGGCATCGCTCAGGACCTGGTCCTGATCTTTGTCGATCAGACTGGCTTCCTCGCTGCGATCCGCGTGGACGGCGAAGGACTTGCCCTGCTCGATGGCCCGATAGTTCGTTCCAAGAGGCGCTAGAGACATGATGGATACCTTTCAGCCTGGATTCCCCCACGCGAGTTTATGCATGGCGGGTGTCGAGCGGATGAACGGTTTGTTAAACCCGCACCTTGTTGCGAATGTTAACTTTATGTGTCCAGCGAGAGAACTTTTTTCAATGCCTGTTCGCCCGGGATTGAAAGGGGTTCAACGTCCACATGCCGCTATCGTAGTGTTCGAGCCGGCGCGCTTGGATCGGGCTCTCTGATAGCCTTTTATGTCCAGTTAAGATACATTTTTGGTCAGTTTATGTCTGTCGATCGGAACCTGCAAAGGCAAACAGAGCAACGGCTCCGAGAAGAAGCCCAAAAAAAATCCTTACACCATGAGGGATGGGAGAAGGAGTTCCCATGGGAACAGAGAAAGCAGCATCATCGCAAGAAATTGCAGAAAACTCAAGTGGAGGTCACGTCAATGGCGGTCAAGTCAAAGGCGAAGTCCAAGTCCAAGGTCATCGGTAAGTCCGATCTCATCGCGGCGATTGCCGACAAGACCAATCGTTCGAAGAAAGATGCGGCCGAGACCTTGAACGTGGTTCTCGATACCATCCAGGAGAACCTGAAAAAGGGCAAAGGCGTTCGCCTGATCCCCTTCGGCAGCTTTGAGATCCGTGAGCGCAAGGGCCGCACCGGCCGCAACCCGCGCACCGGCGAGAAGATCAACATCAAGGCCCGTAAGGTTCCGGCCTTCCGCCCCGGCAAAGCCCTGCGCGACGCCGTCAAGTAAATTTCCTTCTGGAAACGGAAGAAGGGCAGCTTCGGCTGTCCTTTTTTCGTTTTCGGGGGGTGCAGGCTGGTTTCAATCCCGAGGCTGAATTCGGCGTCGCGGAGAGGATCTGGACTTGAAAACGGGGAAAGGGGAGTGCTCGTCATCGCAATCGGGATGACCAGAAGTTCGAGGGGATGGCGAGCAGGAGGGCTGCTCGTTTTTCGTATCGGTGGTCAATGAGTTGCTGACATACCCACTGCCAGCCGTTCCGGGCGATGCACCGCCCCGGCTGCGGGAGCTTTGGCAGGAGCTGGGCTCCAAGCTCGAGGCGGGAGACCGGGCTGCGGCCGCCCATTTGCTCGAGGAAGCTCTCGAGATCATGGTCAATTACTTTGCCGGCGCCACGGCCGGGGCGCTCATCCGCAACGGCGCCGCCGATGCCGAGATCACCGCGCTGGCCCGCAGTCGACCCGGGCATGAGCAGCGCATGGAATTGCTGCGCCGCGCCTATCGGGTCAGCAGCAAGAAGACGGAAGATGCATTTCAAAAGGATCTGGCCGAGGTTTTCTTCGCGGCCAGCAAGCTCTCGGCCGGAAAGGTCGTGCCCCGACGCCACACCCGCTGGTTGGGCCTGTCCGAGCTGGCCCTCGAGAAGCCCGACGACTTGGAGAGCGGGGTGGCCATCCTGGCTTCGTGGCTGCGCGCCTCCGAGCGGTTCTTCGAGGTCTGGAAGCCTCAGTATCAGCCCAACGGCTCCAACACTTTGCATGTCACCCTGCAGAGCCGGCAGCACAAGTTCGATCTGGTGCCGCCGCTCTACTTCGGCGAGGCGGGCGACGAACCCGAGCTGAACGTCGCCGCGGCTCCCAAGGCTCCGGCCGCCAAGCCCCCGCGCGCGCCTGGAGTCGCACCTCCGCGCCCGCCGTCGGTCAAACCTCCCACGCCGGTCGCGCCTCCCGTCGCGGAGCCCGCGTCCGCTGCGCCGCCCGTGCCCGAGCCCGAGCTTATAGCGCCCGAGCCTGAGCCCGTTGCTGTCATCTCGCAGGAGCCCGAGCCCTTGCCGGAGCCCGTTGCTCTCATCTCCCAGGAGCCTGAGCCCTCGCCGGACCCCGTTTCTCCCGTCTCCCATCTCCCGTCTCCCGTCTCCAATGAGCCCGAGCCTCCGCGTGCGCAGCCTATCGCGCCCCAAGCCGAGGTGGACCTGCCCACGATTCCGGCGGTTCCCGAGCCGTCCGAGGAGGCGACCGCGCGTCCCGCTGGCGGGCCCCCCAAGAGTCCTCCCCTGGGCAAGCCGCAGCCGCCCGGACCCAAGCCGAGCCCGCCCCTGCCTTCCAAGCCCGGTCCCAAACCTGCCCCCCCGGTAAAACCCGGTCCGGGGGGTCCACCGCGCTCGCCTGCTCCCCCGCGTCCCCAGGCTCAGGGCGCAGCCGCCGAGGGCGACGCTCCCAAGCGTGGCTTGCCGGCTCCCGTCAAGCCGGGCCCACGTTCTTCGCCTCCGCTGCCACGCAAGGTCGATGCCGCTAAGGCGCCCGAGGAGGCCGCGGAGGCGGTCGCGGCCCAGGTCGAACCGGCTCCCGAGCCGCTCGACGCTCCCGCGCCTCCGCCGCTCCCAGCGTCGGGCGGCACGGCTTCTCCATTCCCTCAGTGGCCCGTGGGCGCCGAAAACGCACCGCCCGTATCGTCCGGCTCGGCGTCTCCGTTCCCCCAGTGGCCAGCCGCACCCGAGCCCGCTCCGCCCGCGGCGGCTGGCTCGGCTTCGCCCTTCCCGCAATGGCCCGCGGCTCCCAGCCAGCCCGTTGCGGAATCGGCCTCCCCTTTCCCCGCGTGGCCCTCGGGAGAGCTGCATCTTCCCTTGTTGCCTACGCTGCCCGGGTCAGGGGAGAGTGCTTTCCCGGAGGAGCCGACCGGTGGCCTGCCCCTGCCGTCGCCGGCGCCCCCGATCCCCCCCGTGCTGGATGCTCCGGCGCCTCCGCCGGTGCCGACCGAGGTCGTGCCGCCGGTCCCGCCTGTCGTGGACGCGCCTGTCCCGCCGCCGGTTCCATCGGTGGCACCGATTTCGCCGGTTGGCGGTTCCGAGCCCGAGGCGAGCGCCTGGCCCGCCCCGCCCCTGCCCGAGACGAGCGCCGAGCAGGCTGCCGCCGAGCAAGCGGCTGCCCAGGCTGAGGCCGAGCAGGCCGCTGCCCAAGCGGCTGCCGAGCAAGCCGCTGCACAGGCTGCCGCCGAGCAAGCCGCTGCCGAGCGGGCCGCTGCCGAGCAAGCCGCTGCCGAGCAAGCCGCTGCCGAGCAGGCTGCCGCTGAGCAGGCCGCTGCCGAGCAAGCCGCCGCCGAGTGGGCCGCTGCCGAGCAGGCTGCCGCGGAGCAG
>JBDHVW010000074.1:0-41670 GCA_039809865.1 Vulcanimicrobiota bacterium
GGGACCGTCCTGGAGGTAGGCGACCAGGTGACCCGGTTTCAGCCGGGAGATCGCGTGGTGGGTTTCGCTCACCGGGGTTTTCGAACGCACCTGACGGTGGCCGAGCACGCCCTGGTCCGCATACCGGACCGGCTCTCGGGCGAAGCCGCGGCGACTCTGCCTATCGCCTTTACGACGGCCTGGCTGGCCCTGCGGGAGCTGGCGGCGGTGAAGCCGGGGGAACGGGTGCTCATCCACCGCGCCGCTGGCGCGGTCGGCATCGCCTCGATCCAGGTCGCGCTCGACGCCGGGGCGACCGTTTACGCTACCGCGGGCACGGAGGAGAAGCGCGATCTGGTGGCGGCCCTGGGAGCCACCTGGGTGGGCGACTCGAGGTCTCTGGCGTTCACCGAGGAAATCCTGGCCCTGACGGAAGGCCGGGGGGTGGACGTGGTCATCAACACCCTGCCGGCCTCGGCGCTCCCCGCCAGCTTTGCCGCTCTCAAGCCGTTCGCCGGACGTCTGGTCGACCTGGCCAATCTTTACGAGAAGACGCTGTCGACCGCTTCCCTCTCGCAGGGAGTGGCCTTCTACTCGTTCGATCTCGAGCAGCTCATCGGCGAGCACCCGGAGAGGACCAGAGCCATTCTCGAAACCATCTGCGCCAAGCTCGAGCGGGGCGAGTTGAGCGCCCTGCCGCACCGGGTCTTCGAGGCGTCCGAGATTCGAGACGCATTCCAGTTGATGCGCAGCGGCCGGCATCTGGGGAAGATCGTGGTCTCTTTCGAGCAGGCCGCGGTCCCCATCGAGCCCACCCGTCAGCGGCTGGCGCTGAAGGAGGACGGGGCCTATCTCATCAGCGGAGGGTTCGGCGGCGTGGGTCTGGCCACGGCCCGGTGGCTCGCCGAGGGAGGCGCGCGTCACCTGGTGCTGGTCGGCCGGTCGGGTCCCTCGCGCGAGGCCCGGACGGTGATCGAGCAGCTCGAGAGCCAGGGGGTCGAGGTTGTGCCAGAGACGGCGGACATCGCTTCGCTCGAAGCAGTGGAGGCGATGCTCGGGCGCCTGGCACGACGCTCGCTCCCGCTGCGAGGGATCGTGCACGGAGCCATGGTCCTCGAGGACATGCCGCTCGAGAGGCTGAGCGAGTCGTCGCTGCGGAACGTGCTCGCTCCCAAGGTTCTGGGCGCCTGGAATCTGCACCAGGCCTCTCTCGGGATGAGCCTGGACTTCTTCGTGTGCCACTCCTCGTTCGCGTCCTTGCTCGGCAACCAGGATCAAGGGAGTTATGCGGCGGCCAACGGCTTCATGGAGGCTCTCATGCAACGGCGACGGGAGACCGGCCTGCCGGGGCTGGCCATGTGCTGGGGTGTGCTCGGCGAGTTCGGATACGTCGCTAAAACGGCCGATATCCGCGACTTCTTCCGGCGCGAGGGGGTCGTGCCGCTTCTGCCGGCCCAAACCTGGCGGAGCCTCGTTTTCGGGCTCGATCAGGGGGCCTCGGCTCTCGGCGTCATGAACGTGGACTTCCGAAGACTGGCCCGTTATGTGGAGACGATCGGTAAGCTTCCCCGCTACTCGCAGGTGCTGCCCGCCCAGCTCTCGGGCGAAGGGGCGGAGGTCTCGGCCGAGCTCGAGCGGGGCCCCGAGAGCCTCGAGCAAGCGATCTCGAGGGCCGTGGCCCGAACTCTGGGAGTCTCGCCCGGGGACCTGCAGGTGGATGCGCCGCTCGAGGCCCTGGGCTTCGACTCTCTCATGGCGGTGGAGCTGGTCGTCCAGATCGAGGAAGTGGCTGGCGTAAGGCTCTCGAAAATGGCGCTGCTGCAAGCCCGTCTCACCACCCGGGGCCTGCTCGAGAAGGTGCAGGAGAAGCTGCAGCGTGAAGCGCCCGCCCCCGCCTCGACCCCCGACTTGATCGCCCAGGAGGTCAGCAAGCTCAGCGATGAGCAGGTGAATCAGCTCCTGAGCGCCCTGACGCAAGAAGTCTAGCTCCATCACCGGAGGGGGAGAGGAATCGAATGAGGACGGACAGCGAAGAGAAGAGACGGCTCCTGGAGAGCATTCTCAAAGAGCGATTGGAGGTGGCCCTCCGAACCGGGCCCACGCCCTCGCTCTGGCGACCGCCGGACGAATACCTGGGGCTGGAAAAGCAATTTCAGGCCCTGGAGCAAAGCGGCGCCGGCCCCATCTACTTCCAGCCTTCCGAAGGCTTGAACGGCGCCGCCACGGTCATCGGGGGACGCACCCTGGTCAATTACTGCAGTTACAACTACCTGGGACTTTCCGGCGAGCCGGAAGTGTCTCAGGCCGCCAAAGCTGCCATCGACCGTTATGGGACCTCGGTATCGGCCTCGCGTCTGGCGTCCGGCGAACGGCCTCTACACCGGCAACTCGAGACGGAGTTGGCGGACTGGCTCGAGGTGGACGAGTGCCTCGCTTTCATCGGAGGCTACGGCACGAACCAGTCGGTCATCGGCCATCTCTGCGGCCCGGAAGATCTGATTCTGTACGACTCTCTCAGCCACGCCAGCATCCAGGCCGGGGCGCGCCTGTCGGGTGCCACGGCTCGCCCGTTCCCGCACAACAACTGGCAAGCCCTGAGCCGATTGCTCGGTGAGCACCGCTCTCGTCACCGCTATGCGTTGATCGTGATCGAGGGGGTCTACAGCATGGACGGCGACGTGCCGGACCTGCCACGCTTCATCCAGGTCAAGCAAGAGCACCAGGCCATGCTGATGGTGGATGAGGCTCACTCGATCGGGGTTCTGGGGCGCACCGGAGCAGGGATCGGGGAGCACTTCGGGGTGAGTCGCCGGGACGTGGAGATCTGGATGGGCACCTTCAGCAAGTCGTTCGCAAGTTGCGGGGGCTACGTCGCCGGAGAGAAACGGCTGATGGACTATCTGCGCTACACGACTCCGGGATTCGTCTACAGCGTCGGCATGTCGCCCGCCAATGCCGCCGCGGCGCTGGCCGCCCTGCGCGTGATGCGCCGTGAGCCGCAGCGTGTCGAGCAGTTGCAGAGCAACGCGGCGTTTTTCCTCGACCAGGCCCGGGCGGCCGGCCTGAACACGGGTGCCAGCCAGCACTCGGCCATCGTCCCGGTCATCCTCGGTCGGGCCGAGCCGTGCGTGCAGCTTTTTCGCGCGCTGTTCGCCCAGGGAGTCTACGCGCTTCCCATCATGTATCCCACCGTGCCGGAGAACGCCTCGCGTCTGCGCTTCTTCGTGAGCAGCCTGCACACCAAAGACGAGATGCAAGCCACCGTGCGGCTGATCGCCGCGGCCGTCAAGGCTTAGGCCGGGCCAGCACGCGGTCGACCAGCCAGGGAAACCAGCGGCTCAAAAGCGAGACCATTTTGCCGTCCAGGGTGGGGATTACGACGGCAGGTCGGCCTGGCAGCGCCTCGAGCAGCCGGCGGGCCACCAGCTCGGGGCTGACGGTGACGACCGATTCTTCTTGCGCCAGCACCTCGGGCGGCTTGATCCGATTCTCCCGCTCCAGGCCCGGGGTGCGCGTGTTGGGCGGACACAAGAGCGTGACGGAGATCCCGAAGGGAGCCGCCTCTCGGCGGAGCGCCTCGGAGAATCCGGCCACGGCGAACTTGCTCGCGCAGTAGCCGGTGTAGCCGAACAGTCCGATGAGCCCGCCGAGGGACGAGGTATTGACGAAAGTCCCGCTGCCCCGCTTGCGAAAGTGAGGGAGAAATGCTTTGCACACGTGCACGATGCCGAAATAGTTGACGCGCATCATCTGCTCCATGGGCTCGAGCTCGGCTTCGTCGAGCCACCCGGGGTGCGCGAACCCGGCACAGTTGATCACCAGGTCGGGCAGTCCATGCGTGGCGATGATGCGGTCCACGGCGAGCCGGGTGGTCTCCCAGTCGGAAACGTCGAAGGCATCGATGGCCAGCCGGAGCGCCGGGTCGGCGCGGCCGGTCAGCTCCTCCAGCGCAGCCTGGAGAGGCTCCCGACGCCGAGCCGTCAGGATGACGTGGCAACCACGACCGGCCAGCTCGCCGGCGACGGCCCGGCCGATCCCCTCGGAGGCGCCCACCACGAGAGCCAGCTTGCCGGCATAGAACCGTTGCCGTTTCATTGCGGGGAAGGCCTTTCCAGCAGGCGGTAGACCTTGTAGCGACTACCGCCGAGCGCGCGGGCCAGCGTGTTCATCCTGTCATTGTCCTCCAGCACCCAGGAGACTTCCAGCATCCTCCAATTGAGCTGCTGGCCCCGGCTCAACAAGGCGTGGGCCAGAGCTCCGGCCGTCAGAGCGCCGGTCATCTGGTCGGCCAGCTCGCTGAGCACGCCCAGACCGTAACCGCGATAGGTGTCCACGTATTTCTTCCAGCGCAGGAAGCTCAGGACGAAGCGGGGCGTGAGGCGCCCTCGCGCGGCTTTGACGAGCGGGTTGTAGTTGGGAAGAACAAAGAGGCTGCCGACGTCCCGCCCCTCGTAGCTGGCCAACCAGACCGCCTGGGGATCGAGGAAGTAGCGCGTCAGGAGCACCATGGCCTGGATGCGCTCCTCGTCGATGGGCTCGAATCCCCAGTTGCCAGCCAGAGCGCTGTCAAAGACCTCCGCCATGCTGCGCACCTCTCGCGTCAGGCGGGAACGATTCAGAACGCGCACCTCGATGCCAGCCTTCTGCGCCCGGCGCGCCGAGCGCTCGGCCAGGTCGAGACGCACGCTGTCGGGCCTGAACTGGTATGCCAGGAGGTCCTTGGCCTTGTGCATCCCGGCCTGCTCGAGGTAAGGGAGGTAGTAAGGCGGGTTGTAGGACATCAGGAAATAGGGCTCATGCTCGAACCCTTCCACGAGCAGACCGGTGTAGGCGTCCTCGAGGGTAAAATGCATGGGCCCCAACATGGGCAGGTCTGGGGCCAGCTGGTGGGCTTCCTCGACCAGCCGGACCAGGGCCTCGCCGTGGCCCTCCAGGCACTCCACGAAGCCAAAGTGCAGGGCCGAGGAGCCGGCCGCCCGATGAATCTTGACTCCCAGGCGCGCCACCGGCTCTCCGCCCTCCAGGGCCAGCAAGAGGCGCTTGCCTGGCTCGCCCGGCCGCCCGACCATCATCTTGAAGAGCATGGAGAGAGGCGGAACCCAGAGACTGGCGGGATCGCGGTAGACTCGCCACGGCAGGTCGGCGAACTGGCGGAACGGCTTGCCCCCGGTGACATCCATGATTTTCAGCCTGGTCAACGCCCGAGCAGATTCCCGGTTGAACGCAAGATCGCCTCCCCTCTCGAGCCCTCCCGGTCCTGGTCAGGAGCAAAGTCTGTCGAGGATTCCGGCCAGCCTGCCACTGGCAGTCTGGCTCGTGAACTCCGAGAGCGCCGCCGGCTCGAGCGCAGGCCACGTCCGCGAGAGCAAGGCCTCCAACGCGTCGGCCGCCCGCCCGGGCTCATCGAGCCCGACCATCCTCGCGTTGGGAACCTGCGCCAGCAATCGAGCCAGCTCGTCGTGGTCGGCCAGTGCGAGAATCGGTCTCGAAGAAGAGAGGTACTCGTAAAACTTGGCCGGAATCCGCTGTTGGGTGCGGTAGCCGAAAAAGACCAGGACGTCCGCCCCGCGCATGGTTGTGCCCGTTTCCTGATACGGGACGAAGTCGCGCTTGACCACCATGCTCTGCACCCCCAGAGCTCTGGCCTTCCGCCAGACCGATTCGGGGCATTCCCCCGTAATCACCAGCTGGAGCGAATCCGACCAGCCACGGGCGGCCAGCTCGGCCAGCATGTGGAGAAGCGGGTCTCCCTCCACGAAGGGTCTGAGGTTTCCCAGGAAGAGCAGCGTGCGACGCTCGAATTCGGGCACGACGCCGCCCCCGATGAGCTCGGCGTCGAAGTGGTTGCGGATCATCGAAAAGCGGTCGGGGGGCAGGTCGGGGTAATGGGCCCGATAGTCGGCCAGAGCCATCTCGGTATTCAAAACCACCGCGGAGGCTGTCTCGACGGCTCCCCGCTCGAGGCGGTCGACCAGCCACCGGAATGGCGCCAGGCGTGCCTTTCGGCGAAGCTCGCACACCGACCACGGATCGCGCAGATCGAGCACGAGGGGCAGCCCGGACCTGCGCGCCACCCGGGCGCCCACCAGGAGGGCCTCGAAAGGGTCGGCGTTGACCACGATGGCTTCGCACGGGTGGGCGGCCAGAACATCGAGGGCCGCACGAACCGAAGAGCCGATCAGGAGATGCTGCGGATTGTTCAGCAGCCTGCTCAGGGCACGCTCCCACCACGGCCTGGGAGCGGACCAGGGCAGGCTCCTCATGGCCCGCTCCGCGCCGGGGGTGTAGTTGCGAACGACCACGGTGGACTCGGGCACGGCCGAGAGCAACCGCATGTCCACGGGAGCTCCAGGCCACAGATCACACAGGACCACCGGCGACCAGCCGAATCGGGGCAAGTGCCGGGCATACTTGAGGGGACGAAGGGCGCCCACGCGGCGCATGGGGGGAAAATAGGGACTCAAGTAGAGAAACTTGCGCATCCCCTCCTCAGCGAGCCTGGCCCCAACCAGACCGGTTCTTCACCACGATGTGCCGGGTCAGGCGGTAGCGCCAACAGTTGGCCCAACGGTGCAAAGGGCGAGCCTGTCGCAGGCCGGGATGCCACTGGTGGAGCATGGACGTGTGGTCGCTCACCCACCGGATTTCCAGCCCCGCACGCCCGGCCCGCCAGGTCATGTCCAGGTCCTCGTAGCCCCAATGCTTGAATTGCTCGTCATAGCCGCGGACCCGAAAGAAGAACTCGCGCGGTGCCGACTGGCAAGCCCCCGTAGCCAGCGTGGTCCGCTGGCTGGCCCGGGAGCGGAGCTCCGCGTATTCCGCGCCCGTGCATTCGTGGTCCTGCAACTCTTCGGGCAGGTCGAAGCACTGGCAGTGAAGCATGCTCTCCCGCGAGCCGGAACGATGGGCGGTCAGCAACGTGGGCACGAAGTTCTCCTGGAAGATCATGTCCACATCCGTGCAGAGCAGGTACTCGCCGCGGGAGGCCTGAATTCCGAGATTGAGGGCGCGGCTCTTGCTCCAGGCTCCCGGGTCGGGTGTGCGAACCACGCGCGCCTCCATCTGGGCGGCCAGCTCGTCGATCGACCGGCGATGACCGGGGTCGTTGCTGAAGTCGCTGATGACGATTTCGTGCTCGCCGGCCTCGAGTTGCTGCCACCGCAGCGAGCGCAAGCAGTTCAGCAGGCGCACGCCACTGCGATTGTAGAGCGGCACGATGGTGGAGAGGCGGGGGGTCACCGGCCACGCTCGCGAATCACCTGGTCGAAGAGGTCGGCCAGTTGTCGGGCGGTGGCAGGGGCCGAGAAATCCTGGCTCGCGCGGGGATTCGGCCGGGGCGGTCCGGTTCCGTCCTGCCGGGCTCGGTAAGCCTGCGCGATGATGGCGGCCACTTCCGCGATATCGTCAGGTCGGGCAGAATTTCCCGAGCCGGTGCTGTGCACGATCTCGGTGAGCTCGGAGGGCTCCGATACGCACAGGATAGGGCGGCCCACCAGGAGATAGTCGAAAAGCTTGGCGGGGATGAACAGCGTCTCGTGTCCGTAAGCGAGCAACACCTGCAGGTCGGCCTGGGCCAGAAGGTCCAGTCCTTCGGCATAGGGCACGAAGGGCCGGGCCGAATAGACCCCCGACAGCCCAAGTTGCCCGGCCAGCTCGAGGTCTTCCTGCGCGGGTCGACCGAGGTGCTCGAGCAAAATCTCGTCGGTGGCGAGAAGTCCCGCCTCTCGCAGACGGGCGATGGCGCTGAGCACGGGCGCCAGGCGGCGAGGGCCGTAGCAGTTGCCGAAGTGGACCAGTTTCAGAGGACCGGCGCGCTCGCGTGGGCGGGGCCGATAAATCGGATCGAAGCTGTTGTAGATGGTTTGAATTTTGTAAGGAGGCAGGTCCGGATAGAGGTTGACGTAGGCCGTGGCGGCCTCCGAGCAAGTCAAGACCACGCGGTCGGCCGCGCGAAACAGGCCCTCTTCCAGCTTTTGCTCGGCCCACCGGACCCACCCGGCCCGCCTTGACTGCAGGAAGTTCAGCGACCAGGGGTCACGCAGGTCGAGCACCAGGGGGAGGTTCGTCCGACGCGCCACTTCGCGCCCATAGAGCAGGGCGGCGTGGGGCCCGCTGGTGGCGAAAACGAGGTCGCTGCCGACCTCTCGGGCAAGTTTTGCCAGCCGGCAACCTGTCAGCGGCGTCAGCAAGGCATCGGCCCCGGCCGGCACGGTGAGCTGCCGCTTGAGGCGAGCCCCGAGAGAGGGAGGCCCGACCGTGCCTGGCACCGGTGAGCTGCTCGTGCCGTCCGACAGGCGTCGGGCCGGCTCGGGCCACCAGGACGGGTAGAAACTGCGGTGCACCTCGACCCCATCGGGAAGCATCAGGGGCGAAGGATCGACCGGGCGCCGGGCGGGTATCGGCGCGGTCACGATGACCGGGCGCCAGCCGCAGTCGAGCAGATACCGGGCGAATCGATAGACCCGCTTCCCACCCACGTCATAGGCCGGCGGGAAGTAGGCCGACAGCATCAAGGCGGTTCTCACGCGAGCGCTTGCTCATAGGCAGCCAGGTGGGCGTCGATCACCCTGTCGATCTGGTGGGTGTGGCGGACATACTCCCAGCCGAGCTCCCCCAGAGGCTTCCAGGAGTCTCCCCCCAGCAGGGCCGCCAGCCCCTGGACATACTCCTGCAGAGCTCCCGTGGGCGACCAGTAGCCAAATCGGCTGGCAAACTCGTCGGCGTTGCCGTGCGAGAGGATGGCGCACTTGTGGGCGCAGGCCTCCAGGTAGGAGACCGGCAAGCACTCCTTGGTGCTGGTGTTGATCAAGATCCAGGCCCGGGACAAGAGCTCGCTCCGGGACCGGGCATCCAGCCAGCCGGGGGCCTGGACGTTGGGCTGGGCCTCGACGAGGCGTCGAATGAAGGCTTCCCGGGCGGGATCTCCCAGCGATGCTCCCGCCAGGACGAACTGGACGCCGGGGAAGCGAGAAGCCAGCTCCACGAAGAGCTCGGGACGCTTGATCGCGTCCCACCGGCCCATGAAACAGACCGTCGGCTCGAGCGTCTTGGCCGTTCCGGGGTCGGGCAACTCGACCGGATTGGGGAGAAAACCTGGTCGAGTCGTCAGCCGGTAGAGTCGGGCTGCTTTGTCGACGATCGATCGAGCCTGACAGTAGCAAGCGTCGGCTCTTTGGGCGGCGGGAACCACGTCCCGTCGATAGCGATACAGGAACTTGAGCTCGGCGTATCGGCTCGGGCGGGCCGGGGCCCACTGCTTTCGCCAATCTTCCAGGTTGCGAGGGTCTTGAAAGGTGACCAGGTGTTTCTTGGCCGGCTCCACGATCTCGGCCAGACGCGTCAGAATACTGGGCTCCTCGCTGTGGTAGAGCTGGGCGTCGATGGCCTTCAAGACTCCCCCGTAGGGCAGGACGCTCTTGAGGTCGCCGTAGAGGGGACAGGGGAAGCTCAACACGGTGACTCCGTCGAGCATCTCTACCGGCCTCTGCCCGGGTTTCCGTGGCATGACGACGTAGACTTCGAGTCCTCTTTGCGCCAGCGCGCAGGCCAGGTCGCGGGTCAGGACCCCGAAGCCGCCGTAGGCACCGATACCGGCCAGCTCGGTGGCGAGAAAGCAAATCCGCATTCTTCTGCCAGGGGTGATCACCGCCGTTCCTTTTCTGAATGGAGTGGCGGGGACCTCCGGCGAGCTTTCGGAAGGATTTGACCGGATGCTTCCCCAAGCTCTCGGCCTGCTGGTCGCATTCGTCGTGGGGGGTTTCCCCACACTCTCCGAGACCTTTATCCTCGATCAGATGACGGGGTTGATCGAGCGTGGCCACGAGCTCATGATCCTGGCGCGACCTCCCTCTTCCCAGAGTCGGGCTCCGGTGGCCGGTGACAGCCTGCTGGGGCGAGTCCTGTACTGGGACAGCGGCCTCCGCGCCATGGCACTGCGCACTTTGAGGCTCCTTCGGAGCCGACCGGCGCGGACCGCTCGAGATTTCTCGCGCTGCCTGCCGGCCCTGGCTCGCGGGGAGGACCTTCTGCGCCTGTGGTCGCGGGTGACCACCGTGCGCGTGTCCCCCCGTCCGGACGTGGTCTACGCGCATTTTGGCGGAAACGGGGTGCTCGCGCAACAGATCCGAGATGTCTGCTCCCTGTCGATCCCACTGGTCACCGCTTTCCATGGTTACGACCTCTCGAGCTTGCTGCGCCAGCGGGAGCCCGGGTTTTACGCGCGCCTGTTTGCCCGGGGCGAGTTGATGCTGCCGGTCAGCGACACCTTCCGCCGGCGGCTGACGTCGCTCGGCTGTCCGCCCGAGAAAATCCTTGTCCATCGGATGGGCGTGGACCCGGCACGTTTCCCTTTTCGCCCCCGAAAGCCCGCGCCGGGCGAGCCCATCCGTTTCTTGAGCGTGGGGCGCATGGTCGAGAAGAAGGGTCTCGAGGTCGGGTTGCGGGCCTTTGCCAGGCTCCGGCGCGAGGTGCCCAACGCCACCTGGGATATCGTCGGAGATGGCCCCCTGCGAGCGCGCCTCGAGGCGCTGCGCAGCCAGTTTTCGCTCACCGACTGCGTCGTGCTCCACGGAGCCCTGCCGCGCGAAGCGGTGGGCAGGCTGCTCGACCGAGCCCACCTCTTCGTCGCTCCCAGCCTCACGGCCGCGGATGGCGACCAGGAGGGGATCCCCGTGGTGATCATGGAGGCGATGGCCTGCGGCCTGCCCGTGATCGCGACCCGCCACTCAGGAATTCCAGAGCTTGTGAGCGACGGCACCAACGGACGGCTGGTCCCGGAAGGCGAGCCGGAAGCCCTGGCGGAGGCACTCCGCGACCTGGCCCGGGCGCCGGACCGCTGGGAAGAGATGGGCCGGCAGGGCCGGGCCAGGGTCGAGCGCGAGCACAACGTGCGCCGGCTCGATGACCGCCTCGAGGAGATCCTCCGGGAGCTGGCCGGTCGTAAACGCTGAGTCCGGGGGGAAGGTCAGATTTTGCGAGGCGGTGAAACGGGAGCGCAGGATGAGCCTCCCTGCCACTCTGCGCCGTCTCTACGCTCTCTTTCCCGGCCCCAAGCGCAGACAAGTGTGGCCCCTGCTGCTTTTGATGGTAATCAACGCCTTCTCGGAGGTGGGCGGCGTAGCCAGCCTGCTGCCCTTCGCGGCGGTAGCCAGCGACCCCGGCTTGATCGCCAGTCAGCCTCTGCTCCACTGGCTCTTCGACCGGGCGGGCCGGCCCGACCCCCACAGCTTCTTGCTCTACCTCGGAGCCGTCTTCCTGGTGCTGCTGGTCCTGACCAACCTGCTCAATGCCGCCACTTTCTGGTTCAGCTTGCGATTCAGTCTCGATTTCGGGAGCTGGCTGTCGGCCCGCTTGCTCAGCTCTTATCTCAGCCGGCCGTATATCTGGTTCCTCCAGAAGAACAACGCCGATCTGGCCAGCATGGTGTTGGCCGAGGTGGACTCGCTGGCCGATATGGTGGTCCTGGCGGCGGCGGAGCTGATGACGACGACGCTCATCGTCGTGTTCCTCGTGGTCGGCTTGCTGTGGATCGACCCTCTGGTAGCTTTGACGACCACCGTGTTGCTCTCGGTCCTGTACGGCCTGATCTACCGGGCAGTACGCCAGCATTCCAATCGGTTGGGACAGCAAAGGGTTGCCTCCAACAGCGCGCGCCACCGAGCCGTTCACGAGGCGCTCAACTCGGTTCGGGAGGCCCGCTGCTTTACGCGGGCACCGCTCTTTCTCAGGACTTACCTGTCCCAGTCTCTGCGCTACGGTCGCTACCGGGTCATGGAGCGTCTGGTGACCGAGTTGCCTCGCTACGCGACCGAGACCCTGGCGGTCACGTCGATCGGGCTGATCCTCATCTACCTCGTCTTCCGGGGACAATCGAGCCAGCAAGCCATTCCGCTGGTATGTCTCTATATTATGGCCGCTTTGCGGCTGGTGCCCGCCGCGCAGAAGATCTACCGGAGCATCACCCGCCTGCGTCTCCACGCCCCGGTGCTGGCCTTGATCCAGAACGAGTTGCAGGGTGGCGAGGGCCTCCCCGACTCGGCGGTGCGAAAGCGTTTCCCTCTGCGCCAACAGATCCGGGTCAAGGCCGCCAGGTTCACCTACCCGGGCAACCGCCAGCCGGCCCTCGACGAGGTGAGTCTGGAGATCCCCCGCGGAGCGGTGGTTGCATTCGTTGGTCGCACCGGCGCCGGCAAGAGCACCCTGGCCGACGTGCTGGCGGGGCTCTTGCCCCTGGATTCGGGCAGCGTGGAGGTGGACGGACAGGCTCTGACCCGGGAGAACCACCTCGACTGGCTGGACAACGTGGGGTATGTGCCTCAGGAGATCTTTCTCACCGACAGCAGCGTGGCCTGTAACGTGGCGCTCGGCTATGCCCGCGAGGATATCGAGCCCGAGGCCATGCGCCAGGCGGCCCGCACCGCCCGCGCGGCAGGGTTCGTGGAGGGAGAGCTGCCGGAGGGCTACGATACGCGCCTCGGCGAACGCGGCGTGACCCTGAGCGGCGGTCAGCGCCAGCGGGTCGGTATCGCTCGGGCGCTCTACCACGACCCCGAGCTCCTGATCATGGACGAGGCCACCAGCGCGCTCGACAACCTGACCGAACGAGAGGTCATGGAAGCGATCCGGGAGCTGGCCGGCCAGAAAACGCTCGTGCTCATCGCTCACCGCCTCACGACGGTGCAATTGTGCCAGAAGATCTTCCTGCTCGAGAACGGCCGCTTGATTGCGCAAGGGACCTATGAGGAGCTGCTGAGAACCAGCCCCGAGTTTGGCCGTCTGGCCCAGAGCGTGTTGCAAACCTGAGCGTCAGAGAAAGAGAAGCTGATTCATGGCGAAAATCATCTATGCCCTGTCGGGTCAGGGCCTGGGCCATACGAGCCGGGTGCTCCTGGTGGGCCGCTATCTTCTCGAGCAGGGCCACGACGTCATCTTCGCCGCCTCGGGCGAGGCCTACCCCTACGTGGCCAGCTCCTTTCCGGGCCGGACCCATCAGCTGTCCGGATTCTACTTCATCTACCGTCACGGCGGACTTTTGGGGTCAAAGACAATCCTCGAGAACGCCTGGAATTTTCCGAGCAGCCTGGCCCGGAACCTGCGCGTCTTCGAGCAGGTCTTCAAGCCCTTCGCCCCCGACCTCTTGATCACGGACTATGAGCCGTTCTGCGCATGGTGGGCCTGCTTGACCCGGGTGCCGTATCTCTCGGTCGATCACCAGCACCTGTTGACGATGTGCCGGCTCGAGCACAGGCTCAGAGACTTCATCTGGAGAATTCCGGCCACTCTCATCACCAAATTCTACTACACCGGAGCCAGGAAGTATCTCATCTTGAATTTTTTCCGAGCCGCAACGACCGAGCCCAGGGCCCTCCTGGTCCCGCCGATCGTAAGGCCCGTCGTGATGCAGCAGGAGGCCTCGCGGGGAGAGCACATCCTCTACTATTCAACCGACAAGACGGCGCATCCGGAAAAACTGCCGGTGCTGTTCAATGAGTTCAAGAATTTCAAGTTCAAGCTTTACGGCTTCGAGCGCGACAGCGTGGTCGGAAACTGCGAGTTCAAATCCTTCTCCACCGAGTCCTTCGTCCGCGATCTCGCCAGCGCCAGGGGCGTTATCGCCACGGCCGGTTTCTCGCTCATCAGCGAGTGTCTCTACCTGCGAAAGAGAATGCTGCTACTGCCAATCCACCGGCAATACGAGCAGATCATCAACGCCAACTATATTGAGAAGCTCGGGCTCGGAATGGCCACCTACCATCTGGACCGCCAGATTCTAGAGTCCTTTCTGGCGGCAGTGGATGAGCCCGTCCAGGGAGGTGGGCAGGTTTTGTGGCCAGACAATGCGGCCTTCTTTCAGCAGTTCGAGCAAGTGCTTCAAGAGCTCGCGCCGGCCTGAGCAGCCAGCCTGGCGTACAGCTCGAACAGATGGTTGAAGTGGTCCTCGACGGTGCCCACTTTGCTCCGCGCGGCGGCCGACACGCTGGCGACGAGCTGCTCCCGGTCCCGACGAAGCAACCTCGCGATGGCCGCAGCGCAGGCCAGAGAATCGCCCGCGCGATAGGTCTCGGCGTAGCCGGGCTCGCCCAGGTCGTGGGCCCCTCCCTGGTCTGGAACGACCAGCGGCAAGCCCGAGCAGATGGCCTCGGCCACGGAGAGGCCATAGGTCTCGGCAGCCCCTCCGTGCAGGTAGTAGTCCGCGCTGGCCAGGGCGGTGGCCAGCTCGTCCCGGTCGGCGAGGAATCCGGCCAGGTGCACATTCCGTCCCCGGTCGGCCCATTTCTGCACCCGCTTGCGGATGAAGCCATCCCCGAAGATCACCAGCCCGGAAGGCTCCTCCGAGGCCACCCGACTGAAACCCTGGATGACGGTGTGGAGGCGCTTCTCCGGGTGGTGCCGGCTCACGCAAACGAACAGCTTCGAGCCCGGAGGACTGCCGCACAGCTCGAGCAGCCTGCGCTTGACCTCAGCGCAGCGTCGGGCCGGCGAGAAGAGCGACTTGTCGATCCCGAACGGCACCGCCTCTGGCCGCTTGATTCTCCATTTTCGCAGCTTCTCGGCCAGCCAGTTGCCGCTGACGATGGTGGCGTCGTACTTGCTCCCCAGCCAGCGCAGGTAGCCCCAGTACCAGCTGAAGAGCCGGTCGACGCGCTCGGTCCCGAGCAGGTTGCCGAGCAACGTCTGCGGGTAGACGGCTACCGGGTCCTGGTGGAAGACAAAAGCCCTGGCGGCGGCTCCCCGCCACGAGGCCACGGCCAATCCTCCCAACCAGGCCGAGGAGGCCTCCACGAGATCCGGCTGCTCGCGATTCAAGATCTCGTGGTAGACGCTGGTCCGGCAAAACAGGTAGTAATTCGGATCAAAGGGGAATCTGGGGCTTTTGATGTAGCGGATACGCCCACCGTATCGCTCGTGCTCGCGGTCTTCCGGGCCCGGAGCCAGGATGAGGATATCGTGGCCCAGTTTCGAGCCGCGGGCCAACTTTTCATGGATATAGGTCTTGATGCCGCCGCCTCTCTCCGAATAGAGCTCGGCAACGTCGACGATCTTCATGGCCGCTGGACTGTTCTCAGCCGGTCTGGCGATCTCATCCTGGCCAGAGGCGGGAGGTGGCGCCTGCGTGGGACAAGAACTCGCAGAGCGTGGCTTTGATCGAGCTCGAGCAGGCCTGCCGGGTGTACTCGATCGGGGACCATCGCGTGCACGCCCTGCACCCGACCGACCTTTCCATCGAGAAGGGCGAGTTTGTCGTGGTGCTCGGACCCAGCGGCTCGGGCAAAACCACCCTGCTGAACCTGATCGCCGGGATCGACTCGCCGACCTCCGGCCGGGTCACGGTGGCCGGGGCAGATATCTCGGGGCTGGGCCGTGCTCAGCTGGTCGATTATCGTCGCCGCTCGGTGGGAGTCGTGTTCCAGCTCCACAACCTGATTCCCAACCTGACCTCACGCGAGAATGTCGAGCTGGTTGCCGAGCTCGTCGGCGCCAGTGGCTCGCGCAGCACCGAGGTCTTGAACGCCGTCGGCCTGGGTCACCGAGCGGCCCACTTTCCTCACGAGCTCAGCGGCGGAGAGCAGCAGCGCGTGGCCATCGCGCGGGCTCTGGTGAAGGACCCGCCCATCTTGCTGGGCGACGAGCCAACCGGCAGCCTGGATGCCGCCACCGGAAAAATGATTCTGCGACTGATGTGCGACATCCACGCGCAGGGCAAGTGTCTGCTGATGGTCACCCACAATGCCTCGATCGCCCAGGTAGCCACCCGAGTCTTGACGATGAAGGACGGCCGAATTCGTTCCGACACCACCAACAGCCAGCCCGTCCGGCCCGAGCAAATCGACTGGTGAGACGAGGGTCAGTCGCCCCGTTGGGTGGCCGTAATCAGTGGAATTCGAAGCACTCGCCGCAGGGCGGCCGCCGAAGCTCCCAGGCAAACAGCCAGGCTGCCCAGGGCCGTGCCCACGAGGGTCAGGGGGCTCACGCTCAAGGTGAGGTCGATCAGCTCGCCCCCGTAATGACCGAGCATCCAGTTTCCGGCCCAGACTCCGGCGGGTAGACCTGCCGCCAGGCCCAGCAACCAGGCGATCAGGGTCTCGAGCAAGAGCATGCCGGCCAGAGCTTTGTCGGAAACGCCCAGAACCGAGAGAGTGGCCAGCTCGCGGGAACGCTCCATGACGCTCATCGTGCTCGAGCCGACCAGTAAGGCGACAGCCAGCAGGCAGGAACCTCCGATCATCAGGGCCAGATAGGCGTTCAACATCTTCAGAAGGTCCGCGATGTCGGCCCGGGTATCGGCGAGCGTTACCACCGAGACCACCTGCGGGCAAGTGAAGAGGCGCCGGCGCACGGCATCTTGATGCTCGGGGGAGACGCGCAGCATCAGCATGTTGATCCCATCGCCGGGCGCGCCTTCGGAGTCGGAGCATTGAGCCTGCAGCCTGCTCAGCAAGACCATGGGAGCCAGGGCGATGGGCTCGAAAAGCTCGGGCCCCAGAACGTAAGGAACGGCCGGCTCGTCCTGCCGAACGGAGTTGCCGCGGATCCGGATCAAGTCGCCGGGACGACTGGTGAGCTCGCGCATCTGCAGGGTACCGAGCAGGAGGGGGGACTGCTCGGAAAGCTCGATCTGGCGGCGGTCACGGTCGAACAGGCGAATCAGCTCGGAGTTGGCGGGGATGCCCCATACCTTGCGCACGATGGTCTTGTCCCCCAGGGTCAAGCGCGCCTTCCAGCCCAGGAAGCCCTCGGCCCGGCTCACTCCGGGCCAGCGGGCCACGGGCGGAAGACTGTCCGGTGTGCTCATGCGCAGGTTGACCTGAAAATCGTAGCGATTGACCGCCCGAAAATAGAAATCGAGAGTCTCGCGCTCGCTGTCGAGGACCATCAGGGCCATCAGCATCTGGATGACGGCCAGGGCGATGCCCAGCACCACCGCCAGGGTGCGGGTGGGCTGGCGAAAGAGGTTTCTCAGCGGCAGCCGCAAGAGATAGGGGGCTCTCTGGAGCGCCGGGAACCACGATTCCAGGCGCAGGGTGCGGTGCTGGGGAGCGAATTCGGCCCGGAGCACCTCGGCCGGGTCGAGCCGCACCAGGCGGCTGACCCCGCGCGCCCCCCCGATCAAGGCGACCAGGATCGCTCCGGTCACTCCAGCCAGCATCCAGATCCAGGGCGTCTGCGTGGTGACGAACGGGATTCCCAGGGAACCGATGTAGAAGCGCGTGCAGGCCTCACCCAGCCCCCAGCCGGCGGTGGCGCCCACCAGCCCGGCCAGGAGGCCGACGAATGCGCTGGTGAAGAGATAGTGGCCCATGAGCTGGCCCGACGAAAAGCCCTGGCTCATCAGCACGCCGATCTGCCGGCGCTGCTGCCCGATCAGCTGCATGAGGGTGCTGATCAAGATGACGGCGCCCAGGAACAGAAAGAAAGAGGGAAACATTACGGCCAGGGTTGCAAAGGCGCGCCTGTCCCGCAGCAAGAGCGCATTGGAGGGCTGCTCCTCGCGACTCATCGGGGCTTCGGCCGAGTAGTCCCCGAGCAGGCGGCGAGCCTGCTCCATGAGCGCGCTCCTCTGCCGCTGATCGCGCACTCGAACGTGCACCTCGTTGAGCGAATCGTCCCCGGACATGGAGCGGGTGTCCGCCTGGCTGAGGAAGAGGACACCGAACTTTCGCGCGGCCGGTCTGGGGTCCTGGGGCCCGGCCGCCACCCAGACATACTCCGGGCTGCTCACCAGCCCCACCAGGGTATACCGCCGGAGAACGCCCAGACACTCCACCTCCACCGGCTGGTCGAGCTGGTAGCCGTGGCACTCGGCAAACCTCCTTTCCATCAGCAGCTCCCCGCGTCGCTTCAGGAGACCGCGGCCTCGGTCGAGGAACACCTGATTGACCGCGGGCGGGCGATCGTGGGGCAGGCTGATGGCCCGGCCCGGCGCGTAGTCGCCATTGGGAAGGCGCAGGCGAATACTCACCACCTGCCTGCCTTCCGCTGACTCGACGCCTGGAAGCGAGCCCACCCGGTCGACGAGCGAGGGCGGAGCACGTCTCAAGGCGATGGAGAAATCCAGGAACTTCAGGCGCTCGTAGGCGTAACTGCAGGATGCGTTCAGGTTGGCGTAAGCGGCCATGAAGGCGACGAAGAGCATGATGGCCACGGCGATCATGGCCCCGCACGAAACGAACGAAACCCATCTCTGGCGAAGGTCGCGCAGAGACTTCACAAACAAAAGATTCGACCGGCGAGCTTCCATGGCTAGAGCTTCATGGTGGCTAGAGCACCCCGGACACCGTCCTGGAAGCCTACCAGGGACACGTTGACTTTGACTCCCGAGTCGAGAGGGGTCAGGGAATAGTCGGCCAAGCGGCCGCGCGCCTTCAAGACCAACCGGATCTCCTCCCAGATGCGACTGACCTCTGGCACATCGGAGGAGCTCGTGAGGTCGAGCCGCAACTCGAGGTCGATCCGATCGTCGGAGACCACGTCCGCCTCCCAGGATGCCAACCGGACGGTCGCCAGGGCGGCGTCGAAGCGGTCGGGTCCAAGGCGAGCCCGGACCTTCTGGAATTCGCCTCCGCCCGCCCATTTCAGGAGATGCTCCAGGGAGCCGCCCTGATTGACCAGGGCTCCAAACACGTCCTGGTTGCCCTGCAACCGAGCGTAAGCAACCCAGAGCGGTCCCTGAGGCGGGCGGGGCGAAGGGTCGAGCAATCGGTCGATGGCCCGACGAGCCAGGTCGGGCGTGCTGCAGTTGATGAAACTGCCTTTGACCCGAGTCAAAACGCGCGGTCCTGGCGAAGACCTCCAGCCCGGACGCAGCACGATCTCCTCGCCCCGATATCGGCGAAGCTCGAACTTGTGGCCGTCGGGCGTGGAGCTCAGAGATTCATGAACCAGCCCCTGGAGCCCCCGCCAGCCCGAAACGGTGACGGCGCTGGTGGAGGTGATCACCGGCCCCGGATGGTCGACCCGCACCCACTGCAACGGGAGAGCGGCGTTCACCAGGGCCTCCTGGCTCTTCTGGCTCAGGATGCCGCTCAGGGCCGAGGCCATGGAGGAGCCGCCCGATTGCGTGCGAGCCCCTTCCAGCGCGGTGTTGAAGAGTTGCCGAAAGCCCGAGTCTTCGGCGCGGGCCCTCACCACCAGGATCGCCACGCTGTCATCCTGGCCCAGCAAGGTTGGATCGGGCAAAGGAATGCCGTGCGCGACGCCCGGCCCGGCCAGGCTGAGAAACAGACACCAGGCTCCCAGCGCCCTCTTCATCAGGACCGATTCTAACCCGCGGGCGCCACAAGCTCAAGCCGTCCGATTGCAGGAGGCGCGTATGCCCTCCTCGGTGAAAAGCCCGTCCGGCATGAAACCACGCCGTCATCTCGAGGCTGCCCTGCGAGCTTCCCAATCTTGCCCGAACAAGCCCTGGTTGCCGTGAGAAGGGGTCTGTGCCTCTGGCTCTGCTTCCTGGCCCTGGCGCAGGCCGAGCCTGCTCCCCGAAGGGAGTTGCCGCCGCCGCTCCAGCCCGGCGCGCCGCCGGCCCGGGAGCGACAAAAAGTGACGCTGGGAGAGGCGATGCGAATGGCGCTGGCCGGCAACCCCCGTATCGCCGCGGCGCTGGCGCTCGTGCGGGTCCGCGAGCAAGAGGCAGAAGTGGCCGCTTCGCCGGGACGACCCGCGGGCACTCTTCTGCTGCTGGCTCCTCCCCCTTCGGTCTTCCAGACGACCTTCAACAATGACTATGTGCTCTCGCCCGCCCGCCTCGAGTTCCGCCAATTGTTGTTGGACGGAGGAAAACTGCTCGCCCGGCTGGACCAGGCCCACACCCAGGCTACGAAGGCCGCTCAGGAAGCCGTCAGCGAGGAGCAGCAGCTGTGCCTGGAGGTGCAACTTGCTTACCTGCAGTCCCTCTCCGCCGGAGAGCGGCTCGCGCTGGCGGAGGAATCGCTGGAGGCGGCCCGTCGCCATCAGACCAATGCGCGCGCTCGCTACGCAGCCGGTCAGGCTCCCAGGGGAGACATCTTGACCGCGAACGTGCCCGTTTCCGAGCGGGAGCTCGAGCTGTCGCGCGCCCGGTTCCAGGCGCGCGACGCCCAGGAGTCGCTCGCCCGGCTCCTGGGCCTGCCCCTGGATACTCCCCTGGAGCTCGTGGAGCCCGCCGTTCCCGCTCCCCTCGAGCAAAGCCTGGAGCAACTCTTGCCCGGGGCGCTGGCAGACCGACCCTCGCTCAAGGCTGTCCGCCTGGAGCTGGCGGCCGCCGAGCAGGGGATAAAAGCCGCCAGCCGCGAGAATAACGCCGAGCTGCAGGCGATTCTGGGGGCCGCCGTGCAGAGCAATAACCAGCAGTTCCTCGACGGGGTGGGGCTGCGAGCCGGGCTGCAGCTCAGCTGGCCCTTTCTGGACGGTAACCGCACCAGCCACCTGACCCTGGCCGCCGTCGCCTCGCGCGACCTGGCGGCTGCTCGCCTGGCCGAGGCGGAGCGTCAGGTCGAGCAAGAGGTGCGCCGAGCCTATCGAGCCGTGGAGCTGGCCCAGACCTCCTACGCTACCGCCGGGCAGCGCCTGACCGCGGGCGAGGAAGCGGTGAGGGTGGCCGCGGCCCAGTATGAGGCAGGTTTTGTCGCCTTTCACGCCGTGCGGGATGCCCAGTTGGACCTGGACCGGGCCCGCGTGGACCTGATGACGCTCTACTACGATTACCTCCAGGCTCGGGCACAGCTCGACTGGGCATGTGGCCGGGAGGCACTGGAAGAATGAAGTGGGTAACCATGCTGCTGCTCGGCCTGCTGGCCGCGATCGTGACGGGATGCGCTTCCGAGCCCGCCGTCGAGGTGCGCCTGACGACTCCCACCAGGGGAGACCTGGTGGCGGGCTTCGCGGCCTCGGGGCGGGTCAAATCCCAACTGGTTCGGGTGGCCTCGGGGGTGTCCGGCCGGCTCGAGCGCGTGGCGGTCAAGGAGAACCAGAAGGTGCGGCGCGGACAGGCCCTGGCATTTATGGACGACCGCGAGGCCCGCGGTGAGCTGGAAGCGCTGGAGGCCGAGCTCCAAACGGCTCAAGAGCGCCAGATGGAGTCCGCCCACGCGATCGCTTTGAAGCGGAGTCAACTCGGCCACGCCGTTCTGGGTGCACAGGCCGGTCAACAGGAGGCCGAGGCGCGGTTGGCCCAGGCTCGTCAACCGCGTCCAGACGACCTGGCCGTCGCGCGAGCCGCCGTCACTGCCGCCCAGGCCCGCTACCGCCAGGCCGACCAGGAGCGCACGCGCTCGCGGAAACTGTATGCGCAGGACATCCTGTCCACCGCCCAGCTCGAGCAGGCCGAGACCGAGCTCGAAACCGCCAGGACGGCGCTCGAGCAAAGCCAGGCCCGGTTGCGGTTGCTCACGCCCCGGCCCCTCGATCTGGAGGTTGCCCAGGCGGGCGTGAGCCAGGCTCGGGCCGAGCTCGCCGCCGCCCGCGATGGGCAGGAGCTGGAGCTGACTGTGTTCGAGGACCGCCTGCGGGCCACCGCCCGCGAATCGGACCGCATCGCCGCCAACCTGCGGGCGGCCAGGGCACGGCTCGACCGCTGCGTCGTGCGCGCCCCCGGGGATGGCGTCGTGTTTCAGGTGCTCTACGAGCCGGGCGAGGTTGTCGACTGGAGAGAGCCCATTCTCACTCTGGTCACCTCTCGAGACATCAAGGTGGAAGCGGAAGTGGACGAGCAGGACGCGGCCAGGGTAGCGCTCGCCATGCCGGTGGAGGTCACTTTCAACTCGCTGCCCGGTCAGTTCTTCAAAGGCAAAGTGACCCAGCTGGCGGAGGCTCTCGAGACGCGGGCCCGCGGACCGGCCGGCTCGAGAGTCCTGCGGATCGGGGTGGAGCTAACGCCCCCCGTGCCTGCCTTACGAAACGGTGTGGAAGCCGTGGTGGAGGGACGCTCGGTGCTGGCCACCCAGGCGCTGCTACTGCCGGGATCGGCTGTCTACCGCCAGCAAGGGGGCGACTACGTGACGGTCGTGCGCGATGGGCGCGCCGTCAAGTTGAAGGTGGAGCTCGGCGAGGCCACCGCCGATCAGGTGGAGATTCGCAGCCAGTTGGACGCCGGCGCCCAGGTGGTCGTGGAGGGTGGCGATCGCCTGGCCGACGGAGCCCGCGTCGTCGCCGCGCCCTGACGCCTTAAGTGGCAGCCTGGCGAGGGAATCTGGCCAGCAGCTCCTGGAGATCGCCAAACGTTACCAGGCGGTCGACATCCGTGGGGTCCAACGTGGCGTTGAGCCTGTCTTCCAGGTGGATGACCATCTCGACCAGGGTGATGGAGTCCAGGCCCAGGTCTCGGATGGGTCGACTTTTCGTCAGGGGCCCCGGCTGCAAGCAACCAACCCTGGTCAGGGCCGCGCGAATATCCTCGACAAACTGTTGGTCCAGAGTGTCCTCGGGCATGGAGCCGTAAGTTTCTCCTTGCGGCCATGTTCCCCCTCTGGGACGAGGCGCGTCAAATGCGAAGCTCGCGAATTCGGCTCTTGTGCAGGGAGCCCTCCACGCCGTAGCGGGTGAGGATGCGCCACCATTCGCCCGTTTGACTCAGGACGACGAACGCGTCGCCTTCGAGCACCCGCCCGACCACCTCGGAGTCTTTTCCGGGCGCGGAGCGAACGTTGGTGAAGCCATCCTTGTCTTCGATGCGTCCAGCCCCCAGGCCGTCCGAGCGCAAGATTCTCACCCGGCTCGAGTGGGCGTAACCATGCTCCTGGCCCGGTCCGACGGCTTTGCAAGTGGACCGCCCCGCGAGGAGGCCAAGAGTCGTCGCCGGCAGGAAGAGCTCGAGGCGACCGCTCGAAAAGAGGGGAAGAACAGCGCTATCGGGCCGAGCGTCAGGCGGCTTATGCGGCGCTCTGGAGCCGGTCCAGCTGCGCGAGCTGGTGGAGGAGGTCCGGCGGACGACGCGCTGGGCCAAGCCCGAGATGTTGGCCGAAGGCTGGCTCGAGAATCGGCTTGGCCGACCTATATTACCGGCTTTGGGGGAGTCTGCCCAAATCGGCCCAGCAAACAGGCTGTATCTGGTGCAAGCCCAATGCGTCGTGACAGCTAGGATCTAGCTAAACTTGCTGTCGAGGCTCAGTCAGCGCATATTCCTCAATCCGACCTGGCCCTGAACGGTTACGCAGAGAAGAAACTTCAAGCGCATGTCAGGGGCTCCCTCCTGAAAGCACGCAGCAGGCTGAATACTAACGGCAGTCCTCCCCGTCGTCATCTTCATCGTTGCCACCCGGCTTTGCAACAATGACAAAGGACCAGCTCATCGTCGCAATCCCGGGTCCGGTTCCTTTGTAACCATGGACGGGTGCGACGACCGTGAGGGTATACGGACCAGGAGCGAGTGGCTCCGCAGGGCGAGCCGTCAGCTTCAGACGCTCGAAGACTTCGCCGCGTTTGAGCTTTCGGTCAATCTTGCTCTCAATTTTCATGACGGGCTTGAGATCTTGACCGTTCAATTTGAACTGCAGCGCTGAGAGATCGACCTGGGGTTGCAGATAGTCGCCGTCCGTGATGATCACCCAAAATTTGGGACGCCTACTGCTGATCCGATGTCCGTGCCTCGGTCTGCGTCGCTCGATTGTCGGGTTGATGATCGGAACCTGGGTTCTTACGTCGGAGCCGAAATTCTTGTTCATCAGGGCTAACCTGAGTTGGCTCAGAGCAGTCGCCCGGTAACGATTATCGTCGTCCACTGTGAAAGACTGTCTGATGAAGAGGCCCAGCGCGATAGCCTCGTCATACCTCTGCAGGCCGAAACCGCAGGTTCCTTCGGCCGCAGTGTACACACTCAGAAGTCCAAGCTGTATTTCCGACGGAAGCCCTGCAATTCTCTCGCTGTAGTTTTCATAGGAACGCGCCCTTGTGATCTCACGAATCGTCGGCGCTCCGAACCGGGCAACAATCTCATCAAGCTTACTCAGCCAGAGATCGGGCTCTTTCTGAAAGTCAAAGTTTGCATTAACAATGTATCGGCGAGCTCGGATCTCGAAACGGGATAGAGGAAACTGTTGAATAACGCGCTGGTAAGTCGCAATTGCATCAGGGCGGCTACGATAGGCCCAAGCGTTGATCTTTGCGACCTGAAACAAACTCTCCGCAGCCAGGGTGGTTCCCGGGTTCTCCTGTGCTATTCTCGTAAAAAGAGCGCGTGCCTTTTCAAAACTGCCAAGTTGGAATAGCCTGTCGGCTTCCCTGTAGTCGTTGGAAGGAACAAAGAGCTCGTAAGTTCGAGGAGTCTGCGCGCTTCCTGACAAGGAACAAAGAAATACGATCAAAATCCACAAGCAGAGTGTTCGCGTCACTATGGCACCTCCGGAGTGGATGGTAGTTGGGGAATGTCAAATGGCTGGGCTACATTAGCTTGCGGTCCTACCTCCCAGTCCTCTAGCTCAGCGCTCCACATGGAAGCAGGAATTCTAAGGAAAACAGGTGGGCCCGTGTTTACAGGACCGACCGAAGTGCCATCGCCGCGGTCAAAATAAAGAGCTCGGATGAAATAGTAGTTTCCTTGATCCCAGCTACAAGCACCCAGGTGCCAGCTATTAATGAACTTATCCTCTAAATACAGATCCCAATTTGCTCTGAGCCAGGCGTGCTGCTGCCTTATGGCAGGGTCTCGTGCCGTGAGATTATCCAACAGATAAAGGTAGCGAGACATGAGCCGCGGATTCGATATAGATATCGCATTGTATCCAAGTAAAACTGTGTTACCCGGACGGGTTGCTGACCACCAGGCCAGTCCAGGGGAAGGTCGCTGGCCGACTCCGGCGGAAGCCTCATGGTCCATTGTTCGCGCGTTGTTGTAATCGTGCAGGTCAAGCACATTGCAACTGAGGCACAACAACGTGCGAACGGAATCGAGATCTCCCGGGGCGAGTTGTGAAGGAGCCAGATCGAACTCCGGCTCGTAGACCTCTGCTCCTCCCAACTCGAGATATCCCAGCACCCCGGTGGCGCGGTCTCTCGCAATTCCGTGGGTATTGACGAATAGGAGGCTGGCCCCGTGCCTGGCTTTGACACGAACCGAGAGGGGCTCCGGGAGCCTGGCGCCCGAGTTCTCTGTCTCGGAAATGGTAAATTTGATCGTCTCAAAGCCGCCTGACCGAATGTTGTCCGGAGTGGACGGAGCGAGCGAGTCCGATTCGGGCTGGGCCTCTGCCGACATGCTCCCCAAACGTGCGCGTGGACCCTGGTAGAATTGGGACCGAAGCAGCGCGTCCACGTCTCTCTCTGTCTCTGCGTTCGTGGTAAGACCAATTCCAAACACAGATGCAACGGTCGATTGTACAGGCTGTCCATCCACGGGAAAATCTGGGCGGATCAAGGTGGAACTCAGGGTAAACAGTCCTTCGTAGCCGCCCGCGCTTTTCTGCAACTGCACCGATTCTGTCGCACCGCTGATCAGGCTCTCGAGTCTTACCATCAAAGTGGTGGGCGGAGTCGATCGGAATCGGACTCCCTTAACGCGAATCCTCAGACTGTCGTGGTCCCCAAGCCTATAGAGCAAGATGCGACTGAGTGACTTGAGAGTATCCTCTGGGCTTTGCTTAGTAGACGCGAGCACTTTCCCACTAGTTGCGTCAAGCACTTCCAACTCCGCCGCGCCAACCACCACGATTGTCTCGGCCGAGGCTTCCAGCGGCTCCTCCGAGTCTGGCTGATTACATTTTACTGTCAGCTTTATCGGATACTCTCCTTCCTCCACCAATGTTCTCGACTCATTCCGTCCGTCCCAGAAAGTCTCGAAATGGGTCGACTGCTCCGCGTCCAAAGTGATCTGCCCGCTCAGCATTCGAACGGGAGTTCCGTCCACAGTCCTGATCGCCAGCGTCCAATCCGCCGTCACGGATTCGCTTAGCTCTATCGGAATGATGGCGGCCGTGACCGTGCCACCCTCCATTCCGGCCTCCTGGTCCCGGAAAGTCAGCGGATTCGGGTCAATGGCCAGACCCTCGATCGACAGTCCGCGAGCCTCTCCTATCACAAAGGGGAGGTTTGCCTCGGCCTGGAGGTCCTCGCCCGGGATCTCTGCCATTACGTGGACCTGGTAGACGCCGTCAGGGAGGGGTGAGCCAACCTCCGCCCGAGCATCCCACAGCCAGTTGAAAGACTCCGTGCCGGTGGCCGTCTCATTCACTGAGATCTCGGTCCCACCTGGAGAGTAGACGGTCGACTTCCAGCGGATCGGCGGCACAGGATCCACTCCCCGGACAGTCGCAAACGCTGTCAGGCTGACCGAGGCCGTCTCTCCGGATTCGAGAGACTCAGGATTCGCCGAAAGCTCCACCTCCAGCGACTTCGTCCCGGTAAAGACTCGGGCCAAGCTGACCGCTGGCACGACGATTCGATTACCTTCGCGGGTCAGTTTCGTCTTCTCCCGAACCTCCACCACGAGGTCGGCGCGATAACTGCCGGGAGGTACCGCTTGGCCGACCGAATCAGTGCCATCCCACTCCGCCGCCAGGAGATAGCCGCTGTTGAAATCCGCAAAGTCCGATGAGCCAAGCGACTTGACCGGCAGACCCTGGTCCTCATTGGTGATCTGAAGCTGCCAGCGAATCTCCGGCTCGTCGAAAAAGAAAGAATACACATCGGCCCTGAATGTCAAAGGCTGACCGGGCACGGGAGGGTCGGGCTCGAATCGCGAGTTGTCGACATAAACCTGGCGGACTTTGGCAGGAACCAGTCCCGAGGCGTTGACCGACTGGCGAAGTGTCGGGCTGAAACGTTCGAAGGTTACAGCATCGGCCTCCACCGAGTAGTAGTAGGTCGTCTGCGCTTCCCGTGCCTGGACCTCCCCGCGGCGCTGCCCGTCCAATGACGACTCTTCGGCCCCCGCGTCCGAGGGAACCAGCCGGAACCGCCCGCTGGCTGCACCCCGTGCGCTCAACTCGAGTGACGAGGGGTCCCACGTAAATGAAATTTCAGACCCGGGTTGGTAGGGTTGTTCTTGACCGGCGACCGGACGCGGGAAGCTGTCGCCGGGGAAACGTACTCTCCAGCGAGGCTGGTCGGTGGGGGTGAAGAGAACTTCGTCCCCTACCTTCCACACCAGCCGGTTGGTAAAGGTGATAGGCGTATTGACGTCGCCGTTCTCGATGCTTGGCCAGGGCGTCTCCCAGGCGAGGCTGCGCTGGACGTAGTCCTCGTCCACCTCAACCTCGCCGTTATGGGTCATTGTCAGGTGATAATGTCCCGACCTGTTGCACCGAAAAAGAGGCAAGAGATTGGCCAGGTCCGGATTCGTGGTCGAGTCGATGCTCGCCAGATGTTGCCCGTTCAGGGTCACTTCGCCCTGAACCTGGGCGCTGCTCGCATCGCCGATGCGATTCAGGTTGAAGGTCAGGGTGACCTCGTTGCTGCCCGTCGGAGTCAGCGTCTGAAAGGCAAACTCAGGCTTGGTGAGCGTGGTAGGCTGGAGAGCGACATCCAAAGGTTGGTTCGAATCGGTAACACTCCAGCGATAGACGATGAGGTTGTTTCCGGGCTCGAGGACAGGGAGCGGTGTGGTGATTCCGTTGTGTGGGCTCCGTCCGATCAGGATCTCGGGAGTGTAGGCGATGAAGGGCTGGGCGGCTCCCTCCAGTGTGTCCAAAAGGTAGACGAAGTTGGCGCCAAAGCCGGAGTTCTCTTGATGGATCGTAAATTGCGAGAGGTGGGTAATGTCATCAGCGTGGCGGGGGCTAGTGGATTCCATCCGTGCGAGACGGGCAATGATCGCATTTCTCTGCGCGTCCGATACATGCCCTGGGGTCAAATCGTAATACTTCCCAGCTTCTTCGCCGGGCGCCACCAGGCTGATCGTTACGACATCGTTCTTGAAATTGCCGCTGGGACTGGAGGCTTCTTCGAGTGTCTCAGTCCCCCCCCCCCCCGGAGCCCTGGGGGCCAGAGGGCTCGAAGCCGCCACAACTACAGAATAGAGCCAGCATTGCCAAAACGGCAACGATTCGCAATCTCCGAGCAAGACGGCCATGGGACATTGAAAGGTCTCCTTGCACTCCGCCCACCTCCAGTCTAGAGGCGTGACAGATCTACCAGGGAAGAATAATTCAACGGGCCAATCTCGATTCCCTGCGCCATTGTAGCCAAGAAAATCATTCAAAACCAAATTACTTATTGGCCAGCCTGTCCATGTTGCGCCTTCAGATGCTCCATCGGCTCCTGGTAGGCGGTCTGGGTCACCTCGGTCGGGCCTGGAACTGGCCGCAGAGGTCGTCGAACCGGGCGCGGCGGTTGTCGTCCACTCTCTTCATCCAGGGTACCTTCGTAAAGATGCCGGGTCGACCGAGTAGTACTTCGGACCCGGCGTGCCATCGGCGTTGCGCGCACCGTGTCCAGGCTGATGACGAAGCTGGGGACCGAAGTGCCCCGTGGGGACACCAGGAAGAGCTCGCGACCCAGGTTCCTCCATGCGGTGGGCTGCATCTGCGAACCCAGACCCGTGATGGTGCGAGCCTGCACCCCGGCCGGCTCGGCCGGTTCCCAGCACATTGGCGCGCTTGGCGTCCCACTACGACAGGCCGTCGGTCTTCTAGCCCTTGGCGCGCCAGGTGACGCCAGCGGCGTCGCGCACATTGGAAATCGACTCGACCTCCTTCACCTAGCCGTCCTTGATGGTCGAGCGGGCGCGCAGCATTCCGTCGCTGGTCAGCAACGTGCCCTTGGCATCGTCGAAGTACTCGTTATCCAGGTTGCGCGTGCCGAGTTTGCGCAGGCGGTAGATAAGATGGGTGGACCAGCCGCCTCAAACGCGGGTTACCTCGTAGCAAAGGCAAAGCCGCAACAGGCGCGAACAAACGCGTCAGCAATACAGCAAGAGGGCTCGAAAGCTCACGGCGGTGAATCAGCCTGACTTAAGAACGCCCTCGATTTCTTCGGACTCGATGTCCACGAAAAGATCATCGCAATTGCCGCCATACCTGACGCAGGGGGCGCCTTCGTGCTCGAGCGCGACGTTTCAGCCACAGACTTGACTGCGCTACGCAAGGCCCTCACGCAGCTGAGCGCAATCGGAAACGCCTACTGTTGATGTGAAGCGAGCAGCGCTGGCTTTCACTTGCATCGGATACTGGGGCAGTGGGGCCCCGCGAGGTCGCCAGCGAATTCTTGCGTGGCGGGGTCGGCGCGTGGATGTCATCAGAGAGCTCGGAGACACTCTCCAGCGGCTCGGGAGGAGGGGGATCGCACAGAATGGCGGCCAGCGTCGCCACCAGCTCGGGCCGCTCGAAGGGAAGGCGACCCGTGGCCATCTCGTAGAGCATGATGTCCAGGCTGTAGAGGTCGGCGCGAAAGTCGACCTCGGCGCCGTTGATTTGCTCGGGTGCCATGTAGTGCACGGTCCCGGGTTGCGTGATCTCCTGGCTGATCGACTCGTGGTGCTTGGCCAGGCCGAAGTCCAGCAGGCGAGGCGTCCCGCTCTCGTCGACCAGCACGTTCTCGGGTTTGAGATCACGGTGCAACACGCCGTGCCGGTGGATGTAAACGATGGACTCGAGCAGTTTCTCGAAGAGCTGCTCCGGATCTCCCCGGAAGTTGCGCAGGGATTGCCCGCGCACCAGCTCCATCGTGTAGAACGGCTGACCGTCGCTCATCCCGAGCTCGAAGACGCGGACCAGGCCCGGGTGGCTCAGTGAAGAGCAGACGGCGAACTCGCGCTTGAATCGCAGGAGGTCGTGCCGGCTCAGCGTGTCGCTCGTGCGCATCAGCTTGAGCGCCAGCTCCTCGTCGGTGTGCGGGTGCCGCACCCGGTAGACGCTGCCCATCCCCCCCTGCCCGAGCAGCTCGAGCACGGTGTAGTCTCCGATCATCTGCGGCACGGTGGGGGCTGTTCGCTTTCCGGCTCTCGGTGTCTTCTCGCCCGAAATGGCGCAATAAAAAAGAAGCCTGACGGTCGGGGGGGGTCATCCGTCAAGCTTCTGGACTCAATATAGCAGTCGCCGGGTGCGGGAAGCAGGCACAAGCATCCCATTTCCCGGGTGGTAGATCTGGTTCAGACTGCGCGTTTGCGCAGGAACACCCCGTTGAATGCGACGTGCGTGGTGGTCGTCAGCACGCCCGTGGCGGGGCCGGAGACCAGGCCGTAGCGCAGGGTGGCCGCCTCGACGGCGTGATCCACGTCGAGGTCGGGCTCGAGCTGCTCCATCACCGCGATGCGCACGTCCGCGTCCAGACCCTCGCGTTCGAACAGACGGGTCACCTGGGTGACGTAGCCCAGACCGTCGCCGCTGAAGCGCAGGGAGTGCAGGCGATCGCCCACCAGCTCGAAGCCGCGCTGGCGGTACGTCGCCGGCATGTCGGCCGCGAACAGGCCTTTGAGCATCGTCCGGGCGTGGCCCTGAAAAGCGACGCCGCTCAGGCAGTGCACCGCATGCGCGGCGGCCGCCAGCTCTCCCTGGGTGACATCCACGGGCGGGGTCCAGCTCTCGCCCAGCGAAGTGCGGCAGGCGGCCAGGACGTTGTCGGACGGCAGCGCCTCGAGCCCCGCGCGCACCGAGGCCGGCTCGAAGCTCAGCAGTTTGTCGGCCTGGCAATACAGCACCTCGCGGGGGGCCGCGGTCATCTGCTGCCAGTTCTTGAGCCAGTAGCCGGGTGACGCCGAAGAAAACCAGCCGCTCACCACCGATCCGCGCGCCTGCGGCGAGAGCGACGGGTCGCGCACCAGGTCGCGCAACGTCTCCTGTTGCTCGGCATACTTGCGCTGCTCACGGTTCGTGCGCGCCCCCGCCTGGTACTCGCGCAAACGCCCGGCCAGCTCTTCCAGCGGCTCGTGCTCGTGAGGCTCGAGATGCGCGAGCTCCTCAGGCGCGAGCTGGCAGTAGTGGGCCAGCGAAGCAGGATCAGGCCGATGGGCGATCAGCATAACCCCAGTTTAGGCCCGCAGCCTGAACAACTCCTGAACCCGTAACAGACGGTAGACGGTAGACCGTGGACGGCAGACCGTAGACGGTAGACGGCCATTCTCCCATCTCCCATCTCCCATCTCCCATCTCCCATCTCCCATCTCCCATCTCCCATCTCCCATCTCCCGTCTCCCATCTCCCATCTCCCATCTACCGTCTACCGTCTGACGCGTCCGGCGTCCGGCGCGTCTACGGCACGGTCACTTCCTCGTCGTCGATGGGCAGCTTCCAGTTGGGGAAGTTGGTATTGCGCGTGTCCATCTTGGCGGTCACGTGGTAGAGCCGTTTGGTGGCGGGGCCGTTGGCGAAGGTGAAGCGGTCTTGCAAGTAGTAGGGCGGGATCGCCTGGTAATAGAGGCGCGCCGTCACCTTGAACGGTCCCACCGCGCCCGGGGGCAGGGTGGCCTGGTAGGTGATGGTGTCCGAGGCGGTGCCGTCGATGAAGTCGGGATCACTGGCGGCCCCTCCTTTGGGAGCGGTGGCCTCGGCAAAGGCTTTGGCAAAGCCGGGCGGACCGTCGAAAGTCCAGCCCAGCGGCATCAGGCGGTTGTCCTTGATCTCGGTGGCCCGGTCGAGGAAGCTCGTCGTGACATGGCCCTGCAGGTTGAGGGTGACCTCTTCGAAGATCTGCACCTGATCCTCGCTGGTGATTGTGGTGTAATGCGGCTGGAAGGTGTCGTTCTGGTGGAATTCCGTGGGGAGCTGCTGACCGTTGCCGTCCAGGATCACGCCCACGGCGTCGGTGCGGCCCGACTCCCAGATGACCTTGTCCGCCCCATCGCGCACCTGATAGGAAAGGAACGCGCGCCGGAAGCCCACGCCGCTCGGGAAGCGGTGGCCCGTCAGGTTGGTCACTTTGAGGACACTGGTGATCACGTTGCCCGCCCGCTGCGTGGACAGCAGATCCACGGTGGCGCTGTGATTGGTGGCCAGATCGTGGCTGTTCTCGATGGCGCGGGTCAACCCGTCGACCGTGCCGGACATGAAGTTGACCTTGCTGATGCCGAGAAGGTCCGGGAACTTCTGGAACATCTCCAGCGCGAACTCGTTGATGCCCAGCAGCACGTGCCGGCGGAACTTCGTGCGCGGGATCACCGTGATCAGGTTGATCGGCGACAGGTTGCTGGTAAAGGGATACGTCTGGTCCTGAATGCTGGCGATCTTGAAGTTGTCGGTCAGCTGTCCGAAATAGTTGTCGGGCATGTGACATTCCTGGCAGCTCTTGGGAGTCGCACCGCCGTCTCGGAACGAGGAGTTGTCCCACTCGAGGAAGGTCGACTGCTCGTAACTGCTGTCCACCACGTTGTTATTCTCGTCCAGGACGGGCAAGAAGACCGTGTGGCAGCTGGCGCAAAGATGAGAGCTCTGGATGAACGAGTTGCCCCGGGGATGGGCGTTGAGCGACTTCTCCATGGGCAGCGTGGCCACTTCGTCGTAGGGCCCGTTGATGGTCAACTTGCCGTCGGCCGTGCGCGGCTCGAGGTCGAAAGCGCCGGTCTGGACGGTCTGCAGGGGCACGTCCCGATAGTCTTTGATCTGGTGGCAGAGAGCGCACGAAACTCCGTCCCGAGCCAGCTTGCCATACTGGTTGTCGGGCTCCTCCACCTGCTCCTGGAGCAGGTTGGCCTGGGGATCGTCGAGTTTGAGCTGGCGCTCGCCCATCACGCCGTGACAGGTGAAACAGAGGTTCTGGATGGATTCGGGCGTGTACTGGCCCTGGGCCGAATGGATGTTGCGCTCGGACTCGAGCTGGGCGTGGAAGATCGGATCGCGCCCCGCCAGGCCCATCATCGACCAGGTCCACTCGGCCCACGGGGAGACGTCCACCCCGTCCGGCTCGATGTCGGGATAGAACATGTTGGGACCGAACGGCGAGCTGTCACCCGAGTGGCACGACTGGCACTGGTCGGACGTCACGAACTGGCGGTGGGTCTGGGCCACGGACCGGTCGGTGGTGATGCCCGGGATGGGCACGGCCGGGTTGGCCAGCGAGGCCGCCAGCGTGTTGAACTGACTGACGAACTCGGGATTGACGAAGTCCGGGCCCGCCGGCGGCAGGTTGTCGTCGATCACGTCCGAGGTCTGGGCGTGCTCCTTGCCCAGGTAATGGCCCATGAACTTGAACTGGTAGCCCTTCATGGTCTTCCAGGAGCCGTCGTCGAAGTAGGTGATGGGCGTGCCCGGCTGCCCTTCGACGTTCTCGAGAGCCGCGAATGTGAACTCGCCATCGGCCGAGGTATGGCACTGCACGCAGTAGTTGCCGAAGGTCTGGTTGGGATAGCTGAAGGGCGGAGAGGCGTTGTGATCGATGGGCTGGCCGGTCTGGTAGTAACCCCAATACCAGCCGTCGTAGGCGCCCGCCTGGTCTTTGATCATGTAGGTCCAGGTCGGCGGGGGCAGCTCGGTGTCGGGATCGAGCCCCGCGTAGCGGGCGGCCGGAGGATTGTACATCTCCTTGATGATCATCGCCCCGTCGGGCAGGGGGCCGACGCGTCCGCCCTTCATCCAGGCGAAGACCTCGGGCGAATAATAGGTGCGCACGGCCGGGTGGGTGCCGTAATAGACTCCGTTGATAAACGGCCCGGTGTCGCGCACGCCTTTGTCGCGCTGCCAACCGGGGGCGGAGCGGTAGGCCAGGCTGTCGAGAAAGGCGCCGACCTTGGGCTGGAACTCTTGCTCGGAGAGCGTGCTCGGAAGTGGGAAGGGCAGCCCCGGGATGTCAGCCGAGTTGGTGGGCGTCGGCTCCGGGGTCGACACCGTGCTGGTCGAACAACCCGGATAGAGCAAGAGAGCCGCCACCAGAACCCCAACGAAAGACTTTTTCACGCGCTACCTCCCCAGAGAATCGCTCCCACCAGGACCATCCCCTGAAAGATGGTCCAGAGCAGGTTTGCCAGAGTGAGGGCGAGATCCCTGTGAACCCACCCGTAAACGATCCAGAATGCCGAATAAACCGTAAATCCCGTCCAGGCCGCGATGGAGATGCCGTGGCCGCTGTGGGAGTGGTAGATCTGGTAGACCTGGGGCAGCGTCGTCATCGGACCCACCAGAGCCGCTACATAGGCCGCCCGGTCGATGACGCGGTCCACCTCGGCGTTGGGCGCGGGGAGCCTCACTTGAAGGGTACCTCCAGCACGCCGGACGCATAGCCGCAGAGCGTGTCCGAATCGTAGGCTCCCAGCCAGAGCTCCAGGGGCCAGTCGCGCGTGGGGTCGGGCTCGCCGCCCAGCAGCCCCTGGGGATCGACCACGCGCACGTCGCCGTTGAGCGCGAACCGGTAGACCATGCAGTAGCCCAGACGCTCGGTGGGATACTGGTCGTCGGCTTTGGACAGCTCGCGCACGCGCTTGCCCAGCGCCACCTTCTGGATGTCGTCGGTGGCCGTCTCGAGCTCGCGCCGCAAGTTCTCGAGCCGCTCGCGCCGGTAGGCGACATAGTCGGTGATCCCGGTCACCCGGGCCGCCCGCACCGAGTCTTTGCCCAGCACGCCCAGGCGCCGCCGCATCGCGGCCTCGGGAGCGTCGAAAGCGGTCATGGAGGGGTTCTTGGGGTCCCAGTAATCGTTGCGCTGCAGCCGGAAGTTGCCCGCGGAGATCTTGAGATGGAACGGGTCCATCGGCTCGGTCTCGGAGATGGTGACCACGTTGTTGTGGTTGACGAAGATGGGGTTGTCCAGCATCTCGACCTTCGCCCCGGCCAGCACGGCCGGCTCGGTCACGAACACGCCCACTTTCTGGCCGAACGAGCGCGGGGCCACGGGGTCGTGAAAACGCACCACGCGGTCGAAGTCGGGCTCGCCCGCCAGCGCGAACGTGGTTCCGCTCACGCCCCGAGGCTCGTCGGAAGGGTCGGGATCGGTGGCCAGGCGCACCTGGAACCAACCCTCGAAGCTGAGGATCAGCACGCCATCCCCGCTTTCACGCTGAGCATCGCCAGCCGGCCCAGCACCTGGCTCAAGAGCTGGAGGCGCTCCAGATCGGGGCGCTGCTCGGCCAGCTTGCGCGAGGCCTCGCCCAGGTCGGCGAAACGCTCCCGGATGATGGTCCAGGCTCCCTCCCGATGGCAGCTCACCACCGCCAGACGGGGGCGCTCGAAGGTCGGACCGGCGTTGAAGCCGGGATGGTGGGGCCCCATCGGCAGCTCGGTCAGGAGCTCCCCCAGGGGGCGAATGACCTGGGTCATCAGCGGGAAGAACGCCATCCGCTGCAGGAACGCCAGCTCCTCGGGGCACTCCTCGCAATGGATGAAGAAGCGGTAGAGCATGGTCAGCATGAGCTCGTAGGCGCCGTCGAACAGGTCGGCCGCGGCCAGCGTGAACGGGTCGGAGATGCGCTGGGCGCCGGGCGCCATGTTGGCCGGCCGCACGCTGGGATTCCTGGCCACGGGCCGGGCGGGCTGAAAGCTGGCCGGGCGTTGCACGAGGTCGCGCAAGATAGCGAGGAAGATCTGGTAATGGCCGTCGGCGTGGATCTCGGTCGAACCCTCGCCCTCCTCGACGATCTGCTTGATGGCCGCCAGGGCGCTGGCGCGATCGGTGACCGGGTTGACGTTCACTCCCGCGTAGCCACGGCGCTCGTTGCCCAGCATCTCGTTGTCGATCTGGGCCTGACGGGGTCCCACGAACAACGTCTCGTCGTCGTACGGGCACGACTCAAGCAGGCACTGCAGCTCCTGGTAGACCTCCCCCACCGCCTCGAACTCGAACGGCATCTCGGTAAAGCTCTCGCTGGGCTCGCAGTCAGGAAAACGCTGCACGGCCGGCCCCGAGAACTCGTCGGTCACGCCCAGCGGTCGCTCGTATTCCACGAACGTCCGCATGGCCTCGATGCCAAAGGGGACGAGCTCGAACTTGAGATGGGTGGGCCAGTAGTCGGGAGAATAGGGAAAGTTGGAGCGCTCGAGATAAGGAGTACCGCCCAGAGCGGTGATCAAGTTGCAGACGTAGCCCAGGTGCTCCATCTCTTGCCGGGCCACCATCAGGACCGAGGCGCCCCACTCGCGCACCGTCTCCAGCTCGCCCCAGGTCAGGCCCTCAGTGACGCTGCGCTTGAGCGAAAAAGCCGCAAACAGATACTGACAGCAAAGAGCGTGCTCCAACTCGGCGCCGACCGTCAAATAAGTCAGCATCTGCTCCCGATAACGGCCGACCGATCCCATCGGACCGCCCTTCGAGCCGCGAGGCCGGGTGTTCCTCCAGGGCCATGAAAGCAGGAAGGCCGCTGGCGCGACCTTCCTGTTGGACGTCGACGATGAGGTCGACTGAATTACACGTGCAGACCGCCGCCCAGGAACATCCAGGCCAGGATCAGCACCACGACGAGGCCGGTTACACTCAGTCCGCCTCCGCCATAGTAGCCACCCCGGTAGCCGTAGTATCCGCCACCGGTGATCAGCAGCAGCAAGACGATCAAGAGTAACAGCGTCATCGTTCGTTCCTCCGTGGTTTCTTGTCGGGTCTTTTATCCTCAGCGGTCCGCCCGGAGGCGAACCGTCGTTGTCTGGACCCATCATAGCCGGGGGGCCCGAAACCCCGTAGAGGCGGGGATCCTGGCGAGGCGGTAAAAATCTACCGGGGCAGGAATGGTCTCGCGTCCTGTTCGAACCTCCCCCAAACCATGCGACGACTGCTCCTCCTCCTGCTCTGCCTCCCCGCTCTGGCTCTGGCGCCCTGGCAGGGCCTGCTGCGCGAGAGCGGGCTGCAGCCGGGCCTGACGCTCACCCCCACGGGGCTGGTCATGACGACTCCCAACGACGCCTGGTGCGTGCCCTACGAGCTGGTGCAGAATTACGACGCTCAGAACGGCCTGCTCAGTCTGACGCCCGGCTCGGATTTTCGTGACACGGGCGACCTGCTGCTCTCGCGCTTCTCCCCCGCCGACGTGCAGGCGTTCAACCAGCACTTGATCGCGGCCGCCGGGCTGAAACCCGACCCCACTTTCGGGCTGGCGCGCGGGGGCAAGACCAATCCCCCCGCCACCACGGTGGTTTACTCCCCGGTCCGCTCCCAGACCACCGTGATGCCTGCCGTGGCGGCCCTCGAACGGCTGAGCGGCAAGCCAGGCGTGGCGATTTTACCCGAGGGTCTCGTGGCGGTCACGCGCACCCACGTGCGCGGGCTGCGCTGGGACCAGGTGTCGGTGCTGTTCACCGGCCAGGGCACCGACGGGGCCCTGATGCAGGTGAATGCCAGCCCCGATCTCTCGCTGCGGGGGATCGCGTTCGCTTACAACGCCCCGGGGTCGGGCGACGGGGTCCACCTCTCCCGGGCCGACTTCGAGAGCGTGCGCGCGGCCATCGTCAGCGCCGCGGGTCTGAAAGCCGACGCGCCGCAGGCCACGGGCGACGTGCAGCGGACCAACTACCAGCGCGATCCGAACGCCGTCCCGCAACCGCCCGCGGCGGACGCCTTCTACCCCCTGGCGCCCTGATTCTTCTTGACCACCACGCCGCCGACCAGGACGCGTCCATCTTGCTCCTCGACTCCGGAAAGGGTGGGCTTGCCGACCAGCGAGACCACCGACACGTAGGTCTCCACCAGGCCCTCCAGCTCGGCTCGCTCTCGCCCGCGCCCGCCGGTCTCCCGATCGTAGTGCGCCAGGACGTTCTTGCCAAAGGCGCGCACCGCGTCCGCGTCGGTCACGCCGGGCCGCTCCATGGCCCCCCGCCACAGAGCGTAGCGCGCCTGGGGCGTGGTCACCTTCTCGCGGAGCGTCAGCGTGAGCCGGGCCAGGTCGCTATCCTGGCCCGCCAGCGTCTCGTTCTGGAGCTCCTGCTCGTGAACCTGGGCGATCGCCAGCGCCAGTTCGTTCCCTTGAAGCTCGGGCCGGGCCAGGATCGCGCGCGCCGCGCGCACCGGGTCGGCGTGCTTCCAGGCCAGCGCCTGGCGCGCCCCGGCCCGCGTGTCGGTCTCGCCGGCAAGCTCGTGCAAGGCCGTGCGGGCAACCAGCTCCGCGTCGCCCAGCCGTTCCGCGGCCTGCCAGCTCTGGCCGCCCTGCGCCAGAGTCTCCAGCGCTCCGCGGTAGAACTCGGCCGTGGTCGAGGCCGTCATTCCCTGGCGGAAAACGGCCGCCTGCCCGGCCCGCGACTGGCACCGCTGGGACAGGTCCAGGCCGCGCTTCGCGTGGGGGCCGGGCGTCTCGGCCAGAAGATGGCGCTGGAATCCCGTATCCCAATCGCTGACGATCGAAGCTCCCAGAACCAGGGGGTCGGCATTCGGATTTTGGAGCGCCAGCAGCACGCGCCCGGCTTCGTCGCCGTGCTGCCAGCGGTCGAGCGCCGCCAGCACCCGGTCGCCGGCCAGCAGGTTGCGGGCCTGCGCGGCCACGACGGCCACGTCCTTCTCGCGAGCCTCGCGCTGAGTGTGACTCTCGGCGCGCAGGGCCACCAGCAAGTCCCGGTACACTTCGTGCGGGTGGTCCGCCTGGCCGGGCGTGCGCGTGGCCATCTCCCAGACCCGTCGGCGACCCTCATGTGAGCTCAGCCGGTCGAACAGGTCCAGCGCCAGTTTGGCGGCCCGCTCCTGCTCGCCGCCCAGGGCCAGTTGCTCGCCGAGCAGCCGCTGGCAGAGCCCCGGGTTGTACTGACTGGAAAGTCCCACCCCGATCCGGTGAATGTCGGCCGTGGTCTTGACTTCGGACTTCTCGGCCACCAGGCGCATCCTGGAGACCTCATCGGTCGGGGCCTGCCACCGGTCCAACGCCTGGAGGACCGGGTTGCCGGCGACCAGCGGACGCATCCGGGCGGCCAGCAGTTGTGCGTCCTGCTCGATCTGCTCGCGCTGGTAGCTGTTGCCGTCCTCGAGCTGTCTCAGCAACAAGCCGCAGGCGGCCCTCGGATCGCGCCCCGTGGCGGGGTCGTCAGTTGCCAGCCGGAACGCCTTTTCGCGGGCGAGGTTCGACTTGAAGGTGGGCAACAGCTCCTGGGCCAGGCGGGACGCATCCGCTCGCTCGCCCCCGAACGCTTCCTGCTCCTTGAGCAAGGCCAGGCAGAACGGCACGTTGTAGACGTTGGCCATCCCGAGCCCGACCCGATGGACCTGCTCGGGGGTCCGGGCGCTCTCGTGGCTCAGGACGCGGCCTACTTTGGAGACGTCGTCAGAAGCGACCGGCCAGCGATCCAGGGCCTGCAGCAACGGATGCGAGGCCAGCAGGGGGCGCAAGTGCCGGGCCGCCAGCTCGTGGTCGGCGCGCTCTTTCTCGCGCTGGTAGCTCGATTGCCCCCCCACCTCGAGCAGGGCGGCGTGCAGGCGCTTCTCGTCGCAAACGACAGCCGGATCGGTGGTGGCCAGCTCCCAGAGCTTCTGGCGAGCGGTGTTCGACTGGAGCTCGGGCAGCAGCCGGGCGGCGATGGGAGCAGCCTGGGCCGCCGTCCCGCCCAGCGCCTGCTGCTCCTGCAACATCCGCTGGCAATCGTCCAGGTTATAGACGCTGCAGCGCTTGACTCCCAGCTCGTGGATGCTCTCCGGCGTGGTGCGGTGGCGATTGTCCAGCGCCTGGCGAATCTTGGTGGCTTCGTCCCCGGTCGGGCTCCAGCGGTCGAGGGCGGCCAGGACGGGGCTGTCGGCCAGCAGCGTGCGCAGCTTGCCCGCGATCAGGGTGGCGTCTTTCGCGCACTTGTCGCGATCGTAGCTCGAGGTTTCGTCCTGGCAGGCCCGCAGGATGGTCTCGTAGAGCTTCTGCGGCTCGCAATCGCGATCGGTCGCCGTCCGCCACAGCGATTCCTGACCTTTGCGACTGGTCAGGGCCGGCAGCAGGTCGAGCGCGACGCGCGTGGCCTCGGACTGCGACGGCCACAAGGTGAGCTGCTCTTTGAGCAGCGTGCGACAAAAGTTCTGGTTGTAGATGTTGGCCAGAGAGACGCCGAGCTGGTGCAGCTCCTCGGGCGTCTGCAACCGGGACTTCTGGAGCGCAATCTTCACGGCGGCCATGTCGTTGTGCTTGCCCCAGCGATTCAGGGCCTGCATCACCGGAAGCGCCTGCAGGTCCTGGCGGGCGAGCGGGGCGATGGCGAAAGCGTCCTTCTCCTGGCGCTCGCGCTGCCAGCTCGAGCCCTGCTCGAGGGCCGCGAACAAAGGTTGATAGAGCGCGACGCCCTCGGCCGACCCGAGACCGGCCTCAAAGACGAGGTTGCGGGCTTCGTGGCTCTCGAGCTGGCGATAGACCGCGGAGGCCATGCGCGCCGCCGCGTTCCCCCGCTCGGCCCGGCTCTCGAGCAGCCGCGCCTCGCGCTCCTTGTCGCCCTGGCACAGCTCGCGCCCCCAGCGATCGAGCTCGGTCTCGGAGAGGCGGGGATTGGCCAACAGCCGGGTGGTGGCGGTAACAAGGCTTTCGGGCTGCCATTTCTCGAGGGCGCTGGCACCCATGCGCGTTTCCGGATCCGCCTTCAGGGCCGTGAGGACCTCGCGGGCGACCTCGCTTTTGGGATTGGTCTGCAGCAGCGAGGTCGAGAACGTGAGCGCATCCTCGGTGGCGTGGCTCTGGAAATGCGCCCAGGCGCCGGGCACCTCGAGCAAGCGCGCGGTCACCCGCGCGGCGGCGCCGACCTGCGGGTCGTCCTGCACGGCCTGCAACCAGGCCGGATGGGCCGGCAGACCGGCGGCCTGGCCCACGAGGTCGGGACCGGAAAACCCTTTCAGGCGCTCCACGGCAGCCGGCACCAGGCGAGCGTAGTCGGCCTGACCGGCGCCCTTCAGCACCGCGCCGGTCTGCTCGAGAGGCGCCGAGAAGAGCTGCTGCGTCAGCTTCAAGTCGCCCTGCTCGGGATGAAAACGCTCGAACGCCGGCAGCTCGGAGGCTTGCGTCACGGGCAGCCAGGCCGCGCCTTTGCCCACGCTCTGACCCAGGTGCGGCAGCGCCGCCTGGCCCTGCGCATCGTAGAAATCGTAGCCGTCGCGGGCCAGTTGCGCCAGCGGGTCGGGCTGCTCGGGGTGGTAGAAGGCGGCCAGCGCGCCCACTCCGGCCAGCTCGAGCGCGAGCTTCTGGCCGTGCCACTGCCCCTGCACGCCGCCAGCCGCCAGATCCTGGTAAGCGCCCAGCGGCCCGATCTGGCCGGTCTCGCTCGCAAACGCCCAGCCGCCCTGCTGCAGCGTCAGCAGCGCCTCGGCCAGGGCGGGCCGGGGCAGCACCGCGGCGGGCAGCAATCCCTGGAACACGGCCAGCTGCGTGAGATCCTCACGGCTCTTGAGCGCGCGGGGCTGGTCCATCCCGGTCAGCCGGACCTGCAGATCGGGCTCGGGTTGCCCGAGCTGCTTTTCGATATCGGCGGCGCTGGCCGCCCTGCGACCGAAGAGCTTGACCCAGCGGGGCACGGTGACCTCAGCCCCGGCATCGAGCACATCCTGAGGCCCCACCTCCCGCCTGGGAGACGCCGCCGCCTGCGCCCAACTATGTCGAATGCCTATCTTCACCTCGCGCCTCGCTACTCCCCACTCCCTACTCCCGACTCCCTACTCCGCTCCCGGCTCCCATCTCCCATCTCCCATCTCCTATCTCCCTACTCCCATCTCCCATCTCCCATCTCCCATCTCCCATCTCCCATCTCCTATCTCCCTACTCCCATCTACCGTCCCCCGTCTCCCATCTACCGTCCCTCCCGCACCCCCACGCGCACTCCCCCGACAATCACGCCTCCGTTGCGCTCCTCCACGCCCGTGCGCACGCTCTCGCCGCTCTTGATGCGGCTCAGGGCGCCTTCCACGACCTCTTTGGCCGAGTGGTCCTTGAGCAGAATTCCCTCGGCGCCGCGGTGCAGAAACGGCAACAGCCGCTCCACGCTCTGGACGAGCGTCAGGCCCTGC
>JBDHVW010000075.1:0-40203 GCA_039809865.1 Vulcanimicrobiota bacterium
TCTTCCACGAGGGAAGCGCCTCCGCGCCGAGAAGGGCCCGCAATGCCAATCCGGGTCGCTCTCCACCATAAGACCAGCTACCGATTCGACCGCTATGTTCAGCTGCAGCCCCACGTCATCAGGCTGCGTCCGGCCCCGCACTGCCGTACGCCCGTCACGAGCTACAGCCTCAAGGTCTCTCCCGGCCAGCATTTCCTGAACTGGCAGCAAGATCCTTACAACAACTACCTGGCTCGCCTCGTCTTTCCCGAGCCCAGCGAGCATCTCACCATCGAGGTCGACCTCGTGGCCGAGATGACGGTGATCAACCCGTTTGACTTCTTCCTCGAGGAGTATGCCGAGAAATACCCGTTCGCGTACCCGGCCGAGCTGGCCAAAGAGCTGGCTCCCTATCTGGAAGCCGAGCCGGCGGGGCCATTGCTGCGGGCGATGGTGGACGAGCTGCGGCGCACCGATATTCGGATTGTGGATTACCTGGTGGAGCTCAACCAGGCCGTTCAGCGGCGCCTCAAGTATGACATTCGTATGGAGCCCGGCGTGCAGACGCCCGAGGAGACGCTGGCAAAGCGGAACGGGTCGTGCCGCGACTTCGCCTGGCTGCTGGTCAACGTGCTGCGCCACTTCGGCCTGGCCGCCCGCTTCGTCAGCGGCTACTCGATCCAGCTCAAAGCCGACGTCAAAGCGCTCGAGGGACCCACGGGCGTGGAGGAGGATTTCGCCGACCTGCACGCCTGGACCGAGGTCTACCTGCCGGGGGCCGGGTGGGTGGGGCTCGACTCCACCTCGGGCCTGCTGGCGGGGGAAGGGCATCTGCCGCTGGCCTGCGCGGCCGATCCGGTGACTGCCGCCCCCGTCACGGGATCCTTCAGTTTCACCGGCGACCCGGTGCGCGAGCAATTCAGCCACACGATGAAGGTCACCCGCATTCGCGAGGCACCGAGGGTTACGTTCCCTTACTCGGAGGAAGCCTGGGAGCGTCTCCTGGTGCTGGGCGACCGGGTAGACGAGGCGCTGGACGCGCGCGACGTGCGGCTGACGATGGGCGGCGAGCCGACCTTCGTCTCGGTGGACGACATGGAGGGGGAGGAGTGGAATGTGGCCGCCCTCGGCGAGGCCAAGCGTCGCCTGGCCAACGAGCTGCTGCTCAAGCTCGAGAAGGCCTGGGCTCATCAGGCCGTGCGCCACTATGGGCAGGGCAAGCAATACCCGGGTGAGTCGTTGCCGCGCTGGGCGCTCAGTTGCACCTGGCGCAAGGACGGCAAGCCGATGTGGCGTGACGGGCGCTGGCTGGCTGACGAGAACGCGGACTACGGGTACGGGCCCGAGCAGGCGAAGCTGTTTCTCACCTCGCTGGCCGAGGATCTGGGCGTCTCGGCCGACTACGTGGCGCCTGGCTATGAGGACATTCCCTACTTTCTGTGGCGCGAGTCCAAGCTGCCGGTCAACGTGGACCCGCTGCAGTCGAACCTGGCCGATCCCGAGGAGCGGGCGCGCCTGGCGCGGGTCTTTGGCGAGGGCCTGGGTCGTGTGGTGGGCTATTCGCTGCCCCTCAAGATTCAGAAGACCCACTCGGGGGCGCTGTGGCAGTCGGAGCAGGTGCAACTGCGCCGCGAGACGATGCGCCTTACGCCGGGCGACTCGCCCATGGGCTACCGCCTGCCGCTGGACGAGCTGCCCTGGGTGTCGAAAGCGGAGTATCCCTGGCCCGAGATGCCCGATACCATGGAGCCCCGGGCGCCCTTGCCCGAGCAGCGGACCATCCCGGCCAGCGAGAGTGTGACCTCGATGCAGCGCCAGTCTTTGCATCCCTATGCGGCGCCGACGCCGGCGGCCCCCAATCGGGTGATCCGCACGTTTGTCTGCGTCGAGCCCCGCAACGGCAGACTCTACGTGTTCATGCCTCCCTTCTCCACGGTCGAGGATTACCTCGAGCTGCTTCACGCGGTTGAGGACACGGCCGCCCGTCTCGAGATGCCGGTGGTGCTCGAGGGTTATGCGCCTCCAGGAGACGAGCGTCTGGAGTCGTTCAGCGTGACGCCCGACCCCGGCGTCATCGAGGTCAACCTCCATCCCTCGTCGAGCTGGCGCGAGCTGGTGGGTCGCACCCGCACTCTCTACGATCTGGCGCGCGAAACCCGGCTGGGAGCCGAGAAGTTCATGCTCGACGGCCGCCACGCCGGCACGGGAGGGGGCAACCACCTCATCCTGGGCGGCACGACGCCGGCAGACAGCCCGTTCCTGCGACGTCCCGACTTGCTGCGCAGTCTCCTCTCCTACTGGCTCAACCACCCGTCGCTGAGCTACCTGTTCAGCGGACTCTTCATCGGACCGACCTCCCAGGCTCCGCGCCTGGACGAAGCTCGCCACGACTCGCTCTACGAGCTGGAGCTCGCTTTCAAGCAGGTCCCCGAGCAGGACGCCCCGTTCTGGCTGGTGGACCGCCTCTTCCGTCACCTCCTGACGGACGCCACCGGCAACACGCATCGCGCCGAGTTTTGCATCGACAAGCTCTATTCGCCCGACGGTCCGAGCGGCCGGCGCGGCCTGGTGGAGTTCCGCAGCTTCGAGATGCCGCCCGACTATCGCATGAGCCTGGCTCAGCAGCTGCTGCTGCGGGCGCTCACCGCCTGGCTCTGGCAGGAGCCGTATCGGGCGCCCCTGGCGCGCTGGGGCACCGATCTGCACGACCGGTTCATGTTGCGCCACTTCGTGCGCCGCGATTTCCTCGAGGTGCTGGGCGATCTGGAGCGGGCCGGCTTCAAGTTCGATCCGGAGTGGTTCGAGGCCCACTTCGAGTTCAAGTTCCCTCGGCTGGGCGCGGTGCAGCATCAGGGCATCGAGCTGGAGCTGCGGGTAGCGCTCGAGCCCTGGCACGTCCTGGGAGAGGTGCCCGGGCTGGCCGGGCAGGTGCGCTTCGTCGACTCCTCGCTCGAGCGCGTAGAGATGCTGGTGCGGGGCATGACCGATGGTCGCCACGCCGTAACCTGCAACGGCCGTCGTCTTCCCCTGGCGCCCACGGGCACGCGCGGCGAGTTCGTGGCTGGCGTGCGCTATCGCGCCTGGCAGCCCCCGCATTGCCTGCATCCCACCATCGGGGTGCACACGCCGCTGGTGTTCGACCTGGTGGACACCTGGTCGCAACGCTCGATCGGCGGCTGCACCTACCACGTGGCGCATCCGGGCGGTCGCAGCTACGACACCTTCCCGGTCAACGCCTACGAGGCCGAGTCCCGTCGGGCCGGGCGCTTCTTCGCGATGGGCCACACTCCGGGCCGGGTCGAGGCTCCTCCCGTGGAGCCCAACCCCGAGTTCCCGATGACCCTGGACCTGCGCAGGTAATCGCTTGGACCCCATCCTCGAGGAGCTGCGGCGCCAGGGGAGCCATCATTCATCGGGGTCGTTCACGTTCGACCTCGAGGGGGCCTTGCGCCGACTGGGACGCTACCAGCTGGCCGACCCGGCCCATTTCGTGTTGCGCCTGGTGGCCGTGGCGGTCGAAGGCGGCGCCACGTTTTTTTCCCTGAAAGGGCTGGAGATGCGCTGGGACGGCGCTCCCCTCGAGCGCGACGAGCTGACCGGCCTCTTCGACCGGCTGCTGCGCGGCCAGGAGGCCCGCTCGGCCGAGCTGGCCGTGGCCCTCATCGCGGCCCGCACGCTTTTTCCCCGGATCGAGCTCGAAACCGGGACGACGCGACTTCGTCTGGAGCGCGAGCGGCTGACCCTGGAGGACTGCCCCCGCGGGGACAACCGTCTGGTTTTGCACGGCGGTGGCTGGTTGCGCCGCCACCGGCTGCCCGGGCGCCTCAAGAAGCTCCTGGCCGAGCGGTGCAAATTGGCGCCGCTGGCTGATCGGAGCCTGCAGGCGAGCTCGGCCTGCTGCGTGCGCTTCGGTGCCCCACCGTTCGGCCTGCCGGCGCAACTGGCGCTGCCCGCCACACCCTGGGGAACGGGCTACCTGCTGCTCGGCGACGGCCCCGCGCGAGCCCCCGAGATCTATCGGTCGGGCGTGCGCTTCGATAGCCCCTGGGACCCGCGTTGTCCCGGCTGCTCAGTCTATTGGTGGACCGACAACCTGACCCTGGACATCTCCCGAGGCCACCTGGTGGAGGACGAGCAGTTCCTGGCCTGGCGCGATTTCGTGGCGGAGCAGCTGATCCGGGCCGTGTTGACCCGCGTGACGGTCCCCGAACCCTATCTGCCGCTCGTGGGCTGGCTGAAGGTCACCAACCGGGAGCCTATGCGTCATCTCCCCATTCTGCGCCGCGTGAACGGGGCACGTGCGACCCTGGCCGAGGTGGGCTCACAACACGCCACCCAGGGCTGGCTGGGCGTCAGCCAGGCGATGTGGAGCGAGCCGCACGGGGGCTACGACCCTGGCACGATCCTCCACCTGGACCTTCTGGCCGAGGAGCTGGTCGATATTCCGGGCCTGATCCGCATGGACGCCCTGCGCGATTGCCGCACGTCGGTGCGTCTACCGGTCGACGTCGACTACCTCCTGCGCATGCCGACGTCGGGTGTCGCTGGCGAGGTGGGTTTACGCAATGCGATGCCCGATGGCGCCTACTTCCTGCACACCCCGGAAGGCACCCGGGTGCACCCGGACCGCTGCCCGAGCGGCCTGGACGTCTCCCTGGCCGATCCCGAGGGCGAGGACAAGACCTCCGGGAGTATCTTTCAGCTGTATCTGAACCTGCTCCACGCCGGCGGCAAGGCACGCATCCGCAGCGCCCACATGCTGGAGTTCCTGGCTTTTCTTGCCCTGGCTCATCGCGTGCGCGAGGAGAACGGCCATAACCTGAACGCGCTGCTGCAGAAGGGCGCGGCCGGCCTGAAGCCGGGGCACCTCTGGCTCCTGGTCGAGCAGCTGAGCCTTCCTACCGACCACGGTCCGCGGCTTCTGCACGCCTTCCTGAACTTGCCCGCGGTCCCGGTCTGCCAGCGGGAAGGCTGGTTTGCCGCCCCGGGCCCCGAGCCAATCCTGTATCTCACCGATTTTCAACTCAACCGGCTGGAGAAGCTGGTCAATGTCGAGCGCCGGCTACCGGTGACCCGGGCGCTTCGCGGTTACCTCCTCAAGCAGCGGATGCACCCGCAGAGCGTATACGAGGCGCTGGTGGCGGCGGATCGCCTGCGTCTGCCGCGAGAACCGGTGACCACGCGCCTCTTCCAGGCCTGCCGGCGCGGCTCGCGCTCCACGGTCGAATTGCACGAGGCGGCTCTGGATGCGAGCGAGATACTCGCGGACTTACGCCTGGACAGTGTCGGCTCATTGACGCGCGCGGTCAGCGTGCACCTGCGGCGCGGGCACACGGCGCAGGCGCTCGAATTGGGCCAGCGGGCCGAAGCCCTGGCTCCGGGGAACGCGCAGGTGCTGGCGCTGCTCGGGCGAGTTCTGGGTCTGCTGGGGCGGCACGAGGACGCTTTGCAATTCTACGAGCGGGCGCTTGCCCGTCTGCCCAAGCACAGCGCCATTCTGAACGGCTATGCCCGCGAGCTGCTGCTGGCCGGGCGGCCGGCCGAGGCGCGCCTTTTCTGTGAGCGGAGTCTCGAGCTCGATCCAGGTTATGCCTATGCCCAGGAGCTCATGGCCAGGCTCCTGCTGGAGACCGAGCCCGCGCGCGCACTGGAGCTGAGCCGGGAAGCCCAGCGCTCCCCCGACTTCCCCCCTTCCGCCTACGAGATGCAGGCGCTCGCGGCCCAGGCGGTGGGGCGCAACGAGGAGGCCCGCGAGGCCCTGCGGCAATTCATCCCCAAGTGCCGCCCGGAGTACCTGCTCGAGAACGACCTCGAGGCGAGGCGCGAAGCGGCCCGCAGGCTTCTGGACGCTTTAAGCTGAGAGCTGTTCGTCCCGCGGCAAAGAACGGGTGGAAGAGTTTTTATTTTCGGCCTGGTCCCTCGCTTGTCCAGACGGGAGCTCCAGGACAAGATAATGATTCAAGCGAGCAACCAGACCCCTCTCGCGCCGGAGTGGCGCGGTTCCACCTCGGTTCCCCCGCAGACCTGCACGTGCAGCTGGCGGTCGCGGCCGGGAGCCGGCACGACGAGCGATGGCTCAAGCGCAGCCAGGCCAAGGATATTGCGCGCACCAACACCAACCTGCGACGCTCTCAGAAGCACATGGAGCGCGCGGTGCGGGATGTGCGCGTGGCCGGCCTCAACGCCAAAGACTCGCCCGACTCGTCCAGGCGGGCGATGGCCGCCATGGTGGCCCAGACCAGCAGCTACTCGGACCTGATGCGCCCCCAGATCGGTCTCATGGAGGAGATGTACGCCAGCAACACGCGCATCCAGGATCTGGCCCAGAAGGACAAGCTGACCCGTGGAGGCCACGCTGGGACGACCGGGCGGTCACCAGCGTGACGACCTGGAGAGCGAGGCCTGTGCCAGTGCCTCGGAGGTGCGCCTCGACCGCGAGCAGGGCCGAGGTGAGCTGACACTACGATGCATCGGGCGCTCGGTCTGGTGGACGAGGCCGAGGAAGGCCTGCGGGACGCCCTCGACACGATGAGCCAGGCCAGGCTCACCCCCCAGGGAGGAGGGCTACCAGCGCCGTCGCCTCCCGCCCGACAGCACCCGGAACCTGCGCCTGGGCAGCGAGCAAGTGGCCCTGAGCCGCCTTCAAAAGGACCGCCAGGCCATGGCCGCCGACTTCCGCTCGGTGCTCGGCATGGAGAGCTACGTCGCCTGAGCCTTCCCTGGGACCGTTTCGTCAACCTGAGGCCCCCGGCGGAGGGGGCCTTCATCTTTTCATAGCCGTTGAAGGTTATGTAGTTCTGGTTTGTAGAATCTAAACTACAGGATTTCAGACGATGTTCTTGTTGCAGAGTGGCCCACGATTCCACCTCATCCAGTCTCAGCGGGATGGGCGCGGAAGCGTGCGCCAGCGCAGAATCTGGCGCTTCGAAGGGGTGCAAGACCTGCGGGAGCACCTCGAGGAGAGTGCCTGGAAAGCGCTCCAGCAACAGGTGCGAAGTGCTTTCCCCGAGCTCGAACCCGATTGGGACAAACTGCGTGAGCGCGCCGAGGTGGCGGTGCAGCAGGGGAGCACGACGGAGCGCCGCCCCGCCAGCCTCGAGGCGGAGCAAGACCCCCGCGTGCTGCGACAGGCCCGGCGTGAGCGCGCCGAGGTGGCGGTGCAGCAGGGGAGCACGACGGAGCGCCGCCCCGCCAGCCTCGAGGCGGAGCAAGACCCCCGCGTGCTGCGACAGGCCCGGCGTGAGCGCGCCGAGGTGGCGGTGCAGCAGGGGAGCACGACGGAGCGCCGCCCCGCCAGCCTCGAGGCGGAGCAAGACCCCCGCGTTCTGCGACAGGCCCGGCGTGAGCGCGCCGGGGTGGCGGTGCAGCAGGGGAGCACGACGGTGCGCCGCCCCAAAGTGCTGCAAACCGGCCAGAAGTTGGCCGCCAGCCTCGAGGCGGAGCAAGACCCCCGCGTGCTGCGACAGGCCCGGCGTGAGCTGACCAGGCTTTGCGCGCGCCTGGACCAGAGACTGAGGAGCCTGGAGAAGGCCCCTCAACGCCTGGAGCGAGCCAGGGAGCTGGCCGAGACGGGCGAGCTCACCAGGGCTGAAAGGTTGCTCCGCAAGGTACCGCCTCAAGCCGAAGCGCTGGAGGCGCTGGCAGACGTGCTGGAGCGCCAGGACAGGCGCGAGGAGGCCCTGGACCTGCGCGCGCGGCGCGTTGCTTTGCGGCCGAACCTGACCGGACGGCTCGACCTGGGGGCTGCCCTGCATCGTTGCGGGAAGCTGGGAGAGGCTCTGGAGCAGTACCGGCAGATTCCCGCGTCGCAGGCAGCCCGCTACTACCACGAGGGCGCGGCCTGGCTGCAGGCGGGCAATCCGGAGGCGGCACTCGTCCCGTTAATGCGCGCATTGGCCCGTGATTCTCAGGTTGCGCGGGCGTTGAAGTCTGGTCGTGACCTGGACTACTGGTCCCGCTTTGGCGACCTCTGGACGGCCGAGGCCCGCGAGTTTTTGCTCTCCCTGGCGGCGGATCCCCTGGTGGCGAACTGCCTGGGCTCGAGTGGCCGACAGGGGTCGCGAATTCGCTGGCTGGTGCCCCGCCGCTGCCATTCCCTGCTGCTGACTCGGGTGCTGGCGCGCCGGGGGCGGCGTTGCAAGAGCGAGCCTTTCGAGCCTAAATACGGTCAGTTTCCTATCCGACCACGCCGGGACCGGCCGCAGCCGATGACCTATCGCCGCATGAAGTTTCTCGAGCGGAATCCGTGGTACAAGGACCTCGTCTTACCGCCGCCGCGGCCCCCCAAACGAAAGCATCCCCTGACACGCAAAAGGCTACGCGAGCAAGCCAGAGCGGCGGCGCAGGCGAGCGCAGAGCCGCCAACGCTGCGATGGCGAAGGCGCGAGCGCCCACGCCGCCGCCACCCGCGCGGCTGCTAGGCGGCTCCGGCGAAGAGCAGGCCGAGTTGCTCCGCCGGAGTGTCGGGCGACACGATTCCCGCGATGCGGCCGTCGCACAGGACGGCCAGGCGGTCGCTGAGGGCGCGTAGCTCGTCCAGATCCTCGGATATGAGCAGGATGCCCGTGCCGCGAGCCTTTTCCTCGAGCAAGAGTCGGTGGATGGAGCGGGTGGAGCCGATATCCACCCCGCGGGTGGGCTGCGCGGCGATCAGCACACGCGGACCACGCGCGAGCTCGCGCGCCAGGATGAGCTTTTGCAGGTTGCCGCCGCTCAACGTACGGGCGGCTTCGTGGATAGAGTTGGCCTTGACCGCGAAGTCGCGCACCAGCTCGCCCGAGCGCGAGGCGACGGCGTCTCGATCGAGCACGCCGCGCCGGGCAAAGCGGGGGTAGTCGCGCAGAATCAGGTTCTCCTCCAGCGAGAAATCGAGCACGCTGCCGGTCGTCTGACGATCCTCCGGGACGTAGGCCAGGCCCGCTTCGCAGCGCTGCCGGATGGACAGACCCCTCAGCGAGCGGCCCTCGAGCACGGCCGAGCCGGAGAAATCGCGCAGGCCCGCAAGGCCGTCGGCCAGCTCGCGTTGACCGTTGCCGCTCACTCCGGCGACCCCCAGGATCTCCCCGGAGCGCAGGGTCAGGTCCACCGAGAGGCGCCCCACGGTGAAACCGGTCAGCTCCAGCAGGGCCGTGCCCGCCACGGGCGCGCGCTCCACCGGAAGGGGCTCCAGGTCGCGGCCCACCATCATGCGGGCCAGGTCACCGGGCGTGCAGCCCGCGACCTCCCGGCTCTCGACCAGACGACCCTGCCGCAGCACGCTGACCCGGGAGCAAAGCGATAGCACCTCGCCGAGCTTGTGGCTCACGAAGACGATCCCCTTGCCGGCCCCGGCCAGACGGCGCAAGACTGCAAACAGCGGCTCGACCTCGAGGGGAGTCAGCACGGCCGTCGGCTCGTCGAGCAAGAGGAGCCAGGCTTCCTGGGCCAGGGCACGCAGGATCTCGACGCGCTGCTTCTCGCCCACCGACAGGGCGCCGACCGGCGTCGTCCAGGGCACCGCCAGGCCGTATTCCTCGGCCAGGTCGGCGGGTCGCCGCGTCACGCCGGCCAGCTTCAGGTTCTCGGCAACCGTCAGCTCGTCCACCAGCATGAAGTGCTGATGCACGGTGGCGATCCCGAGCCGGCGCGCCTCCTGCGGGGACGAGGGCCACGCGGGCTCGAGCGTGCCGCTGTCCGGGCGCACCAGGCCGCTCAGGATCTTCAACAGGGTCGACTTGCCCGCGCCGTTCTCACCCAGCAGGGCGTGGATCTGGCCGCGCTCGAAGGCGAGCGAGACGTCCTGCAGCGCCTGGGTGGCGCCGAAGCGCTTGCTGACCCCCCGCAGGATCACGGCTTGAGGTGGGTGAGGGCCCGCGTGGCCGCGTCTTCGGCCTCTTTCGGGATGGGCAGGTTGTTCGCGGCCTTGATCCCATCCTGGAGCGTGAGGCGATACTTCTTACCGCCGCGCGTGCCCTGACGACGCAGGGCCAGGATGTCGATCAACACGCCGTCCCAGATGTAGGTCTGGCAGGTCACGACCTGCTTGGGGGCCAGCACTTTCTGGTCGGCCTGGGTGCCGAACCAGAGGACGTTCTTCTCCTTGCAGACCGAGATCGCCCCGGCTACCTGCTGGGCCGAGCCCGTGAGAACGTCCGCCCCGGCCTGCACCTGCACGTTGGCGGTCTCGGCGGCCTGGGCCGTGTCCGAGAAGCTGCCCGTGTAGGCGACCAGGACCTTGAGGCCGGGTTTGGTGTCCTGGGCGCCTTTCTGGAAGCCGTCGATGTAGAGCTTGGCGTCGCCGGCCTCGACCGGCCCGACCACGCCCAGGATGCCTTTCTTGCTCATCACGGCGGCCATCGCGCCGTTGACGTAGCCGGCCTGATCGGCGGCTGCCTCGTAGGCAAAGACGTTCTTCAGGCCCTTGGCGGCCCCCACGTCGGTCGCCGTGCCCCAGGCGAAACTGACCTCTGGAAAGTCGGCCGCGACCTCGAACATGCCGTTGCCATACTGGGTGCCGTGGGCGATGACCAGGTCATAGCCTTCCCCGGCGTAGTCGCGCAGGGCGGTGGTGGCGTCGGCCACGTTGACCACCTTGTCCGAGATGGCCACCTCGAGGTTGGGATCGCTTTGCTTGAGCCGGTTCAGCGAGTCAACCAGCGACTGCGACCAGGAGAGGTCGTCCACGGCGCTGGGCAGCACCACCGCCACCCTCGTTTTCCCCGAGGAGGCGGCCGGGGTGGGTCCGCCCGACGGGGTCGGGCCGCAGCCGACCACCAGGGCGGTCAGCAGCAGGACGAGGAAGCGCCTCACGGGACGGCCAGGTCGTCTTCGGCGGGATCGTGGCCGCCCTGGGGAGCGCTCTTGCTGCTGGAGCTCGAGCTGGGAGTGGGATGCGAGGTGGGATTGCTGCCGCCCGTGGGCGGCACGATGGGATCGACGCCTTTGGGGCCGAGGCCGAGCGGGTCTTCGTTGGGATCGCCCAGATTGGCCTTGATGTGATCCTCGCCTTTGGGTGTGGGGCGCATCTTGAGCCAGTCCTCGCCGGGAGCCGGAAAGCGGCCTTCGATATCCTTGGGCGAGCCGACCACCGCGTTGAGCGGATCGCCGTTGCCGGTCACGGCTTGCAGCGGGTTCGGCTCACGGGCCTCGGCCACGGGGACCGGGTTGGGCAGGGGCGGGTGGTAGACGAACGCCTGGCCCCACGGCAGGGCGGAGGTCAGCTTGCCGCCAGGCACGGCCACGAAAATGCCCACGCCGGTGCGCGTGTCTTCGAAGCGGAAGCCCTGCACGAGATAGGGGATCTGCTCGATCGGCTCGCCGTCGAGCACGGCCACGGCGTTCTTCTTGCCGCGGGGCTGCAGCTGCAGGCGTGACTTGCCGTTGGGGCCAAAAATGGTGTAGGTGTTGGTGGCGAACGTGGTTCGGATGTTGACGCTGCCCTGTTTTCCACGGATCGCGGTGACGCGCCCGCCGGTCAGGGTGTAGGTGATGGTGTCGGTGGGGGCCACCACCTGGAACGCTTTCTTGCTGCGGTTGAACAGGAAGGTGTCGGGGCCGAAGCGGAGCTTGAGAGAGCCGTCCACCTGCTCTTGCACGTTGGCCGACCACTTGGGAAACTGGAAAACGTAGCCGTAACCGCTCTTGGTGATGGTGACCGGACCGTCCTCGGTCTTGAGAAGCGTGCGCATGCCCGTCTTGTCGGGGATTTGCTGGACGGAGGAGTTGCAGTAGATGCCTCCCCAGCTTTCCTTGAACAGGGCTCGAACCGGTTGCTCGGCCAGCAGCGGCACGCTCAGTACCAGAACCGCTGCAAGCGCCAATAATTTGCGCACTTTCCCACCTCCGTCGCGGGAGGGATTTAAGTTTCACGCGCGAGAACTCCTCCTTTTGACGCTGAAGGGAGTTCAAATGCAGGTCGAGCTGGTGCCCAACGCGGGCTGGGACGAGCGGATTCTGGTGGCGCAACTGGGGAGCCTCGTGCAGAGCTTCATCGTGGTCACGCAACGCTACAACGTGCTGGTGGACACGATGGTCAACGAGGAAACCGCCTTTCAGCTCGTGGAGCTCGCGCGCGCCCACGGGCCCGGCCGCGAGCTGCTGGTCGTCAACACCCATGCCGATTGGGACCACTACTGGGGCAACCAGATCTTTCGCTGCCCCATCATCGGCCACCGGCTGGCGGCCGAGCGGGCGGTGGACGCCGAGGCGCAGGCCGATCTGGCGGCCCACGCGGCCGAGGACCCGGACAGCTACGCCCGGGTGCGCCTGACCCCTCCCAACGTGCTGTTCCACGACCGGCTCACGATCGATGGGGGCGACCTGACCCTGGAGCTGTTTCCCACTCCCGGGCACCAGCCCGATCACATCGGCGTCTACCTTCCCGAGGTCAAGACCCTGCTGGCCGGCGATGCGGCCGAGGACCCCTTCCCCCTGGTCGGCAGTCGCGGCGACCTGACCACGCTGCGGGCCACCCTGAAGGCCATGGCCGATTTGCGGCCGCGCCACGCGCTGTACTGTCACGCCCCGGTGGACATCGGTCCCCGTCTCCTGGCCAGCAACCGGGCCCATTTCGAGCTGATGGAGCGGCGCTGCCGGCAACGCCGGGGGGCTCCCCCCGAACAGGTCTATCCTTATGCGGAGGCCGTGGGCGAGCGGGAGGGCCTGCCGGCTTTTTACGCCGAGTCCCACCTGAAGGCACTCAACGAGATGATCCTGGCAACAACCCGTTAGCAATTTGTTCACACCCGGGGTCACCGGGTAATCGAGCCGCATGCGTCAGGGCTGATACTGGTTCCAACAAACGAGCTGGAGGATCCGATGCCCAGAACACCCGACGACGCCATCAAGATTCCCCGCGCCATTGCCTCCGGACTGGCCGACCTGGGCCTCAACGGCCGGCTGGACTGGGTCACCCCGCGCTTGCTGGCCTCGCTGGCCCAGAAACCCTTTCGGCTGCTGCGCCGGGGCTGGAGCATGACGTCCGAGCCCTTCGGCTACTCCGTGGGCGGCAAGTCGGTGGGCCAGTTCCTGCAGATCGACCGGGCCGCCGGCAAAGTCGTGCTCAACAGCCGAACCTACGATTGTTGGCATCGCGTCGAGATCACCCCCCGCGGAGAGCTGGTTTCCTCGGGACCTGCCTACGCCTGACGGGAGACCGGAGCGGAGAGGCGGAATGACGCCGCATGAGGCGGGTCGATCTGCTCCCCACGGTGGTCGCGCTCGGGGGGGCGCTGCTCCTGGGTGCCCTGTTGCTGGTCGCGCTGGGCGTCAATCCGCTGCAAGCCTACGGGGTGATGCTGGCGGGCGCGCTCGGCAGCGTGCAGGGCCTGGCTCAGACCGGCTCCAAGAGCATCCCCCTGGTGCTGGTCGGACTGGGCATCATCATCGCCTTCCAGGCCCGCATTTTCAACATCGGCGCCGAGGGGCAGATGATGGTCGGCGCCCTGGCCGGCACGGCCCTGGCCCTGGCCCTGCCGAGCGCGCCCGGACCCCTGCTCTTGCCGCTGGTGCTGGCGGCCGGCGTGGCCGCGGGCGCCCTCTGGGCAGGTTTCGCGGGCTTCTTGAAGGCCCGGTTCGGCGTGAACGAGATCCTGAGCACGGTCATGCTCAACCAGGTCGCGCTTTACCTGATGCAGTTCTTGCTCAGCGGGCCGCTGCTCGACCCGGCCGAGCTGGCGTCGGGCACACGCATCGCCCAGAGCGCCAGTCTGCCTCCGCAAGTCTGGCTGCCCCGCCTCATCCCGCGCACCACTCTGCACGTCGGCTTCTTGTTGCTGCCCGTGCTGGCGGCGGCGGTCTACTTCCTGCTCAAGCGCACCACGCTCGGCTTCGAGCTGCGCGCGGTCGGCCAGAGCCCGGAGGCGGCTCGCTACGCCGGCATCCGCGTGGGCACCCGGCTGGTTCTGGCCATGGTGCTCTCGGGAGCCCTGGCCGGGCTCGCGGGCGTGGTCGAGGTAACGGGTCTGCACCACCGCTCACTGGAGGGCATGACCGGCAACGCCGGCTTCGCGGGGATCGTGGCGGCGCTGCTGGGCCGGCTGGACCCGCGCTGGCTGATCCCGGCCGGATTGTTGTTCGCGGCCCTGCTGGTGGGCGCTGACAAGATGCAGCGCAGCCTGCAGGTGCCGGCCTCGCTGGCGCTGGCCCTGCAGGGCCTGATCCTCTGTTTCCTGGTCAGCGCCGAAGCCTGGGAGCGCCGTCGCCGTGCCGCTTGAGAGTTTCCTCTTCTCCACCCTGCGCCTGGCCACGCCCTATCTCTACGCCGCTCTGGGCGAGACCCTGGGCCAGCGCGCGGGCGTGCTCAATCTGGGCCTGGAAGGCACCATGCTGGTGGGAGCGCTGGCGGCCTTCCTGACCGTGGCGCGCACCGGCAGCCCGGGTCTGGGCGTGCTGGCGGCCCTGGCGGCCGGGCTCGCGATGGCCTCGATCCTGATCCTGGTCAGCGTCGTGCTCAAGGGCGAGCAGGGGATCAGCGGCATCGGCCTCTACCTCTTCGGACTCGGGCTCTCGGGCGTGCTCTACCGCATGACGGCGGGCGGCGTGCGCACCGTCGAGGGCTTCCCCGCTCTGTCGATCCCCCTGGTGGGACCGATTCTCAGCGGACACCACCTGCTGACCTACCTGGCTTTTCTGCTGGTCCCGCTGATGGCCTGGCTGCTCAATCGCACGCGCTTCGGGCTGGAGGTGAAAGCGGTGGGCCAGAATCCCCAGGCGGCGGACGCCATGGGCATCAGCGTGCTCCGGGTGCGGGCGCTGGCCGTGGCGCTCGGCGGCATGTTGGGGGGTCTGGCGGGCGCCAGTCTCTCCATCGCCAACCTGGATCTCTTCCAGGAGGACATGATCGGCGGTAAGGGCTTCATCGCCGTCGCCCTGGTCTACTTCGGCGGCTGGAATCCTTACGGCGTGCTGGGAGGAGTGCTGCTGTTCGCCAGCGTCAATGCCCTGCAGCTCTGGATTCAGGTCGCTCGGCTCCCCATTCCCTCCGACCTGGCTCTCATGCTGCCCTACCTGTTGACCATCGCCGTCATGGCGCTCGCGCCGCGCCGCAAGACGGAGCCGGCCGCATTGGGTCGCGCTTTCGACCGCTAGAAGCAAATCTCCGGTCCACGGCGAAACAACGCAGGTGGCTCGGTGGCTCGTGCTCGTCCTGGCTCTGGCGTCCCTGGCTCTGGCTGGCGAGGAGCCGCGCGCGACCGAGCTACAGATAACGTTCAAAACCGACCCTCCCGGCGCGCGCGTCTTCGTGAACCAGCAGTACGTCGGTCTCTCCGGCCAGCCGATCCCCGTCGAGGTCTATCCCGACAGCCAGCTGATGCTCTCTTTCGAGCTCGACGGCTTCAATACCAGGACTGCCGAGACGCTCTCGGGCTCGTTGCTGAGCAGCGCCGACAAGACCTATCCCCTGGACGGCTCGGTCCTCGAGCTGCAGCCCGCCGGTCCTGTCGGCTACGTGCGCAAGTATCCCGCCGGCGTCGCCGTCGCCGTGCTGCTGGGCGTGGTGGCCGCTGTGCTGTTGCGGCGGCAGTCCCGGCAGCTGCGGCGGGCTCGCCAGGTCGAGGAGTGGATCGCCCGCGCCCCCGAGGACGCTTCGCGCGTCTCGCGCACTCTGGGCGGCTTCTTGCTGGTGGACACGCTGGGCGGGGGCGGCATGGCCCAGGTCTATCGCGGCATCCCGGCCGACAGCCTGGACCCGTCCCGGGCGGTGGCGGTCAAGCTGCTGCACCGAACCCTGGCCGGCGACCCCGAGCTGGCCGCCCGCTTCGAGCGCGAGATCGAGGTGTGCCGCAAGCTCGACCATCCCAACGTCGTGCGCACCCTCAACTGGGGCATTCAAGACGATGGTCGCACCTATCTCTTGATGGAGCTGGTCGACGGAGGCACGCTGCGCTCTCGGGTCAAAGCGGGCGGCCTCTCGGTGGCCGAGGCCGAGAGCCTGCTCGAGCCCATCTTCGCCGCTCTGTTGTACGCTCACGAGCGCGGCATCGTGCACCGCGATCTCAAGCCCGAGAACATTCTGCTGACCGCCCGCGGGGTGCCCAAGATCAGCGATTTTGGACTGGCGCGGGCGGGCGACTCGGAGACGCTGACGGCCACCGGCACGGCCCTGGGCACGCCCGCCTACATGGCGCCCGAGCAGGTCGGCGGCACCGCGGGGCCCGCCGCCGACCAGTACGCGCTCGGAATCTTGACCTACGAGCTGCTCACCGGTCGCAAGCCCTTCGAGAACCCCGATACGGTGCAGCTGATCTTCATGCACATCAGCGAGAACCCTCAGTCGCCCTCGGCGCTCCGCCCGGCGATCCCGCCCGAGTTGGACGAGGCGATCCTGCGCATGCTGGCCAAGGAGCCCGAGAGTCGCTTCCCCGACCTGACCGCAGCCTGGAGCGCCCTGCGGCAGGGCCTCCGCGCGATGGCCTCGTGACCGCGCTCAGCGACTCGGGTCTGCGCAAGGTCTTCGACCAGGCACTGGACTATCTGCACCGGTTGCTGCCCGCCCAGAGCCTGGCCTTCCTGTATGGTCAGGGCGACGAGGTGCGGGCGGTGCGGGGCGATCCGAGCTACAGCGAGAAGCTGCTCGAGCGCGTTCGCAGGACCGGCAAGCCGGTGCTGAGCTCGGACGTGGCCAGCGATCCGGGGCTGCGCGACTCCAACAGCCTCTTGCTGGCGGGCGTGCGCTCGGTGCTGTGCGTGCCCCTCAAGGACCGCGAGCAAGCCGTGTGCGGCTTCATCTACGCCGAGCACAGCGGCGAGACGGGCTGTCTGGGCCAGGCCGACCTGCTGAGGGTGACCAGCTTCGCCCGCGATCTCGAGCGCCGCCTCGCCGGCGGCGGCAGCTCCTGGCAGACGCCCGCTCCGCTGGTGAAGCCGACCCGCACCGGCGTCCGCGTGGCCTCTTCAGGCACGCCCACCGGTCCGGCCCGCAGCCATCCGCTGGACGATCGCGCCCTGGTGGTCATGCTCCGCTCCCTGCACAGCATGCTGACCGCGGGCGTGCCCATGGGACGCTCGCTCAACGTGCTCTCGGTCCAGGCGGCCAGCGAGGCCGAGCGCGAGGTGGCGGCCCTGGCGCTGCGCCAGGTGGAACAGGGCAATCCGCTGTCGACCGCGTTGCACCGCGCCTCGCCGTCCTTCACGCCGTTCCAGCTGCGCCTGCTGCGCGTGGGCGAGTCGTCGGGCGCGCTGGTGGAGGTGCTGGACACGCTGGCAGGCTACGAGGAGCGGCGCCGCGCCTTCGCCCTCCGCCTGCGCTCGAGCCTGGCTTATCCGTGCATGCTCTTCCTCATCTGTTGCACCGTGCTGCTGGTCGGCCCGCCCGCCATGATGAGCGGGCTGCGGGGCCTGTTCGCGCAGCTGGGCGGCGATTTGCCCGCCTCGGCCCGCTTCATGTTGAAGCTGGGCGCCTTCCTCTCCAGCCCGTGGACCCTGACGGGCCTCGCCCTGGCTCTCGTGCTGGCCGTCCTGGGCCTGCGGACCATGCTGCGCAACCCTTCGGGCCGCCTGCTGCTGCGTCGCCTGGCCGCGCCCGTGCCGGCGCTCGGGGTCCTGTTGCAGCGCCTCGCGGTGGTGCGCTTTTGCGAGGCGCTGGCGCTGCAGCTCCGGGTGGGCATCTCGGTGCTGGAGGCGCTCGAGCACTCGCTGCTGGCCGCCAACGATCCCCTGCTGGAGCTGGGAGGCAAGGCCAGCCTGCGCCTTTTGCGCGATGGCGAGGAGCTGTCGGCGGCCCTGGCGGCGGCCGACTATTTTCCCTCCAGCGTGCTGCAACTGCTCGCGGCCGGCGAGGAGAGCGGCAGGGTCTCGGACATCCTGGCCTGGGTGGCGCGCATCCAGCGACTCGAGCTGGAGGCGTCGCTCGAGATGCTGCTGGCGGCCATGGAGCCGGCGATGATCATGACGATGGGCATCGTCGCCTGCGGCGTGGCCTGGGTCGTGCTCGAGCCGATGGTTTCGGTGGTGGGCAAGCTGTGAGGCGACGCGGACTCAGTCTGCTGGAGACGGTGCTGTCGTTCTGCATCGTGGCGATGATGGTGGTGATGATCTTCAGCCTCTACCCGGCCGCCATGGCCACGGTGCGCCTGTCCGGGGAGAAGTTGCAGGCCGACGCCCTGGCCGACTCGCTGATGGAGCAATATCTGGCGGCGCCGTTCGACTCGCTCACCGGCTCGCCCGCGCTGGCGCCCGTGCCGGGACGGGGGACCGTGTTCCAGCCCAGCGTGGTTTTTCAGAACCTCAGCGACCCGGCCGCTCCCGATCTGCTCCGCAAGATCACGGTGACGGTGACGTGGACCGAGCGCGGATTGTCCCGTAGCCGGGTTCGGGAGGTCATTCGCACGAATGTCCGACGCTAGCGCGCGTGGTTTCTCCCTGCTGGAAGTGCTGTTGGCCGCGGTGCTGGGCCTGATGCTGCTCATCTTGCTGATGCGCGTGTTCGTGCCTATGAGCAAAGGGCTGGTGCGGGGCACGGACCAGTCGGCCTTGCAGCAGACGGCCGCGATCGCGCTGGACCGTATTCACCGGGCCCTCGTGCGCACACCGCCCCAGGCCGCCACGGTGGGCAACACCGGCCGCGCCCTGGCGGTGCATCCGCTGGCCAGTGTCACCGCGGCCGGGCGGCAGGTCTTCGAGGACAAGCTGACGGTCTTCTGGCTCGATCCGACGGGTCGCCGCCTCTACGAGCGCCAGGTCGCCCTCACCGGAACCCTGCCCCCCCGCTTCGCGACGCGCCCCACCCAGCCCCAACTGGCCGCCTATGCCGTGCCCGTGAGCGACCAGCGGGTCCTGGCGACCGAGGTCGAGACCTTCACCGTGAGCGTGGTGGGAGAGACCGTCACGGTGGAGCTGGTCCTGGCCCGCAAAGCGCCCGATGGAGGCGTACCGGAGCGGTTCGAGCTGCGCCGCACCTATCTGCTGCGCAACGAGACGACCTAGGGCTCCTCCCAGAGGGTCACCCGGAAGCGGTCTTTCTCGGGCAGGATTTCGCTGGGATCCACTTTGACCTGCTCCCCGTCGGGATCCTCGGGACCGGTGAACTGCGCCATTAAATAGGCTTTGATGGCGGCCGGACTCGAGCCGGACATGGCCAGCAGGTCGGCGGCCTCGTCCAGGGAGTAAGTCCTGTAGCCATTGTCGCCCCCGATACCGCAGCCACCGCTGAAATGCTCGTCCGCTCCCAGTTGCACGTCCGGGCCGACCCGGCGTATCACGGTGCTGGACCAGTCGCCATTGTAGTCGGCGTCGGGCAGGTCCTTGCGCAGCTCGTAACCGGACCCGCGCTTGATGATGTAGAGGGTGAACTGGTTGTCTCCGTCCCCGCCCAGGAACAGGCTCTGGTGGGCGGCCGCCTCGTCGTAGTAGAGCGCCACGTCGTCGAAACGCGCCAGCTGGTCGCTGAGGTTGATCACCACCCCGTGGACGGCGACCTGGCGCAGATCGATTCCGCCCTCGGCGTAGAGGGTGCCGCGCACGATCGAGCGGTAGCGGTTCTGGCCCACCATGACGATCTGACCGCCCGCCATCAAGCCCATCCGGCTGATGCCCACCAGGTTGCCATGGCCATACAGGATGAGGTCGCCCGTGGTGACGATGATGCCGGTGCCTCTGGTGGTCCCGGTCACCTTCAGGTTGCCGCGCACGAAGACCAGGGAGTTTTTCAGGATCAGGTCGCCATTGACCCAGAGATCGGTATTGCAGCGATTGAGCCCCGACAGGGTCTGCCCCGGTATGGTCGCGGCCAGGTTGTTGTAGGGCCGGCCCAGCACCGCGGGGTCATAGCGCTGGCGCAGGTCGATACGGTTGAACGACTCTGCCTGCTCGTGCGGCCTCGTCCGCCCGTCGATCGAGTCGGCGGGAGCTACGATGTCGCCTCCGGCGATGGCATCGCCGAATACATGGCTGTCGCCCTCGAGCACGATCCGCTCGTTGGAGCGCACGCTGGCCGGCCAGCGCGGGCTGTTGGTATCGAACGGCCGGTCCAGTCGCCCGACCAGCAGCGTACCGGGGCTGTGCAGGCGTCCCTGCGAGGCCAGGGCGTAAGGGAACATCGGCAGATGGACCATGGCCAGGACGGTGCGCTCGACGCCGTGACAGCGACCCACGGCCACGAGCTGGGTGCTGTAGGGCGGCAGAGGCCGTCCGAAGAGACCCGGCACGGAGGCGTCACCGTCGATGTTGTCCAGCGACAGCGGGATCCCCCAACTGCTGCTGAACGTGAGCAGGCCCTCTCCCTCGGCGGTGGTGAGGTGGATCTCGGGCGTCTTCTGGCCGCCCTGCATGTGCCCGATGGCCGTGGCGATGGCGCTGCGGGCCAGGTCCAGAGCTTGCGTGGAGCTGTCGCTGTGCGACACCAGCCGCAGATGGCCCAGGCTGGCGCTGGCCAGGCACAGGCCGAGCATGGCGACCAGCACGGCCACCAGCAGAGTGGTTCCGAGGGTGACTCCGCGCTGTTTCAGGGCTCCTCCCACAGCGTGATCCGGAAGCGATCGGCGCGGGGCAAGAGCTCGCTGGGCTCGAGCTTCAGGACCGTCTCCGGCGCGGCGACCTCGGGCCCGGTATCTCCGAAAGCCGACCGCCAGGCCGCCTGGATGTCGCCCGCGGCCGCGCCGTGGGTGATGCCCTGTTCCTGCACGACCCGGGTCAGGGCGGCGAGATCGGGCAGGGCGACTCCCTCGATAATCTGCTCGTTGTGACCGCGCTCTCCGTGACCGATGCTCTCGTAGGAGAGCAGGCGAAACCCGGTCCCATCGCGCCGGGCGGTCACCTGGTAGTAGGAGCCCGTGCCCGGCGTGAGCCGGACTTCTCCGCCAAACGTGATGTAGATGGTGGCCACATCGTTGCCCGCTCCGGGCAGGGCCTCGGCCCGGCCAGCGCTCTCCTCGTAATAGAGCGCGCAGCGGTCGAACTCGGCGGGCTCGTCGCCCAGATTGACGACCACCCCATGGATCGAGATGTTGCGCAGCGCGAGCCCGCCCTCGGCGTAGAGAAAGCCGTGCAGCGCGGACCGCTCGCGGTCCTCGCCCAGCACGCTCAATTTGCCTCCGCAGGCGAGGCCGAGCTTGGAGTCGTTGGCCAGTACGCCGTGACCCTCGATCGTCAACGAGCGGCCGGCCACCAGCAACCCCGACCCGGTGAGCGAGCCGTGGACGGTCGCGTCGCCAGGCACGTAGACCAGGGCCGCATTGAGCTTCAGATCACCGTCGACGGTCAGGTCGCCCGCGGCGCGGTTGACGCCGGACAGAGTGCCCCCGAACATGATCGGCGTCAGAGTGGCCGAGGCCAATCCGCGGGAGCGAGGGTCGTACTGGTCCAACGCGATCCGGGCCAGGGCCTCGCGCGGCTCGCGCGGCCGCAGCCGGCCGTCTACCTGCACCGACTCGGGCGGCGCGGAGATGTCGCCGCTCGCGACGACGTCGCCCACGATCCGGCTGCCCGAGCCCAGCGACAGGTCACCGTTGGTGCGCAGGCTGGCCGGCCACAGTCCGTCCTCTCCCTGGCGCGCCACGAGCAGGGCCTGGGGCGCGAGCAGCGGCCCCTCGGAGGCTGCCGCGTAAGGGAAGACGGGCAGGTGCACCAGGGCCGTCACCGTCCGCTCGACGCCGTGCGCGGTTCCCACGGCCACGATCTGGGAGCTGTACGGGGGCAGCGGGCGACCCTCGTGGCCGGGCCGGGAGGCATCGCCGGTCAGGTTGTCCAGCGAGCGCGGGATGCTCCAACTGTCCGCCTGGGCGCCAAAGCTGACGCGCCCGACGCCGTTCGGGCCGACGATCTCGACGTCGGGGGCAGTTTGACCGCCCTGCAAGCGGGCGATGGCGGTCGAGCAGGCGCTGCGGGCCAGGTCCAGGGCCTGGGCCGAGTTGTCGCTGCGCGCCACCAGCCGCAGGTGGCCCAGGCTGCCGCTGGCCAGGCACAGGCCCAGCATGGCGACCAGCACCGCCACCAGCAAGGTGGTCCCCAACGTGACACCCCGACGACGCCCCATCCCCTCTATTGTAGCAGCCGAAATGTGGTCCAGCACACAGATCGAACCTGGGGCCCGGGTGTAGACTGGAGAGGTCCCCTCTGCCAATCGGATCAAGATGGAGGCTGCCACCGTGACTCTCTCCAACGTCGTCAGCCTGAACGAGCCCTCTCCGGAGTCCCTGCGGAAAGCTCTCGAACTGCTCAACCAGGACGTGCGCGATCTCGAGGAAGAGCGTGCCGAGCTCGAAGAGAGCCTGAACCAGCGAAGCTCCCAGGTGCAAAAGCTCGAGAGCGAGCTTTCCGAGCTGCGCCGCCGCACCGCTCCCCGTCCGGCGCCGCCGCCTCCGCCCCCGCTCACGGCCGTGGACCGGCTGATCGCCAAAGCGCTGCGCCGGATCGTGATGAACCGCGCCGAGGAGTCGCTCGAGATCTTCGCCCGCCTGGGCGGCGCCAGCCCCACGCTGGCCAGCTTCTACCAGAAGCTCTTCCAGGACTGGGTGGTCGTCGGCACGTCCATGGATGGCGGACAGTTCGCGCGCCGCATCGTCTTCGGACTCAAGGGCAAGATGCACGAGCGGTTTTTGCGCGCCTACTGCGCCGCCCTGGAGCAGCTCAGCCAGACCCCCAGCGTGCCCGCGCGCCGGCGCCGGCAACTGCTGCTGGAGCTGGCCGAGCTCAACCTGGAGCACCCCCGCCGCGCCATGGCCTACCTCATGAAGGCGAGGAAGGCATCTTAGGCAGCTGTCGGAAAGACCCCCGCGAGCGGGCCCCCGCCTGAGAAATCAGTCTTCGTCCACGTCAAAGGTGGCTTCGTCGCCGACGTCCAGGCCGAAGTCCTCCAGGACCTCTTCGTAGAGCTCCTGGAAAAGCTCGTTGTGCGGGCCGGCCATTCGGGCGGGCTCGATCAACGTGGTCAGGGCATCGAGGTAGGCGAACGCCTCGGGGTATTCGTCGCGTTTTCCGCGCGACCAGTCGGCATAGCCGGGGAGGTCGAGCAGGCGGACCTCGCGCATCTCGGGCAAATCGGACATCCCGGGCCCTTCGCCCCGGAAGGGTTGAAACTCTTTCCGCCCATGACGGTTGCACTCTCCTGAGTGGAGGACCGACCAACCGGGTTCTCAAAGGTAGCCACACAGGAGGACGGCATATGCAACCTAAATGGCTCTGTCTCTTGATTCTTGCCCTGCTGACATGGCCCGCCACGGCCCAGCAGGTTCGTCTTAGCGTCAACCTTCCGGCCAACGGGGCCACGGTTGACCGCAATTTCAGCCTGTCCGGCACGGCCACGCCGGGCGCGATCGTGCAGGTAGATGGCAGCCTGCGCGCCACGGGATACGCCGATGGCAACGGGTACTGGACCATCCCGCTCAACACCGGAAACATGGCCGCCGGACAGGTGATGAACCTGAACGTCACGGCCCGCGACCAGTACGGCAACCGCTCCAACAGCGTGGCCCTGAGCTACGCCGCCGGCAGCGGCTCGGGCAGCAACAACAACGGTAATAACGGCAACGGAACCTCGGCCATCCGGGTGAGCGTCAACTCGCCCACCAACGGTGCCACGATCCCCCGCGGCCGCTTCGTGCTGACGGGCACGGCCACGCCCAGCATGATCGTGGAAGCCACGGGCTCGCTGCGCGGCAGCGTCTACGCTGACCGCAACGGCCGCTTCTCGTTGCCTCTCAACAGCAACCGTCTCAACGAAGGCGACGTGCTGGACATCGCCGTGGTGGCCCGCGACAACGCCGGGCGGCAGTCCTATCCGGTCAATCTGCGCTACGCCGTGGGCAACCAGTCCACTTCGGGCGGCGGCACCAACCCCAATCCCGGCGGCGGGGGCACGGTCAACGGCCTGCGCGTGTCGGTCAACTCGCCCGGCAACGGAGCCACGGTCAACGGCCCGTTCACTCTCTCGGGCTCGGCCACCCCGTGGCAGCGTATCGTCGTGCAGGGCGACCTGAGTGGCGAGGGACAGTCGGACGGCAACGGCAACTGGAGCGTCCAGATGAATCCCAACAGCCTGGCCGCCGGTCAGGTCTTCAACCTGCAGGTCTACGCCAAGGACGGCGCGGGCAACCTGTCTTCTCCGATGAGCGTCCGCTACGCCATGGGCGGCAGCGGCAACACGGGCGGCGGCACGGTGCCCAGCACCGGTGGCCCGCTGCAGTGCTCGGTCAACCTGCCCGCCAACGGCGCCACCGTTCCCAGCAGCTTCACGCTGACCGGCACGGCTACGCCAGGAATGCTGGTGGAGTGCACCGGTGACCTGCGCGGTCAGACGTATGCCGACGGCAGCGGCAACTGGTCGCTGACCCTGAGCGGCGGACAGGCCGGCTCGGTCGTCAACCTCACCGTCTTCGCGCGCGAGGGCTCGGGCAACCGGTCCCGCGAGATCAACCTCAAGTACGCCATCTCAGGTCAGCAGGGCGCGGCGCCTCAGGTCGTGCCGGCCGACAGCTCGATTCAGGTGGCGGTGGCCAGTCCGGCTCACGGACAGGGGGTCGGGGGGCCCTTTTCCGTGAGCGGGACGGCCACGGCCAGCATGATTGTCGAGGCCAAACTGCTCAAAGACGGCCAGGAGGTCACCCACGGCGGAGTCTACGCCGATCGCGGCGGCCACTACACCATACCGCTCGATCCCGGAGGGGCCACGGGGCCCCTCGAGCTCGTGGTCACCGCGCGTGACAGCTACGGACACCAGTCGGCACCCTCCCGGGTGCCGCTGAATTTGGGGGTGGCTTCCACGCCCGCTCCCACCCCCGCGGCCGCCCCGCGGCAGATGGCGATGTCCAACGTCGCCTTCGCGGTCGCCTCGCCCAGGAACGGCGACGCGGTCGGCAGCTTCTTCGAGGTCAAGGGAACCGCCGCACCGGCCACACCGGTGGACGTCACGGCCCGCGTGGTGGGCCGCTCGCAGGTGATGCGCTCCAGCGCCAACGCCGACAACCAGGGCTCCTTTACCGTGCCGCTGATGACCAGCCTGGCTCCCGGCACGCCGCTCGATCTGGCCGTGAAGGCCGGCAACAATTCCAATCCCGTACAAATGAGGGTCACCGTTCGATGAGAAAACTTCTCCTGATCCTGCTGGTCACGGCGCTGGCGTATGCCCAGCCGAACGTGGTCGGCACCTACAAGGGCGAGGGGGGCGGCCGCAGTCAGACGCTCGTCCTGAGCAGCAACCGCAACGCCCAGCTCACCACCACCTTCAACAGTGGCAAGGCGCCCATCACCCAGACGGGCACCTGGAAGCTGGCCGACCCCGTCCTTACGCTCTCGCTCACCAAGAAGAACAACGCGACCTACAATGAGACGATCGCTTTCCAGGTGGATGGGGACGAGCTGGTGGCCACCCAGTACAACGTCAAGAATTGGGGCGAGGCCGGCCTGGTGGTCCAGCGCTGGGATCCCAACGCTCCTCCCAAGCCGGTGGCTCAAAAACCGGTCATCGACAGCCTGCTGGTCAGTCCCACGCGCACGCTCAAAGTGGGCGAGGTCTTGACGGTGGCCATCACGGGCACGCCCGGCTGTCAGGCCAGCTTCGATATTCTGGGCGGCGCCCAGGACGTCATTATGAACGAGGTCAGCGCCGGTCGCTACCAGACCAACCTGACTTTGACCAAGAACATGGTCGTGTCCGAGGCCGTGCTGGTCGCCCGTCTCTCCAAGGACGGGCTGGAGGCTCAGAAAGAAGCCACCCGCTCGATCACGATCGAGCCCGTGGCCAGCACCCCGCCCCCGAGCAACCCGCCCGTCGGGCAGCTCAGCTTGCTGCCGGCCCGCGACTCGCGCACGTTCACCCCGCGTCCCACCATCGGGGTCACCTTTCCCGGCCCGGTCAACATCAACGCCTATCGCCTCTGGCTCGATGGCGGCGAGGTGACCGGCTACGCCCAGATGACCGAGAATTTCCTGCGCTACAACCCCCAGAACGACCTCTCCCAGGGACGCCACACCGTGCGCCTGCTCGGTCCGGGGACGGACGAGCAGTGGACGTTCGTGGTGGCTTCCGCCGCGCGCGTCACCCCTTCGCCGGCCGACGGCAGCGATACCACCAGCTACCGTCCGCGCATCCAGGCGCGCTTCGATTCGCCGGTCCAGACCGGCAGCGTGCGGCTCTACGTGGACGACAGCGAGGTGACGGGCTCGTCCCGGGTGTCGAGCTACGACGTTTCCTACCAGCCCAACTACGACCTGACCCCCGGATTTCACACCGTGCGCGTGGCCGCGCGCGTGGCCGGAGGCGAGCGGCTGGACTACCAGTGGGGCTTCAACGTGGGCGGCTCTTCCTCTACGCCCACGAATATGTGGCTGCAGGTCAACTATCCCACCACCAACTCCCGGGTTCCCCAGAGCTTCGTCATGACCGGCACGGCCCCGGGCCGCGCCATCATCGACGTGGAGGGGACCGTGGCGCAGCCGATCATCCCGGGCGTGCTGGGCGTGAAGTCGTCACGGGTGCAGTACAGCGTCTATTCTGACCAGAACGGCAACTGGCAGGTTCCGATCGCCTTCCCGGGCAGCAACGGCGCCGTCATGGACCTGACCGTCAAGGCGCGCGACATTCACGACAACGCGTCCAACCCGATCAGGGTGCGCTACGTGCTGCAGAAATAAGGCGCTCCCAGTCGCAGCCCCACTGGCTCATGACCACCATCGTGATGCCATAGCGCTCCAGGCGGGCGATCCGCTGGCGCACTTCGTCCAGGGTGCCGAACAGGTAGAGCGGGCTCTCGCGGGCCTGCTCGACCGTGAAGCCGCGCTGCTGGGCGAAGTGCTCCAGACGGTCTGCCTCCAGACCGCCGTAGAATACCGTCACGGTGCGCTCGACCGGGCTCGTGCCCAACCAGGCGAGCTGCTGCTCCAGCCGGTCGAAGGTATAGATGTCGAGCTCGGCGCCGATGGTGGCGTTCAGATTGATCATGTCGGCCTCGCGGGCGGCCAGCTCGATTAGCCTGCGGCCGCCGCCGCCCAGCATCAGGCGCGGGCGGGCCGCCGGGGCCCCGGTGAACGCCTCCACCTGGTGGTACTTTCCCGCGTAGCTGAACTCCTCGCCGCTCCACGCCCGCTTCAGCACGTCGATGGTTTCCTTCAGCCGGGCGATGCGCACTCCCGGCGGGTCCAGCGTCAGACCGGCCGCTCGGTACTCGCGCTCGTCCCAACCCGCGCCCAGGCCACAGATGAACCGGCCCGTCAGCGCCTGCAGCGTGGCCGCCTCGCGCGCCAGCAGCAGCGGATGGCGAAAATCGTTGCCGTAGACCAGGGCGCCGATGCTCAAACCCGGGCTCAGGGCGGCCGCCGTCGCCAGGGTGGGCCCTACCGCCAGGGGCGTCCCCATCAGGTGATCGGGCAGAAAGACGGCCGAGAACCCGAGCGTCTCGGCTCGCGCCACATCTCTTCTCAACTCCTCGATGCCCGTGACCCGGGAGGCCTGCAGAGCAAACTTCATGGCGGGATTCTACCTTGCTCTTGACATATGCTCAAAGTGAGCATAATATGATAGCGTAAATCACACACGAAGGAGAGAGCACCCCATGTATAGCTGGGACGACTCCATGGAAGACTGGGCCAGACCGGGAGGGTATCGATTCGATTCCGCCCGCTCGGCGGCGCGCGCCGTGGAGGCCCGCGAGGCCGCCGCCGCCGGCCCCCGTACCTACGCCGGCACGCAGCCGGACGAGGCGCTGATCAGCCCCTCGAAGACCATCCAGTCGGCCTCCAAGAATCCCTTGATCGTGGCCGTGGACGTCACCGGCAGTATGGCTCACTGGCCCGCCGAGATCTTCGACCGCCTGCCGTTGCTCTACAACACGCTGTCCCAGTATCGCCCCGACCTCGAGATCTGCTTTGCCGCCATCGGCGACGCGCATTTCGACCGCTGGCCCCTGCAGGTCACCCGGTTTGCCCGCGGATTCAACCTGGAGACCGAGCTGAAGGGTCTTTACGGCGAGGGGGGCGGTGGGGACGAGCCGGAGAGCTATGAGCTGTTCGCCTGGTGGGTCAATCATCACGTGAACCTGGGGGAGACCGACGAGAAGCCCTTCCTGATCGTCTTCGGCGACGCCCCGATGCACCCCAAGATCAAGAAGGCCCAGGTGCGCGACGTTATCGGCGATCGCATCCAGGACGGCGACTCGCTCAAAGAGTGGCAGGCCTTGACCCGGCGTTACAACGCCTGGTTCCTGCGCCGGCAGGGCAAGAAGGGCGACCACGTGGACAAGCAGTGGTCCCAGGCCGTGGGCGCCCAGAACATCCTGCACATCGACGACGAGCAGCGTGCCGTGGACTATGCGATGGGCTTGATCGCCCGTTGTTGGGGCCACTACAGCGACTTCCGCAGCAACATGGAGGCCCGCCAGAGCGTGGCCACCGTGGCCAGGCTCGATCGTGGGCTGGAAGCGGCCACCCGCTTGATGACGCGCAGCACGCGTCGGGCGGGGTGAGCATGATCGGCGCCATCGTCACGGTCCCTCCCTACGCCGACTTCCTGGAAGAGGTTGCCTCCCACCGGCTGGTCGGCGGCCTTCGGCTCAACACCGTGATGCCCGTGCAGGGCGACCTGCGCCCGGTGCTGGAGCGGCTGAGGGCCACCGGCAAGCCGGTCTGGGTGGACCTGAAGGGGCGTCAGCTGCGGGTGGTGGGGGCCGCCATCCCGCCCTTCACCGAGGTGCGCGTCAGCCACCGGGTGCGCTTCAGCGCGCCGGCTACGGCCTTCTTCTCGGATGGCCGTGAGCTGGCGCGGGTCGTGGCCGCGGAGGGCGACCGGCTCATCCTCGAGGATGGCCCCCGCCGCCTGGTGGGCCCGGGGGAGTCGGTCAACCTGATCGCCCCCGACCTCGAGGTGGAGGGCACTCTGACGGAGACCGATCGGGCCTACCTCGAAGCCATGCGCTCGCTGGGGATGCGCCACGTGATGCTCAGCTTCACCGAGCGCTCTCAGGACGTGCGCGAGGTGCGGCAGCTGTTGCCGGATGCCGAGGTGGTATGCAAGATCGAGTCCCAGCGCGGACTCGAGTTCGCCGCCCGCCACGGCGCCCGGCACGGGCGGCTGATGGCCGCCCGCGGCGACCTGTATGTGGAGGTCGTGCGCCCCCACCGCGTCCTGGGGGCCCTGCGCCAGATCGTCGGGGCCGACCCGAAGGCCATCGTGGCCTCGCGCCTCTTTGGCTCTTTGGCCCGCCAGGAGGTGCCCGAGGCGGCCGACCTGGGGGACGCGGCCCACCTGCTGATGCTGGGATACCGCACCTTCATGCTGGGCGACGAGATCTGCCTGCGCGCCCGTAGCGTACTGGCGGCTCTCAATCTTCTCGAGGCAGTGGCGGCGGAGGTTCTGCATGATCGCGTTGGCTCAGATCGACTCGCGTATCGGTGATCTGCGGGGCAACCTGGAGCGCATCCGCGCCGCCCACCACCACGCCGCCTCGCTGGGCGCCCGCCTGGTGGTCTTTCCCGAGCTGGTGTTGACGGGCTATCCTCCGCGCGACCTCTTGTTCTCGGGAGAGTTCCGCGAGGGCGTGGAGCGCTCGCTGGAGCTCCTGCGCGGGCTCGACGGGCCCCCTTTCGTGGTGGGGGCGCCCGTGGGGCGGCACAACGCCGCCGTGGTGTTCGCGGGGGGCGAAGTGGTGGCGGTCCAGGCCAAGCGCTGCCTGCCCTCCTACGACGTGTTCCACGAGCGGCGCTGGTTCGAGCCCGGCACCTCGAGCGAAGTGCTGCGACTGCCCGGGTTGCCCTCGTTCGAGGTGTTGATCTGCGAGGATCTCTGGTCCGGGAAGATCCCGGCGACCGAGGCCGAGGTCTGCCTTTCCCTGAACGCCTCCCCCTTTCGCGCGGGCATCCTGGAGCGGCGGCTCGAAGTGGCCCTCCGGCGCGGCAAGCCCGTCTACTACTGCAATGCCGTGGGAGCGCAGGACGAGCTGATCTTCGACGGAGGCAGCTTCTGCACCGAGGGGGGCGCACTGGCGCGCTTCGAGGAGGAGGTCGGCTTTCCGCGCGCCGTTCCCCGGCTCTCCGCCGAGCACGAGCTCCGCCGCGCCCTGGTGCTGGGAATTGAGGGCTTCTTCGCCAAGAACCAGGTGCGCCAGGCGGTGCTGGGGTTGTCGGGGGGGATCGACTCGGCCCTGGCCGCCTGCCTGGCCGTCGAGGCTCTGGGGCCGAAGCGGGTCAAGGCGGTGGCCATCCCGTCGCGCTTCACCGACCCGCGCTCGACCGACAGCGCCCGCGAGTTGGCCGAGCGCCTGGGCATCGACTTCGAGGTGGTGCCGCTGGAGCCGCTCTACGAGCCCGCCCGGGCTCTGCTGGGCACGACGGCGGTGGCGGACGAGAACTTGCAGGCGCGCCTGCGCATGGTGGTGCTGATGGCCCGCGTGAATCAGGGCGGGGGCCTGCTGCTGAATACGAGCAACAAGACCGAGCTGAGCCTGGGATACGGCACGCTTTACGGCGATCTGTGCGGCACTCTGGGTCCCCTGAACGACCTGACCAAGCCGCAAGTCTATCGATTGGCGGAGCAGTATCCGGAAATTCCCGATTTTATTCGCAACCGTCCCGCGAGCGCCGAGCTACGGGAAGGACAGGTGGATCCGTTCGACTACGCCCAATTGGCTCCACAGCTCGAATCGGAAATCGCCGCTGGAGTTTGGAGGACCGAGACGGCGTCTTGCGAACACAAACGAAGGCAGGGCCCAATCGGATTGAAGGTCAGCGAAAAGGCGTTTGGGACTGGGAGATTCGTCCCGGTCACGGCCCGAGTCGTTTACCCCGAAGCAAAATTCTGGTATGATACTGCGCGAGCGGGGGCCTTTTGCGAGAGGAGCCATGATGGACAACCTGGCCCGACGTCCGCCGATGCAGCCCAGTATCCTGCTGGTCGAGGACCAGCCATTGAATCGCCGGATGCTGCAGAGCGTGCTGACCACGCTGGGCTACGCCGTCGTTACCGCCAACAACGGCCGAGAGGCGGTCGAGGCTTACGAGATCTCCCGCTATGACGCCATTTTGATGGATTGCCAGATGCCCGTCATGGACGGCCTGGAGGCCACCGCCCAGATTCGCAAGCTCGAGAACGGCGCCGCCCGCACTCCCATCATCGGCTACACCTGCCTGAACAACGTCGAAGAATGCCTCGCCGCCGGCATGGATGCGCACGTCCAGAAGACGGCCTCGCTCGATCCCGTGAAGGCGGAGATCAGGCGGTGGGCGCCGCTGCCGGACTAGGGATCTTGGGTCGGGGGTGGGGGGTCAACAGTTGACAGTCGACAGTCGACAGTAGAAGCGCGGGGAGAAGTGCTCAGCTGACCCCCCCCCTTTGGTCGGTTTGCAGGACAAAGTTGGTGGCATGGGAAAGTGGTTTTTCATGCAGCGGTTTGTGATCTTCCTTTCCTGGGCCTACTTGATGGGGCTTCTGATTTTGCCCGTGGTGTGGGCGTGGCGGGGGGAGGGGCAGTGGCTTCTGGCGCTGTTGCGGTATTCTCCGGCGATGGTGTACGTGGTTCCGACGGCTTTGCTGGGACTGGTGGCGTTTCTTTTGAAGTGTCCCGGGTGCAGGCTGCCGCTGGTGGTGTCGCTGGGGGTGATCTTCCTGGTGTATGCCAGCCCCGTGTTCAACTTCAAGCGGCACGCGCCCGGGCAGATCCGGGTGGTGACCTACAACATCCTGTCCGGCAAGCTGGATGAGAAGGAGCAGCTGGCGCAGTTCCTGCAGGCGCAGGACGCCGATGTCATTCTGCTGCAGGAAGCCTTCATGGCGCCTTTCCGCGAAGACCCCGTCGAGCCGATCAAGCGGCACCTGACAGGCTACCGCTACGTGCGGGGCGGCGATATCGGGGAGCTGGCCATCTTTACCAAACACCCGATTCTCGAGCACCAGACCTTCAGCCTGAGTTCGCGGCGCCCCGCGCTGTGGGCCGATATCGACCTCGGCGGGCGCAGGACGCGCGTGTTCAACGTGCACTACGACCACTTCGACGAGTTCGGAACCCGGCACGTGCGCACCATCCTGCGCAGCACGGCCCGGGCGCGCGCCAACCAGACCGCCCGGCTCGTGGAGCAACTGGGCCAGTGGGACGGTCCCACCATCCTGGCGGGCGACTTCAACTGCCCGCCCAACTCGGATACCTCCCAGCGGGTGCGCGCGCGCCTCCAAGATAGCTACGCCACGGTCGGAACCGGCCTGGGACAGACCTTCCCCAGCTTCTTCCCGCTCTGGCGCATCGATTACGTCTACGCCAGCCGCCACTTCGCGGTGCGCGGCTCGGGGCCGGTGGACGTCACCTGGTCGGACCACAAGCCGCTGCGCGCGGAGCTCGACCCTCTTTGAGCGTCGCCTACCTGGTCGCGCAGTCCGTCCTCACGCGGAAAAGCCTATAGGGCTGGGCGCGAGCCTATAGGCCCGCGGAAAAGCCTAGGGGTGGGCGCGAGCCTATAGGCCCGCGGAAAAGACTAGGGGTGGGCGCGAGCCTATAGGCCCGCGGAAAAGACTAGGGGTGGGCGCGAGCCTATAGGCCCGCGGAAAAGCCTAGGGGTGGGCGCGAGCCTATAGGCCCGCGGAGAAGCCTATAGGGCTGGGCGCGAGCCTATAGGCCCGCGGAAAAGCCTAGTGGTGGGCGCGAGCCTATAGGCCCGCGGAGAAGCCTAGGGCTGGGCGCGAGCCTACAGCCCTCGGAAGCCCTGGGTCTGGGGGCCTGGCTCTGGGATTCGGGCTCTCCTATCCGGCCGAGAGCCCGATGTGGCGCATCGATCACCTCTTCTCCACGCTCACTCCCACGGGCTGCCGCGTGCCGGTCGCCGCCGGCTCGGACCACCGCCCCGTGGTGGCCGCTTTCCGGCTCTGAAGGGGACTCCGCGCCCGCCGGGAAGACCTCGCGAGCGTGTCCCCAGCTCTGTCCATCTACCACGTCGACGCCTTCACCCACCAGCCGTTCCGGGGCAACCCGGCGGGCGTCTGCATCACCGAGGAGTGGCTCCCCGATCAGCTCATGCAGCAGATTGCGGCCGAGCTCAACCTGTCCGAGACGGCCTTTGCCGTCAAGGAGGGTAAAGATTACCGTCTGCGCTGGTTCACCCCTACCACCGAGGTGCCACTTTGCGGCCACGCTACGCTGGCCACGGCCCGGGTTCTGTTCGAGCAACTGGGGCTGGCCGAGGTGCGCTTTCGCACGCAGCGGGGCGAGTTGCGCGTGGTGCGCAACGGCTCGCAGCTGACTCTGGCGCTGCCCGTCGACGTCGCCGAGGGTCATCACGTGCCGCCCGACCTGGCGCCCGCGCTGGGGGCGAAATCCATCACGGAATGCCGCCTGGGACGGCAGACCCGCAAGCTGCTGGTGCGGCTGGACGACCCCGCCGAGCTGGCCGTGTTGCGCCCTTACTTCGTCGACCTCAAGGAGCTGGGCGCCGGACTCGAGCTGACCGGATACATCGTGACCTGCGAGGGCGCGGGTGAGGCCCATTTCATGTCGCGCTTCTTCGGGCCCAACGTGGGGGTGAACGAGGACCCCGTCACGGGGGCCGCCCACACGGTGCTGGCGCCCTACTGGGCTCGCAAGCTGGGATTGCGGCGCATGCGCGCCTATCAGGCCTCGCCCCGCGGGGGCTGGCTCGACGTGGAGCTCTTCGACGACCGGGTGGAGCTAACCGGCTCGGCCGTCGTCGTGCTGGAGAGCCGGCTCTTTCCGCAGGGCCGCAACCTGGATTGAAGCTGGCCATGATCGCCCGGTGGAAACCCGTCCACCTGGGCCACGCGGCCGTCCTGCAGGCCCTCGTCGAGAAGGCCGACGACGTGATCATCGGAATCGGCAGCTCCAACAAATACGATGCACAGAACCCGTTTACGCCGGCCGAGTCGGCCGAGATGATCGCCCTGGTTCTGCCCGGCAAGAGCTACCGGCTGCTGGAGATCCCCGATCTCGGCCATGGACCGCGCTGGCGGGCGATGGTGCTGGAGATGCTGGGTCCGCTGGACCTCTTCGTGACCGCCAACGATTACGTGAGAAGCTTGCTGGAAGGCGATTATGCCGTGGTCCACCCGGTGACGCTGGTCGAGAAGCACCGCCGCGTGCCGATCGACGCCACCATGGTGCGCAAAGCGATGCTGGCGGGCGAGGACTGGCAGGAGCTGGTGCCCGCTCGCGTCGCGCGTTACCTCGAGGAAAACGGACTGGTGGAGCGCTTCCGGCGCGAGTTTCCCCCATGCTAGGTCCCTACGAGATCGTCCGGACGCTGGGGGAGGGCGGTTTCGCACGCACCTACGAGGCGCGCCACCGGCTGCTGGGCACCCGCGCCTGTCTCAAGGTTTGTCGCAATGCCGCTGACGAAGACCTGATGCTGGCTGAAGCCCGCATTCTTTGGGACCTGCACCACCCCTCGCTGCCCACGCTGCGCGACGTCTTGCGCGACGACGCGGGCCGCCTCACGCTCGTGCTCCGCTACGTGGAGGGACAGACCCTGGAGCAGGCGCGCCCGATCGACCTCCCCACCGCGATCCAGGTCGTGGGAAGGCTGCTGCGCGCGCTGAAAGTGCTGCACCACCGGGGCATCGTGCACAACGACGTGAAGCCGGCCAACATCGTGCTCGAGCCGGACCGGCACGGAGTGGTGCTGGTCGACTTCGGGGTCTCCAGCGTGCGCCCGCGCCGCGACACGGCGGCCCCGGGCTTCTCGGCCCTGTTCGCCGCCCCGGAGGTCGCCCAGGGACGGCCCCCCCTGCCCGAGTCGGACCTGTATTCGCTGGGATTGTCCGTGCTGACCGCGCTGGGCGGCGATCCCTTGAATCGCGTCCTCCCGGAGGGCGTGCCGGAGCCGTTTCTGGAGTTGCTGGTGGCCCTGAGCCGCCGTGAGCCCGAGCGCCGTCCGCGCTGGGGGCAGCCGGAGGACCCGATCCGGTGGCTCGACCGCGTGATGCCGTCGTTGCCGCCGATACGCCCGCGTTACTCCAGGGAGTAGATCAGCGCGGTGGCGTCGATCGTGTCGCCCAGGCTGACGGTCCCGCCCGTGCGGTCGTGGATGCCGCGGCTCGGGACGAAGAAGACCGTGTTGCCCTGGCCGTCGTCGTAGTGCCAGTCGCGTGCGACCTGGGCCCGCTGCGCGTCGCTCAAGCCGAAGCGGTCCTGGACGCTGTCGGCAAACTTCTGCACGGCCGCCAGACAGGCACCTTCCACCAGCGGGAGCATCGGCCACATCTCGTTCTTACTGGCGACCTGACCGCTGGGGTTGGTGGCCTTCATGGCCGCCAGCTGGCGGGCTTTCATCAGGGACAGCACGGTGCGCTCTCGGTCCTGCGGGGTCTTGGCGATGACCAGGTCGCCGAACTGTCCGTGCAGGTGGACCCGGTCCAGGTCCATCGCCGTGCGCAGGCGATAGGCGTTGTCCAGCAGCGTGCCGGGGGCCTCCATCACGTCGCGGTCGGCGCTGGCCGGCACGCCGTCGTAACCGGGCGCGATGCGCTCGAGCAGGCCCGGAACCTCGACCGCGTTCAGCGACATCGAGTCCACGTAGGGGGCCATTTTGTCCAGGACTTCCTTCTCGTGGGCCGGGTCCTTGGGGTTGACATACTGCAGGTGGAACATGCAGCTCGGATTGTAGCGCTTCATGGCGCCGAGGTCGTCGGCTACTTTGTCGGCCTTCGCCGGCTCTTTGGTCAGGTAGTGCAGGCCGGCGAAGAAGAAGAGCCGCTTGCCGGCGATGGTCTGGGAGAGGACCTGGTCGGTGGCGGCCCCAAAGCCGATCTCCTGGGTGCCCGGGCTGCTGAGGATGAGCCGGCCGCTGGCCTGGCCGCGGTACTCGGCGATGTAGTTGATGCGGTCAGGCAGATTGAGGTCGGCCGCCTGCGCGGCGGGGCGCTCGCGGCCCTGCTCGTCGTGAACGGTGATCGCGGGGTGCATCCCGGCGGCTACTTTGCCGGGAAGCCCGCCCAGGGCCCAGAACCCGGCCCGCACGTTGGGCTGGCAGGCGGCCAGGTTGGCGCAGAAAGCGCCCGCCCCGCCCATCGCCTCCTGAGTGGGGACGTTCAGCACCATCAGGCTGCGGGTGAGCCAGTCGGCGGTGCGCGCGTCGAGGTTGAGCTGGGCGGAGGCGCCTTTGCCCTCCAGGGCTTTGTCCAGGCCGGCGATCAGCTTGTCGTCGGGGGCGTTCAGCGACTCCAACTTGTCGACCAGGCCGGTCGTAAGCGCGAACTTCGAGTCGGTCAGACGGGTGAAGGCGAACAGGTCGTTCTGCTTGACGGGCTCGAGTCGCTGGGCGGCCTCGGAGCGCGCGATGGCGCGCAGCATGTCCTGCGAGGTGACGCGGTCGTCGGCCTTACGGGCCAGGCCCAGCTCGACCCGGGCCAGGTTGGCCAGCGGCTCGTCGGCGCGCAAGCCGCGGTCTTTCATGTGGCTTTCGACCTCGCGCTCGGCCGGACGCGGCCAGCGCAGGTCGTTCAGCGTCAGCTGGATGGGCGTCCCGGCCAGCGGGACGGTGACCGGAGCCACCGCGGCGCGCATCAGGGCCGACACCACGAACATCGGCATCGGGATGGAGCCGGCGTATTTGTCCGTCGGCTGAGTCGGTCCTTGCGGCTGCCAGGCGGCTGCTCGGGGAGCGCCATAGGCAGAGAGGCGATTCAGCTGGTGGATGTGCACGAGGTGATTATCCACTCGAGGTCTGAAAAAAGGCTACAGGTTCACGCACTGCTGCAGTTGGGCGCCGGTAAGGCCCTCCTGGAGCGTCTCGTCGCTGCGGAAGTTGGTCACGATATTGACCGTTTCCGCTTCGATGGCGGTGGGGTTGGCCCCGCCACTGTTGACGCCGTTCTGGAGGGCGAAGGTGATAACGGTCACCGTCTGGCCGGGCTGGACGGTCACCGGGATGTCCCAATCGATGTTCTCGGTCGTCAGGCTGAAGCCGATGAGGGTGGCCCCGGTTCCGAAGACGAAGCCGCAGTCGCTGTCGGTGCTCGTATCGCTGCTGGACACGGCCTCGTTGCTCGTGCCGGGCACGACCCGGTTGCGTCCCCCACCGTCCGACCCCAGGTTGCTGCGGTAGTTGAGGGTGGTCGTAATCGGGGCGCCGGTGTTATTGGTGAAGTCGTCGCAGTAGCGGATCCAGATCTGGTCGGGACGGCTGTATGCGGTGCGCACCACATCGAGTCCGGTAACGGCCGGGACCTGGCGCGACTCGGCCTGGACGTTCTGCGACTGGGGCGCCGTGGTGGCGCTCCAGCCATCGAGGTTGCTGCTGAAGTTGCCGTTGGTCACGAAATCGACGGCAGCGCCATCCACCACCGCCACGTCGTCGATGCGGATGCCCGTGCCCGGGTCGTGAATCACGAAGTTGTTGGCCTCGAAGGACAGCACCACGCGCTGTCCGGCAAAGGCGGTCAGGTTGAAGTTGCGCATGGTGTTGCCGGCGCCGCCGTTGGTCTGGAACGCCGTGGCCAGCAGGCTGCCGTCGGCCTCGGAGCGGATGACGACCTGGTAATTGAACGGCTGCCCCATAAAGGGCGCGTTCGGGAAGATCTGGTCGGTCCAGGTGAGCGTGACGGCCCCGGTGGCGCTCGTCAGGTCGAGCGTCTGGGCCAGCGAGGTCTCGGCGGCCGGGGGCAGGTAGGCGGCCTGAATGGCGGGATTCTCGAAGTTGCTCGAGATGGCGGCCTGCAGGCCTTGAGCGGCGGTGATCAGCGGCGTCAGGAACGTCAGGTTGGCGTAAACCTGGTCGGCCGGGTAGCTCACCCCGCCGATCTGCAGGGTCATCGCTTGATCCCACGTGTCGCTGAAGCCATCCTCCAGCATGAACGCGGTGTTCAGGTCCCACAGCTGGGCGTAGGGCGGGAAGATGGTGCCCGGCGTGCCCGTGGCCACGATGTAGCTGTAGGTCAGGAAGTCGCCCACGATCGTCTGGGGCTCGCTGCTGATGGAGAATGACTGCGAGATGCGCGTGGCCAGGCCCGGCGAGGTGACGAGCAGTTGGAAGGTGCCCGGGTTGTCGATGACCAGGTCGTCGAAGGTGGCGACGCCGTTGACCGAGTTGCGGGTAAGCGTGCCGGTCAGGGACGCGCCCGAGCCCACCAGGGCGACGGTCACGGGGACGGCCGGGGTGAAGTCGTTGCCGAACTGGTCGCGCACGCGGATCTGGATCGGGTTGAGCGCGAAGTTGGGGAAACCCGGGTCGGGCGCTTTGACGAATGCGAAGCTCGTCGCCGCGGGGGGCGCGTCGGCCCAGTCGGGGTCGTCGATGACGAAGTTGCCCCCCTCGGTCAGGGCGCAGGGGAGAAGGAAGGTGCCGCGCAGGGCGCCGCTCTCGAGATAATCGATCTGGAGCGAGGTGACGTTGACGGGGATGCCCGTGAAGACGTTGACCTGAGTCAGGGGCTGGTCCTGCGGACCGAACAGGATGGTGTCGGCCGCGTCGCGTCCGGTCAGGCGCACGGTGGTCACCTCGCCGGGGATGGCGCGCGGGCTCAGCTGCTGATTGATCGTGACGCTGCTCGAGCCCACCACGGTGAAGGGCGCCTGTCCGACGACCTCGCCCAGCGTGGCCGTGATGACGGCGGTGCCGGTGGCGACGCCGGTGGCGCGTCCCAGATTGTCGACCGTCCCGGTGGCCGGGTCGGACGAGGTCCAGGTCGCCTGGCTGGTGAGGTCGGCGGTGGTCCCGTCGCTGTAGGTTCCGGTCGCGGTCAACTGCACGCTCTGGCCGGGGGCGGCGCTGGGAGCGTTGGGCGTGATGGCGATGCTGCTCAGGGTGATCAGGACCGGAGGCTGGGGGATCACCGGGTTGTCGGGGATCGGGCCGAGTCCTCCGCCGCTCACGGCGGTCTGATCGGAGCCACTGCAGGCAAAGAGCTGCAGGGCCAGGGTGAAAAGGAGCAGTTTCTTCAGCATAGCCGCCCCTTATTGGCCGTTCGTGGAGGTTTTCCTACTGCGGTGCGAGGCCTCAGGGCTTGCCGGGCTTCTTCCCCTGGCGGACCTGGCGCAGCTCCTGCTCGTTGACGATGGGGGCGGCGTACTTGAGGCTGGCCACCTGGGCTTGCTCGCCGGCCAGCAGCGTGCGCGCTCCCTCCGAGGTGGTGATGTGGTCGGCCACGGCGATGAACTTCTCGCCCCCGGTCCGGTAGTTGACCGAGCTCACCATGGCCACGTCGGGTCGGCTCTCGGCGATACAGACGGGGCACGAGCCCTCCTGGGGCAGGTCGGTGCCGCAGGTGGGGCACTTGCGGTTCTGGGGGAGCTCCGCGTCTTCCTGACCCCGCGAGCGTTGCTGGTGCGGGTCCGGATTCCACTCCGAGCCGGCCGCTTGCTGCACGCGCACCTGGCGCTCGTGCTCCTTGAGCTGCTTGAGACCACTGGACTTGCGGATGCCGGTCCAGTCGACGTTGTCGTCCTCGTTCTCATCGGGCAGCTGCAGCGCGAACGTGTGGGCGCGGCTCTGCATCTCGGTCAGGTCCTCGTCGGGGCCGGGTTGATGGGCCGAGGAGTCCTGTCCGGAGCTCTTGGCCTGCTGCGGCTGGCCCGGACGCGCCGCGTTGCCCGCCGCGCCGGGTTGGGCGCTGACGACCACGTTGCGCCCACCGACGGCGCGGGGACCCTGCTGCGGACCCTCGGGGCCGTGCGCCCCCGGGCCGCCTTCCTTCCCCAGGACGGTGACGCCCGGCTGCGTCGACCCGCCCGAGCCGGCGGTCTTCTGAGCGGCCTGTCCGGTGGCTGCGGCCGGAGCCTTGGTTCCCGGGAACACGGTCGTCTTGAACTGGCCCTCGTCGGCCACCGCCGGACCGGTCCTGGCCGGCGCTCCTCGCTGCGGGCCGGTCTGGGGCTCTGTCTGAGCTCCTCCGGCCCGAGCGGAAGGCTGCTGCGGCTGCTGGGCTCGGGCTTGCTGCTGAGGTGCCGCCGGGGATTTGGGCGCGGAGCCCTCGGCCCGGGCGGGTGCTGGCCGGGTGGCCTGTTGCTGGGGGGCAGCGGGGGACCTGGACGCGGAGCCCTCGGACCGGGCCTGGGCGGGCGTTCTGGCGGTCGAGCCGGTCGGCTGCTGCGGTGTCCTGGGAGAAGTGCCCTCGGCCTTCGCCTGGGGCCGGGGGGCGGCTGGCTGCTGCGTCTGGGCCTGCGGCCGCGCGGGCGCCTGCTTGGGAGCCTGCTGCTGCTGTTGCGGTGCGGTCGTGGTCTTGGGTGCCTCGGATCTCGCCTGAGGCTTCGGGGCAGCCTGCTGCGTCTGCGCCGGGGCCTGCTTGGGAGCTTGCTGCTGCTGTTGCGGTGCGGTCGTGGTCTTGGGTGCCTCGGATCTCGCCTGAGGCTTCGGGGCAGCCTGCTGCGTCTGCGCCGGGGCCTGCTTAGG
>JBDHVW010000076.1:0-39026 GCA_039809865.1 Vulcanimicrobiota bacterium
AAGGCCGTGCAGCAAGCGGCCGACGAGCTGGGCGGACTGGACGCCCTGGTGCAGGCGGCCGCCATCAGCGGCGACGCCAGCTACTTCCAGAGCCTGAAGGGCGACCGCCTCCAGCGCGTCCGAACCGAAGAGCTGGACGAGCTGCTGAGTGTCAATGTCAAAGGCACCTTCGCCGCTTGCCGCGCGGCCGCGCCCTTCCTGCAGAAGCAGGGGGGCAACATCGTGCTGCTCAGCTCGATCGATGGCATCAAACCGGTGGCCTCGCCTATCCACTACGCGGCCAGCCAGGCTGCCATCAAAGGCATGTGCGAGTCGCTGGCCCGCGAGCTGGGCCACGACAACGTCCGTGTCAACCTGCTCTCGCTGGGCATCCTCGACCGCGGTCTGGCGCTCAAAGTGGGCAAGGAGCTGCGGGACGCCTACCTCGCGCACTCCGCTCTGCAGAGGCTCGGCACCGCCGAGGAAGTCGCCGAGATGGTCGCCTTCATGGCCCTCCAGAACACCTACGTCACGGGCCAGACGATCATCCTCGACGGTGGACTTTGATCCCCATAGTCTTCTTCGTGCTCCATTCGCTGGAGGACATCGGGCACGGCACCGCCTCGGACATCCTGTGGGTGTGCAACGTGGCCAACCTGTGCCTGGGCCTGCCGCACCCGCGCGTGCGCCGCGCAGCCGCGCTCTGGATCATCGCCGGACTGCCTTTCTGGCTGCGCGAGGTCTGGATTGCCCCGGCCACGATCTACCCGGGCAGTTACCTCATCCACCTGGGCGCGCTCCCATTCGCCATCCGGGCGCTCAAGAAGCCTGCCACCGCCTGGCCCCTGGCCATCACGGGCTTCGTCGTCTTGCAAGCGATCACCAGGCTGGTCGCGAATCCCGCTCTCAACACCAACGTCGCGTTCTCCATGCGCGACGGCTGGGACAAAGTCTTCACGAGCTACTGGCAATACTGGCTCTTCACCACCCTGGTGGCGGGAGTCACGCTGATGGTCGTGGATAAGGTGGCGCGCCGTGAAACTGCATGACACGACCAGTCTCTGCACCGTCTGCAAGATCGGCGTGCCCGCCGAGGTGCACGAAGAGGACGGGCGGATCATCCTCGACAAGACCTGTCCCGAGCACGGCCTGCGGCGCGTTCTGCTGGCCAGCGATGCGGCCTGGTATCACGAGACGATGAGCTTCCCGGCCGCGCTCGCCCCCCCGCGCGTGGTCAAGAACGAGGTCAAGACGGGCTGCCCCTACGACTGCGGCGCCTGCACCAGCCACCAGCAGAGCGTGTATCTGCCGGTGGTCCCCATCACCAGCGCCTGCAACCTCGATTGCCCCATCTGCTACACCATCAACAACAACGACGGCCCGTATTTCATGGAGCTGAGCGAGTTCGCGGACATCCTCCGCGTGGTCAAGACGAACGACCCTCGCGGGACGATTATCAACTTCACCGGGGGCGAGCCGACGCTTCACCCTCGCCTCACCGAGATCGTGCGGATGTGTCACGAGGCGGGGATCCACCGGGTCACGATCAGCACGCACGGGCTCACGTTCCTCAAAGACGAGGGTCTGCTGAAAGAGCTTGCGCAACTCGATGCGCGCATCGTGCTGAGCTTTGACAGCTTCGACGACGCGGTCAACCGTCGCATGCTGGGCACCAAAGCCACCTCTGCCAAGCTCAGGGTCATCGACCTGCTGGAGCAGTACGGCGTGGACACGACGCTCATCCCGGTGCTGGCGCTGGGGGTCAACGACAACGAGATCGGGGCGCTGGTGGAGCTGGCGCTGGAGCGCGAGTGCATCCGCTCGCTCGAGATCCACACCATGACCTTCACCGGCCAGGGAGGGCGCGGATTCGAGCCCGCGGCGCGCATCACCGTGCCGGACATCCTCAAGCAGCTCGAGGCCACCACGGAGGGACGAATTGCGCTGAAGGACTTCGTCCCCTCGCCCTGCGCCCACCCGATGTGCTACCAGACCTGCTATCTGCTGCACACCGACGAGGGCTGGCTGCCGTTTGCGCGCTTCATGTCCAAGCCGCAGATCCGCGAGCTGCTGACGGGTAACCTCTACATGGAGCCCGGGGAAACGTTGGAGCGCGTGTTGCAGGATGTCATCAACGACCTGTGGGCGGCCGACGCGCAACCCTCCGTGTTGAAAGCTCTCAAGAGCACGCTGCGCGAGCTGGGCGGGGCCGACTACCGTCAGCAGCAACGCATCGCCGAGCGCACCGCCAAGACGCTCTACATTCACTCGCACATGGATGACGAGAATTTCGATACCGACCGCATCCGCCAGTGCTGCGTGGGCGTGCCCGCTGCCGACGGGGGGAACATCCCCACCTGCTCCTACAACATCCTCTATCGCGGCCGCGACCCGCGCTTCTCCAAGCGCCAGCTGGTGCCGCTCGAGACGCTGGTGGGAGGGCGCACCTGGTGAGGTTCTTCCTGGTCGATCGCGTCGACTCGCTGGTGCCGGGGAGCGAGGCTCGCGGCGTGAAGTGCGTGACTTTGAGCGAGCAGGTGCTGCACGACCACTTCCCCGATCATCCGCTCTATCCGGGCACGCTCATTGTCGAGGCGCTGGCGCAGCTGGGGGGCTTTCTGGTGGAGTCCTCGCGTCCCGAGGACGGCCGGCGGGCCGTGCTGGGCCAGATCGAGCAGGCGCGTTTCTACCGCCCGGCCACCGCCGGCGACCGGCTGGAGCTCAGGGTGAGCTTGACGTCGCTGCTGGAGGCGGGGGCGCAGATCGAGGGCGAGGCCACGGTGGACGGAGAGCGTTCGGCGGTGGCGCGGCTGACGTATGCTCTACGGCCGGTGGAGTCGGAGCGAGTGCATGAGCAGCGGCGAGAGCTGTATGCGCTTTGGACGCGCGGGCTATCCCGCGACGTCGGCCCTGGCGAGAGCCTGTAGCCGGGGAAAGCCCCGAACGGCCTCGTCGGACTTCTTTTTGAACCCTCCGGGTTCAGGGGGAGAAAGACCTCAGGCAATTCCGGTTCCGAAGGAACAAAATAATCACGCACCTCGCTGAGGTCGATTCAGCGCCTCAGGCTCGCTCCAGGGTCGACGTTGCCGTCAGGGCGTGTCGCCCAGTCCCCACATCTGGTCGCGCAACCTGGCCAGCTGCGAGTTGGCCGCCTCGGGCGGTAACTGGCGCACCAGGGCGGCCATCTTCACCTGCTCGTTCGAGAGTGTGCCGCCTTTGAGGCGGCGGAAGAAGCGCGAGAAGATCTCATCGCTGGGACCGGCGCCGGTCTTGGCCTGACCCAGGGTGCCCAGCATCTCGATGATGCCCAGGTAATTCTCGGCCAGCTCGGCCAGGTCTTCACCTCGGGCGCGCTTGAGCTCGAGCTGCTCGAGGCGTTCCCAGATCTTCTGGGCGGGGTTTTGCCCCAGCAGCCCCGAGCGGATGGCCACGAAGAAGCTCTGGAAGGCCCGGTCGCGGGCTTGCTTGAGCACCTCGTCGCTGCTCTCGGTCTCGGTCAGGCGCTTGAGGCCCGTGCGCACCGCGTCAAAGAGACCCGCGTAGTAGGCGCGCTCTTTGTCTACGCCCAGCACCCGCTGCACCACGCTGCGGAACTCGCGTAACGTGAACGGCTTGTGCAGGTAGTCGTCGGCCTGGGCCTGCACGGCTCGCAGCGGGACATCGGCGTCGGCGTAGCCGGTGATCACGATGCACTTCACCAGGGGCTGCATGGCGCGCAGGCGCTTGAGGCACTCGATGCCGTCCATCTGGTCCATCCGGACGTCGGTGATCATCAGCTCGAAGCGGCGCGCCTCGGCCGCCTTCAGAGCAGCGGCCGGGCCGGGGGCGCCAAAGGGCTCGTAGCCCTGGTCCTCGAGATCTTCGCAGATTACGGCCAACAGTGTAGGATCGTCTTCGACCACGAGTATCACCCGGGGCCCTTCCTCGGGAGGCCCCGGGCGCCCTGCCCGGAGAATCCGGGGACATGCGTGCTCTCCTCTTTCTGGCTCTGCTGCTCGTTGGTTGCAGTACCCCGCCGACTCCGGCGCCCACCCCCACCCGGCAGGCCGCCGCCAAACCCGCCACCCCGCTGGCGCTGGAGTCCCCCCCCGCGCCTTCGAAGATGCTGGACGACCTCGACCTCACCACCCTCTCTGCCGGGGAGCTCTCCGGAGGCGGTTTCCAACTGCTGCAGAGCGACAAGCCCCGGTCCGCCGCCCAGGCTTTCTATTTCGCCGTCCAAAAAGGCAGCGACGATCGCTACAACCTGGCGTGCGCCCTGGCCCGGGCCCATCAGGTGGAGGCCGCCTTTTACTGGCTCCAGTCCGCCGCCGCCGAGGAGGGCGTGGACGCCGATTGGGCGGCCGAGGACCCTGACCTGGAGACTCTGCGCGCCGACAAGCGCTGGGCCGAGGTGGCCGCCTACCTGCACGCCTACAACGAGTATTTCGCGCACCAGGAAATGCTGCGCACGGTCCTGATTCGGCCCGAGGGCTACGACCCGGAGAAGCCCATCGTCACGGTCGTGGGCCTGCACGGGCTGGGCGGCTCGGAGACGTTCGTGAACGATGGGTTCCAGGAGCTTGCCGATCGCTCCGGGCTGGCCTTCGTCGGCGTGAGCGGGACGAAGCCGCTGGGGCCCAAGTCGTGCAGCTGGTCCGAGGACCGCGAGCTGGACCACCGGCAGGTGCAGAAGGCGCTGGCCTCGCTGAAGGGCAAGCTCCGGCCCGGCCAGGTCATCCTGTTTGGCTTCTCGCAGGGCGCCCAGATAGCGTTCGAGCTGGCGGCCGCGCATCCGGACGTCTATGCCGGCGCGATCAGCCTTTCACCCGGATTGCGCAACGACAGCAAGCTGGCCGGTCTGCAGGCGCAGCCCGGCAACCGGAAGCAGCACTTCGTGCTCGTGGCGGGCGCCAAGGAGCACCCGCACACCGTAGCGCACGTCCGCGACGACGCCAAATGGGCCCGCGCAGCCGGCGCCGAGGTCCAGGAGAAGCTCTACCCGGGCATCAGCGAGCACGCCTTCCCTCCGGACTTTGCCGAGGCGTTTCCGAAGTGGCTGGAGCTCCTTAGAAAATCGTCCCGTTGAAGCGCGAGAGGCCCGGCGGGGTGTTGAGGTGGATGAGGTTGCCCGTGGGGCTGGGGGAGCCGTTGACGGTGCCGAACAGGCGGATGGACAGCCCGCTTGACTGCTGAGTGGCTTCCACGCTGAGAGTTCCGGCGGTGATGGTCACCTCCAGGCCATCGGCGGTCGCGATGGTGCCCAGGCGCGCCCGGATCGTGGAGCTGGCGCCAGCGGTCACGTCCGTGTCGGGGTCGGAGCCGACCTCGAGCACGTTCTGAGCCGCGTCCAGCGTCACCGAGCCGGTGGCCGAAACCTGGTCGATCTGCAGGTTGCCCGTGGTGACCGTGGTGAGGGAGACGTTGCCGCCGGCGTTGAGGTTGTCGGCCCGGATTCCCCCGCCTCGCGCGGCCAGCGTGATATCGCCGTTGGCGGTGCTGGCGTTGGTCACGGTCAGCAGCGTGCCCGAGCCCGACGTGTCCTCCAGGTCGATCTTGCCCGCGCCCGTCACGACCGCGGACAGGCTGTCGGTGTCGAGCTCCAGTCTGGCCGTGGTGCCGATGCCGGTGCCCGCGCTCAAGGCGACGGTCGGCGCCGTCAGGTCGGGCGTGGTGTCGGCACCGCTCTCGTTGATGGCGCTGAACGCCGTCGCCGTCAGCGTGCCGCCGGCCGTCACGCTATCCGCGAAGATGCTCCCCACACCGACCGTGGCCAGGGTGACGTTGCCGCTCCCGCCGGCCACGATGCTGGTGGCCGTGAAGGCTCCCGTGGAGCGCAGGTTGATGCTGCCATTGGCGGTGGTGGCGGAGGGGACCTGAAGGCTGTCCTTCTCGAGCAGGATGATGCGGCCCGTGCCCGTCACGGCGGCGCTCAGTCGCACGATCTGGGTCTCGATGGTGGCGCCCGTATCTCCCAGCCCCTGGGAGGTGACGTTCAGATCCGTGGCCGTCAGATCGGCCTCGGGATCGCCACCCAGCTCGAGCACCTTGCCGGCCGAGGTGAGGAAGATGGCGTCTCCGGCTGCGCTGACGTTGCCCACCTGGAGATCGCCCGAACCCGTGTTGGAAGCGGTCAGGTTCTTGCCGGTGCCCCGGACGATGACGTCGCCCAGAGACAGCGGCCCGTTCTCGGCCGTGATGGAGACGGCGCCGTCGTTGGTGTCGGCCCGGGTCACGCTGAGTCCCCCGCTCACGTCGCGCAGGGTGATGTCCCCCGTGCCGCTCACGGCGACATTGGTGACCGTCGGCGTGTCGATGTCGAGCGGACCAACGCCGGTGGCCGTGCTGGCGTAGATGCGCTTGGCCGTCAGATCGACCGCGACGTCGCCGTCGTGGTCGATGACTCTACCCGACGTCGTCATCGAGATGGTGCCGTCGTCGGCGTGCACGGAGCCCACGCGCACGTTGCCGGTGCCGAACGTGTTCAGGGTGGCGTTGCGCGCAGTCCCTCCGGCGAAGGCCGAGTGTACGATCAAGTCGCCGTTGCTGGCGATGAGGCGCACCAGACCGTCGGCCGTGGTGGCCGAGGTGACTTCGAGGCCGCCCGCCACATCCGAGAGCGCCAGCGGGCCGATGCCCGTCACATTGGCGGTAATGGGGCCGGTGGCGTTGATCTCGAGGTTGTTCCCGAATCCGATGCCGCTGACCGCCGTGAGGGTCATGGTGGCCGAGGAGAGGTCCGCGCCGGGGTCGTCGACCGCCTCGAGGATCTGGCCGGAGGCATTCAGGGTAATGCCCACCGGGGCGATCACCGAGTTGACCAGGATGTCGCTTCCGACGCCTGTGGTGGTGAGTTGGATGGACGTGCCGGGGCCGCCCGCCTGGATGTTCGTGGCCGTGAGGTCCCCATTGGCTACCTGGATCTGGAGATCGCCACCGTTCGTGGTGACCGTAGCGTTCAGGTTGCCCGTGTTCTGCAGGGAGATCGTGGCCGGGGTGGTGTTGCTCGCTGACACGCTGTTCACCGCGAGATTCAGTGTTCCGATGCCATATTTGGCGGTCATGGTCAGACTGTCAGCGGTTACCAGCGACCCGGGCAGCGCCATAATCTCGTTATTGGGCGCCGAAAGCGTGACGCTGTTCGTGCCCTGGGCGGTGATGGTGCCCACGTCGATGAAGCTGTCGGAGCTGATGTTGATCGGGCCGTTGACCGTGGAGGCCGTGTCGATGGCGACTCCGAGGTCGTCGGCCAGGTTGATCGGGCCGGCCCCGGTCACGGTCGCCGAGAGGTTGCTCGCAAAAAGACCCGGGGTGCTGGTCGTCCCGATGCCGCCCGAGGCCGTCAGCAAGACATTGGGGGCACTAAATTCAGTTCCCAGGTCGGGCCCCAGCTCGTTGATGGCGCCGCTGGCGTTGTTCACCGTGATGGTTCCCCCGCTCTGCGACGTGGCCTGCCCCACGGAGATGTCCCCGCCCGTCCCACCGGTTTTCGTGATCACCATGTTCCCATTGGTGGTGATGGTTGTAAGGTTCAAGGCGCTGGTTCCGCTGGTGGCGGTGCGCGTGATGTTCAGGGTGTCGCTGCTGGTCAACGCCAGCGTCATGTCGGCCGCGGTCGGAGTGTCGTGGGTGATGGTGAGGTTCTGCATGCAGGCCACCTGTCCCAACAACGAGATGATCCCCCCGTGCACGGTGAGGGAGATGTTGTTGGAGCTGCCGATGCCCGAGCCCGCCACGGAGGTCAGGTCGCCGTTGGTGGTGAGGTTGACCGAGCCGTTGGCCGTGCTGACGTCGTTGGCGCCGATGATGAGGCCGTTGGTCTCGTTGATGGAGAGCGAGCCAGCCCCGCTGACGCTGGCGTTCAGCGTCCCGATGGTGGTGTCCAGGGAGATGCCCGTGGCGGCGGTGGCGTTCAGGGTGCTGGCTGTCACGTCGGCGGCCGCGTCGCCATCCTGGGTGATGCCACCGGCCGAAGACAGCGTGACGATTCCGCCGCCCCCGCTGACATTGTTGACCTGCAGCGTTCCCCCGCCCTGGGAGGTGATGCTGATGTCGGAGTTGTTCGTGGTCGCGGTGACGTTCAGGCCGCCCCCGGTATCGGTGACGAAAATCTGGTGGTTGTTGGAGGTCACCACCGCGTTGGTGGCGTCGATGGTCACGTCCAGGTAGTAGGGAGAGTGCAGGGTGACGGTCTGGCCGACGATGGCCGGGGGCGTGAAACCGGGAGGGGAATGGAGCCAGGTGTTCTGGCCGCTGAGCGAGACGTTTCCGGTGGCCACGACCGAGTCCACCAGGATCTCGTCCACCGTGTTGATGTTCTGTTGCACGATGGAGATGTTCCCGGCCGCTGACAGGTCGGTGAGCGTGATGGTGTTGATGAAATTGGCGGGAGAGTGGGCGGGAGCATCGCGCAGGATGTTGATGTCGGTGTTCGCATCGAGGTTCGTCAGGGTCATGGCGCCGGTGGTGTTCGTCAGGCCGGAGCGAGTGATGGAGACGCTGCCGAAGGACGAGCTGACGTTGCTGAGGGTGGTGGCTCCGTCGGTGTTGGTAATGTTGACGCCCGCGCTGCCCGCGATGGCGCTTCCGGTGAGGGTGCCGTGGGTGGTGAGAGTGATGGCCCCGGCGATGTTCAGGCCGGTGAGACTGCCCACCGTGCCGATGTTCAGGTCATCCAGGTCCTCGAGACTGAGGATTCCGCTGGGTGTAATCCTGGCGGCCAGGGTATCGGCGTCGATTTCGATAGTGCCCGTGGAGCCGATGCCGGAGGCAGCCTGGAGAGCGACGTTGGGAGCGGTGATGTCGGCAGCCCCGTCCGAGCCGAGCTCATTCATGGAGCCCCCGGCCGTGATCGTCGCGGTGCCCGTCGCGGTTACGCTACCCAGGGTGATGTTCTGGGAGGAGATGACGGTGACGTTGCCGGCCGTGACGTTGGCCAGGGAGATCGGTCCGAACCCGGCGTTGAGACTCAGGTTGCCCGAGCCGAGGTCCACGGTGCCGGTCTGGTTGATGCCGGCCGGGCCCGAGTTCGAGAAGTTGCCGTCCGTGCCCGACCCGTCCAGGTCGATGTTGCCGTTCAGCGTGACGATGGTTCCGATGCCTCCCAGGATGACGTTGAGGGCGCCGGTGCCGCTGGCGTCACGGGTGATGTTGCCGTCCAGCGTGATGTTGCTGCCGTTGCCGGCCGTGAGCGTGAGGGTGGCGTCGGTGTTGCTGGTCGACATGAGGATGTTCACGCCCGCAGCCATGGTGATGCTTCCGCCCGAGAAGGTATCGCTCACGGTCCCCACGGTGCTGGAGGGGACTCCCGCGTTGATGGTGACGCTCGTCCCACCGGAAAGAGCGGTATTGATGAGGCCTACGCTGATGTTGTTGGTGCTGCCCGCGCCGTTCACGATAGCGATGTCGGCCGGGTCGAGCAGCCACTCGCCGCCGGCGTTCACGCTGCCGGTCACCTGGAGGTCCTGATGGCTGGAGGTTTCGATAAAGTTGGCCGCCTGGAGCGTTCCGGACACGTCGGTGCGCTCGTCGGACCACACCACGATGGTGTCCGCGCCGCTGATGCTGCCGTCGACCTTCGTGGTCTTGGAGTTCTGCTCGGGGCCCTCGCCGCGGAGATTGCCGCCCACGAGCAGGGTGCCGTTCTCGCTCTCGACCGTGCCGCTCACGGTTACGTTGCTGCCCAGCACGCGCAGGTCGCCGCCGTGCGTGAGGCTGCCTTCGGTCAGGGTGGTTGCGCCCGAGCTCTCCAGGTCGACGTTACCCGCGCGGATGGTGCCCGCCTGCACGGCGGTGGCGCTCTCGGGTCCCTGGACCTGATAGCTCACAAGGTGGCGCCCATCCAGGGCGACCGTCGTGACGGTGCCGGCGGCCAGGGTCACCTTGCCCAGGTTGGCCACGATGAGGCCCTCGTTGTTGACCAGCGGGGCGGAGAGGATGACGTAGCCCTCGTCGCTGACCTGGATCTCGCCCTGGTTGACGACGCTGGCCGGGTTGAAACCCGGATCTTGTTGGAAGCTGTAGTTGCCGCTCAGGAAGTCCTGGTTGCTGATGCTCAGCGTGGTGGCCATGAGGCTGCCCACGTCGACCCGGCTGTTGGGGCCGAAGAGAATGCCGTTCGGGTTGACCAGGAAGAGCTGCCCGTTGGCCTGGAGCCGGCCCAGGATGCGACTCGGATCGCTGCCCACGACCCGGTTGAGGAGCACCGCTGACTGGTTGGGCTGGATGAACTTTACGAGTTCGTTGGCATCCACGTTGAATCGTTGCCAGTCGATAATCGCTTTGTTCGTCAGTTGATGAATGGTATTGCCCTGGATGGTGGCACTGCCCGCCCGGACTTCGCCTCCGGTGGGCTCGGCCACGGCCGAGACCGTCAGCATGGAGAAAAGAACGACGCAGGCAAGCTTGTTCACGGGAACCTCCGGGTGGTGTGAGAGAGGGTGAATTCGACTTTGTGGACGATAACCTGCTTTTGATCAATTTTTGGGGCTCCGGACGGGGCGCGCGCCACCCGCTCAAATCGGCCATGATCAAGCTGAACAGTTCTCCGGGAGCGTGCTGTTCAACGCCGGCCCCCGTCCCCCGAGGGGATCCACTCCCCGGAACGGATCCCGATCCGCTCGCGGGCGCGGATCCCCCCGGCGCGCGAGTTCGTTCCCTCGGGCCACGATTCGCGCGCGAGGGGAACGAGGTCGTTCCCCCCGGTCGCGATTCTCGTTCCAGGGGAACGAAACTCGGCCGGCCCGGGCGCGGATCCCCCCCTGCCGCGCGAGTTCGTTCCCTCAGGTCACGATTCGCGCGCGAGGGGAACGAGGTCGTTCCCCCAGGTCGCGATTCTCGCGCAAAGGGAACGACACCGCGGTCCGCCCCTGCCCCGCGAGTTCGTTCCCTCGGGCCACGATTCGCGCGCGAGGGGAACGAGGTCGTTCCCCCAGGTCGCGATTCTCGCGCAAAGGGAACGACACCGCGGTCCGCCCCTGCCCCGCGAGTTCGTTCCCTCGGGCCACGATTCGCGCGCGAGGGGAACGAGGTCGTTCCCCCAGGTCGAGATTCTCGCGCAAAGGGAACGACCCCCGGACCCGCCCCCTCGCCTGAAAGGGTTCCCCCGCGCCAGGCGGTAATGGCCCTCTTCATGGTGGAGCTGACCGGAGTGGGCTGCGCTCGTGGCGACGAGGACGTGCGCCCGTTCTTGCGTTCCCCCAAGATGCTGAAGTTCATGGGCAAACAGGACCGGCTGGCCGTGATCGCGGCGAAGCGCGCGGCCGGAGAGCGTCCGCTGCCCGTGCTCACGGGCCTCTATCTGGCGGTCGGGACGATCCCGTTCGAGCTGGCCGACCTGGAGCCGCTGGCGCGCGAGTCCGTCTTGAACGAGAGATTCTGCATGCAAGCCTTCTCCACGCGCGGGCTGGACCAGGTGAACCCGCTGCTGACGTTCCGCTGCCTGCCGAACATGCCGGCTTTTCACGTCTCGCTCAACCTGGCCGTGCAGGGCCCCTACTGGGTCAGCTACCCGGGCGTGGGCCAGTTCTATCAGGGCCTCGAGCAGGCGGTGGCCGACCTGGAGGCGGGCACCGTAGACGCCGCGCTGGTGGGCGGCGTGTGCGATCGGGACAACTTCCTGGTCTCGACTCTCCGCGGAAAAGGGCTCGATACGGCGGGCTTCCTGCGCCTGGAGCGGGACGGCGGCCGCCCCCTCGAGGCCCTCGAGCTCGCCTACCGACCCGGCACGCCTGCGACCCCCGACGAGCACGGCCCGGGAGCCCTCGCCTTCGCCCTCGCCGATGGCGCGAAGGAGCACCAGGTGCAGGCGGCCGATGGGATCTGGGGGCGCAGCCGATGGCGCTGAGGGTCGCCGTCACCGGCATCGGACTCGTCACCGCGCTCGGAAACGACCCCGACCAGTTCGCCCGGGCACTGCTCGACGGGCAGTCCGCGGGCGGACCCATCACGCTCTTCGACCCGGCCTCGCTCATCACGCGCATCGCCGCCGAGGTCCCCCTGCGAGTCGAGGGCGACCGCAAGAGCTTCTTCGCCGCCGAGGCCGCCCGGGCGGCCCTGCAAGACGCGGGCCTCACCACGGGCGGAGGACTCTCCCTCGGCATCGGGCTGGACCTCTTCTCGATGCCCGCCATGGTCGACTACCTCCACCAGCGCCCCCACGACCGGCTGCAGACTCCCGCCGAGGAGTGCCTGCAGGCCCTCTGCGCCGAGCACAAAATCGATTTCCCCCCGCGCACCCACGTCTCGGCCTGCTCCGCCTCGACCGACGCACTGGGCGACGCCTTCCGCCTGGTGCGCGGCGGGCGCCGTCCCTGGATGCTGGCGGGTGGGACCGACTCGATGATCAACCCGATGGGAGTGGCCGGGTTCTGCAAGATCCGCGCCATGACGACCCGCAACGAGGATCCCCGACGGGCCTCGCGCCCCTTCGACCGGGACCGGGACGGCTTCTTGCTGGGTGAAGGGGCAGCGCTCCTCGTGCTCGAGTCCCTGGACGAGGCGGTCAAGCGCGGCGCAACCGTTTACGCGGAGATTTGCGGCTACGGCAATTCCTTCGACGCCTACGGCATCAGCGAGCCCCATCCCGAGGGCGCGGGGGCTATCCTGGCGATGCGTCGGGCTCTGCAAGACGCAGGCGATCCGCCTGTCGGCTCGGTCAACGCTCACGGCACCTCCACCCCCAAGAACGACCCGGCGGAGACGCGCGCGATCAAGCAGGTGTTGGGCGCGCAGGTCCCCGTCAGCTCTACCAAGTCGATGCTGGGCCACCTCATCTCGGCCTCGGGAGCCGTCGAAGTCGCGGCCGCCATCCTGTGCGCCCGCAGAGGGTGGATGCACCCCACCATCAACCTGGACCATCCCGACCCTCAGTGCGACCTCGAGTACGTGGCCGCCACGCCGAGGCGGCTCGAACCGGGCTACATCCTCAAGAACTCCTTTGCCTTCGGGGGGCAGAACGCGTGCCTGGTGCTGCGCACCTTTTAAGTGCGAACCGAGGACCGTTTTCCCCCTATCGGGAAGTGCCCCCGATGAGCCTGCTGATGGGCAAGACCGTGCTGGTCACCGGATCCACCCGCGGCATCGGGGCCGCCATCGCCGACGTGTGCGCGCGCGAAGGGGCCCGGGTGCTGCGCCACGGGCGGACCTCCGGGGACCTGCGGTTCGACGTGCGCGACCCTTCGGCGATCGAGACGGCCTGCGACGGTCACGCGATCGATTGCTGGGTCAACAACGCCGGTATGACGCACGCGGGATTGCTGCCCACGTTGACCGACGCGCAGATCGCCGAGCAAATCGAGACCAACCTCCTGGGCCCCATCCACTGCTGTCGCTACGTCCTGCCGCAGATGATGGAGCGGCGCGGCGGGGCCATCGTGAACGTCGGCTCGGCGGTGCGCAGCCACGCCTCCCCCGGGCAGAGCGTTTACGCGGCCACCAAGGGGGGCGTGGCAGCCCTGACGCGGGCTTTGGCGGTGGAGTATGCGCGCTTTGGCATCCGCGTGAACTGCGTGGAGCCCGGGCCCGTGCAGACCGACATGACGCGCACCGTCGAGCAACTGGCGGCGGAGAAGGTGCTGGCCGGCATCCCCATGCGGCGCTGGGGCACCCCGTCGGAGATCGCGGAGCTGGTCGTCTTTCTGCTCTCGGAGCGGGCGTCGTTCATCACCGGCGGCCTCTTCGGCGCGGATGGGGGCTTCTCGCTGTGACCCCCGAGGAGCTGCTGCGCACGCGCCGGACAGTGCGCAAATTCACGCCGGAAGCTCTGGCGCGCGCGACGGTCGAGGAGCTGATCGACCTCGCGATCACCGCCCCCTCGGCCAGCAACAACCAGCCCTGGCGCTTCTTCGCGGTGGATGACGGCGAGTTGATCCACCGGATGTCCGAAGCGGTGCAGCGCTCCCTCGACCTCATCGCAGTCGACGGGTTCGAGCGCTACGGCGACTACTTCGTGCGCTTTCGCGAGGCGCCGACCGTGGTCGCGGTGCTGTACCGCCCGCTCGCCATCCTCTCCAATCTTGTCAGCACGCCCGAGGTCGCGGCCATGGAGCAGGTCTCGGGTCTGGTCAGCACCTCGCTGGCGGTGCAGAACCTGCTGCTGGCCGCGCACGCGCGGGGCCTGGGCGCCTCCTGTCTGACGGGCCCCCTGGTGGCCGCCCCGGCCTTGAAAGCCCTCCTGGACGTCCCCGAAGGGTGGCAGCTCGCCTGCCTGGTCGCGCTGGGCCACCCCGCCGAAGAGCCGGTGGCCCCGGGTCGCAAGAAGCTCTCCACCGTCCTGCGCTGGGTTACAGGCTGTGCTTGAGTCCAAGTCCTGAGGCCAGCGACTCCTCGGTGGTCAGGACGCTCTTGGCCAGGCTCTGCCACACGAAAAAGCATTCCGGCTCCAGATCCAGGGCGCACTCGCGTCCCTGGCGGTGGCGCTCCAGGGCGTTGGCCAGCTGCAGCTCGACCGTCTCCAGGTCGCGCCCCTTCTCGGGGGCGTAACCGCGCCGGCCCGCGATGGCCTGGTGGGCGACCTCGGCCACGCCCTCCCAGGGAACCTCGGCATAGTGTTTGTCGACCGCATCCAAGAGCTTGCCAGCCATCTTCTCGGGCATCCGGAAAACGGGCGGCTCGTCTCCCAGCAGGCACTCGAACGGGTTGCCCGCGCGCAGCATGTCGCGGTTATGGGTCAGGTCGCGGCTCAGGCGCTCCACCACGCGCGTGTCCGCGCCCGGCAGGCCGCTGACGGCGTCGGCCACCATGAAGCGGATCTCCGCATCGGTCAGCTTGCGGATGTCTCCCAGGGCCGCTTCCACGTTCTCGCGGGTGCAGTAGCGCGCGAACAGGTTCAGGTGCACCTTGGGCAGACAGCCGAAGGCCTGCACCTCGCGCAGCCCGGCGCAGCCCATGTCGCCCAGCAGCACCTCGCCGGTCGGCTCCAGCCAGATGTTGTCGTCCTTGATGATGCGGTCGAAATCGCCCAGCCACGCGTTGACCACCATCGAGCGGATCATCCGGTCAGGATTGCGGATCTCGACGTTGCGATTCTCGCTGTAGAGGGAGAACTCGCGGAACGGGCAGCTCAAGCCCTCCTTGTCGCCGGCGCGGGCGTAGTGGTAGGGGACGGCGTTGGCCCCGAGTTGCTGGAAGGCCTGCGAGGCGACCAGCTGGGCCGCCCACCACTGCGTGCGGCGCTGGCTCTCCTCGGTGGTGCGGGCCGGCTCCACCTTGAGCACCATCTTCTCGCCGTCCGCATTGCGCGCCAGCAGGATGGGGTTTTGGAAATCCCCCCGCCCCACGCAACGATCCAGGCCGTCAGGACCCGGCTGCAGCTCGAGCTGCTCGGCGGGACGAGGCCGGATGCCCGCGGCCGCCACGGGCCGCGCTCGGAACGCAGAGACAATCATACAGCTTCAACGTAGGCCGAAGCCGTGAAAGGAGACTGAAAGCTCGCTAGGACGACCGCATGCGCGTGGCCAGGTCCCACCACGTCGACAGGGAGCCGCGCCCGCTCAACGCCTGCGACAACCCCCGGCAGGCCGTCCAGCATTGCTGGCACCGCGAAACCTCCGCCCGGTCGGCGGCCATCCGCGCGTGGATCACGCGCAGCGGCTCGTGCTTGAGATTGCCGTAGGAGGTGTCGATGCGCTCGATGCAGGCCGACACGTTGCCGACGTGGTCGACGTTGAACGTCTGCAGTCCCGCGCCGCAGACCGGCATCGGGCCGCCGCTCAGAAACTGCTTCGCGCCCGTCATGTAGTCGCGGAAGAAGCGCAGGTGCGGCCAACGCTTCCAGAGAGCCAGCAGGTCGAAGGCGGGGGGCATCCGGTCCGAGCGGCCACGGCGAAAACCGCTGTCGGAAAGCAGCGTCAGCTGGTGGCCCACGCCGCGCGCGGCGGTCAGGGCCAGAAGCTCGTCCAGGCTGCGCCAGTTGTCCTCCATCACGACCGTCATGACGTGAACCTGCTTGGAGCCGCGCGGGGCCGCCGCGAGCAGGTGGTCCAGCGCGTTCCAGGCGCGCGCGAAGGCGCCTTCGAGGCCGCGCTTGGCATCGTGTCGGGCCGCGTCGGGATAGTCGAGCGAGACGCTGCAGTGGGTCAATCCGGCGGCGTAGAGCGCGCGGGCATTGTCGGCCGTCACGTGCCAGCCGTTCGTGAAGAGGCAGGGGAGGTGACGGGCTCCGAAGGCCTCCACGAGCGAGACCAGGTCCGGCCGCACGAACGGCTCGCCGCCCTCGATGGAAACCAGGAAACATCCCATCGCTGACAGCTCTCGCGAGAGGCGACGATAATCGTCCAGCGTCAGCTCCTCGCCGCGCCCCGCGACGTTGGGCCAGAAATCGCAAAAGCTGCAGCGCATGTTGCAGCGGTTGGTCACCTGGATCAGGCAGTTGAAGGGGCGCTTCCGGAGGAGACCCAGGCCGAAGCGCAGGTCCTTGAGGACGGGATTCAAAACTTCCAGCCCTTGAGGAACTGCTGGCCCAGACGGGCGCCCACGTCGCGCAGCAGGGGGGTCAGGTCGCGGTAGCCGTCGAGAATGGCGCCGATCGCCTCCACCGCTCTCTGGAGGTCCTCCCAGGCGATGGTGAGGGGCGGCTCGAGGCGCAACACGTCCCAGCGCAGCGCCGAGGGTTGGCAGACATAGCCCTGCTCGAGCATGCGCAGCGCCAGCCACTGCCCGAAGACGTTGCGGGCGACCGACTTCTGGAAGCGAGGCACCACCCCGTTGTCGGCGGGCGGACCGAGCTCGAGGCCGATCAGCAGGCCGCTCCCGCGCACGTCGCGCACCAGCGGGTGGCCCTCCAGTCGGGCCCGGAGCGCCGCCAGCAGCCGCGCCCCCAGCTCCCCGGCGCGGGCCACCAGCCCTTCCTCGTCCAGGATGGACAGAGTGGCGCGACCGGCGCAGCACCCCAGCGCATAGCCCGCGAAGGTGGAGCCGTGCAGGTCGAAGCGGTCCATCGTGCCGTACGCCTTCGTGTGCAGCGCGGCCGTCGTCAGCGCGCACGACACGGGCAGCATCCCCCCGCCCAGCGCCTTGCCCAGCACCAGCACGTCGGGCCGGAACGAGAACATGGTCCCGGTGCGCCCCAGGCCGGTCTGCACCTCGTCCAGCACCAGCAACGTGCCGTTGCGGGCGCAGAGCTCGGCCGCCTCCTCGAGGTAGCCCGCGGGGGCGGGAATGACGCCGCCTTCGCCCAGGACGGACTCCACCACGAAGGCGCCGACGGACGGCGTCAGCGCCCGCTGGAGAGCCGCCCGATCGCCAAAAGCCACCATGGACGTCCCGGCGAGCAAAGGCTCGAAGGGCGCGCGCAGGCGCGCGCTGCCCATCACGGACAGGGTGCCCAGCGAGGTGCCATGAAACCCGTCCTGGCAGTGCACCACGCCGCTGCGTCCCGTCGCCGCGCGGGCCAGTTTCAAGGCCGCATCGACGGCTTCCGCGCCCGAGGTCGCGAACAGAGCGCGCTCGAGACCCGAGCGCGCGCACAGCTCCTCCGCCAGCGCTCCCATCGCCAGCGAAGGCCCGACATGCATCAGGTCGGGGCCCTGCGAGGCCAGCTCGTCCGCCAGCAACGCGGTCAATCGGGGATGGCGATGGCCCAGGTTGTGCGAGCCGAAGCCCGCCAGCAGGTCGACATATTCGCGTCCCTGGTCATCCCACAGTCGGGTCCCGAGAGCTCGCGTGAAGACGCGTCCGTAGCCAAACACCCCCAGCAGCTTGACGAACGCCGGGTTGACGTGGCGGGAATAGGCTTCGAGGCCCGTCAGGTGCGTCGGCGCAGCATCGTGCCGCCCACGATCAGGTTGGCCCCCAACTCGGCGATGCCGCCGCGGGGGGTCTCGGTCACAGCCACCCCGGAGGCCTGGCGGAAGTGGCTCGTGAGCACGTCCAGGCGCGCCTCCCCGGCCTCGACGCGCCGCTCGAGGTCGGCCCAGAGCGGCAGGGCCTTCTCCACGTCGCCGTTGGTCAAGGTCAGCAGGCTCCCGAAGGAGCCCGCCTGCTCGGCGGTCGGCTCGGGTCTCGTCTGCACCATCCGCCACAGGGCCTGCTCGGACATCGAAGCGGCCCAGGGCTCCGCCTTCGCTTTCGCGACCAGGGCCAGAACGGGGGCGGGGTCGGAGCCCATCAACCGGTTGATCAGCTCCGGCTCGAGGCGGTTCACGCCCTGCTGCGCCAGGCGGCCGAGCAGGCCGTAATCGAGGCCCTCGGCGTCGCTGGTCTCGGTCTCGGTAAAGCTGCAATTGCCCTTCGAGGCGGCCAGGCTGTCCTGAGGAGAAAGGGGGAACGAGCGGCCGTTCTGGCGTGCCCACACGCGAGCCCGCGCCGCGGCCACGCCCAGATCGCAGGCTGTCCGCACGTCCCTGCCGTTGGTGCCGGCGGCGGCGACGATGGGGCCATTGGTGCTGTCACTGATGATCGGATCGCCCTGCTTGACCCGACACAGCTGCAGCGCCGCGCCGTGCGCCGCCAGCGCCAACCCTTCGGCGTGCAGCTCGTGGAAACGCTCGGTCTGGCCGGTCAGCCGGGCCACCAGCATGTCTTCCAGCAGGTTGTCGTTGGTAAAGGGCACGACCGTGCCGGTCTCGCTCAGGGTCTGCTGGCGGGCCCAGGCGAGGGACGGCAGCTCCAGCAAACCCCGCACGGCTTCGGCATCGCGGCTCCTGTCGAGGTAGCCCGGCGTGTCGACATAGCGCTTCGCGTCTCCGCCAAGAGTGCTGTAGCCGCGACGCACCTGGGCCGAGGGGGCCATCAGCTCGCCATACTCGCTCTTGCCCAGCTCCTTGTCGCGACGCAGGTGCAGGAGGGCGCGCAGGGCCTCTTCTTGCCCCTGGTCTTGCAAACAGGCGACCATGTAGGTCCGAATCGCTTCGCCTACCCGGGGCGAAAGCGCTTCGAGGGGCAGAGCGCGGGCGACTTCGACCCGATCGACCCCTTCCAGGGTCTGGAGGCGGCCGAAAATTTTGTTGGGCAGCTTGTATTCCTCGCTCAGCCAGCGTCCCCACTCGGCCGGGGTCGACAGGCCCCGCTCGCGCTCCGCGCGCTCGGCGGCGATGGCTTGCTGCGAGACCACGCCACGGTCCTCGGGCGGCGTCAGGCTGGCCTGGAAAGTCTCCAGGTACCCGCGGTCCGGGACGTTCCGCTGGGCCGTTCCCAGGGCCGTCGCCAGCGCCAGGGCCTCCTTGCGGACCAGGACCGCATTGAGGGTATCGGCCAGATCGAAGCCGGCAAGGGGACCGAACCGGCCCCGGATGCCCTGCCGGAGGCCCTGGGTCACGTTCTCCGGGATGGCCATCGCGCTGCTGTCCATCTGCGCGAGCAATTGTTGGTAGCCCAACACGGGGTGGAGCGCGCTCACGACCCGGCTCCCCAGCTGGCCCGCCACGCCCACCCAGTAGGCTTTGGGATCGGTCTGCATCTCGCGGCGCCAGTCCGACTCGCTCACGCCGTCCTTCACGAGCTCGAGCGACTTCATCGTCTCGTACAGCGTTCCGGGGCCGGGCTTGTCCGGCGAGGCCAGCACGGGGGCCAGGTCGGCCGGGAGCTCGGCCAGCGCGAACACCCGGCGGCTGTCGTCCAGGCATCGCTCCGCACGAGCCACGTGCTGCTCGACCTGGGCGACCAGCGCGGCGTGCTTGTCCCGGGCGTCCTCGGGTCGGTTGAGCTGCAGGCGGTCCACCCCGCCCGTCACCAGTCCTGGATGGGAGGTGAACAGGCTGGCCGCGATCAGCGACTCGTCCTTCTCCAGGGTGAGCGGCTTCTTGACGATGCTTTCCAACAGGTCTTCCGGAACGTTGGTCAACCTCACCAGCTCGCGCAGCGAGAGAGGCCCCAGGCGTGCCAGCTGCTCCAGCACCACGGTTTGCAGTTTCTCGACAACCTTCTTGTCGCTCAGCAAGACCTGCTCGGGGACGTGCTTACACTCGTCGGTCTCCAGCGGATGGGCCACACGGTCGAACGTCTCGCCGCCCGGAGCCGGCCCGGTCGCCATGAGGGCCTCGAAATCGTAGGTGGGCGGAGGTTTCGCCGGCCGGGCGGGCGACAGGAGATCGGGCCAAGTGTTGGGGAGCAGCGGCCGGGTCAGCCTCAGGCTGGACTCGAAGGAGCGTTCCGCCAGCGTCTCCAGGCTGAGCTTCAGCGTCTGGGCCCTCGTCAGAGCGCCGATCCTCTGCATCTCCGCCATCAGATCGACGGTATCCAGGTCTAACTTCGGCTCGGGATCGCGCAGACGGCTCGACTTCGGCAAAAGCTCGCCGAAGGAGAGGGATGGTTTGCTTGCCAGGGGGTCCACGAGGGGAGATTCGCCTAGCCCCGCGTCCTTTCCCGCAGTCGGCGGGCGACCACCGGAGCATCCAGCGCGATGCCGCGCAGGAATTGACTGGAAACGCCCCGGCAGCAATGCACTCCGACGAAATAGAGGTTGGGCCACACGACGCTCTTCCCCCCGTTGGCCCGGGGGATTCCGCCGCCGGTGACCTCGGTGGGCAGAAACGGCATCTCCCAGCGATAACCCGTGGCGGACACCACCTGGTCGAACTCCTCGGGTTGTCCCTCGGCGAAGACAGCTTTCGAGCCCTCGCAGCGCACGACCGGCCCCCGCACGCGGACCACGCCCTGCTCGCGCAGCTTGCCGATGCCGTGGTCGTTGCCCGTGAACGTGGGCGGGTGCTCGCAGTAGCTGCGCAGACGGGGCAGCCACCACAGTGCGAACGCGAAATGGTGGATGTCCAGCCCCAGGAGCCGCTGGGGGGACAGGCTGAGCTTGCCCGTGCGCGTGCTCAGCACGGTGCGCACGCCGGCCCGCCCGGCCTCCTCGGCGATCTCGACCGCGCTGGCGCCGCCTCCGAGGACCAGCAGCTTTTCCCCGACGGGGCCGCGCCAGTCGCGCGCGTGGGTGGCCTTCAAACCCGGGATGTCCGGCGTATAGGGAAAATCGACCATGCCCGTGCAGACCACGACCAGTTGATCCCTGGTGAGGGTGGTGACGTCGGCCCGCTCGATGGGGAGCGTCTCGGCATAGCGCTCGAGGTAGTCGCGGTAGTGGGCCACGCTGATATACTCCGACTTCGCGCCCAGAGCGAGACCCGGCAGGGCGCAGTAGCGAGCGGGCGAGGCCAGCACGATGTTATCGTAGAGCTTGCGGTAAGCGCCGCCCGGTTCTCCGCAGCGGTCCACCAGGCGGAAATCGACGCCCTCCGCGCGCAAACAGGCGGCGGTCGCCAGCCCCGCGGGCCCCGCTCCGACGACCAGGACGCTATTTTTCAAATGGACCTTTGCCGAACGGCGCCCGCATGGGCCTGGGTCCCTTGGGCGCGCCCCGGTGGAACAGGTTGAACCCGCAGGCCGGCATGATGCGCCCGTCGATTTGCGGATAGTGGTGGCAGCACTTCATGAGCCGCTCCACGTCGAAATCGTGGCGGTCCATGTAGTGGTGGATGAAGATGGACTTGGCCTGGCGCTCGCTGACGCGGATCAGCTCCTGGCGGGTCATGGACTCGGCCGGGAACATCTCGAGCAGGGCCCGCTTGAGCGCTTTCACGGTTTTCTCGCAGTCCGGGCACTCGCCGGCGGCGCTCCAGAGGTCGTTGATCACGTCCAGCAGGGCGTTTTCGGTCTGCGCGTTGGGCTCGAGCGTGGCCGTCTGCTGGAACAGATCGAGGTGCTTGCTCATGTCCACGAAGCGCGGGAACGGCAAGAACTGGCCCTCGCCCACGTTCAACAGGTAGGTCAGCGACACGCAGAGCGGGTGGGAGCACGGGAGCGGGATGAAGTCCTCGCGCGCCACCAGGCCGTTCGTCTGCTCGTCGATCGCTTTGATGACACCCGGGATGGTCAGCCGATCCATCGGATCCACCGGAAAGACCCCTCCGCCGCGCCCGGTATTGGCCAGCGGCTGGATCAGCAGCGAGATGACGTGCTCGCGCTCCATGAGCAGACGCACCGCATCGCCCAGCTGGTTCTCGTTGACGCCGCGGGCGGGCACGAACGCGATCTGGGTGGCGATCTGGAAGGCGGCCAGGTTCTCCATGGCCTTCCACTTGGTCTCCATCAGCGGCACGCCGCGAATGGTGGTCTGCACGTCGTCGTCGAACCCGTCCCACTGCAAGATGACGTAGACGTTGTGCTTTTTGAGCTGCTCGCAGAACTCGGTCGAGTTGGCGATGCGGATGCCATTCGTCACCACCGACACGCGCCCGATCTCGGGCCGCGTGGCCAGCTCGACGAACTCCCAGAAGAGCGGGTGGGAGGTCGGCTCGCCCCCGCTCAGCGTGATGGTTTCCAGCGAGCCTTCGGCTTTGAGCAGCAGGTCGATGATGCCCTGGAAGTCTTCCTGGCTCATGTGGTTGGAATACTGGTTGTTGACGATGCAGACGGGGCATTCCAGGTTGCAGAAGTCGGTGATCTCCACGATGGGCAGACAGGTATGCTGTTGGTGCGCGGGACACAGCCCGCAGTCGGTGGGGCAGCCCGCTTTGATAGCGGTGGAGAAATGGTGCGGGATGCTGCCCGGCTTGCTGTAAGAGAACGCCCGCGCGTAGTAATCCGCGTCCTCGCTCACCAGGGCGGTGCTCTGGCCGTGCTCGGGGCAGTGCTTGAGAAAGAAGACCTTGTTGTCCTGGAAGACCACCTGGGCCTGGATCACCTTGAGGCACTCGGGACAGCAGCTCATGGTCATCTTGTAGAACGTGTAGGGGCGGAACTCGCGCAGGGTGGCCATCAAGCGCTCCCTCTCTGTCGGTTCTGGACCAGCAGGACGAGGCTTTCCACAGTCACGTAGCCGAACACCTGCGGCAGCGTCACCTCGTCCGGGAGCCCGGGAATCCAGGCGCGCAGTTCGCGCACGTCCTCGGGAGGCAGGTTGCCCGGGGGAGCTTCGGCGCGCAGCAGCTTGTCCAGCCCCGAATCGCGCAGCTTGATGCCGAAGCGCTTCTCGATGAGAAACGTCAGGTCGAGCAGGTCCAGCGAGTCCACTCCCAGCTCGTCGAACAGCTTCGCTTCGGGCACGATCGGAGTGCTCCCGAGCGCGAGACGCTCCTTGAGGAGGGCGATGATGCCGGCCTGGATGTCTTCAAAATTGTTCACAAATCGTTAACTCCTGTTCACAACTTTTCGGCCACCCCCTGCATTGGGGGGGTATAGCTCGAGCGGACCCCATCAGGCGAAAGGAACTCTCCGACCATGCAGATTGGCAACTACGGCTATTCTCCTTACGTCTCCCGCGCTTACTCGCCCGCCCCGGCCCGCTGCTGTGCCTGCCCGCCGCAGCCCGCCTACCAGCCTTCCGTGCCCTCCGGCCCCGTGGGGGACCCCCGCGCCGGCGGGAGCTACTTCGACCGCGGCCTGCGCTCCGTGTTCCAGGCCACCGCCCCGTTCTTCCCCCAGGGCAACAACGCCGTCGGCCAGCTGGCCGGCAACCCGAACAACTCCACTCTGGTCAGCTTGCTGGGCAACACCGGCCTCATCCCTGCCGCCATGGACCTCGAGAAGCAGGGACCGGTGACGATTCTGGCTCCGTCCAACGCGGCCTTCGAGAAGCTTTCGCAAGAGAACCCCGCGCTGTTCCAGAAGCTGACCAATCCGGCCAACGAGGACGCGCTCAAGAAGATCCTGCTCTACCACGTCTCCGAGGGAAGCTTCGGGCTGCGGTCCGGGGCCGGTATCGACTCGTTGCAAGAGGCCGACGGCGCGCGCTTCTTTGGCAACCCTTATTTCGGACGCATCCAGAATGGCGATCAGACGATCAACACCGGCACGGCCCGCCTGGCGGCCAACGGCAGCCTGGTGATCCCGGTGGACCAGGTGTTGATCCCGCCGGACTTCGATCCGTCCACCCTGAAGTAGAGGAGGGCGCCCTCGCGCGGGGGAACCCCTGTGCCGATGGCCGCGCGTTCCCCCAACCTCGATCGCGAGCACCTCGAGTTGCTGCTCGAGGCTGCTCGCGTGCTGGGCTCCTCGCTGGAGGTCCAGGCCGTGGTCGACGGGCTCATGGCGCAAACCGTGCGGGTCATCGGGGCCGAGCGCGGTTTCGTGCTGCTCGAGGGGGAGCGGGTCGCGGCCTGGCACGGGCTTTCGCCCGAGGACACCCGGCGCAGCGAGTTCTCCATCAGCCGGGGCGTGGTCGATGCGGTTCAGGCCGAGCGTCAAACGGTGTTGACCTCGGACGCTCTGCACGACGAGCGTTTTCGCGACCAGGCCAGCGTTGGATTGCACGCTCTGCGCTCCATCCTGTGCGTGCCTCTGTTGGCCCGTTCGGGGCAGATGCTGGGCGTGCTCTACGCGGACAACCGATTGCAGACGGCAGCGTTCGGCAAGCGCGAGAAGGACCTGCTCGAGGCCGTGGCCGCCCAGGCGGCGGCGGCTCTGGAGAACGCGCTGCTCTACGACGAGCTGCGGCGCGTGCACGAGACCAGCATGGAGCGCGCCCGCCGGGAGCTGGCCGAGACCCAGGCCCAGTTGATGCAGGCCTCCAAGATGACCGCCGTGGGCCAGCTCGCGGCCGGCGTGGCGCACGAGCTGAACAACCCGCTGGGGGCCATCGCGCTGCAGCTGTCGTCCTTGAACAACCGCATCCAGGAGCCCGATCTGCGCAAGCGCATGGGCATCGTGGACGCCGCCGTGCAGCGCTGCAAGAGCATCGTGGAGCGGCTCTTGCGCTTCTCGCACAAAGGCACCGGGCAGGGGAGCATCTTCGAGGTGTTGCCGCTGGCGCTCGACGTGGCCGCGCTGGTCGAGCCCGAGCTACGCCATTGCGGGGTGCGCCTGGACCTGCGGATCGCGCCCCAGATGCTGCTGCAGGGCGAGCCCCAGGAGGTGAGCCAGACGCTGCTCAACCTGATTTTGAACGCTCGCGACGGCGGAGCGAGGAACGTCGTCGTGGAGGGCGCGGGGCAGGTGCTGGAAGTGCGCGACGACGGGTCGGGGATGTCCGAGGAGGTGTTGCGCCGAGCCTGCGAGCCGTTCTTCACGACCAAGCCGGTGGGCAAGGGGGTCGGGCTCGGCCTGGCGCTGACCTACCAGATGATGCACGCCCGCGGAGGCCGGCTCGACCTGGACAGCGCGCCGGGACGCGGCACGACGGTGAGGCTGACGTGGCCGAGTCGATCCTGATCATCGAGGACGACGAGTTGATGCGCGCCAGCCTCGAGCTCGAGCTGGAGGGCGCGGGATACGCTGTGGCCAGCGCCTGCAACGGCCTGGAGGCCATCGCCCTGGCGCGCGATCGGCACTTCGACCTGATCGTGTCGGATGTCCGGATGGAGGGGATGAGCGGCCTGGAGGCTCTGTCCGAGCTCCGGTCCACGCAGCCCGCGGCGCGCCGGATCGTCATCACGGGCTACGCCAACCCGGATGCGCCGATCACGGCTTTGAAGATGGGGGTGGACGACTATCTGCTCAAGCCGTTCAGCTCGGAGGAGTTCTTGCGCAGTGTGCGCACCGCGTTGGAGCAGATGCGGCGGGGGGCGCGCTCGGATCTGGCGGTGCGCGAGCTCCTGCTGAGCGTGGCCGACGGGGCCGTGCGGCCGGGGGTGGAGGAGCGGGTTCAGCGCTGCCTGGCGGCGGCCCGCGCGCATGGCTTCGGTTTCGGACGCACGCGCGCGTTGCGCCTGGCGGCTCTGCTGGCGGAGGTGGATCCGGCCCTGGTCGACCGCCTGGACGAGTTGCGCCCCCTGGCGGGCTGGCTGCGGATGAGCCGCAACCCGCAGGGCGAGGACCTGCCCCTGGAGGCCCTGATCCTGGCGGGGCTGTCTTCGGAGAGCTCACGCAACGAGGGCAGGCGCCAGGCCCGCGGGGTCGGGTCAAACCTGGAGGGTCTGGAAGGGTCGAGCGACGAGGGCGAGCGCCAATCCCGCGGGGCCGGGTCAAAGCCGGATGGTTTGGAAGGCAGACGTGACGAGGTCGCGGGAGGCTCTTCGCGGTCCGGCGTCGCGGGGTCAAACCCGGAGGGTTTGGGAAGCTCACGCGACGAGACCTCTCTCCGGTCCCACGAGGCCGATGTCGCCGGACAAACGCTGGCGAGGCTCGCCGACACCTACCGCGCTCTGAACCAGCTCGATCTGGCCGAGCGCGCCTATGCCGAAGCGGCCCTCCTGTTGACCGAGCCCGAAGACGCCCTTCCGCTGTCCCTCGAGCGCGCCGAGCTCGACCGCCTGCGCGGGCGTCAGGCCGAGGCGCTCGACCGCGCCCGGGCGGTCTCGCAGCAGGCCTCGGAGCACGGGTTGGACCTCGTTTTTGCCCGCGCCGAGCTGACGCGGGCCCGTCTCGCCGACCCCCAGGCCGCGCTGCCGCGGGCGGTCGAGGTCTTTCGCCGCTGGGAGCTGCGCGCCGAGCTCTCCCGGGCGCTGCTGCTGCTGCCCGAGCCCCCGATCGAGGAGTTGCTCGCGCTGCTCTCCGACTGGCAGGGAGAATGGCGCGAGGAGGTGCTCGCGGTGCTGGGACGCTCGCTCGAGCGCTCGCACCGGGTCGAGGAGATCGCCCGCTTCCTCAAGCGCGCCGGTCAGCCGCTGGTGGCGGAGCTGCGCCGCCATCCCCAGGCGCGCGTGCGCCTGCTGCTCGACGAGCTGGTCCCGTCCGGCACCGCGCCCGCCTCCGACGGATATCAGCTCCGCCTGCTGGGCCGCTTCCTGTTGCGCCGCTCCGGCGAGGCGCTGGAAGAGGAGGTCTGGCCGACCCGCAAGATCCGGCATCTGTTCGCCTACCTGGCCTTCATGCGCGGGCGCCCGGCCGAGGAGGAGACCCTGGCGGCCCTGTTCTGGAGCACCGACAAAGCGCGCCACTCCCTGCACAACGCGATTTCGTCCGTGCGCAAGATCCTGGGCGCTTCGACCTGGCTGGTCAAGAAGCGCGGCGGCTACCTGATCCTGCCCGAGGCGCCGCTCGTCGTGGACGTCGAGGACTTCGTCGCCGCCGAGTCGCGCGGACGCCAGCTGGCGGCCCGGGGGTTGCTGACTCAGGCGCTGCCCGACTTGCAGCGGGCCGACCGGCTGTATCAGGGCGATTTTCTCGAGGGCGAGTATCCCGAGTGGGCGGATCCGGTGCGCCTCGATCTGCGCACCCGGCATCTCGAGGTGCTGAGCTGGTTGGGAAGGCATTTCTACCGGCAGGGCAAACCCGAGGTGGCTCAGGAATCTTTCCGCAAGATGCTCCAGCGCGACAACTGCAGCGAGGATGCCTACCTGGGGCTCATGGCCTGTCAGCTGGCTCAGCAACAGACTGCGGACGCGATCAAGACCTATCACCAGTGTACGCGCTCGCTGCAGTCCGAGCTCAACCTGCCGCCTCCTCCGCGCCTCCTGGAGCTTTACCTCCGCATCGTGGATGGCTCGTCTCAGCCGGTGGAGCTGTAGCGTGGGCTTTCGCGAGGCGGTCCCGGGCCTTAGAGGGAGTGACGGGCTGCCGATTCTGGCGCTGCCTCCCGACACGATCATGCAGCGCGGCTACCGCGTGCGCTTCCTGGCCCTGGGCGGGATGAGCCTGTGCTACCGGGGTGAGCGCGACGGCAAGGCCTTCTTCCTCAAGGAGGTCCCGGGCGATCGGGGCCGCGACGTGATGGCGCTCAACCAGGAGAAGGGGTTGCTCGAGCGGCTGGACCACCCCTCCATCGTCAGGGTGCACCAGCTCTTCGAGGAGGACGGTTTCTATTATCTGGTGCTGGACTTCGTGGCCGGCCAGAGCCTGGACCGCCTCGTCTCCCCGTTCCCGGACACGTTCTTGCAGGATGCGGTGGTGGCCGACTGGGGGCGCCAGCTGTGCGACGTGCTGGGCTATCTGCACCGGCAGGATCCGGTGGTCATCTATCGCGATCTCAAGCCGCGCAACGTGCTCAAGGACGCTTCCGGACGGCTGCACCTGGTCGATTTCGGGATCGCGCGGCTCTACAAGGAGGGTCAGTCGCGCGACACCGAGGCTCTGGGCTCGGCTTTGACCGCTTCGCCGGAGCACTACTCGGGGCAGACCGACGTGCGCTCGGACGTCTACAGTCTGGGCGCCACGCTCCACTACCTGCTGACCAACGGGCGCGCGCGGCGCGAGTCGCCGTTCGAGTTCGCCCCGGTGCGCGAGGTGAATCCGCGCGTCTCGCCGGCGCTGGAGCAGGTTGTGATGAAGGCGCTGGCGCTGGCTCCGGCGGACCGCTTCCAGTCGATGGCGGAGATGGAGAAGGCGCTCGGTGGGGGAGTGGTGGCCCCGGCTCCGCGGGACGAGCCCGCGGTGGAGGCGGTCGTTTCGCCTACGCCGCCGTGGATGTGGGCGCTGATGGGGGCTCTGGCCATGGCGGTCGTGCTGGGCGTGGCGTGGTTGAATCTGCCCCCGGCGCCGCAGGTGGCGGTCGTGGCCTCGCCGAGCGCGGTGGTGGAGCCGAGTCCGGGGGGCTTGCCCGTGGTGGGTTCGGGAACGGGAACGGGAACGGAGCGCTCGCCTGCTCCGGCGGGTCCGCCTCCGGGGACGGAGCGTTCGCCTGCTCCGGCGGGTTCGCATCCGGGGACGGAGCGTTCGCCTGCGGTAGGACCGCATCCGGGGACGGAGCGTTCGCCTGCGGTAGGACCGCTTCCGGGGACGGAGCGGTCGCCTGCGGTAGGACCGCATCCGGGGACGGAGCGTTCGCCTGCGGTAGGACCGCATCCGGGGACGGAGCGTTCGCCTGCGGTAGGACCGCATCCGGGGACGGAGCGTTCGCCTGCGGTAGGACCGCTTCCGGGGACTGATGGCTCGCCCGGGGCGGCGGGTCCGCGTCCGGGGACGGAGCGCTCGCCTGCTCTGGCGGCGGTCGAGCCTCCCGCCGACACGCTTCTTGACTGGGTGGGCGATCTGCGTCGCACGGAGATGCGTGGTCTGCAGCCGGTCGCGGGCGTCGTTCAGGGCGAGGGGTTCACGTTCGAGATCGAGCCGGACACTTATGTCAGCAACAGCGAGTCCGGCGCCCCCGACCAGCTCTGCATTACGCGCCGCCCCCGCCAGCCGAATTGGATGCGCGTCGTGCATGTCCGGAAGGTAGCGGATCGGCCGTTGGATGTGGAGGCTCTGGGGCAGCGCCACCTCGATCTGGCGCGCAAGCGCGACGGCAGCGGGCTGTCCCTGGAGCGCCGGGGCGACGAGGTGGACTTGAGCTTCGAGCTCGTGCTCGACCAGGCCCGCCGCCCCATCGCCATCCGCGGCCGCGAGCGCCTGGTCGCAACGCCGTCGGGCACTTATTCGATCGTCGTGATGGCCACCGTGGACGGCTACCCCGAGCACGCCGCGGAACTCCAGCAGATCCTCCGCTCGCTCCGGACGGACTGACCGCCTCGGTCGACCCGCCTCCGCGTACGACTGGCTACCCGCGCATGGTCGTATACCGCCCTGTTGGACGCGTACGCGCGTGGAAGCGCGTACGCAGTCAGGCAGTCGGTATACGCCCTGCTGGAGTGCGTACGCAGGTGGCCGTGCGTACGCAGTTGGGAATGCGTACGCAGTCGGGAATGCGTACGCGCTTGGGGACGCGTACGCGCGTGGAAGTGCGTACGCAGTCAGGCAGTCAGTATACGCCCTGCTGGAGTGCGTACGCAGTTGGGAATGCGTACGCAGTTGGGAATGCGTACGCGCTCGGGGACGCATACGCGCGTGGAAGTGCGTACGCAGTCAGGCAGTCGGTATACGCCCTGCTGGAGTGCGTACGCAGTTGGCCGTGCGTACGCAGTTGGCCGTGCGTACGCAGTTGGCCGTGCGTACGCAGTTGGCCGTGCGTACGCAGTTGGAGAACCTCGTCCGTCAGATTCCACTCGTAGGCCAGGAATCCGTCGTACGACCTTGTCGGGCGGTATACGGAGCTGTGGACGTCGTACGACGGCTGTGCGGGCGTATAACAGCCATACGTGCGTCGTGTGACAAACTCCGTCGCACGCGACCCACCTCCGTCGTAAGACTGGCGTAGATCGTCGAGCACAGCGCGGCAGCGACCGAGCGAGGTCTACTGCCGGGCGGCGCAGCGCGGGCAGAGGCCCGCGGAGGTGGTGCGGAAGCCGCACTCGGCGCAGATGCGGAGCATGCGCAGGGTGTCCTCGGCGTAGACATCGCCCGGGCGGAACGTGTAGGTCCGGGAGTCGTCCTTGCTGGCCTGGTCGGCCCGATGGGTCTCGCGACCCTGGGTGGTCTGAGCCGTCTCGGTCGTCTCGCGCGTGTTGCGAGCCTCCTGAGCCTGGCGCACGCCCTCGGAGTACATCTGCTCGCGCACGTTGCCCAGACGCTCGACCGCATCGCGGCGCGCCTTGGTCTGGATGGGCTCTTCCTCGTCGGCACGCAGGACGTGCGGCTCGGCTGCCTGACCGGGAGCGGTCGGCTCGGTCGCCTTCTCGGCGGCCGGAGCCCCCGCTTTGTCCGCCGCGGTGGGCGCCTCGGCGACCGCCGGAGTGCCCAGACCGCCCGTGAGGTCCAGCTTGTCCTGGGCCGCGCGCAGCAGGTTGGACTCGGCCGACAGGCCACTGAGGATCTCGCTCGGGTTGGGCATATCCCGGACCGGGGCGCCACCGCTGCCCTCCATCGCCCGATCCAGCGCCGCTTTGACGTCGGCGTTGGCGGCCGCGCGGCCCCGGATGACCTCGGCGTCGGCGATGGTGCGACGGTTGCTGTTGATGTTCTCCAGCGCCTGCGAGAGGAACTGGCGCGAATCCTCGCGAGCATTCAGGCGGTTCATCAGATCCACCAGGCCCGCCGAGTGCGTCTCGTCCTTGAACAGGTTGCTCAGGAAGCGCCCGCCGTCCGCGGTCTGGGAGAGGCGGCTGAGGAGCCGTCCCACGTCGCGCTGGCCACCCTGGGCCTGGGCCATGCGGTTGAGGCTGTCGAGCACCTCGGCGCCACCGGCGCGGGCGGCGCGGGCGCGCGCCAGCATCTTGCCCACCGCCGAGGCTCCCTCGCGGTCGTAGCTCATGTTGAGCAGCATCTGGGTGCTGGCCGCCGAGCCCTCCTTGGTGCGGCTCATGCGGTTCAGCATCGTGCCGAACTGGCGCGAGCCGCCGTCGGCCTCCATCGTGTTGAGGAACGTCTGCGCCACGTGACGCGAGCCGTGCACGAACTCGGTGCTCTTGGCCAGGGACTCGGCCAGGTTGGTGGCGTGATTCCAGTTATCCCCTTCGGGCTGGGTCATCACGTCCATCAGCTCGACCATTCCGCGGGCCGCGCCGGGCGTGCGGCTGGACGCCTCGAGGATGCTCGAGAGGTTCTGGCTCGCCTGCTGGTCGTTGCCGAAGGCGGAGAACATCTTGCTGACGGCGTCCTTACCGCCCTGGGCGTCGGTCATCAGCAGCATGATGCCCACCGCGCGCTCGGGAGCCACGTTGGCCGCGTTGGCCATGGCGTAGGAGAAACCGCGCGTGGAGTCGTTATTCTTGGTGATCGTGTCCAGGAACTTGAGCGAGTTCTTGGCGTTGCCGGTCACGCTGAGCTCGAGCGCGTCGGCCACGGCCAGCGCGCCATTGGTCGTGCGAGAGATGCCCGCGAGCGCCCACGGATGCTCGCTGCTGCCCTGACCGATGGTCACTTCCTTGAGGATGGAGCTGGCCTGCTGCAGCGAGGATTTGCGCTCCGCGTTCATGACGTTCGCCTGGCCCGGGGGCGGCGGCGGGGGAGGAGCGTAGTTGGAGACCTTGCCGGCGTTGGCGGTGGCCTGGGCCACGCCCGCGTCGTGCTCGGTCTTGGAGCCGGGCGCGGCCACGTCACCACGCGACTGCACCGTCTGGGCGGCGTGCAATCCGGAAGCCACCTTGGGCTCGGTGCCGCGGTGCGCCCCCACGGTCAGGTTCGGATCCTGGACTGCGTTGGACAACCTGGCCGGCGGCTGCGTGAAGAGGTTGCGCAGCACGTCGTGCGAGTTCTGCTTCACGGGCTGCACGTTCTGGGCATCCACGCGCGCTCTGGTCGGATCCACCGGGTGCTTGCCGGGCGTCTGATGAGTCGGGGTTTGCTTGCCCTGGCCGGGACCCTGCTGGACAGGCGTCGGCTTGACGTGCTCACCCTTCGGGCCCGGCGTGGGCTTGGGCCCATTGGACGGGCTGGGAGCATCGGCCGGACGCGGACCGTTGCTCGGGCGCGAAGGCCCGGGCGGCGGCTTGGGACCGTCGATCCGGCCGGGTTTGGCCGGACCCGGCTTGGACTCGGCCTTGCCGGGATGCGGGTTCTCGTGGCGCGGACCGGGCGCCGGACGCGGACCCTCGGTCGGACGCGGGCGCACGCCCTCGCCGGGACCCTGGGTGCGCGTGCGATCGGTCGGATTGACGCGGGCCGTGTCGACGTTCGGGGTCGGCTTCGGACCGGTGACCGGACCCTTCGCGACCGGCTCGGGCTTGGGCGCGATCGTTCCGGGACGGGGGGTCGGCGCGCCGCCACGGACCGGAGTCTCGTGATGGTGCTCGCTGACCGGCACCGGCGTCGGACGGGGCGTGTTGCTCGGGCCGGGCGCGGGTTTGGGACCGTTGACCGGCTTGTTGCCACCGACCGGCTGCGGGCCGGGCGCGGGCTTCGTTCCGCCCACGGCTGGCCGCGGACCCTCGTGATGCTCGACCGGCTGCGGCGTGGTCTTGGGACCCTGGCCCTGGCCGGGCGCGGGCTTGGGACCATTCACTGGCTTCGGGCCACCGACCGGCTGCGGTCCGGGTGCGGGCTTCGGGCCGCCCACGGGCGACCTGGAGCCACCCACGGGACGCGGACCCTCCTCGTGCTGGCCGACCGGCTGCGGTCCGGGTGCGGGCTTCGGGCCGCCCACGGGCGACCGGGAGCCACCCACGGGACGCGGGCCCTCCTCGTGCCGGCCGACCGGCTGCGGACCGGGCGCGGGCTTCGTTCCGCCCACGGGCGACCGGGAGCCACCCACGGGACGCGGGCCCTCCTCGTGCCGGCCGACCGGCTGCGGACCGGGCGCGGGCTTCGTTCCGCCCACGGGCCGCGGACCCTCGACGGGCTGCGGCGTGTTCCGTGGACCCTGGCTCGGGCCCGGCGCAGGCCTGGGACCGTTGACGGGGGCCGACTTCGTGCCACCGACCGGCTGCGGACCCGGCCCGGGCTTCGGGCCATTTACCCGCGCCTTCGTGCCGCCGACAGGCGCGAGCCGATTGGCCTCGTGGTGCTCGACGGGCGACGCAGCGTTCTTGGGGCCGTTGCTCGGACCGGGCACAGGCTTGGGACCGCCCACGGGAGACATCTTGGAGTCGGCCGGAGACGTCCGGGCTCCACCGATCGGCTGCGGGCCGGGACCGCCCACGGAGGACGTCTTGGACTGGGGACCGGGCGCCGGCCTGGGACCGCCGGCCGGACGCGCGACCTCTTCGTGGTGACCCACGGGCGTGTTCTTGCCGGGGCCAGGCGCAGGTTTGGGACCGGCGACCGGAGCCGTCCTGGCGCCGCCCACGGGCTGCGGACCCGGCGCGGGCTTCGAGCCGCCCATGGACGGCCGTGCCACGTTCTCCTGATGTCCCGCGTTCTTGGGGGCATTTGCCGGAGACGGCCTGGTGCCGCCGATGGGCTGAGGACCACCGGCCTGTTTGGGACCGCCCACCGGGCCGGGCGCGGCTTTGCTGCCGCCCGCGGTGGGCTTGCCGCCCAGGGATTCCTCGCGCTGGCCGGGGCCCGCCTTGCCAGCGGCGGTCGCGGGGACCGGACCGGAGGTGCGGCCGGTGCCACCCGGACCGGGGGTCGGCTTGGGACCCGCGATCGCTTTCGAGGCCGGGTTCTCGGACCGGGCTCCGGGAGCGGGTTTGGGCCCGTTCGTCACCGGCGTGGGACGCGCGTTGCTCGGCTTGCCCGTGCCCTGGGACGGGTGGGCACCCTCCTCGTGGTGAGCCATCGGCTTGGGACCGGAGCTCGGGCCCGGCGTGGGACGAGGACCGGAGAGCGCCCGGTTGGCGGTGGTGCTCTGGGTAGAACGAGCGTTGCTCGGCTTGCCCGTGCCCGTGGTCGGGTGGGCGCCTTCGTCGTGGTGACCCACCTGCTTGGGACCCGCCGGGGCGGTGCGGTTTCCAGCCACGGTGGGGGCTTTCTCCGTCTTCGGTCCGACCAGGCCCGGACGGACCTGGTTGGGCTCCACGGGGGTGCGCTGGCGGGCGCCTTCGGTGCCGCGGCTGGGGCCGGGCCTGGGGCCCTCGAACGAGCGCGGGGCGGCCGTCTCGGCGCTGCGAGTCGACGGCTTGGGAGCCGTGGCCGCGCCGATGCGGTTGCTGGCCTCGGAAAGCTGGCGCGCCCGCGGCGCCTGGTCGGCGCGCGGACCGCCCTGCACGCCGGGCTGGCTGGGCCCGCGGTTGCTCTCCCGGCTGGGTAAATTGTTCAGGTGCTGCGGACTGGCTTGCAGCGGCGCGGTGCGGGGACCGGCCGGCGCGGGGGCGGGGCCGTGGGTCGGATCCGAGTTCATCGGCCCGGCGTTCGCACGCGGGGACGGACGCTGATCCATGCGCATCCCGCCGGTCTGCGTCTCGGGCGCGGAGAGTCCGGGGCGCGTGGAAGCGGTGGACAGACCCAGCGGATTGTCCACGGTCTTCTTCGGCTGGCCGGCAGGGTCGTTGGCGCGATCGTTGGCGGCGCCCAACATGCCGGGACGCGGCAATTGCGGGCCCTGGCTGTTGACGGGTGCCTCGCGGACGCCGCCCGTCAGCTTGGCCATGGCCGGGTCATCGGCGAGCATGTTGGGGTTGACCAGGCCGGACAGGGAGACCTGTTTGGCCGTGCCGGTGCCGTCGGCGTTCTCGGTTTCGAAGACCTGGCCGGTCTGGCGGTTCAGCGTGAGGCGCTTGCCGGCCACCTGCTGATCCAACTGGTTGATCGTCTTCTGGTCGGTCGCGTCGATTTTGCCGTCGTGGTTGACGTCCATCTGGTCGGCGTTGAGACCCTTGGCCGCGGCCTCGTTCTTGAGAGCCTCGAGCTCGGAGTTCTGCAGCTGGACGTCCTTGTTCCCAAGCTCCTGGGCCTGCTTCTGCGCATCCTGGAGCTGCTTGTCCTTGAGCTCCTCCATCTGCTTCTGCTGAGCCTGCTCCATCTGCTTTTGCATCTGTTGCTGCTGCTGGGCCCAGTTGTTCTGCTGGGTGTTGTTGTAGTTGCTGGTGTTGTTGTAATTGTTATAGCTGCGCTGGCCCCCGCCGCTGTTGCTGTAGCTCTGGCGCTCGGGCTGACGATACTCTTGCCGTGGCTGCTCCTGGCGGTAGTCCTGGCGCGGCGTCTCCTGGGGACGCTCCTGACGCTGGGTTCCAGCGCCCGGAGCGGGCTCACGACGCTCGGTGGGTTGCGGATCGCGGTTGCGACCCTGACCGGGTGCCTCCTGGGTGCCGGTGCGATCCCTCCTGTCGATGACGCCGTCGCCGTTGGTGTCGCGGCGACCCTGGCCGGGCGCCTCCTGGGTGCCGGTGCGATCTCTTCCGTCGATGACGCCGTCACCGTTGGTGTCGCGGCGTCCCTGACCGGGCGCATCCTGCGTGCCGCCGCGCCGATCCTTTTCGTCGATGACGCCGTCACCGTTGGTATCCCGGTTGCGGGCGGTACTCTGTCTGTCCTTCCCATCGATGACGCCGTCGCCGTTGGTGTCGCGAGGCGTGCGGGAGGTGTCTTGCTTGTCCCTGCTGTCGATGACGCCGTCACCGTTGGTGTCGCGGGTGGGCTGCCGGTCACGGCCAGGCGTATCGGCCTGCTTGTCCTTGCTGTCGATGACGCCGTCCCCGTTGGTGTCGCGGGTGGGCTGCCGGTCGCGGCCAGGCGTGTCGGACTTCTTGTCCTTGCCGTCGATGACGCCGTCACCGTTGGTGTCGCGGGTGGGCTGCCGGTCGCGGCCGGGCGTGTCGGACTTCCTGTCCTTGCCGTCGATGACGCCGTCTCCGTTGGTATCCCGTCTGGGCGTCTCGGTCGGGGTTTTGGTATCCCTGGGATCGACTCTGGTGGGCGGTTCGGGGGTGGTTCTCTTGTCCGCGGGGTCGGTGCCGCGGTCGCGCTCCGTCCGGCCCACGGGATCGCCCGCATTGTTGTCCTTGTTGTTGTGGGGATTGACCGCGAACGAGGGGCGATCGGAATCTCGGCGGTCACCCAGGCCCCGTGTGCGCTCGCGATCCGCCAGCATCTGGAAGCCCGCGTCGCTGTCGTTGCTGGCCACCTGGATGCGGCCATCGTCGGTCCGCCGCCCGCCCTTCTCGCGGTCGGTATCGAACTGACGCTGACGCTGGGCCAGATACTCTCCAGCCGACATCCTTTTTTCGGGCTGCTGCGTGTCGAGCTGCCGGCCATCGCGCTGCAGCTTCTCCCTCTGCTGACGGTCGTGGCCCGGATTGTTGCGCTCGCCGACCACGCGGCCCTTGTTGTCGGTGCTGGTGTTGAAGACGCCTTTCAGCTCGCCGTCCGGATTGCCGCCGCTCCACCAGTTCTGGAGCTGGCCGCCCACGAACGGAACGTGGCCGAGGTAGCCGCCGATCTGCTGGCTGGGATCCACGAACTGGCTGGTATCACCCTGGGTGGCCTTCTTGGTGGCCTCGTAGAGTTTGGGATCGCGCTTCTTGAGATCTTCCGCGTCCTTGCCGCCGCGCATCACGGCGGAGTAAGCCTCGGACATGAACTCCGCTTTATTCTCGCCGGCGTTCTGATTGAGGAAGTTGTTGTTCTTCTTCGCGTCCTGGAACCGCTCGTCCACGAACTGGTCGTAGCGCTGGCGCGTGTTGCGGTTCTCGCGGATCTTGTCGTCGATACCGTGGCCCAACTCGTCGGCGGTCACGCGCTTGAGGTCTTCGTTGTTGAAGTCTTTGATCTCGGGCCGGTAGCGAACCTCGTTTTTGTTTGCGTCGTACTCGGCCACGCGGGGCCGGTCGCCGTCCTGGCCCTTCTTCAGGTCATCGGTGACGCGCAGGGTGAACTGGTCCTGGCCCCGGTTCGAGGTCAGCTCCTTGGCGACGCTGGGCGCCAGGTCGAGCTCGTTGAAGACCTTCCCCAGCTTCTGCTTGGTGGCGTCGTCGGCCCCTTCGATGCGGCCTTTCAGCTGCTGTCCCGTGGTCGGATCCTGGCCGAACATGTTGGAGAAGTAGTTGCCCACCGACTTGGCCGCGTCGCCCACGGTGCTGGCGACGCTCTTGGTGGCGTCCACCGCCGAATTGGTCAGCTGCTGGCCTTTGGCGAGCGCATCGGCGCCCAGCTCCTGGCCCTTGTCGAGCGCGCTCTTGCCGACGTCCAGCGCCTTACCCCAGAAGCCTTTGTCCTCTTTCTTGTCCTCGGTCTTCTTGGCGTCTTTGTCGTCGGTCGCTTTCTCGTCGGCCTTCTTGGCGTCGGGCGTCTGAGTGCTCTTGTCGTCGCCCTTCTTGGCATCGTCGTTCGGCTGAACGGTTTTTGCCTGCTCGGTCTGATCCTTGACGCCGTCGGCGCCCAGGGCATTCTTGGCCCTGGCTTCGTCGTTGTCCTTGATGTCCTTGCCCTGGGCGTCATTGGCCTTCTTGGCGTCGTCGGCCTGGCGGGCGTCCCTGCCCTGGGCGTCGTTGGCCTTCTTGGCGTCGTCGGCCTGGCGGTCCTTGCCCTGGGCGTCATTGGCCTTCTTGGCATCGTCGGCCTGGCGGTCCTTGCCCTGGGCGTCGTTGGCCTTTTTGGCATCGTCGGCCTGGCGGTCCTTGCCCTGGGCGTCGTTGGCCTTCTTGGCGTCGTCGGTCTGGCGGTCCTTGCCCTGGGCGTCGTTGGCCTTCTTGGCATCGTCGGCCTGGCGGTCCTTGCCCTGGGCGTCGTTGGCCTTCTTGGCGTCGTCGGCCTGGCGGTCCTTGCCCGCGTCATTGGCCTTCTTGGCGTCGTCGGCCTGGCGGTCCTTGCCCTGGGCGTCATTGGCCTTCTTGGCGTCGTCGGTCTGGCGGTCCTTGCCCTGGGCGTCGTTGGCCTTTTTGGCATCGTCGGCCTGACGGTCCTTGCCCTGGGCATCGTTGGCCTGCTTGGCGCCGTCGGCCTGACGGTCCTTGCCCTGAGCGTCGTTGGCCCGCAGGGTGTCTTTGGCCCTGGCTTCGTCGTTGTCCTTGACACCCTTGCGCTGCGCGGGGTCAGCCTGGCGCGCGTCCTTGCCCTGAGCCTCGTCGGCCTTCCTGGCGTCGCCGGTCGCGCGAGCGTTCTCACCCTGTAAGTGCTGGCCCTGGGCGGTCTCGCTCTTCTTGCCGTCGGTGCGGACCGCGGACTCCTGGTCGCGCCGGGCCGTGAGGCCCTGGCCCTGCTTGCCGTCCTGGGTCGCTTTGACGGTGCCGACCTGAGCCTGCTCGTCCCGGGCGGTGCGGGTCTGCTCGGCGGCCTGGCCAGCGCGAGCCTGCTCCGTCGCTTTGGCTGCGGACCTGGCCGCGTCGATCTCGCCGACCTTCTCCTGGGCAGCCTTCTGCTCGGCCACACCCTTGACGGAGCCCGGGGTCTCGGGCTGTCTGAGCGCGTCCGTCTTCCGGACCTGGACACCGTCCGCGGCCTTCAAGCTCTGCGTGCCCAGCGGCTCGGCGCCCCTGGTCGGCTGCGCGTTGTTGGCGTGCGGCGTGCTCTGGGTTCCCGTGGTGCTCTTGGCATGCTGCGGAGCCTGGTTGCCCTGTGCGCCGGTCGTGCTCCTGGCAGGCTGCGCCTGGCCGGTCTGGGCCTTGCTGGCGGCCGCCCGGGGCTGGGTGCCCTGCGTCGCCTGATTGGCGGGAGCCCCGGTGGCCGGAGCCTGAGGCGTGCCCGTCGTGCTCCCGCCCTGAGCCGGCGTCGCCGTCCTGGCCTGCTGGGCGGTGGACGCGCTCCGGGTCTGCTGAGGAGCCTGCGCGGCCTTATCGGCCGTCCTGGGCTGAGCCGGCTGCGCGCCGTTCGCCGGCTGGGGCGGCGTCTTGGGTTGCGCGGCGGTTGTGCTTTGAGTCTGGGCGCCTTTCGCCTGAGCGGTCGGCGTCGAAGCCTGCGGTTGGCCCGAAGTGGTGCTCTTGGCCTGCTGCGGCGCCTGGTTGGCCCGGGTCCGGCTGGCGTCGGCCTGCGGAGCCTGCGTGCCCTGGGCGGGCTGCGCCTGCTGCGGCGCCTGGTTGGCCCGGGTGCGGTTGGCATCGGCCTGCGGAGCCTGCACACCCTGGGAGGGCTGCGCCGTCTGGTTGGCCCGGGTCCGGTTGGCGTCGGCCTGCGGAGCCTGCACACCCTGG
>JBDHVW010000077.1:0-38598 GCA_039809865.1 Vulcanimicrobiota bacterium
CAACGCTGGCAACGCCGGGAACGCGGGCAACGCCGGGAACGCGGGCAACGCCGGGAACGCGGGTCGCTCCCGTCCGACTTCGGCGGGCGCCTGGACCGTCGCGCGCAATAACAACGGCGGCGGCGGCGGTAACGGTGGCGCCGGTGGAGCCGGCCGCACGGGCGGCGGCGGTGGTGGCACCGGCCGCGCGGGTGGCGGTGGCGGCGGTGGCGCCTACGGCGGCTAAGCCCCTCCGGTGGGCCCTCGTGGGCCCGCCCTGACCAGACAAAGAAGCGCTTCGCCTTCGGGCGGGCGCTTCTTTGCATGCGGGCCGAGGCAGGGTTCCCACCCCGCGGGGCAAACGCGCCTGCCATGCGCCTGATATTGCCCAGCGAGCCCCTGCCCTTCGACCAGCCCGTCCCGATCCGGGTCGAGGGGTGCGCTCCGCTCGATACGGTCACCCTCAAGACGCGCCTGAAGGACCGTCACGGCGAGACGTGGGAAGCCTGGGCCCGCTTCGCGGCGCAGTCCGACGGCACGGTCGAGCCTCAACGCGACACGCCTCTCGAGGCGAGCTACTTCGGCTACGATCCGGTGGGGCTGCTCTGGTCGATGGCGCCCGAGAAACCCGAGCGTCCCTTCGAGACCGAGCCGGGTCCGCTGGTGATGCAGGTCGACGCGACCTGCCCGGAAGAGCCGCCCGAGCACGGCACGGTCACGCGCGTCGTGGGCCAACCCGGCACGCCGCACGAGCTGGGAGAGCAGTTCGGGGCAGGCCCGACTCAGGTCGTGCTGCTCGGCGACTGTCGCGAGGGAGCCGCCATGCTGGCCGCGCACGGGCTGACCACGCTGCTCATGGCCCTCCCCGAGGAGCGCCCCCTCCCGCTGGAGTGGCTCGCGCAACGCCTGCCCGCCAACGTGGCCCTGGTCGCCAGCGGCCGGGCGGCCGAGTACGCCCTGCTGGTGGCCACCCTGCGACCGAGCTTGAAAGCGCTGGCGCTCTGCTCGGGCAGCGGGCTGGCCTTCGACCGCGACTGGACCGACGTCCCGGGAATTCCCACCGAGCCCGCCCGCACGCGGCGCGAACGCTACGCCAACGCGGTAGTGGATCGCGCAGCGCGCGATCGGGGTCGGATCGAGGTGGAGAAGATCGAGGCGCCGATCCTGTTCCTCTCGGGGCAGTTGGACGGCTTCTGGCCCGCCAGCGCCTTCTCCGAGGTGGCGGTGCAGCGTCTGCGCAAGCTGGGCCAGGAGTTCCCGGCCGAGCACCTCACGTTCGCGGAGGCGGGCCACCTGCTGGGTCCAGACCGCGGCGTGCCCCATCGGCCCACGGGCTATGTAGGCGACCTGGGAGGACGGCCGGCGCACCAGGCGCACGCGCAACGCAAAGCGTGGGAAAAGCTCCTGAGCTTCCTTACTTCAGGGGCGTAACCCACTTCACCAGCGCGAACCCGCCGCGCTCGGCCGTCAGAACGGCCTGACCCGACTTGCCGTCGGTGGACATCAGGTGCACCTGGAACTGGTCGCCCTTCCACCCGTCGAAGCTCGAAACCCAGGTCTGGTTGCCTTCTTTGGGCACGGTCCAGCGCACGTGGCCGTCCTTGCCCAGCAGCAACGCCCGGGTGTAGGCGGGCCGGAACGTCCCGTCCAGCCAGCGCAAGACCTTGAACTCGACCGGACGCACGTCCGAGACCGGCATCGGGGTGATCAACTCGATCTGCTTGTCCTTGTCGAAGTCGCCCACGATCTGGGGCAGCGAGACCCCGATCGGCCACGAGCCGAACGCCATGGGATCCGTGGCCTCGACCACCTGGTTCGACTCCCACAAGACCGTGCCGTCGGGCTTGAGCACGACCAGGGTGGCGAAATAGCCCCCGTCCTCGACCCGATAGGGACGCAGAGCGATCGTGTCCACCTGGCCGTTGAGGGTTACGGTGAAGGCGGTTTTCTCCAACACGCCTTCCTGAACGTCGGCCAGGGCCGGTAAGGCGAGCAACGCCAGCAACCAGAGCTTCTTCATGAGGCCTCCCTCTCCGAGCGGAACGTCCGGGGATCGGCCCAGCGGGCGCGCACTCCGCGCAACCAGCCGAGCTTGCGCCCGTCGGAATAAAGATGGATCGTGCCGGTCACGCCCTCGTCGTCGATGGCCACCAGGTCGATGCGCACGTCGATCGGACCCACGGGCAGCGGCTCGAGCACCGTCACCTCGTCTACCGAGCGAGGGAGGAGACCGCGTCCCTCCCGGGCCTGGGCCCAGAAGATGGCCAGTTGGAAGGCGCCGTCGATCGCTTTCGGATCGAGGTCCCAGCGCGCTCGGGTCTCGCCCGGGATCCACTCGGCCGGCAGCGACCCCTGGACCGTGCCGGTCACGCTGGTGAGCGTCATGCCGGAAACCTGCGTGACGGCTTGCAGCAGCGGGCCGTGGAACGTGCGCCCCCCGTAGAACTCGCCCAGGGTCAGGCTGAAGCTCAGGTGATCGCCCGGCGCCTCGTCGGCCGGTCCCGTGCCGGGGGCGGCCACGCGCGCACTGAAGACCGCCACCTCGCGCCCTCCGGGGCGCAGGTCGAGCAGCTTGAGCTGGTCGTCACTGATCGCCACCTTGACCGAGGCGGGGCGGTTGACCAGCAGTCCCCGCTCGACCGCCACATGGGTCAGGCTGAAAGGGGGACGGAGCCCCAATGCGTGCACGAACAGGTCGAGCCCCGAAGCCAGGGGCAGGAAGGGCCGCCCGGCCAGACTGTGGTCGCGCAGAAAGGGGTGCGTCTCGAGGCTGAGCTCGTAGGTCAACGCTTGGAGGCCCTGGCCTGCTCCACGAGCACGGCCAGGTCGCCGAAGCTCTTGATCTTCTCGACTTCGGCCTGGTCCAGGTTCAAGTCGAAGCTGTCCTCGAGCACGATCACGAGCTCGGCGGTCGAAATGGAATCGAGCCCGAGGTCATTCAACTCGCGCTCCGCCGTGATCGGCCCGACGTTCTTCATGGTGACCTGCCGAATGGCGTTCTCCACCACGCGCAGGAACTCGGGATCGAGCGTTCGACTCATCGCAAAGCGCTTCGTCGCCCGAGGCCATGGCCCTTTCCGGCATTTTTCACGTCCTCGAACTACCCTGGGCAAGATGGATAAGACTGCCAACATCGCCCGCGGGGGCGTCGCGCGCATCGATGACACCTACTGGTTCAACGCCACCCGCAAACGCCTCACCGCGGCCGAGGAAACGCTGACCGAGCTCGACCCGCACGTGCCCGACTCCACCCGCTTCCTGCGCCAGGTCGCCACCGAGCTACCCGACGAGCAACGCGTGACCGTCCTGCGGGCCGGCATCGAGTGTCTCGCGGGCTCGCTCTTTCCCATTCCCGCGCTGGCCGCGGCGGTGGTTCAGGCCGCCCCGCATCTCTCCCGGCGTGTGCTCGAGCTGCACCCCGACCCGCTGGCTCCGAAGCTGCTGGACGAGCCGATGGCCGCGCAAGTTCTGGCCCGCCTGCCCGGGGACCCCGTGGAGCGAGCCCGGGCGGCCGGCCGGAACCAGCTCGAAGGCCTCAGCGCTCCGGCGAGACTCGCCTGCACCCGCGAGCTGGCCCATCAGTCGACCAGCGCCCTGCTCGACCGGGTCAGCGCTCTCAACACGGTCGACGCCTCGACCCTGGAGCGCGGCTTGAGTGAGGCCGGGCAGTCCGAGCTGCGAATCGGCGCGGCCATGACCGATTTCCGACCGGACCTTCCCCTGGTGGAGCTGACCCGCTCCCACCTGCCCAAAGAGTGGGCGGGCCTCGTGGCCAGCCTCGACCCCGCCTGCGAGAACGTCGAGGAGCGCACGCATCTGGCCGCGGCCGCCATTCACCTGGCCGCACAGGACGAGCCGAAATCGGTGCACGGGCTGGCGCTCCAGCTGGAAAACCCATCGGCCACGCTGGCCGGCGCACTGCTCCCGCAACTCGAGAGCTCTCCGACCGTCGCCGCCTGGCACGAGCAGGCGACGCTCCTCGCGCTGAGCCCCCAGGAGGAGCTGCAAGGCGCGCTGCAGCTCTACGCCGCCGAGCCACCGGGCGTGGCGGCGCTGGTGGACGAGCAGCTGCAGAAATCCGACGACCCGGCGCTGCCCGCCGCGCTCATCGCGGCGCTCAAAGCGAAAGCCACCATGCCCGACCAGCAGGCCTGGCTCCAGGGCCTGGAAGCCTGCCAGGGTGGGCGTTCCGCCCTCCAGGCGGCGCAGGCTCCAACGCCTACCAACCTGGACGAGTTGTTCGAGACGTTCCGTCCCGTACTGGCGGAGAGCGAGCATCCCCTCGACGTTCTGGGCGCCGCCCTCCCCCACTGGAAACCGCTGGCGGCCGATCCGGCCCAGGTCAGGATGCTGGAGCTGCTCGAGGTGGCCTGCACCGGCGAGCAGTACGAGCCCTCCACCATCTGGAAGGGCGTGGACGCGGCCATCCAGGAGCCGGGCAGCGATCTAATCAAATTCAGCTCCAACCTGGTCGGCGGGATGCGTTTCTGGATGGACGCCGACCGCGTGGGGGCCGAGGCGCTGAAGGCGATCGAAGCGCAGGCGACCTCCGAGAAGCAGACGGGTCTGGCTCGCGCCGCTCACTTCCTGAGTGAGCTCCAGGACGGCTTCGACGAGGAGCACGAGCGCCATGCCGTTATCAGCGAGGGCCTGGAATGGCTCAGCGAGAACACGCCCTCCCCCGGCAGCTGGGGTGTCTTCGCGCGGGCGCTCCGCCACGCAACCGAGCACAAACACACCGATCTCGTGACGGGACGCCTGGCGGCCCGTTACCTGGCCAGCGAGAGCGACCCGGCCCTGGCCCAGAAGGGCCGCTTCCTCGAATCGGTCGCCTCGATGCGCAGCGAGAATCTGGGCGAGCGCATGGAGGGCCTCTACGACGGACTGGAGCGCAACGGCTCGCTGGCCTACGTCGCGGCCGGCGTGGCCGACGATTTCCGCGAGTCGTCATTGGAGCGCCAGAAGGTCGCCCGGCTCTGCTTTACGGAGATGAGCCAGACCACGGAGGTCCGCCCCAGGGCCGTGGCCGAGCTGCTCCTTTCGCTGGCCTCGCAGGATATCGACCTGGCCTGGGAGCTGCTGCAGCCATTCGACGACGAGCAACTCCAGCCCGATCCCGCCTGGCTCGGCCAGATGGCGACCGAGGCGGTAGCCCGGAGCGAACGGCGCGACGAGCTCTCCCCCGTGCTTCTGGACGGTCTGGACAAAGTGGCGGCGGCCTGGGGCGACCGGAAGCTGCTCCCGAAGGTCATCGAAAAAGCGCGCCAGACCGGCGATCTCGACGCCCTGGCCGAGCAGCTCGGGCAATTCCAGGGAGACAGCTACTGGCTCGTGAGCGCGGCCCAGGGGCAGGATAACCACAGCCAGGTGGAGGAACGCAACACGCACGTCATCATCGGCGGCGTGACCGTGCGAAAGAACCAGGAGGACTAAGTGACCCGGCGCATCTTCTTGCTCGTCTTGACCCTCACCCTGATCGCGAGCGCAGCTCTGCCGCCTCTGAGCGACGAAGAGCGCTTCAACCAGTCCACCGACATCGTGGTCGGCGAGGTGCGCGCGGTCAAGTCCAAGGAAGAGAAAGTCAAGCAGGGCACCGATTGGAACTACACCGCCGAGGTCGTGGTGCAGTCCATCGTCAAAGGCCCGATCAAACCGGGCGACGTCATCAAGGTGCAGTTCGACAAGACCGGCAAGCGCCCGATGGGCTGGGCGGGTCCCCAGGGGCAGAACGAGGTGCTGAAAGAGGGCACGCGCGCCAGGCTCTACATGACGAAGGACATCGGCTACTACCGCTTGCTGGTGCCCAACGGCTGGACTCCCGCGCCCTGAAGACGCTCCCCGAGTTGCTCCGCCCCGGGCTGGAGCTGGTGCTGGTGGGGATCAACCCCAGCTCCTACGCGGTGGAGGTCGGGCATTACTTTGCCCGTAAGCAGAACCGTTTCTGGCCGGCCTTCTCGCAGAGCAAGCTCAGCGCACGCGTGCGCCAGGGCTTGCAGCGGGCGGAGCTGACCTGTGAGAATGACCAGGACCTCCCCCGCTTCGGCATCGGCCTGACCGACTTCCTCAAAATTCCCAGCTCGCAGGCGGCCCACCTGAAGGCCAGCCTGTTCCGCGCGCATGCCCCCGAGGCCGTGCAGCGACTGAAGCAAGCCGCTCCGCGCGTGATCGCCTTTCAGGGGATGATGGCCCTCAAGCCCTTCCTCAAGTACGGCCTGCAAACGAAAGAGGAGTCCCGGTTCGGACTCCTCGAGGCGCGGGTGGGCGCAAGCTATGTCTGGGGGCTCCCCAATCCGAGCCCGGCCAACGCCACCTACCGCCTGCAGGACTTCGTCGACCGCTACGACGAGCTGGCCGACTTCATCGCTCGGCTGGACCCCGCGAGCGGCGCAGCTTCTCCAGATCCACCACGGTGAGCTGGTCGCCCTTGAGGCGCAGCAGCCCGTCGAATACCATCAGGTCGATCAGGAGCTTGCTGCCGGCCGCCTCCAGGCCCGTCATCCCGCCCAGCGTCTCGAGGTCGAGCGGGAAGACGGGGCCGTGCTGCTCGGCCAGCAACACGAGCTTGCGCACCACCCGGGCGTAAGCGTCCAGGTGCGCGATGGCGGCCGCGTCCTCGTTGGTCTGACGCAGACGGCGGGCCATGCCCTTGAGCAGGCCCAGGGCCACCTCGGACTCCGCGCGCACCAGCCCGCGAAACTGCTCGCGCTCGAGCACCAGCAGCTCGCAGGCGGTCACGGCCTCGGCCGTGGCCGAGCGCGGAAGATCGTCCAACAGCGCCATCTCGCCCAGGTAGTCCCCGGGGCCGAGCACGCCCAGCGTAAAGGGATCGCTCTCTCCGTCGGCACGGTTGGTCAGCTTCAGGCTACCCGACAGCACCACGTAGAACTCCGATCCGCGCTCGCCCTGACGCATGAGGCGCTCGTGCGGCTCGAGGTGGCGCAGCGTGGAGGCCCGGGTGAGGGCCTCCAGCGCCGGCTCGTCCAGACCGGAAAACAGGGGAACGGCCGAGAGCGGTCCCCGCACCCGCTCCAGCGACAGACTCACCGGGCCGCCAGCGATTTCACGCAGCCCCGGCGGGCCAGGTTCTGGTCCAGGCAGGCCTTGAGCATGCCGGCCGGATCGGCAAAGCGGGTAAGCAAAATCATGGCGGCGATGACGAAGGGCTTGTGGCCCGCCTCGCGATACGTGGCCAGGCGGTAGCGCTCGAACACCGAGGCGGCCACCTCGCCTTCCTTGCAGGAGACGCCGGTGATGTCGGCCGGCAGGCAGTGCATGTAGTGCGCCTTGCCGTCCTTCGTCTTTTTCATCAGCTCCTCGGTGCACTCCCAGTCCTTGTGCTTGGCGTTCTCGGACAGGGCGTGCTTCTCGAGCTCCTTCAGCTCGTCGTGCTTCCGGGCCAGCAGCAGCTCGGTGCGCTTCTCCATCACCTTGTAGGGCGCCCAGCTCTTGGGATAGACGATGTCGGCTCCGCTGAACGCGTCGGCCATCGAGTGGGCCACGTTGAACGAGCCGCCCGACGCGGCGGCGTGCTTCTTGGCGGCCTCCAGCGTGTCCGGCACGAGGTCGTAGCCCTCGGGATGCGCCAGCGTGACGTCCATCCCCCACCGGGTCATCAGCGCGATGATGCCCTGCGGCACGCTCAGCGGCTTGCCGTAAGAGGGCGAGTAGGCCCAGGTCATGGCGATCTTCTTGCCCTTGAGGTTCTCCAGCCCGCCATAGGTCTCGATGAGATGGCGCAGGTCGGCCATCGACTGGGTGGGATGGTCCAGGTCGCACTGCAGGTTGACGACCGACGGGCGCTGGAACAACACGCCTTCGTCGTAGCTCTCCTGCACCGAGTCGGAGACCTCCTGCATATACTTGTGGCCGGCGCCCAGGAACATGTCGTCGCGGATGCCGATCACCTCGGAGAAGAAGCTGATCATGCTGGCGGTCTCGCGCACGGTCTCGCCGTGGGAGATCTGCGAGGTGCTCTCGTCGAGCTCCTCGGTCATCAGGCCGAGCATATTGCAGGCGGCCCGGAACGAGTAGCGCGTGCGGGTCGATTTGTCGCGGAAGATCGAGATACCCAGCCCGGTATCGAAGAGCTTGGAGGAGACGCCGGCTTTAGCCATTTTCTGCAGCGCTTCGGCGGCCAGCAGCACGGCCCGGAGGTTTTGCTCGCTCTGCTGCCAGGTCAGCAAGAAGCTGCCGTCGTGCAGGTCGGTGGGAGTCTCGGCTAGCTGACCGACCAGGTTGCGGATCTCGTCGTGCGCCATGGGGGAACCTCGCTTACTCTGTAGTGTCCAGCGGGGTTCGCGGGGCGGTAGCCCTGATCCCCCTTGTCCCCGCCGCTCACCAGCACGAACAACAGGATCGCGAACAGGATGGCCAGGATGAGGAAGAGGATCTTCCAGAACGAGTAGGGAGCCTCGCCCGAGACCTTGCCCGTCTCTCCATTGACCAGGAAGCGGTACGACTTGCCGTTGTAACGATAGGCCGCGATGTAGACCGGCAGCAACACGTGCTTCCAGGTGACATTGTCGAGCCGCATCGAGATCTGCAGATTGCGGTGGGTGTCGCCCGGAACCTCGCGGGCGCAAGCGCTGTATTCCAGGGCTTCGAAGGCCTTCTGCCCTTTTTCCCACCCGTCGCGGGGACCCACCGCATACTCCTCAGCCGCCCAACCCGACAGATACTCGGGCTTGTATTGCACCAGCTGGCTCTTCGTGTCGTACGGCTCCAACACGCTCACGAGCGATTCCGGCAGGCCTTTCGAGGCGCAGATCAGCACGTCGTCATAGGTGCCCCAGTGATGCCCGGAGCTCGGCTGCCAGCGGGTCTTGGTGACCTGCCGGGTCTGATCTTTCCCCTCCGAGTCTTTGTAGTGCTCGGTTTCCTGGTAGTAGTAGCCGCTCTCGGCCCGCCAGCGGGTCTCGGCCCGGGCGTCGAAGGTCCAGTAGGGAGTGTAAAGCCCGTTGATCTCATGCACGCGGGCCATGCGCTTGAGGTTGTTGGGACGGAACCACAGCGAGGAGACCCACTCGGAGAACTTTTTCCCCGCCTGGTCCTTGGTGACCTTGAACGGAATGAGGGTCTCGGGGGTGATCAGGTTGGGGTCGGCCGGCTTCTCGGCCACCATCCGGGAGGCGCAGAAAGAGCACTCTCCCGAGGTCTTCTTGTCCGGAAAGGTGGTGGTGGCGCCGCATTGCTTGCACATCACCGAGTAGGTCTGCACTCCCCAGCCTTTGTTGGCCTCGCCGCTGAGAAGCTCGGACAGCGCGTGCTCGACCGGGCCGGCGAAAGGGGTCACGGTTTCGGTCTTGGGGATGTCCACCTCGGCATCGCAGTATTCGCAGTGCATCTTGTCCCCGGACCCGGCCGCGAAGACCAGGGTGGCCCCGCAACCGGGGCAGGGAAAGCGTTTGGTGGCGCTGGTGGGGGCGGTTGCCGTCTCGCTGCTCATGTCGGCGAGGTTCGCTTTCGTCCGTCAAGATTCCCTGTAGAACGAGACGAGGGCGAGACTTCCGTCTCGCCCTCGCAGAGCGCCGGTCGAGCTAGGCTTCGCGGCGTCTGGCTTCGAATTGCTTCAGCTTCTCGCGAATTTCCGAAGCGCGCCGAATGGCGCCGGAGACGTCTCCTTCTGCCAGAGGTTTGTATTCGTTCTTGCCCTCGACGGCCTGGAGGCGCGACTCCTGCTCGGCCACGAGCTGCTGGCAGACGAAGGCCAGGTCGCCCTGCATGTCTTCTACCCAGCGATCCTGGCGGGATTTGATTTCGGTGATGCTCTGCTCTTGATCCACCATCCGTTTCTGGGCGGCGGCCAGCGAGCGGGCGAGGTCGAAGTTCTTCTTACTCAGTCGTTTATTCTCTTCCCGGACGTCATCGGCGACGGGGGCGAATTCTACTTTGGTTTCGGGCATCGAGCTTCTCTCCTTGTTAGGGGAAAGTGTGGGGTCTTCCAATGCGATGATACCGTCTGGGTCCGCCCCCACGCTGTGATCTGGAACACAGGGGGAAGCTCGCGACAAGAGCGAATTCACTCGGGGTGAAATACGAGATCTCGGGCAACCTCCTCCAGACTCTCACCCTCGACCTGACCCCCTCCGACCTCATCTACAGCCAGACGCACAGCATGGCCTGGATGAGCGACGGGGTCAAAGTCTCGACGCACACCGGCGGCGGCCTGTGGGAAGGCGTCAAACGCGCCTTCTCCGGCTCCAGCCTTTTCGTCACCGAGTTCAAGGCCGACCGCAACGCCCGCGTGGCGTTCGCCGCCCGCTACCCGGGCACCATCGTGCCGCTGGAGTTGGGCCAGGGCGAGGCGATCTTGTGTCGTCGCGAGAGCTTTCTCTGCGCCGAGAAGTCGGTGTCGCTGGAGCTGGCCTTCCACAACCCCGATGTCTGGCTCTTCGGCCAGCAGGGGCTGGTGATGCAGAAAGTCGTCGGCCCGGGAACCGTGTTCATCGATCTGTCGGGCGAGCTGGTGATGCAGACGTTGGCACCGGACGAGAAGCTGCACCTGCGCCCGGGCCACGTCGGGATGATGGACCCGACCGTCCGCTTCGAGGTCAAGATGGTGGAGGGCGTGGCCAACGCTCTCTTCGGCCAGGGCCTGTTCATGGCCACTCTCACCGGACCCGGCCGCGTCTGGCTGCAGACGATGCCGCTGGAGCACCTGGTCGATTCGCTGGGCCTCGAGCGCCGCGCGGCTCCCGTGGTGGCGACCACGTCCTCCTCGCGGCCCATGCCGGCCCCCGCTCCGAAGCCGGAGCCCGAGCCGGTTCCCCGGCCGCCACGCGGCATGGTGACGCGGATCTTCGACTTCCTCTTCGACGAGGGACCCGCCTTGGGACCCGGTCCGGCGAAGCGCAAGCTGGACAAGCTGCGCGACCGCGGCGAAGAGGTGGTGGAGCGAGGCCCGGGTCTCTTCGGGGGCTTCTTCGGGGGCGGCGGCGGGTCGTCGGGCGACAGCAGCCCGAGCTTCCCCACCAGCTTCAAGGACCACGGGACCGGGTCGACCTGGGGCGGGGGCTCCTCCGCCCCGAGTCCGTCGCCGCCCGCCAAGGACGACAACAAAGGCAGCTACGGGCTGAACTTCTAGGATTTCAGCAGCCGGTTCAGCTCGCCCCGATCCAGCCAGAGGCCTTCGCAGCCCCGACACAGGTCGACCCTCACGCCCTTGGAGTCAGCGGTTTGCAGCTTCATCTGGCAGCGCGGGCATTCGCGCTCGCCTTCGGGCACGAGGTCCTTGTCGGGCGCCGACGGCACCGGTTCGAGCAGCCAGCCGGGCAGCGAGCGCATCTTGGACAGGACGACGAGCTCGTTCTTGTCCAGCCAGATTCCGGCGCAGAACGGGCAGCTGTCCACCTCGACCTTGCCCGCCTTCTGCGCTTTGAGGGTTCCCCGACAGCCAGGACAACGCAGGGGCATCGGGGCTGTTGTTGGGGTGGTGGTGCCGACCTCACTGCCCGAGCTGCAGCAGTCGGCGCTCCAACAGCAGCACTCCACCGTGCTGTTGCCGCTGCCCGAGCTCGAGCAGCAGCAGTCGCAGGCGTTGCAGCCGTGGCCGTGGGCGCAGCAACCGGTGTCGCCACCGCTGCCACAGCAGGCGGCGTCGCCCCCACTGCCGCAGCAGCTGTCGCAGCCTCCGCAGTCGGACGGGCAGTCGCAGTTGGCGGCCTGCGCGCGTCGCCAGCTCGGGATCCAGCCGGCGTGCACGGGCAGGCGGTCGGCCAGCGAGTCGAGCAGCGGGCCGATCAGCCGGCCCAGCGGCTGCAGATCTTCAAAGCGGCGCAAGCGGTCGCTCAGGGTTTCCAGCGCCTGGTGCAGCAGGGCAGCGGCGCGCGTTTCCTGCCACTCGGGCCCCCAGACGTGGCGCAGGGCGTTGAAACGCTTCTTGCGAGCGTCCTGCTGGAAGTCCTGGGCGGCGTCCAGGTAGTAGAGAAACGTGCCCAGCGCCTCGCCGAGCGCGCGGAGCTCGTCGATGCGCCTTCCTTCGCCCAAGTGGGCCAGAATGGCGCCGATCACCTCGGAGGTAGGCGCGCTCAGCTCCTCGAGCGTGGTGGCCGTCTTCTCCGCCTGGAGCTGCCGCTCGGGCAACGCGCGGATCAGCTCGAGGGGGAAGCCGCTCTCGCCCAGCACCGCGTCGACCTTCTTCTGGTAGGTGGCCACCCAGGCGCCCGCCAGGCGGCGCGTCAGTCCCTTCTCGTCCTGGCGGTCGTCCTCGAGCTTGGCAGCCAGCAGGGCGAGGTTGAGAGCAGCCAGAGCCTGGCGTTCCCGGACTGGCAAGGGAGCCACCTGGACCTTGCGCCAGGGCAGCGCGGTACAGGGGAGCGCGCGGGCCGTGCCGGGGCCTACCAGGCTGCTCAGGAGCACGCTCAGAAACGTGAGATCGTAGTTCATCCAGAGCGAGGCCGGCTTGCCGCCGAACTCGGCCATCAGGTGGCAGCTGGCGCAAAAGTGGGACTGATAAGCGGGGCGGGCACAGCCCAGGCGTCGCTTCAGGATTCCCAGTTGTCCGAACACTCGGGGCCGGTTCGCGACCGGAGGCGGAGGAACCTACAGGCAGAGCTGGAAGACTTGAGACGTGTTCGATTTTCTCAAACGTCCCGAGCCCGTGGAGCTGGTCGAAGTCACCGGTCCCAACGTCACATTCCGCAGCAAAAAGTCCCATCCCGAGGGCAAAGTTCTGCGCATCCGTTTCGAGCTGACCGACGGCGAGAAGAAGCGCGAGTTCAAACTGGCCGTCATGGTGCTGTCCTGCCGCCCGCACACGGACAAGAAATTCGTCTGCCAGAGCCAGGTGCTCGAGACCCGCAGCCTGTCGGCCATCTACCACGCCACGCAGCAGGGTTTGAACCAGGCCGCCGAGGGCCAGGGGGCCGCTCGTCGCAAAGCGCGTCTCCCCGCTCGCCTGCGCGTGGTCTCTCACGGCATCCACGCTCTTTCGAAAGACTTCAACGCCGACGGCATGCAGCTCGAGGTCCACGAGCCCGTCGAGGTCGGCACCCAGCTGGTCCTGACGGTCGAGTTGCAGACCACGCTGTTCCCCATGCTGCTGGTCCCGGCCAAGGTGGTCTGGTGCCGCGAGGTGGGCCGCCGCGCTCACCTGATCGGCATCCAGTTCCAGGAGCTGGCCCCGGCCCTCCAGTATCAGCTGAGCGAGTACGAGTCCTACCTCAAGCAAGCCGACGACGGCGACATCGCCATGCGCACCGTCAACACCTACGACATGCACCTGCGCAAGATCTACCCCAAGGTCGTAGCCGGCGTCCCGGCCGACCCGGCCAACCCGCTGCCGGACGACCAGCTCAAGGAAGCGACGAAGAACTACTGATCAGCGTTCGCACGGTCCAGCTCGGATCGTCGCGGTAAGTGCCCGCCTCGCGGGCTTCCACCCGCTCGAGCGCGATCGCCAGGCGCAGGGCCACGGCGCCCGCGCGGCGCCGGGTGCCGTTGAGCAGCCGCAGGCAGCTCGGCAGGTGGCCCTGGGCACCCAGGGTTCGGGCCAGCGCGTAGCGCTCGCGCACCGGGGCTCTCTCGATGATCAGGGCCAGCACGGGTCCCAGTTGCGAGGGCAGGCAGAGGTGGCCCAGGGTCTGAAGCAGCTCGCCGTTGCTGGCACCGGTCTCCAGCATCTGCAGGAAGTCGTGCGTGAAGCGGCGGTCCGAGGCGAGCGCGCGGGCGGCCTCGCGGTAAGGGTCGGGGGCGCGCCCCCAGCGCTCCAGGTAGCCCTCCGTGACGAGTTGGAGAAAGCGCCGCGCTCCCACCTCACGCATCTCCGCGATCGGGTCCTCCAGCAGCTTGAAGATAGCGTCCATAGGCATTCTCCAAAAGGAACTCGCTCAACCGAGCGGGAAGGCGCCCGCCATGCGCTCCCTGCTCGTTTCCACGTTGCTCCTACTGCTCATTCTTCCGGCCCTGGCCGATCCCAAAGCCGACGCCCTGGCCGCCTCCAAGGCCTTCGACCAGGCCGCCATCAAGGCCAGGAGCCTTTCCGAGCTCTATCCGTTTGTCACGGCCGATTCGGTCAAGATGCTGTCGGCCCTGAGCGCGGCCGACCAGAAGAAGTGGCTCGACCTGATGGGCGGCATGCTCAAGATCGAGGCCGCCGAGGGCTTCTTCCCCCTGGTGGACAGCAATGTGGGTCCCAACAAGGCCACCCTCACCTTCCGGCGCACGAAGGAGGACAAGAGCTCCAAGGAGACCCTGGTCAAAGAAGTCCACCTGCTCAAGGAAAACAACGTCTGGAAGGTCGACGTCAGCGATTACAAGCTGCCTTAGGGCTCGGGCGTCTTGAAGGCCACCTCGTCCGGAATGGACACGCCTGCGAGCCACTTGTCCAGGGCAAAGTCGTCGCTCACGATCCAGTGGGCGCCGCGAATCAGATCCACCCTTGTCCCGTCCACGAAGGCGTCCACCAGGCCCAGGCGCAGGCCCTCGCGCACCGCGTCCCCGGCGAAGAGAATCGGGCCGACCGTGGGCGTCTCGGGCGGGGCGTCCGGGTGCTGGAAGCCCTCCTGGCAGGGCGCCACGTCCAGCGAGTGCCAGGCGCGGCAGGCCACGGGACGGGCCTGGTAAACCGAGCACTGGTCGTTCTCGAGGAACGGGCAGGCCACGTTGCGCAGGGCGCGCTCGCGCGGGTCCAGGCCCGCGACCACCTCGTCCGCTTTCCGCAACCGCTCCTTCAGCGCCTCGAAGCGTTTGGGGGGAAACGTCGCCTCGGCGAATTTGACCGCGTTGATCACCTCGGGCATCGAGGCCGCCACGGGGATGTGGCAGCAGTAAGAGCAGCCCTTCTTGCAGGCCAGCTTGGGCTGGAACACCTCGTCCAGCGTCTGGCGGGCCATGTCGTAGAGCCCGCCCGCGTTCAGGCCGGTCTCCACGCAGGCCTCGAGGGTCTGGGCCGCCTCGAACGTCTCGCGAGCCATCTTGCGCTGGCCGTCGTGCGCCCGGGTCAGGACGTCCTTCACCCAGTCCGACAGCTCTTTGCGAGCCTTCTTGGCTCGGGAATGCTTGCCCATGAGGTTCGAGGCTTCGGGCCAAAAACCGCGAACGCCTGCGCATGAAGATCTACCACCGCACCTCCCGGGAAAAGGCCGAGGCCATCCTCGACGGAGGCTTCACGGGCCGCGTGCGCGTGCACAAAATCCCCACGGGACGTGGAAAAGCCCTGCTCGAGATCGACCTGCCCGAGGAAGCCCTCGAGCCCTACGATCACAAGCAGGGCGGCTGGCACCTCCCGGCCGAGGTGCTCAACACCCTGGCCCGGTTTCGCTTTAAGGGGTAAGGAACTGCTGCACGATCGGGAAAGCGTATTCCGCGCTCGTCACCGCGGTGATGTGGCTCACCGGGGCCAGCTCGGCTGATTTCTGGCCCAGTCCCGAGAAGTTCGCGCTGGCGATGTCCACCAGGCCATCGTCGAAATCCTGTCCGATGATGTCGTCGAGCAGGTCGAACTCCAGACCCCGATCGTCCCCCGCCATCGTGTTATAGGTGAACTGGGGATGGTGCTGGGCGGCGTTCTGATTGAGCGCTCCCGTCACCGGGGAGCCATCCGCCAGGTCCTGGAAGCCCGGGTCCTGGGCGCTGACCTGGCAGCGCTCGAAGTTGCTGTTGGTAAAGTCGAGCACGTCATTCATCACGATGAAGGCGGTGAACTCCTGGAAGAGCGACAGGGAGCCCTGCAGGATGTTGATCACGCCGCTGCCCGTGTGGGGACCGCACAGGAATGCCGTGACGTTGCCGGTGGCGGCGATGGGCAGGGTGTTGTTCTCGATGCACTCGCGCGAAACGAGGCAGCCCATGCTGTGGGCATAGTGACGCCAGGTCGCACCCGGATTGACCTTGGCCATCTCGGCGTAGAACTGCGCCAGGTAGCCGCCGTTGGCGGTGATGGAGTCGAGCGTGTCGTACTCGAAGCCCACGGCGCCCGTGATGATGCCCTTGTCGAGCAAGAACTGCGTCACCGGAGCGAACTCCTGCTTGCGGATGTTCGAGCCCAGACCGTGCACGACCATCATCGGGTTCGGGCCCAGATTGGGCACCGTGCCGGTGACCTGACCGAGGTGGATGAACTCCTCGAACTTGCCGCTGGCCGGGTTGAAATAGTAGCCGTTGTAGCTGCCCCAGTTGACGTGGGGCGGGTAGAACGAGATCTGCTCGGCATAGCCCACCTCGAAATGGGCGGCGTCCCCCTTGACCTGGGCCAGCACCGTGCCGTCGGACTGGGTCTGGCCCGTCAGCGGCACGAACACGCCGTCCACGATCTCCACCGGAAACACCTGGCCGCCCATCTTCTCGGGCGCCGGCAGGTGGACCATCAGGCCCTGGTGGTGGACGTCGGCGCTGCCCAGGTCGACCACCAGATGGGTGCCGAAGGCGTGGAAGTCCGGGTCGCGCGGCTGCACCGAAGGCTGGGGCGTCGTGCTCAGCGATACGGTGGTGCTCTGGGACAGCGAGTTGGCGGGGATGGTCAGCTCGTGCGTCTGCAAGCGCAAATTGGCGCCCTGAGTAGCATCCACGGGCTGGGTCAAGGAGGTGGGCAGAGCCACCGGGGAGACAGCCTGCTGGGTGAAGTCGGACTCGGTGCCGCCGCAGCCCATCAGGCAAGCTAGAATGGGGAGAATCACCAGGATCTTTCGCATCGTGCCTCGTTCCCGGCGAGGGCGCGGAACCCTCGCTCGATTGTCAAAGAAAGGACGGCTCGAGCCGGCGCGCGGGTTCCCTCACCGCATGACCGGCGCCAGGATGCTTTCGAGCACCGCCACTCGCCCTCGGAGCTCGGCCTCCACCCTCACGTGCACCGTCTTGCGCGCCGTGAGCTCGCAGCTCAGCGTGCGGATATTGCGCGTCACCAGGTGGTCGTCGGCCCGCGGCGTGAACGTGGTAAACGGCGGCGCCGCGATGTTGGGCGGGAAAGGCAGGTCCTGGCTGCGCACCTCGCGCTCGGCCAGATAGACGACGACGTGCTTCCTCCACAGCAGGTCGCCCTCGGCATACTCGGGTTTGGATCCGAAAGAAGCCAGCGCGAGCCCGTTCGCCAGCGGTTTGAGAGAGCCCGGAGCTGCGTCGCGCACCTCCTCGCGGACCTTCAGCAAGACCAGCAGCGCGCTCTGCTGCACCTGCGAGCGCTCGTCGCTGCGCAGCCAGGCGCGCAAGGCCGGAACGAGGATGGCCAGCATGATCGCCAGGACCAGCAAGAGCAACGCTCCCGTGACCAGCACCTCGACTAGAGTGAACGCGCTACGGCGCATCGACCCGAATCCGCGTGGCCAGTCGCACGGGCGCGCCACGCCGGGGGGTCACCTCGACCACCACGTCGCTCAGGCGGTCATCCACCTGGTAGATCGCTCGCCGCACGTGGAACTCCCCGCGCTCCTCGTCCAGGTCACCCTCCCCCGCCTCCTCGATCAAGAGAGCTGCGGTGGCCGTGGCCGCCTGCACCTCCTCGGCCTTGTGCAGAGCCAGCGACCCGCTCGGGATGAGGTTGAGAACGAACGGGATCACCAGGGCCAGCAGGCCGATGCAGACCACCATCTCGAGCAGCGACATCCCGCGCTTCATAGCTTGCGCAAGAGCACCGGCTCGAATTTGCCGAAGGCGTGGATGCTCTTGAGGTAGGCCGGATTGTACTTCAGCGTGGTGGCAAACAGCGTCAGGCCGCGCACCTCGAACGGCACGTCAGCGGGATCGGGGGGCGCCCCCGGCTCGTCCTGCAGGCGTGCGATGTAGCTGGGCAGGGCGTTGCAGAGCACGCCGCCCTCGATGGTCATCCCTCCGGACTCGCCCGGATAGAAGACCGCGCCCTCGCGCACCATGATGAGGCCGCGGTAGTTCCCCTGGGCCTTGAAGACGAGGGAGTTGGCGTAGATCACCATACTGCGGTCGACTGCGTCCAGAGCGCCGTCGTCCAGCACCAGGGCGCCGCCCACGATGAGCGTCGCGTTGGAGCCGCGCAGGGCCGGCACGGTCTCGGTTCCGTCGGCGGTCTCGAGCTTGCGCAGGTCGAGGTTGTGGGTGACGAAAAGGGTGGTGTCGCGCAGGAAGATGCCCGCCCCGGTGGCCGAGTTGAGAGGCGCGGGGCCGCTGTCGGGCGAGAAATGGTTGCCCAGCGAGCCGCTGACCACGAAAGAATCGCCGAGGAGGACGTCGGTCGGACGTGTGAACGTGGGAATGTTGTCGTCGTTGCCGGCCAGGAACAGGTCGTTCTGCAGCAGCCAGTAAGGAACTCCGCTGTTACTCAGATTCGTGGGGCTGTTGGGCGGGCGCAGCTCTTCCCCGGAGGGACCGGGCTGCTGCAAAAGCTGGTCGAGCAGGCTCTTGCGCCGCCCCAGGCCGTCGGGAGGCAGGGTGCCCGGGAAGTTGTAGCTGTCGTTGCGCGGCATCGGAATGGCCGTGTTGCCCGGCAGCGGGACCACGAGTTGCATCATGCCGTTCTCGACGCGATCGCCCACGAAGTCGGCGTGGCCCTCGTAGGTATTGCCCTGACGCAGGTCGTTGGAAGGGCTCCCCACCGCCACCACGCCCACGCGCGGCAGGCTGTTGTAAGTGAGGATCCGGTCGTACTCGTCCCGGGAAACCTTAGTGGCCATCTCGTAACTGGGAAGCGGGTCGGACGGCTGGCGGATGCGGGCGGGATACACGAGCAAATCGCCTTTGACGTGGGACTGATCGACGAAACCGACGTTGCCGTGGGTGGCCAGCACGTAGGGCCAGCGGCGCCGCAGCACCGCCTCGTAGTAGCTGACCTTGCGCGCGCAGGTCACCTTCAGGACCAGGTCGACGCCGAACGGGCAGACGCTGCGGTCGTCGGTGCCCCGATCGGCCCAGCCCGCGGCGGGCGACTCGCTTTGTGAGTTGTCGAGCGAATAGTAGGGTTGGCTGCTGTCGAAGGTCAGCTCGACGGTCCCGTCCAGGCGGGAGGCGCCATCGGGGAAGATGCTGCCACCGGGATAGCGCTCGGCCAGCGACGGGCGGGCGCCCGGCTCGAGAGCCGAGCCGGTCGGGAGGTCCTGATCGGCCATGAACTGCGCCATGGCGGCGCGCGCGAGCAGCTCGGCCTGGACCGCCTCGCGGAAGCCTCGGGCAAAGTTGAGGTTGGTGACCGACAGCGTGGCCACCATCACGCAGATCAGCAGCAAGAGGACCACGAGCCCCAAAACCGAGGCCAGCGCGCCTCCCCGTCTTGCCCCCATGAAGAGCAGTATAGCACGCGAAGTGTTCACACTCCGGTAACCTGCCCGGCCACGGCACGCATAGACTGGGGGCGTCCCCTCCGGGGGGATCCGAGAGATAATGAGGAGACTTCCGTTTATGAATAGCATTACCGCCAACCGCACGTTTGCCAACCAGCAACCGCCGGCCCCGCCGGCGCCGCCGCCGGGCGCCGCCGAGATCTACCGGGCCGTGGACGACATCCTGGTCGCCTCCAAAGAGGCCATGAACACGAATCCGGACGCGCGCGAGCAGCTGAAGGCGATGTCGGGCGAAGTGAAGTCGGCGTTCAAGAACGACCTGACCGGCCTGGCCGCGCTGCCCCAGACGGCCGAGGATAGCCGCACCCTGGCCCTGAACGCCCTGGCCGCCGGAATGCTGGCCGGCGCCCTGGACGGCGCCGTGCTGATGCACGCCGACGCTGGCTCGCAGGCCGCCAAGCCTGCTTCCGTCGCGGGCGAGACGCCCGATGGCATCGGCGAGGACCTCGGTAAAGCGGTGGACAAGTTCTTCGAAGAGCTCCAGCAGCGCCTGGAGGCGGCTCAGGAGAAGCTCAAGGCGATGGGCGCCAACGCCCTCCAGTCAGCTTCCGCGCACGGCAAGGGCCTGGGCGAGAAGATGATCGACGAGTCCGACCGCCTGGTGGGCGCCAACAAGCTGCAGACGCAGGCGTTCATGGCCAGCGCGTTCAGCCTGGGCTACGCCCTGGGCGGCACGGACGCCGCCATCGTGATGGTCGCCAACCAGACCCCCGGCCAGTAGGCTGCAAAAGCCCCGCTCTCGTGGGAGCGGGGCTTTTTGCATTTCAGGGCAGGTGGCGCTGCATGGATCGCTCGGCGTTGTAGCGCAGAATCAGGGTGATGCCCAGCGTCAGCAGGGCGAAGGGCGGGATCAGCTCGGGCTTGACCATCACGATGGGAAAAAGGCTGAGCATCAGCGCGTAGCCGCCCGCGGCCAGCGCCCAGTGCGACACGGGCCACGGCTCCCCCTTCGGACGAATGGCCGCGCAGCGGTCCGCCGTCAGCGTCAGGTAGAGTACGTTCAAAGCCGAGCAGAAGCCGATGACGGCCAGCGAGAGGAGCCACGTCGGCGGATAGCTGACGGGCGCCAGGTGGACCACCAGCGGAATCCCCATCGCGAGCATCGCCAGGGTCGGCAGGGCCACCGCCAGCGAGACACCCTCCACGTATTCACGCGCCGTCAGGGCCGTCTGCTTGAGGGCCGAGAGGCGGGCCGAGTCACGCAGGTCGCTGACCAGGGCCAGGAACACGCCGTGGCCGCCCTGCAGTCCGAAGGCGATCAGGAAGAGCTGCAAGGAGATGGCCAGGGACTGCTCGCCGGGCAAGAGGCGGGCCATGGCCAGAAAGTAGACCTGACCGGCGGCAAACAGGGCCAGGAGGAACAGCAGTCTCCCCGGCAGGCCGGCCACGAACCAGCTCTGCCGGCGCAGCTCGCGAGCCGCGACCGCGTTGGTGTGCGTGGGCAGCGGGAGGGGCAGGCGGGTCAGCCGGACGGCCTTCATAATGACGCCCTGCCAGCGGACCCAGAAGCCGTCGCCTCGCAGGAGGGTACGCAGAGCCAGGTTGCGCAGCCCCAGGCCGGCCAGCACGACGACGAGGAAGCCTCCCAGCAAGAGCTCGGGATGACGTCCGTCCAGACTGACCAGCGCGAGCATCGCGCCCATGGAGCCCAGGCCCAGGAGCAGGCTGGCCGGCAGGGCGAGCCAGCGGCTCCCCCGGCCCTGGAGCGTGGCCACGGCGGCATAGCGGAACTGCAGGACGAGCCAGGCGGAGAACGCCAGCAGCAGGAAGCTGAGCGCGATCCCGCGCCAGCTCTGGGGCCCGAGCGCGAGGGCCAGCATCACCCACCAGGGTCCGCTGTCGCGCAGGGTGCGCCGGGCGCAATAGAAGGTGGTGCCGTCGAGCAGCGCGGACGGGTTGACCAGCGAGCTGCGCAGGTCGTCGGAGGCCTGCCCCCGCATGCGCGCGTCCAGGAACCGCACCGCGACCCCGGTGCCAAGAGTGAAGCCTGCCAACATCGGGAAGGCCATCGCCATCAGGAAGCAGCTTCGGTAGCTCAGTCCGAGCATGATACTCAGGGCCATCACCACCGAGAAGATGACGATGAACCCGACCTGCACGTACCACCAGGGCTTCCCGCGCCTCCTCTCAAGCATTTCGAGAAGAGCGATCACCGGGTGTTCGGAGGTCAGCATAACCCTATTATAGCAGTTGCAACTCGAGTTGCCGCCCCTCGTGCAGGGGAGAGTACGGCGTCGGCCAATTTTTAGGTATGAGCCGCCGACGAGATCTCATCCAGGGGATGGTTTACGGCGGAGGAGCGGGGCTCGTGCTGTTTGGCACGGGAAGCCTCCACGGGAAGCGGAAGCTGAGACTCTCGCCAAGGGTGGATCGTGGAGGATTGACCCCCGGGAAGGCGCCGAAGGCGCGCTGGGAGGCGGAAAGACCTACGGGTCTCCCTGGGAGAGCTTCCGGCACAGCTCCAGCGCCACCGTCATGAAATACCAGTCTCCCCCGTAGGGACACCCCTCGTCCCGGAGGAGACCAAGAAGCCGCTCGCACTGGGCTGGGCTCATCGAATCGCTCATGTCGAAGCCCATGGGGTCGGGATGATGGTCGAGCAGGCCATGGTTCAAGAAATCCGTGAAGTGGTCTGGGCTGGACAGGATGAGTTCGGTAAGTCCGCATTCCAGGAGCAACTCGCGATAGTGCTTCCTGATCCAGAGCTTACCCGCACGGTCGTTCTTCTGGCGAAAACCCATTCCCCCTAAGTTCTACCGAAAGTGCGGAGGCCCTCGCCCAGTGCGGAAGTAGACTCTCAAAGCCCAGGGGCAGTCTGGGGCCACCGAAGGGCGCGCTGGCCACCTCTACGAGAATCGGGCGATGAGCCTCTGCCCTAGCACCCGCATGCCTATCACTAAGGGGCCGCCCGTCAGAACGACCGTCCCTACCAGGACCGGGAGGGAAGACCAATCGAGGTAAAAGTCAGACCTGATGATACCCAGGGCCTTGGCCCTGCTGAAGCTAAGCGCCCAGACCATCATGAGCAGGTGCGGACCGAACGTGAATGCCAGCAGGTTGAAGCACCCGAGCTTCCTCGTCGGACCCAGGGTCACGAACCCGACGACCAGACCCATTACGGCGAGGGTAGCGCAGAACCCGAATAGCCCCATCATCGCGATGAAGTTAAATCTGTCGTCGTCGATCACGGGGCCCATACCTGAAAAATTCGCCAGGAGGGCGGCCTTCCTCTTCCAGCAGGGACCCGCAGAGGCGCGCTGTGGTAATATTCCCTTAGGGGCTCGCGTAAGCTCGATTGAGGAGAACCCTGTTCGCAGGTGACTCAGTGGACTAACCTGAACTTCCAGCGTGAGGTGAGTCAATGGACCCGGTAGAGGTTAAGAAGCTAGTGACTGCCCTGAAGAAGCAGCTCCCCAAGTGGGTGAAGGGCATTCGGATCGTAGAGACCCAGGACTCCGAAGGGAGACCTGCAATACTGACGTTCCTGCGGGTAGAGGAGAAGTCAGGCTCGGTCCGTGACGCGGACAAGATCTGGCAAGCACGAGAGACGGTCGCCAAGGTTTTCGAGGATCAGGCCGTCAACAAGTGGCCTTTCGTCAGGTTCGAATACGCGAGCTAGACGGTGAGTCTCTCCCTCGATCTTCTCGAGCAGGCGAAGCACCTGGCGAAGAAGGAGCCGAAGCGTCCAAAGCAGGCGAGTCTACGTCGCGCGGTATCCACTGCATACTACGCACTGTTCCACTTCCTGATCGATAAGGCTTGTAGTCTCATAGTCTCTGGTACAGGAGCTGACCGGGAGGCTCAGAGGCGCTCTGTCGCCCGTGGATTCATCCACGGGAACATGAAGAGCGTCTCGGAGGCCTTCTCGAAAACGAACTCCCCTAACCCCTGGAAGAACCTCTCTGGAACTCCTATTCCGAAGGACCTTGAGAAGATCGCAGCAACGTTCGTTGAAATGCAGCAAGCCAGACACGAAGCGGATTACGACCTCACGAAGGACTTCAAGAAGGAGGAAGTCTTGGGGCTAATCACGCTAACCGAGAACGCCTTCAAGATCTACCGGCAGGTCAAGGACAACGTCCACACCAGATCTTACTTGCTCGGTCTCCTGATAAAGCGAGACCGAGGCTGACCTGCCGCCTTCACGAGCCCGCTCCTGACCAGCGGGGTGGCTGTCTGGTCACGGGGGGCGACTCAGCCCCTACTTCCTCCCGGACGTGGCAAGCTTCCGTATCGAGAAGGTTCCGGGGACCTGTTCCACCAGACACCGAGAGTAAACCGCACGAACTGGACCTGACACCATCTAAAGATGGCCTACCCGAGCTGCAGCATCATTCTCCCGACAGACTCAAGAGCCTGTCCTCAAGTCTCCCGAGACTCGAGGACATCGGTGGCGACCTCAAGCAGTAGCAGACCTAGCAAGATGCCAACCCCTCCACTTGTGTGATGCATAGCAAAAAAAAGAAGCCCCGCATTGCTGCGAGGCTTCCTGGTGGGCAGGGAGAGATTCGAACTCCCGTAGCGCGTAGCGCGGCAGGTTTACAGCCTGCTGCCATTGTCCACTCGGCCACCTACCCGTGGCTGAGGGCCTATCATAGCGACGGCCCTCGAGGTTTGTCAACCAGGAAAATTTGGGGCCCCGAGCCGGACTCGAACCGGCGACCTTCCGCTTACAAGGCGGGAGCTCTACCAACTGAGCTATCAGGGCAAGTTCCGACGCGCCACGGGGGCCCGTCTGACCGCGTCAGGACCACTTCTCCGGTGCTCACGTAGCGCTGCTACGCTCCGCTCCTCGAAGCGGCCCTTCCTTGCATACGAACCCCCCTGACGCGCCGGGAGCTTCGCTGGTGGTCTGAACGTCAACGGCGCACCTTTCGATGCGCCGTCGTAAGTCTCGACCCGGGGTCGAACCTACATCCGCTTCTCGCCGAGTGTCTTCTCGATCTTTCTCTTGACGCGCTGGAGCGCGTTGTCGATCGATTTTACGTGGCGGTTGAGCTCTTTGGCCATCTCCTGATAGGACTTGCCCTCCAGATAGGAGTGCAGGACCTGGGACTCGAGCTCGCTGAGATTCTGCTGGATCTTCTCGCGCAGATCGTCCGACAGCTCGTGGCTGATAAAGACCTCTTCCGGGTCCGTCACCTTGGTTCCCGACAGGATGTCGAGCATGGTGCGGTCGGAATCTTCGTCGTAGATCGGCTTGTTCAGCGAGATATACGAGTTCAGGGGGATGTGCTTCTGGCGGGTGGCGGTCTTGATGGCCGTGATGATCTGCCGGGTGATGCACAGCTCGGCGAAAGCACGGAACGAGGACAGCTTGTCGGCCCGATAGTCGCGAATCGACTTGTAAAGGCCGATCATCCCTTCCTGAATGATATCTTCCCGATCTGCTCCCACCAGGAAGTAGGACTTCGCCTTCACACGAACGAAGTTCTTGTACTTACTGATGAGATACTCGGTGGCAAACTCGTCTCCATTTTTCGCGAGCTTGACGATTTCTTCGTCGGGCTCGTTCTGGAGGTTTGCCATGTACGTGCTTTGCTGGAGCTTCAACAAACCTTCGCCCTCCAATTGGCACTGGTTGCGGGGAAAACTATAGGCCACATTATAGGCAGGACCCCTGACCTCGTCAAGGGAACACTTTCAGTTCCCCATTCCAAGTGCCCACCCCGGACTATGCTCTCTGTACCGCTTCCGGGCTAAGTTTGCCAACGCTCAACCCGAGCTTGCGCGTTGAGGACCCCCATGATTCGAGCCCTGGTCGCGATTGCCTGCTCATCATAACATGTTCGTTAGGGAAAGTAAACAATAGGTGAACGCACCCATCCGGCCGCTTTTGCGCGAAAACGCGCCACTATACCGTTTGAGCGCTAGGAGGAGTGTTGAACTTTATTCAATTCCCGCTGACGTACGGCCTCGTACAGAAACAGGGCGCCACTTACAGACACGTTGAGGGACTCGATCTGGCCCAGCATCGGCAATCGCAACCGATGAGTGCATACTTCCAGAACCTTCGGGCTGAGTCCCTCTCCCTCGGCGCCCAGAACCAGAATCGTCCGTCCGGTCAGGTTGGCCCCGCCAAAGAGGCTCTGCCCGCCCTTCATGTCCGCGCCCACCACCACGAAGCCATCCCGGGCGCAATCCTTCAGGATGCGATCGAGTTTGTCGGTGCGGGCGATGGTCAGGTGCTGGTCGGCTCCCGCCGACGAGCGTGAGACGGCCCCGGTCAAGCCCACCGAGCCGCGCGCGGTCAACAGCACGCCGGTGACCCCGGCGGCCTCGGCCGTGCGCAGCAGCGCGCCCAGGTTGTGGGGGTCCTGCACGCCGTCCAGGGCCAGGATCAGCGCGTGGGGCCCGGCCGACTTGCTCATGAGCTCGTCCAGGCTGGCGAAGTCGCGCGCGGCGACCTGAGCCACGACGCCCTGGTGGTTGCCCCCGCGGGACAGGCGCTCCAGCCGCTCCTTGTCCGCGTGCACCAGCGGAATGTCGCGCTCGCGCGCCAGGTGGAAGATCTCCGAGGGCACGTTGCCGGCCCCGGCCAGCACGTAGAGCCGGTTCAGGCTGCGGCCCGCGCGCAGGGTCTCCAGCACGGGGCGGCGGCCGTAGACGATGTCGTCCGCGTCGCCGCGCTGTTCCCAGCCACGGGCCGACTCGCGTGGAGGACGCTCTTCCCAGGCGGGGCCGTCGTCGCGCGTAAAGCGGCCTTTGACCGAGCGCGCTTGCTCCTGGTCACGCCGAGCGTGCACACGCCGTGCGGCGGCGTCGTGGCGCTGCTCGGCGGACTGCCCCGAAGGCTCGCTTTCGGCGGCCGCACGGCCCCGGCCGCGCGCAGGCTTCTCGGCCCAGGCGGGCGGCTCCGGCTTCTTGGAGCCCTTCCGGGCGGGCTTCTCCTCATCCTTGCGCGCACCACGGCGCGCGGCGGGACGCTCTTCCCACTCGTCCTTGCGGGTCTTCTTGTCCACCCAGGCGGGTGGGTCCGGGCTCTTGGACCCCCGACGCGGGGCGGGCTTCTCTTCGTCTTTGCGGTTGCCCCGACGCGAGGCCGGCCGCTCTTCCCAGTCGGTCTTGCGAGTCTTCTTCTCGACCCAGGCGGGCGGATCGGGGCTCTTCGAGCCTCGACGCGGCGCGGCCGCAGGCTTGTCGGCCCGGCGGGGAGCCGGTTTGCCGGTGGGTTTTCCCCCCCGGCGCGGGGCGGGCTTGTCCTCGGGCTCGTCGTCGCGCTTGCGAGGCCGGCTGGCCCCGGGCTTTTCGGTCCAGGCCGGACGGTTGCCCTTCCGCGGTGCCGCCGCTGGCTTCTTTCTGGGGGCAGCCGGGCGGCTCGGCCCCTTTCCGCCTTGTCGCCTGCTCATACTGGAGCCCCTTTCTTCCAACGGATCCCCTGGGGCGTATCCTCCAGCACGATGCCGTGTTTCTCCAAAAGTTCGTTCCGCTTCTCGTCGGCCAGCTTGAAGTCGCGGGCCTTCCGCGCGGCCTGGCGCTCCTCCACGAGCTGCGCCTGCTCCGGCGTCAGCTCCTCATCTTGGGCGTAGCGCGCCAGTTTGAGTCCCATCACCGTGTCCATCTTCAGTACCAGTTGTAGCGTCTCGGTGGCTGCCTTGACGCCCAGATCGCCGTTCTTGATGGCCTGGTTGCCGGCGTCCTTGAGACCGTGCAACGCCGCCAGCGCCATCGGCGTATTCAGGTCGTCGGCCAGGGCCGCCTCGAATTTCGTGCGGGCTTCCTCGAGCGCCGGGAAGGGCTTGTCAAAGGCGTTCTTCTGCTCGCGCAGCAGCACGATGAAGTTGCCGATGCCTTCCAGCGCGTGCGTCGCCCCCTCCAGCGCGCTGAACGTGAAGTTCAACCCCGACTTGTAGTGAGCCGATAACAGCAGATAACGGATCGCCATCGGATCGTGCCCCTGCTCGGTGAGCTCTCGAAGGGTGTAGAAGTTGCCCTTCGACTTGCTCATCTTGCTGTGCTCCACCTTGAGGTGTTCCGAGTGGAGCCAGTAGTTGACGAATCTCTCGCCCGTGAACGCCTCTGATTGAGCGATCTCGTTCTGGTGGTGGGGAAAGATGTTATCCACGCCACCCGTATGGATGTCGAAGTGGTTGCCCAGGATCATGATGGCCATGGCCGAGCACTCGATGTGCCAGCCGGGGCGCCCTTTTCCGAGGTCGGGGTACTGGTCCCAGAAGACCTCGCCATCCTCCTCGGTGTAGGCCTTCCAGAGCGCGAAGTCGCAGGCGCTGCACTTGTCGTACTCGTCCTGAGCCACGCGCGCGCCGGCCTTCAGGTCCTCCACCTCGATGTGGGCCAGCTGGCCGTAGTCGGGGAACTTGCTGATGCAGTAGTAGATGGAGCCGTCCTCGGAGCGGTAGGCCACCCCGTCCGCCAGGAGCTTGCGGATGATCTCGGCCATCTTGTCCACCGACTCGGTGGCGCGCGGGTAATCTTCGGCCCGCTCGATGTTGAGCGTGTCCAGATCGGCGAAGAACGCCTGGATGTATTTGTCGGTGATGCTGCGCGCGGAAACCTTCTCCTCGCGCGCCCGGCGAATGATCTTGTCCTCGACGTCGGTCAGGTTCATCACCTGGTGCACCTGATAGCCAAAATACTTGAGCGTGCGCCGCAGGACATCCTCGAACACGTAGGTCCGGAAGTTCCCGATATGGGCGTAGTTGTACACCGTCGGTCCGCAGGTATAGAGCTTCACCTTGCCCGCCTCGATGGGGGTGAACTCTTCCAGGCTGCGCGTCAGCGTATTGAAGAAACGGAGGGGCATCGGGATCGGTTAGTTGTCAGGGCCCGTTTCCCCTTTCGGACCCGCGAGCGGGTCAGACCAATCCGCTGGCTGTTCTGCAGCCTCTATTTCGCGCTCGATGAACTCGATGTCTCGAGGAGCAATCTTTCCGGTCCTGCTCCTCATCAGGGCGAGTAAGACGGCTGGACCCTTGATACCCGGCTTTCTCTTATGCGTTCGTCTTATTCTAAGTCTCATATCACCTCACTTCCCTGACAGGGCGTAGAAATAGCCGTCGCGGGCGCCCACGTAGATCCAGCCGTTCCAGACCACCGGGGTGGACTCGATGGCGCCGCCCAGCGGCAGCCGCCAGATCTCGTGGCCGTCGCGGGCATCGTGGCAGTGCAAGAAACCCGCGGCGTCGCCCAGCAAAACCTTCCCGTCCAGCACCACCGGCGAGCTCCAGATATGCGCCCGGTACTGAAAAGCCCACAGCTTCTCGCCCGTGCGACTGTCCAGGCACAGCAACCAGCCCTCCTTACCGGGACGCGTGGCCACGCCCACATAGAGCCGGGCCTCGGGGGTTCCGTCAGGCCCGGGGCCCAGGGCCGGCGTGCCCAGGATGCCCGCATCCAGGTTGTCCTGATAACCCGGGCCGCCCTTTTGGGGATAGGCCTCGAAGGAGCGCTCCCAGATCCGCGCCAGCTTCCAGCGCGCAGGCGGCACCCTTGGATCGAGTTTGAAAAGCCGGGTCCGGTTGCCGCCCGAATAGTCGCACTCGGCCGCCACGAACAGGTAGCCGCTGCGGCTCACCACCACGGAGGCGTCGGTATCGTCGCCGGTGGCATACTGGAACTCCAGCTTCAGGTTCTGCCGGTTGAGCCCCATGACCATCCCCGCGCCGGTGGCCAGGTAGACGCGGTGGTCTGTCACCGCCGGCGAGGATTCGATGCTGCAATAGCCATTGGAAGTAGCCAGCGCCTGCGAGGCGAGAGGGGTCAGCGTGGGAGTGTAGACCGTGCGCCAGGTGTCACGGCGCTGCATCGAGCTCAAAGGAATGCGGTAGAACCAGCCGTTCTCGCCCCCCAGGTACAGCGTGTCGTCCACCACCAGACCCGAGGAGTCGAAGTCGGGCCAGTAGCCGACCCGGGCCCCACTGCTGGGCTCGCAGTCGCCCGCAATGCGAAGCAGGACCTCGTTCTGCGGCGAGAGGACCCAGTAGCTGCCACCCCGGTTCCCCACGAAAAGCCGACCCTCCCGATCGACCGTGACAGAGCTCTTGATGCTCCCCCCCAGCGCCACCGGGTTGCGCGTGGCCGCCCCGGTGCGGGCGTCGAAGAAGCGGAGCTTGCCGTCGAGACAGCCAATGATCACCTCGCCGTTCACCACCGCGGGCTGACCCGTCCAGCCGGTGCCCACCCACTCGCCGGTCCCCCCGACGGGCGCCTTCCAGCGCACTACGGGCTTGCGAGGGATCGGCCCCGTGCCATAGTAGGTGCGCGTTGCGTTACCCCGAAAACAGAGCACCCCCTGCGGCTCGGCCAGCGCGACCACGCAGAGGGCGACCAGGAGCAAGACGGCTCTCAGTGCAACACCTTGATCTCTTGCCAGGGCCAGCCCAGCGCGCCCTCGTGGGTGAGCAAACGCGCGCCGGTGGCGTCCTCGACGGGGACGGAGAACGGCTCGAGAGTCATCCCTTGAGCTTCGCAGCCACCAGGATGAGCGCCTGCCTTCCAGAAAGCCAGCCCTGTGGCCATCGAAGACGTGCTGGCGAATCTGCGGGGAATGGGGACGCTCGATTCGCAGGGCAGTTTTACGTTCGACGTCGGGCGCGCCCGGTTGCTGCTCGAGAAGTACCGCCTGCCCTCGGCGGTCTACTTCATGCTCCACGCAGTGGGCGCCGCCGTCGCCTCGCACTCCTCGCGCGTCGACATCGAGCTTCGCAGCGACCTCTTCCAGGTGAGCTTCGACGGAGACTCTTTCGCGCCCGAAGACGTGGAGGGCTGTTTCGCCAGCCTGTGGTCGGACGACCCGGCTCTGGCGCGGATGCGCGAGCTGGCCATCGCGCGCGGCGGGGCGGCCGAGTGGGGGGCGTCCGAATTCATCCTGGATGGCCGCTCCATCCGTGTTCCCAAGAAAGGGCTGTCGGCCAGGCTCCGTCGCGCTCTGGGCGGGCTCGCGACCGCGGAAGGGCATAACCTGCTCGAGCAGCACCTGGTGTCCACTCCGAGCTGCACGATTACGCTCAACCGCCGCCCTCTGCAGGCCATCGAGCTCCCCGCCCAGGTGCGGAGCGCGGCCGGCTGGCAGTCGCCCGAGCTGCTGGAGCAAGTGCGCTCGCTCAACCCGGTGCAGCAACTGGTGCGCCTGCGGGAGCCGCTGGTCCTGGACTGCCAGGGAATGGTCTGCTGGCTGCTGCCCGAGGACCGGGGGATCCGCAGCGGCACGAAGAGCTACTGGCCCGGCTACCTCGATCTCGTCCTGCACGGCCGCCTGTACCGCACCCGACTGCCCGAGCGCTGGAGCGATTGCTGGGGGATGTTCTGGCTCAACGGCCTGCGGCGTGACCTCAGCCACATCCATCTGCGGGCCGAGGACCTGGCCATCTTCCATCGCCTCTTCGAGGAGAGCTTCGGACGACGCTGACGAGACGTTAACATTGGGGCTCGAAGCCGCCCGGTCCCGAGACTCTAAATTGGCACCCATGAAACCGATCAATTTTGGCGACAGCTACACATACACCCCGGGTCAGGCTCCGCCCCAGCAGGATTGGAATGCCAGCACCCTCTACCAGCGTGGCGAGGCGATGCACGACACCGCTGCTCGCACTGCCGACTTCTTCCGTTCCTCCGACAACGGCGAGTTCGATGTGGACCCCCGCGAGGGCTACGTCCGCCTGCGCAACGCCCCGGCTCCCGAGCTGGTCGAGCGCTACACCACCACGGTGACGGGCTTCCAGACCCCCGACGGCGAGCTCAGCGTGACCGCCGAGAACGGCGAGTGGAAAAGCCCCACCACGCTCGTAATGCACAACAACGAGATCATGATGGACCGCCCGGTCTACGTGAACGACCGCTACCTGAGCACCATCGAGAACCTCAAGGACAATGCCGACGGCACCCGCACGTTCGACCTGAACTATTACAACAGCTTCAACTAGAAGTCATCCCAGGCTGGTTGAGAAGCCTCGCGAAAGCGGGGCTTTTTCCATTATCGACTCAGCCCCGGGCGGTCCCGTCTACTGTTGACTGTCGCGTCGCCCAGGTCCTTACAGACCACGTCCGGCCGAATCGACTGTCGACTGTCGACTCTCGTCCACCAGCTAGGCCGCTTTCGGCTGCTCGGTCTGCTTGCCCCAGCTCAGGGCCAGGTCCAACGCCTTCTCGGCGTTGATGAGACCCGCGCCCTGGGCGTTGGCGTCGTCCTTGAGGTTGTGGTCGGCCGACTTGATCAAGATGTCCTTGATGTCCTTGTGGGTCAGCTTCGGGTTGGCCTGCAGCAGGATGGCCGCCAGACCGGACGCCATCGGCGTGGCCTGTGAGGTGCCCGACATCGCGAAGTAGTCCTTGCCCACGTGGGGCAGGTCCGGGACGTCCAGCTTGGCGTTGGGCGAGAGCGGACCGAAGACGCGCACGCCCGGAGCCAGGATGTCCGGCTTGTTCAGGTGGTCCACCGCCGTGGGGCCGCGGCTCGAGAAGCTGGCCACGGTGTCGTCGGCACGGTTGTCCGGGGTGCCCTTGTCGTCATAGGCGCCCACGGTAATGGCGTCGGGGTTCGTGCCGGGGGTGGAGATGGTCGAGGGCTGCGGGCCCTCGTTCCCGGCCGCCACGATCACCGTCAGGCCGGCTTCGATGGCCTTCTGGGTGGCCTGAGCCCAGGGATCGTCCTTGTACGACTTGGTGGCGTAGTCACCCAGCGACATGTTGACCACCGAGATGTTGTATTTCTCTTTGTTCTCGATCACCCACTGCAGCGCCCGGATAGCCTCCACCACGGTGGTGATGCGCACCCCGACCAGGTCGGCCTCGGGGGCGATCCCCTTGTACTTGCCGGCCGACTTGGAGCCGTTGCCCGCGGCCAGCCCGGCCACGTGCGTGCCGTGCCCGAACGGGTCGGTCATGTTCTTCTTTTTCTCGGTCGACAGGTCGACCCAACCCTTCACGCGGTCCTTCAGGTCGGCGTGCGGATAGATGCCCGAGTCGATGATGGCGATGGTGGTGCCTTTGCCGGTGAAACCCTTCTCCCAAACCTTCTCGATGCCGGGGAGCGAGGGCGAATACTGGCCGCGCGAGTTCTCCTCGGGTCCGATCATCGGCAGGACCTTCAGCGGCATATCGTAGTGGATCCGCGCATTGATGGCCACGTGGGCGTCCTGAGGCAGGCGCTCGCGCAGGGAGGCCAGCTGGTCCGGGGCAACCTCGAAAATGGAGCCGTTCACCAGCGGCACGTCGCCGGTCTTCTTCAGACCCATGCTGGCGAAGTTACAATCCTGGCCCTTGGGCATGGAGATGATGACGGGGACGTTCTTGTCCGCCGTCAGATCGTCGGCTTCGTAGAACAGGTCGTCGGGGAGGTCGGCCATCGTGCCGACGCGCGCCTCCGACTCCCAATTCGCCCACGACGGGGTCGTCCGGCTGCGAACCGGACTGTGTTTCGGATGGTCCTGAACCCGCTCCGAACGAACCTGCAAGGGCACCTCCTGAATGTCGCCTCTCCCCCTGGAATGGCTCGCTTATGTTAATCCGGAGGGGCGCCGCCGATGTGACCATTCTGTTAACGTGTAGGAACTTCGACCGGGAGGAATCGGGGGGGGACCACAGGAACGCAAACGGCCTGATGCTCATCCTGAGCTGTGAACATATGAAGGGCAAATACATCCGGCGCGCGGTAGAAGTGCTGCGCGGGGGCGGCGTGGTGATCTATCCCACCGATACCGTCTACGGAATGGGCTGCGACCTGCTCAACAAGCGCGCCATCGACAAGATCTACCAGATCAAGCGTATGCCCCGCCGCAAGCCCCTCTCGGTCATCTGCTCCGACCTCTCGCAGATCAGCGAATATGCCCAGCTCTCCAACGCCGCCTACAAGATGATGCGGCGCCTCCTGCCAGGCCCGTTCACGTTCATCTTGCCGGCCACGCGCCTCGTCCCCAAAATGATGACGACGAATGCCCACACGGTCGGCATTCGCGTGCCGGACAACGAGATCTGCCTCGAGCTCGTGCGCGAGTTGGGGCATCCCCTGGTCAACACCAGTGCGAGCGATTCCGTCGACGAGGTCGTCAGCGACCCCGAGTCGATCCAGGAGCAGTTTCCCCAGATCGACCTGATGCTCGAGGCGGGCCTGCTCGAAAGCGACGCCTCCACCATCGTGGACTTCACGAGCGATGCGCCGAGCTTGATCCGCCAGGGCAAAGGCGACGTCAAAGGCTACCTGTAAAGACGGGAGTCGGCCGACGGGAGACGGCAGGAACGCCTGTTCTGGCAGGAGCCGGTCGCTTGGAGGCTAATCCAATCTAGTCCTCAAGCCTCACCTCAGAAAGTCCCGATTGCCCATGGAAAAGATCGTCGTTCGCGGTGCCCGCGAGCACAACCTCAAGAATCTCGACGTCGAGCTCCCCCGCGACCGCCTGATCGTTGTCACCGGCCTGTCCGGCTCCGGAAAATCCTCGCTGGCCTTCGATACCATTTATGCCGAAGGGCAGCGCCGCTACGTGGAGTCGCTCTCCGCCTACGCGCGGCAGTTCCTGGGGCTGATGGAGAAGCCCGACGTGGACTCGATCGACGGCCTCTCCCCCGCCATTTCGATCGACCAGAAGGGCACGTCGAGAAACCCGCGCTCCACCGTGGCCACGGTCACGGAGATCTATGACTACCTGCGTCTGCTCTATGCGCGCATCGGGCAGCCGCACTGTCCCGAGTGCGGCAAGCCGATCCGCTCGCAGACCGTCGAGCAGATGGTGGACCACGTGCTGGAGATGCCCGAGGGCAAGCGGATCATGATCCTCGCTCCCCTGGTGCGCGGCCGCAAAGGCGAGTATACCAAGCTGTTCCGCGAGGTGCGCGACAAAGGCTTCACCCGGGTGCGCGTGGACGGCATCATCTACCGCATCGACGAGGAGGAGCCCACCCTCGAGCGCTACGTGATGCACCACATCGAGGTGGTGGTGGACCGCCTTCAGCTCAAGGAGGGCATCCGGTCGCGCGTGGCCGAGTCGCTCGAGACCACGCTGAACCTGGCCGGCGGCCTGGCGCTGGTCATCGACGCCCCCTCCCGCGACGATTCCACCGAACAGGGCGAGGAGATGCTGTTCTCGCGCCACCTGGCCTGCTCCGATTGCAACGTGTCGTTCGACGAGCTGGCGCCGCGCCTGTTCTCGTTCAACTCCCCTCACGGCGCCTGCCCGGAGTGCACCGGCCTGGGCTTCCTGCCCGAGATCGACCCCGCCCTGATGGTGCCCGACCCGTCGCTGAGCATGGCCGAGGGGGCCCTGGCGCCCTGGGGCAAGGCCCTGGGCGGATCGGCCCGTCACCAGCCCCGCGAGACCGCCTTCTGGCGGCGCCTGCGGCGCGTCTGCGAGCACCTGAATATCTCGCTGGACAAACCCTGGAGCAAGCTCAAGCCCGACGAGCAGAAGATCGTGCTTTACGGCACCACTCTCAAGCGCCAGCACTTCGAGGGCGCCATCCCGGTACTGGAGCGGCTCTACAAGGCCACCGACTCGGAATACTTCCGCTGGGAGATCGAGAAGTACATGACCCCGCGCGCCTGCTCCAAGTGCGGCGGGGCGCGTCTCAAGCCCGAGGCGCTGGCCGTGAAGGTGGGGGGAGAGAGCATCTCCTTCTTCACGCACCAGAGCGTGCGCAAAGGGTTGGCCTGGATCGAGGCCTTGAAACTGAGCGAGCGCGAGGAGTTCATCGCCGAGCGCATCGTCAAAGAGGTGCGGGCGCGGCTGTCGTTCTTGAACAACGTGGGGCTGGATTACCTCACGCTGGACCGGGCCGCCTCCACGCTCTCGGGCGGAGAGGCCCAGCGCATCCGCCTGGCGACCCAGATTGGCTCGGGCCTGGTGGGCGTGCTCTACATCCTGGACGAGCCCAGCATCGGGCTGCACCAGAAAGACAACCTGCGTCTGCTCGAGACGCTCATTCGCCTGCGCGACCTGGGCAACACGCTGATTGTGGTGGAGCACGACGAGGACACGATCCGCGCCGCCGACTACGTGCTGGACATCGGTCCGGGCGCGGGCGTGCACGGGGGACGCGTGGTGGCGGCCGGCTCGCCGGATGACGTGGCCAAAGCTCCCGAGTCCATCACGGGCATGTTCTTGTCCGGGCGGCGCAAGATCGAGGTGCCCAAAGTGCGCCGCAAAGCCAACGGGCGCTGGCTGACCGTGGTGGGGGCGCGCCAGAACAACCTGCAGAACCTGACCGTGAAGTTCCCGCTGGGCTGCTTCACCTGCGTGACGGGCGTGTCCGGCTCGGGCAAGTCCACGCTGGTCAACGAGATCTTCTACCGGGCGCTGGCGCTGGCTTTGCGGGCCGGCTCCGAGAAGCCCGGCGAGCACGACCGGTTGGACGGCGTCGAGGAAGTGGACAAGGTCATCATCATCGACCAGTCCCCCATCGGACGCACGCCGCGCTCGAACCCGGCCACCTACACGGGTGTGTTCGACCAGATCCGCCAGGTGTTCGCGGCCACTTCCGAGGCGCGCATGCGCGCGTACTCGCCGGGGCGCTTCTCGTTTAACGTGCGCGGAGGCCGCTGCGAGGCCTGTCAGGGACAGGGCATCCTGAAGATCGAGATGCACTTCCTGCCCGACGTCTACGTGCCGTGCGAGGTCTGCAAAGGCAAGCGCTACGACCGCGAGACGCTGGAGGTGCACTACAAGGGCAAGAACATCGCCGAGGTGCTGGAGATGACAGTGGAAGAGGTGTGCGAGCACTTCACCAACATCCCCAAGATCGCGCGGCGATTGCAGACCATCGTGGACGTGGGACTGGGCTACATCCGGCTGGGGCAGCCGGCGACGACCCTGTCGGGGGGCGAGGCGCAGCGGGTGAAGCTGGCCACCGAGCTCTCCAAGAAGGCCACCGGACGCACCGTCTACGTGCTGGACGAGCCCACCACCGGCCTGCACTTCCACGACGTGGCCCACCTGCTGGAGGTGCTGCAGCGCCTGGTGGACAGCGGAAATTCGGTGGTCGTCATCGAGCACAACCTGGACGTCATCAAGTCGGCCGACTGGCTGATCGACCTCGGTCCCGAGGGGGGCGACCGCGGCGGCACCGTGCTGATCGCGGGCACCCCCGAGCAGGTGGCGGCCTGCGAGGAGAGTTACACGGGAGACTTCTTACGGCCGATGCTGCCCTCGGTGGCGCCAGCCAAGAACGGCAAGACGGTCAAGAACGGCAACGGCAAGTCGAAGGCGGAGAAGCCGGCCAAGAAGGCTCTGGCCAAGAGATAGCCTCTCTTTGGGAGGATTCCATTGGCTGAGGAAGGCCGTTCCCGGGCCGACCGTGGCATTGCCCTCGAGAACGGCGCAGTTTGCAGGCTTTGACCCCGTCCGAGGGTTGCTCCCGGGCCGATGTTGCCGTGCAGAACTGTGGGCTCAGGCTTCCCGCGAGCGCAGGCGCGTCCCGCCCACCATGAGCATGTTGCCCAGCTTCTGGATGCCGCGCTGCAGCCCGTTGCCCGGGGTGGGAGCCAGGCTTATGACGTCCCGTCTGGCGCGGTGGTCCGTGAGCACGCGATTCAGCGTCGTCGTCATGTGCCGCTCGAAGTCGTCGCGCGGACTGAACATGCGATCTTTCTCCACCCAGCGCGGCTGGGCCAGAAAGGCGCTGACCAGCTGATTCAGCTCCTCGGCGGTCTGGCACTCGGCGCGCAGAAGCTTCAGCGGATCGATCAGATCCTGGGAAAACCCGCTGCGCACGCAGGTCTGCAGCCGGGCCAGGTTGGAGGTCAGCACCGCGGGAGTGAACTCCGGGCTCTCCATGGCTTCCAGGGCGTGCACCAGACCGGTCCAGCTGTGGCTATTCGGTTGGTGCGTGCGAATGGCGCTCTCCCAGGCGACGAAACGCTCGATGTCCCGGGCCGGATTGTTCGTCAGGGGGACCCCCAGGCCGTAGTGGGTATCCTTCTGCGAGGAGCGAGCCAGACTGGCCCGGCAGCCACTTTCCAGGGCCCGGTAAGCATCCAGGGGGCTGCCCGCTTTGCACTCTTCGCCCTGCACCCGCGGAAAGACGCTCCAGCCCTGGGCGTAGAGGTCCTTGAGCGTCTGAGCCATTTGCGGGTTGTCCAGGCCGTAGTCCTGTCCCGAGCCGAGGAAGTACTCCTGGGCCACGACGTCCTTGTGCAGATCCAGCCTGACGCCCCAGCGCTCCAATTTTCCAGGCTGGTCGAATTCCAGCCTCTGGAAGGCCTCGTAGCGCGTCTGAGTGGACTGGCTGTCGGGCAGGATTTGCAGGCTCTCGGTGACCGAGCAATCGCGGTCCAGGAAGCTGTTCAAAGCGTTCGAGAACGGGGTGGGGTCGCTGTGACCGTAAGCGAGGTCCAGGCGGCGCAAGTCCTTGACGCTGTCCACGGGCACCCGCCGGCCTTTGGGCAGGAGAGCGTGCGTGCCCAGCTTGTCAGGGCTGCATTCCAGGATCTGCCCGGGGGCCTTCCCGAGGCGGACGCCATGCTGCTCCAGATTGTCCAGCGCCAGCGTGAGGGCGGCACTCTCAGGACCCGAGAGCAACGTCTTGAGGGCGGCCTGCTGTCCCACCAGGGACTGCAGCTTGGGCCAGGGAGAGAGGGGGCGGCTGCTGGCCGAGGATTTTTCGTAGTGCTGACAGGCATTCTGGTAAGCGCGGGCATCGACTTCGTTGGCCAGGTGCTTCTGGCGGAGTTTGCTCTCCAGGTGGTCGGCCAGGCAGAGGCTGGCAATCCAGGTCAGGCCGCCGGCCAGTCCGCTGAGCATCAAAATACCCAGTGAATGGCCATTGGTCAGCATGAAGAGACTCACGGCCGTGATCGGCGCGCCGATGAGCCCACCGTGGGTCAGGAACGGCGAAATCTCCGGCACGTCCTGGGGCACCGGCTCGGCGGGCCGAGCGGTCTGAAACAGGGGCTCCCGCGTCACCGAGCGACTCGGTGACGTCCACGGCAAGCCCGTATGGCGCTGCACGACCATACCCGAGCATACCGCGGAGAGTTCAAAGAAACCCGAAACTCGGGTTTTCCGGATGGGGGTCGAGGGTCGAGGTAGAGGTCGAGGGTCGGCAGTCGACAGTCGACAGTCAACAGGGAATGAGGGAGGCATCACCCCGCGTTTGTCGGTCGCGTAGCCGGCCCTCAGCCGAGGGGCCAGCCGCCAGAGAGAGCGGACGTTCGTTTCCGGCCCGGAAATTTCCGCACGCGTGTTCGTGGGTCAGGGGACGCATTCTCCGGCTGAAAGGCCGAGCGAACACTCGTTCGTTTCCGGCCCGGAAATCTCCGCACGCGTGTTCGTGGGTCAGGGGGACGCATTCTCCGGCTCATCAGGCCGAGCGAACGCTCGTTCGTTTCCGGCCCGGAAATTTCCGCACGCGTGCGTGTGGGTCAGGGGGACGCACTCTCCGGCTCCTCAGGCCGAACGAGCGGACGTTCGTTTCCGGCCCGGAAATTTCCGCACGC
>JBDHVW010000078.1:0-38206 GCA_039809865.1 Vulcanimicrobiota bacterium
CAGACCTGCGGAGTCTGGCCCGCCGCGATTGGGCCATCGTCTACCAGTTGGGCCACGTGCTGGCCGCCCTCTCTCGCCAGGCCTTCCAGCAACTCGGCTACGGCCGCTGGGACGCCTTTCTCGCCGAGGTGCTCGGCCTCAGCTTCAGCACCGCGCGCCGATTCATCGAACTGGCCCTGGGCCTGGATCGACACCCGGATCTCCGGGCCAGCTTCGCCGCTGGCCGCCTGTGCCCGGCCAAGGTGGAGCTCTTGTTGCCCTGTCTGCGCCGCGCCACTCCCGCCGAGGCGTCGGCGCGCATCGCCCAGGCAGAGCGGCTGGGCGTGCGCGCGCTGCGCCAGAGCCTGGATGTGGAGCCCGAGCACGAGCCCGACCTGCTCTACGTCTCCTATGAGCTGACCGGCCCGGAGGTGTTGGCCTGGCGCGAGGTGCGCGAGACCGCCCGCAACCATCTCGAGGCCAGGGTTCCGCGGGCCGAGGTGCTCGAGTATGCCGTAGCCGAGTTTCTTTCTGGCGAAGAGCGCCTGGCCTATGAGGAGGTCTTGATGCCGCCCCGGTCCGCTCGTGTCTGCGAGACGACCGGCGGAGACGGGTTCCCTGTCGAGCTGGTCACGCTCACCCTTCCACGCGATCCGGTGGAGCTTCAGGAGTTGGCTCAGGGCCTGCTCGCGGAGCGGAAGAGGATCGCTCTCCGCCAGGGTGAGGCGCTGGCGGACCTGGTGTGCCAGGGGTGCCGGCGCCGGACTCTGGCCCGCATCGCCCGAGACGAGCTTGCCATCAGTCCGAGCACTGCCTACAAGCGCATGACCCTGGCCCGCGGTTGCGCCCGGTATCCCAACCTGGAACGCCTGTCGCCCGAGCGGGCGCTGCTTTTGTTGCCTTTGCTGGACCTCGGGGTTTCCAACACCTGGACGGATTTTGCCGCTCAGATAAGCCTGCCCGAGCTCGAGCGCTGGGTGCGCCATGTGAAATGGCAGAACACGTTCCAATTCGACGAGTTCCGGTCCTGGGCGTGGCGAGCCCCCAACCCGGGCGAGCGGCCCCCGGGCCCGCGCACGGCCGGCCTGATTCCCACCCTGGCCCAGCGGGCCCTGGACGGCGCGCTGGCCATGGCTGCTCGGGGGGCAGCGCGGTTGCTCGCCTTGGGCCGTTCGGGGCTCGGGCTCGAGCCTTTGCTGGGACCCGTCCAGATGTAGGAAGACACCCGGACGCGGGTCGGGTGGATGGTGCCGCGAGACTTCATACCGTTGCTCTATGAAGGGATCGATCTGGCCGGGGAAGGCCTGTTCACCGCGCCCGGGACCTGCCTGAAGCGCATGTTCGAGCTGTTCTCGAAGCAGTATGGCGCTCGCAAAGGTGGTGGCCGCAGAGGTCGCGTCCGACGACGGGATGGGCACTGCTGCCAGGCCCCGGGCTGCACGGGGCGCGGGAAGCTGCACGTGCACCACCTGGTCTTCCGCTCGCACGGAGGAACGGATGCGGCATGGAACCTGGTCCTGGTGTGCAGCGCCTGTCACCGATTGATCCACCTGGGGCTCCTGCGAGTGAGCGGTCGGGCTCCTTTCGACCTGGTCTGGACGCGAGCTTGCGAGCGCTGGGAGAAGGGCAGGCGGGTGTTGGTCGACGTTCAAGAAACAGCAAAATCGCGGCAACTTGGGAGCAACCTCTCGGTAACAACGCGGTCGGACTTCCCGGCAGTCCCTCCGGGATCATGGGCGCATCTCAATGGAGGTGCTTCTTGATGAACCGTGCTCTCTACAACCAACTGCTCCAACGACTCGACCGATCGATGGTCTCGCTGATTCTGGCGGCCGTAGCGCGAGGGCATCCGGGTCTGCGCCCGCACCGCGCAGCAGAGCATGAGGGCCAGCAGGAACGCGCGCCAGAGCGTGTCTCCGGACGCTGCCACGGACGATCTGACGCGGGACGGAGCTTACCATGTCGTCAAAACTGCTGGCAGCTCAAGTGGGTCGGCGACCGCGAGCTCTATGACGACAAGCACGGCGATCTGGCCGAACGGACGGCAACTCTTACCAGTGGGAGCCTGACCCCTGGCCAGCCCTCTCCATCGATGAGCTGAGCCTGACTCGGTAGAAACGAGCCTTTCCATTGATCGCGAAGCACTTTTCTGCTATGTTGTTGACGACAACATGATCGACCGGCAGCCTGACGAATTTCTCACGGTCTCTCAGACAGCCCGGCGGCTGGGACGTTCAATCGAGCAGGTTCGTCGTTACCTCCGCGAGGGCAAGCTACCAGGCCAACGCATTGGCCAACAATGGTTTATTCCGGAGAGCGCCGTGGCCCCGCCTCACCGTGCGGAGACCATGAGCGAGTTGTTCCAGCGCGTGCGTGAACGTAGAGAGGCATTAGCTCGACAATTTGGGGGTAGCGTTCAGCCCGACGTGTTGGAGCTTCTCCGGAAAGACCGCGAGGAGCATTGATTGAATGACGCAGTGCGTCGATGCGAGCGCCGTCGTTCCCTGGCTGATCCCCCATCCCCATAGCGTGGCCAGTGAGGCCTTTTGGCTTGACGCGGTCAAGAGTGGCGTTCGCGTCATTGCCCCCCACCTGCTCTTCTCCGAGACGACCAGCGCTCTCCGACGCTATGTGAGCGCAGGCGTAATCAAGGAAGATTTCGCCCTGGCTGCTGTCGCGGATATGCTGGTCTTACCGATCTTTCCGATCCACACGGCGAGACTCTACAGCGATGCCCTGGAGTTGGCTGCCCGGCTCAAGCAGTCCAAAGCCTACGACGCGCTCTATTTAGCCCTGGCGCGTTCCGAGACCGCTCGCCTGGTCACCGGGGATGCAGCACTGCATCAGCACGCCTTGCGGCTGGGAGTCGACTCTCTGCTGTTGGAGCCCCCTGCCTGAGGTGGAACGTAGTTCCGAAGCGCTCGACCGATTGCGCTAAATCCCCGGGCGGGGCGCGTCTCTGCTCGAGGCCGACGTTCTCCTTCAGGGCGCGTCCGCGGCCTCGACAGGTTTGCGACAGCACTCCAGGTGTCGGTCGCTGAGATTCAAGACCCAGTAATCTGGGATCCCGTGGCGGGCGTAAAGGCTGGCTTTCTCGATACGGTCGAAGGCCAGGGACGTATTGGAGACCTCCATCACCAGGATGGGCATCGAGGGATGACGGGTGTTGCAGTGGAGCATCGCCTCGGTCACGACCGTGAAATCGGGCTCAGGCTCGCTGAGCGTTGGAATGGGCCGGGGGAATGCTCTGCTCGGCCTGCCACTCCACCAGGCTCGAGCGCGCCGGTCGTGGTGAATGAGCTGCGGGTGCCGGCCAGCCTGGAGGGGAAGCCCCCGCCTCAGGGCCGAAGCACCGTCCATGCTGGGAGATTTTTTGAGCGCAATCTTCTTCGGCAGGCCCCGCGTGGGACGGAACCTGGAGCCCTACTTGGGGGAAAGCTGGCACCCGATGCCTGGCTTGATGGCGGGCCCGCCTCAGGATATCTTGCTGACCCTCCGGATCCGGAACAAGTTCGAAGCCACCTTCCAGGTCGAAGGACGGAAACTGTCCACCCCGCCGCTCTCCGAGATGCAACAAGTGCTCGAGGAGCTGGCCTTTCACCACTCCATCCGAAGAACCCAGGGTTGGTGCCCCATCTTGCTCACCCAGGAGCCGGGGGGCTGGACGGCCGACCTGGGCGACCGGCGCTGCTGGTTCGATCTGGCCAATGCCACGCTCCGCTGCCAAAAGCTCGCTCCCGACCAGAAACGCCCGCGCAAGAAGGCACCCTTCCGAATTCAGAGCTCCGAGCTGGCCCCGGGGCTGCGCGCCGATGTCTACGATGGAGAGCAACTGATGGTCGAGCTCAGCTGGCAGGGACGACCGCTCCAGACCTCCCTGATCGACGATTGGCCGGACGCCGAGCCGCCGGTGCCGGCCAGCCAGCGCGTCGCGGCTCTGTGGATCTACTTTGCCGGAATGCTCGGGCACAAAGCCACTCCCCTCGGGGAGAACGCCTACCAGTTGGAAGAGCGCCGGCTGGTGCTCGATCCCCAGGGAGGCGAGCTGCGCATCTACGAGAAACCGCTCCTGGAAGCACCCCTCTTTCGAGGGGAGGGCGTGACCATCTCGGTCCGCTTTCGCAACCACCCGAACCAGGTTCTGGGCCAGTTTCTCCACCAGGGCCGGGTCATGCAGGTCGCCCATCAGGACGATTCCACCCATGCGCACAATCACGGCTTCGAAAAGAGCTCAACGCGAAGCTCAGGCACCTGGGCGCGGCTGGATTCTGATCTCCTCAACCTGGCCAGAAGAGGCGGCACGGTGGAGCTGGTCGAGCTCAGCCCGGGCTGCTACGGCGCCGCCCTGAGCGAGGAGGATAACTCCTGCCACGGTTACTACCGCAGTCAGACCCGCCTGCAGTTCGACCTCAACCGGATGCAGGTCGACATCGAAAGTGAAAGCCACTCGGATACCAGCTCCTGAAGGCGGCGGGCAAAGTGCTGGCCCTGGCGTTGGCTGCCCGGCTCAAGCAATATAGCCCTGGCGCGTTCCGAGACCGCTCGTCTGGTCACCGGGGATGCAGCGTTGCATCAGCAGGCCTTGCGGCTCGGAGTCGCCTCCCTGCTGTTGGAGCCCCCTGCCTGATGGCAGGAATTCACGGGTCCGTTGGGGGCCGTTCGAGCACGCGTGCCGGAAGCGCACCCGGGCCAGGGGGCGGACGGTCGGCACCGAAGGGTGTCTTCATCGATGCGCTCCGGGCTCATGACTCTCCCTCCAGGCAGAGCGGCAACACGATGCTGGCCGCATTCCGAAGCCTTCGTCAAGCGCGAGAGCTGGAAGCAGGCTCCCCCGAGCCTGTCGGCCTTCGAGCGCTGATGCTCCGAACTCTGCGCTGCGATCCCAAGCTTTTCCAGAAGGACCTCAAGGGTCGAACCTACCTTGTAACTGGCGCGAATTCGGGCGCTGGACTTGCGACCGTCGAGCAACTCGTGCGCCAGGGTGCGCAGGTGGTGGCCGCCTGTCGCCGGGTCGACGCAGGCAGGCACGCGACCCGGAATTTGAGCTCGGTAGAAGTGATGGCGCTCGATCTGGGCAGTCTGGCCTCGGTGCGAAGCTTCGTGACCGAGTTTGACTCCAGGTACGCGAGGCTGGACGGGCTCGTCAACAACGCGGGCGTTATGGGCACACCGGAGGGACGCACGGTGGATGGCTTCGAGACCCAGTTCGGGACCAACCACCTGGGCCACTTCCTGCTCACCGAGCTCTTGCTCGACAAGCTCAAGGCGAGCGCCCCCGCCCGCATCGTCTGCGTGTCCAGCGTGGCGCACTGCGGCCTGGGAAAAGACGTCGGCGAGATCCGCCTCGATGACCTGAAGTTCGAAAAGCGCCCCTACAACCCTACGCGGGCCTACATCCAGTCCAAGCTGGCGATGGTCGTTTATGCCCGCCATCTCGCCAGGCGACTGGAGGGGTCGGGCGTTTCGGCGTTCTCGGTTCATCCCGGTTGGATCCGCTCCAATCTCGTGAAGCATATGGCGCCTGCCTGGGTGCAGAATGTGCTGCTGCGACCGTTCAGCGGACTGCTGGGAATGATGTCGGCCGAGGACGGCGCCCAGACGCAACTGCACTGCCTCCTCGACGAGAACGCGCCCGGGCACAGCGGCGAATACTACAGCCAGTGCAGCCTCCTCTACGCGAACAAGGCCGACCGCCCGGGCGGATGGCCCATGCGCTCCCCCAATCCTAACGTCTACGACGAGGACCTGGCCGTGAAGCTCGACCAGGTGAGCCGCGAGCTGGTCGGGTTGAGCTGAGAAAGCGCGCTTAGCGCGGCGCCAACCTGGCCAGGCGCGCTTTCACCGCCTCGGCATGGACCGGCGATGGACTATTTGAGGTCGCTGACGCCGTAGGTCTTGAAGGGCGGGATGTTCTGGAGTTTGCCGTCGGCGGAGGCCAGGATGTCGAGTTCGTGCTCCTCCATGACAGCCAGCAGAGCGGCGTCATTGGTCAGCAGGCCGTAGGAAACACAATACCAACTGGTCCTGTCGACTGATTTGCGAGTCGTATCCAGCACCGTGATGCCAAGCTGCCTGAGTAAGCCGATGTCGCGGTAGCAGTCTCGCAAAGGCTGGACAACGGAGGGTCGTTCGCGGAGTCGTCTGGCCGGGTTCGGTCCGGTACTCAGGCCCGTCGTTCGTCCTTCGGTCACCATGAGCAGATGCAGAACCTCCAGCGCGATGTGAGCAGGCATGAAGCCACTTGATTCACACTTTCGCAAGGTTCCTTTCAGTGGTCTGACCTAGACTCATAGGAAAAGAAGCCTACTGGAGGGATCTCCGATGAACTTGACCATCACCCGACGGTCAGGTCCTATTGCCAGGATGACCGGCTCCCTGCCAAGTCACGCCGCCGGTCCGGGAGAACCAAGAGAGATTTGGAGTCCCGCGCGGCTCAGTCACTCGAGGAATTCGACGGTGACGAAGACCGTCCTTGCCAGCTTGACCACGGCGGGGGTAGGCTATGCGATCGGGGTCGGCGCGGCCACAAACAATCTTTGTCTGCTCGGAGGTGGGTTCGGAGTGGGCCTTCTCCTGACCGTGTGGGCATTGTTCAACCCTTCCGCTCGAGTCGAGACGGCGAGTATTATCGCAGGCGTGACCATGTTGGGGAGCGCAGGCATCGGCTACGTCCACCACGGAGGTCTGAATACTCCCAACCCGGCCAGCGTAACGTCATCCGCAGGCACGGGAGATACCGAGCGGCCCTTCGTCCGGATTAACCCGGATGGGAGCACAGGGGTCCGAGTCGCTCCCAACGTCTATTTCAATGGTGATGGAACCGTTAGCTACGGTCCTAAATTCTAGCCCATCCAGCAGGACATCAAGCGCGCCCGCCCGGGGATTCTGCTGGCCCAGCGGTCGTTCGGAGATCAAATCAAGATCCCGCATTTCCACGTCCTGGCGGCGGCCGGGATGTTCCTGCCCGACGGTTCTTTTTCTCCGTCTCCGACTTCGACCGGGAGGTCGACCTGCGCGGGCTGCTGGGTTTCTCGCCCGCGAGCTTCTTTATCAAGATCGAGACTCAACTGGGGCGTGGGCTATGCGGTTACGCCGGGCGGGGTCACGCACGTGTTTCGCTTCCGCTTCCCCTCCAGGGAGGTCCCCCTGCGGCCTTCCAATTCCTGGGCAACGCCCCTGACGGCATCGCGGAAGGGGGCCTCAACTTTCTCAGGCGACGACCGGCCATGTCCGTCAACCGGGAGGGGCACGTGGCCGACTGCGATAGCGATGCCGGCTTCCGCACTCGACTGGTGGCTCATCGCGGCGGGGCACCCGAGGTCTTGAGCCTGTCGACTCTAACGATCCGCGGCTCGAATGGGGTCAGCCAGGAGTTCGACGGAGCCCGGGGTGGAACGCATCGTCGCCTCCTATTTGCTGAGCTTCGACCGAGGTGTTCGTCAACCTGCGGGCCCTGTCCATCGGGGATGCCGGTCGGCAACACGACCTCCTACGCGACCCAGTTCATGCCCCAGGCGCCTTCTCGGTCTCCCTGCGCAACTAGAAGAGCCCGGCGATCTGGATGACGACCTCGGGCAGCTTCAGGGGGGAGATGGATTCACTCGGCTGGTAGATCTTCCGATCGGAGTAATCGAAGCCGTAGGGCGCGTCCGCGGCCTCGACAGGTTTGCGACAGCACTCCAGGTGTCGGTCGCTGAGATTCAAGACCCAGTAATCTGGGATGCCGTGGCGGGCGTAAAGGCTGGCTTTCTCGATACGGTCGTAGGCCAGGGACGTATTGGAGACCTCCATCACCAGGATGGGCATCGAGGGATGACGGGTGTTGGAGTGGAGCATCGCCTCGGTCACGACCGTGAAATCGGGCTCAGGCTCGCTGATCTCGCCCAGGCTGAGTGGAAGCTGGACCCGGATGTGATAGTCCTCGCCGAAGGCACGCACGAGCACGCCGTTGGAGCGGGTCACCGCGTTGGAATGGGTCGGGTTGTGAGGGCTCAGTGCGAGGATGTGTCCCTCGATGAGCTCCACGCGCTCGCCCGTGAACATGCCGTGGTCCACCATGATGTGGTACTCTTTGGCGGTAAAGGTGCGCGGAGTTGCCAGCGACATTTTGCCAATTTCTCTTCTGGTTTGAATCGAACCTCTCGTAATTACCTGGGGGGGGCGATGAAGAAGTTCGGGTAGCGCTTCACGAACTCGTCCAGGGGGGTGACGAAGGCCTCCAGGTCGGGGCTCAAGCCCTGGTGGTAGGCAGCCGTCTGGATGCCGCGAGCGTCCAACACACCGCGGGTCAAAGCCTCGGTGGCCGAGGCGCTGCCGCGCTTGAAAGGCGTCGTCTGGCTTAGCCACCACTGCATTTCGCCCACGGTTTTGACGGTCTCCTCGACGGGCAGATTGGGATCCATCGCCCGCGCGTAGAGCGCATCGACGTGATTCATGAGTTTGTCGAGTTTCTCCTCAGAAAGCTCCGTGTGAGTCCATCTGCCATTGAACCCGGTGCTGGTCAACTCGATGGTTTCACCATCGAGAGTCGCCGTGGTCAGGTGAGATTCTCCACCGTTCTGAGAGACCAGCGCCCGGGCCCGCTCATTGACATTTCCATAGGGGCTGGTAGCCTGGCCGTAAGCGCCGTTCGTGCCATAGCCCGTCGAGAGTTGGCCCTGACCCACCCGGCCGGCATAGAAGTCCGCGGCTCTCGAGTCGCCCTCCGGCCGCTGCCGGCCCACCGGGGTCTCGGCGAAACTGTCCAGATACTGGCGGGCACTGGCGGGTGGATTAGAGGCGAATTCGCGGGTGGTCTGGTCCATGGCCTCCAGGTAGGCAGGGTTGCTCGCGTAACCTGGGCTGTAAACCTGGTGCCGTCCCGCGCGATGATAGGGATCGGCGGCCATCGGATGGGTGGGGTCGGAGACCCGCACCCGGGCTGCCTCATCAGCGGCTCGGGCTGCCTCATCAGCGGCTCGGATGGCGTCCTCCGCGGCGCGAGAAGCTTCCTCGGCGGCTTGCACGGCGTCGTCGCTGGCGCACGCGGAGGGCCCCTGGGGAGGACGAGGGAGCTCAGATGCTCGGATGGCGTCATCGGTGGGCCCCAGTGGAGGACGGGGAATCTCGGCAGCTCGAGCGGCGGGCCGAGGGATCGTCAGCTCGGCGGCGCGGACGGCGTCTTCGGTCGCCCGGGCCGCGGGACCCAGCGGAGGCGGGGGAATCGCCCGTGCGATCCGGGCCGCGTCGGACACCACGCTGGTCGTCTCCCCGGCGGCGCGCGTGACCGTCCCTCCTTTCCCGATCAAGGCCTCCGGCGCCACGAACAGGCTTCCCACCTCGAACACCGCCGGGCTGACGTCGCGGGCGATCGCGAACTCTCCATTGGTGCGATACTCCTCGAGCCGGTCCTGGACCGCCTGGCGCGTCGCCTGCACAACGGGGTTGCTGTTCCCGGCTTCCAGGGCCGGCCGCGCGTCCTCCTCCAGCGAGTTCGGGATCCCCATGGCGTTCAGGCCTTGGCCGGCCCAGGTCATAGACTGAGCATCGCTGGCCCGTTTGGCCTCCTGGAACATGTCCACCGTCCTGGCGACGTCCGGGCTGGCCACCGACTGGGCCGCTTGACCCCAGCCCTGAACGGTCTGACCGGCACCCTCCAGACCCCATTGAGCCAGCTTCGTGCCCTCACCCTCGATGTACTGACCGGCCACGTAGCTGCCGGCCTGCAGCCCGGCCACTCCCAGATCGCGAGCCTGCTGGAGCGTGGCGGGATCGCCCCCTGCGAGCCGGGCGCCGACATCGGCGGCCTGCCCGATACCCTCGACCATGCCCCCGGCGCCCGCGGTCACTCCCACAATCGCTCCCCGCTGCGTGGGCGACAGCAGGGGAGCGTTCTCGGCCACCCACTCGCCTCCAGCCGCGATGCCCTGGCCCAGGCCCTGGGTGATCTCGCCGGCCGCCTGAAGAGCTACCGTCTGCGGTGCGAGAGGCCTTTCGTTCAGGCGCTCGCGATACTGGGTGTCGAATTGCTCCACGCGGGCCGCCGCGGCCTGGGCGATGTCGCTGGCCTGCTGCAGCACGGGCTGGGCCGCGTCCGCTACCTGACCCGCGAGATCGACCGCGGGCTGGGCCGCCGCCACGGCCTGGTCCACCACCGGCTGCACCAGGTCTCGCGCCTGGTCCGCTAACGACGAGGCCTGGTCCACGACCGGCTGCGCGAGGCTGCGAGCCTGGTCCACCACCGGCTGCACCAGGTCTCGCGCCTGGTCCACGACCGGTTGCACGAACTCGCGGGCTCCGTCCACCGCGGAGCTGACCGAGCTGCTGACGTTGCTCCAGGCCGACATCAGCCCGCTGGGCGCCGGTTCCTCCGGCTCGTGCGCGTCGTCCGACAGGTGGACCTCGTCCTGAGGCGCAGGAGCCTCCTGGACTTCAGCGGGCTTCTCGGCCGGCTTTTCGGCCGGGGCGCTGGCTTCGCGAGCCTGCTGGGTCTCGCGCGCTGACGTGATGGGTTCGACGCTGGAGCCTTCCATGGTGCAACCTCCGCTACGATGTCTCCATCGGAGCTTAGGTCAGGGGATCAGCGCGGATCTGGAATCAGATGAACGAGTTGTGAACAGCTTCAGTGCGAGATCACGATTTGACATCGTCATAGCCGACGATCAGGACGTTGGCACCGCTGGCCGTCCCTCCCAGCCGGATCCGGACGCACGTCGCTGGCCGCACAGGTTGCGCTCAATTCAGGCCCGGCTCGAGGCCGAGCTCTCGGGCGACTGGACAGTCACCACACGCGACGGCCGCTGGGACGCCTCGCAGGGCACACACAGGGGCAAGCAAAGTCGCGGGGCTGTGGGAGCAGCAGCGAGAAGCTCCCCCGCCCCGGCCAGGCGTGGCTGGCGTTGAGGGGTGATTGACTAACTTTCTTAGTCAAATTAGAATTCGAGAATGAAGCAGGTCACGATACACGAGGCGAAGACCCACTTGTCGCGCTTGATCCAGGAAGCTCTGAAGGGTGAGCAGATCATTATCGCCCGGGGGTCGACGCCGCTGGTCGAGCTGCGTGTTCTGCCGAGCGCCCGCCCCAGGCGCACTCCGGGCGTTTTTGCCGGCCTGGACTTTTGGATGTCCGAGGACTTCGACGAGCCCCTCGAGGATTTCAAGGAATATACGCGGTGAAGGTGCTGGTAGATACTCCTGCCTGGCTCTGGTGGTTGTTCGACCCGGGCAAGCTCTCGGAAACCTGCCTCAGCATTTTGAGCGACGACTCTACCGATGCGTTCTTCAGCGCGGCCTCGGGCTGGGAGCTCGCGATCAAGTGCCAGCTGGGTAAGCTTTCCTTGCCGAAATCACTGGCGGAGGTCTACCAGGAGCTCGACGCTCAGAACGTCATCTGGCTGGAGATTGCCCGCTCCCATTGCCTGCGGCTCGAGATGCTGCCGCTCCATCACCGAGATCCGTTCGATCGGATGTTGGCTGCCCAGGCTGCCGAGCTGCGGTTGCCATTGCTCTCGAGCGACCCGTGGTTCGAGCCCTATGGACTTCAGCGCATCTGGTAGAGCAGGTTAAGGGCTGAAAGACCTGCGCGCGGCCCCGGGTGTCATGCCGGTGAAGCGCTTGTTGCGCGTGGAGCGCCGTCTCGGTTACTTCTGACTGGGAGCTGGCCTCCAAGATGCTGCGTCAAAGACCTGTCGCTCACCCGGGCGAGGAGCGCTAAGACTGCTTCTTTGCTTGAGCTCAGCCCAGGGCAGACACCAGTCGCGCGTCGAGGGAGGGCCTGGCGGCCATGATGTCCGGAAGCATAAGAACCTCTTTCCACTCGAGGTCGCCGAAGGTGCCTTCAACCCAGCCGAGGCCAAACCTGGCCGGCCAGAACGGGCGCGCCCGCGAGAATCGGTCCTCGAAGCCGGGAGTGCCGCCCAGGACGACGTCCACGGACGTCCCCTGCTCGTGGGCACACCGGAGGATTTCGTAGATGCCGGGCTCTTCGCCCAGGTTCCAGTTGACTCCGACCAGCTCATCCAGGAATCCCCAGCGGAGCCTCACGGAGTTGTGCTCCACTCCGTAGCGATAGTACTGATACAGGCTTTTGACATCGGATTGCGTCCTGCGAAAGAACTTGCCCCACTGGCCTTGCTCGCGATACGCGGCAAGCTTTTGAAGGTCTCCCAGCGGCTGCGAGCTGCTGACCGTCATCGCGATAGCCTGGGAGACGCCGAAGTGGACGCGACGCCCGGCGCGATTGAGCTTACGCTCTTTGAAGGGCGGAGTCAGGTCCACGAACTTTCGCGAACCGGGGTCGAGCCCCAGTTGCTCATAGAGGGCCCGGGGCTCCAAGCCGATGACGACGTCCAGGCCGTCGAGCGAGCGGAGCAGGTGATCGCGGTCTTTCGGCTGGAAGTCCTGGAAGCTCATCTCGTTCAGGTGCAGAATCGAGCCCGCCAGCTCATCGCCGTCGGCCAGGACGCGGATCAAGCAGCGGCGCGCGGACACGAAGGCGGCCCGCGTCTGCTCCTCCTGCTCCTGCCGCTCCTGGCGCCGGGCCCGGAGAGCTTCTCTCTCGATCTCGCGCTCCGTGGCCGCTCTCAAAGCAGCGCGCACTTCGAGCCGAAGCTCTCGCCAAAGGTAGTGCTGTTGCGAGACCAGGCATGACCCTTCCAGAGCCAGCGGCAGGTCGCGACCGGCCAGGCTTCGCTTCACGTCGGGCTCGCCCCCCAGAAATCTCAAGGCCGGCTCGGGAAGTGCCCTGAGCTCGAGCGGTCCAAAGGCGTCCAGACACAACATCAGCCGCTTGCGCTGGCTCAGGGCGGGAGGCGGATCGTAACGCTCCAGTTCGGCAGCGGTGATCGGTGCTTCGGAGAGTGGAGGGGCAACCGGCTTGGGGAGAGCGGGGCTCAGCTTCTCCTTGACCCGGACTTCGTCATACCAGAAGTCGCGGTGGTCCGGGTCGAGGGCCACCTCACCCTGCAAGTTCGTTCGATAAGGACCTCGATTGAGCGCCTTGCGCAGGCTCTCCAGTCCGCATCGCAGGAAACCACCGCGTTGCTCGAGCTCGGTCGCAAGCTCTTCGAGCCGAAGCGGTCCCCGCTCGGAGAGGACGGCAAAGGCTTGCAACCGGATGTTTAGGGATTGAAACGGCGTCATGACCATCCCTTTGGGCTCGTAAGCCAGGTCCCTTCTGTTGCGCGAAAGCACCCGGCTCTGGTTCGCCTGAACCCGGGGAATTGGCCAGCCTTGCCAGGTGAATCATCAAGACGACCTCGGGACAGAATCCTCACCCGGGGCAGCGTCGGCAGACTTGGCGTCGTGATCACAAAACAGGGGTGAGTATGCCCGGAAACGACCTCCGGGCTATGAACTGGTCAGCTCGATGCTGTAATCGCCCGCGCGTAGATTGACGGTGCCGCTGCCTTGCAGCACGACGCTCCCCACCGCGTCGCGCACCTGGACCGACTGCAAAGCCGAGGTCACTTCCAGCGTATAGGCCGCGTCGATCGGCATGCGCAACGGAATGGTGTCTGTGCCAGCCTGTCCCGTGTCGGCACCCGGATCCGAGGAATCCTTGGCCTCCAGGAGTATTCTGAGTCGACCCTTTGCCCCCCCCAGCAACCCAATCGGGGCGCCAACGTCGAGGCTCCGCTCTCAGCACCCATCGGTGGGTTCTCCACGGGGGAGAGGTGGCACGTAACGGGGCAACGGTTGCACGGCATTTACCATTGACCACCGGGATAGAACCTGGTATGTTGTTGACGACAACATGATCAACCACCACCCTGACGAATTGCTCACAGTCTCCCAGGCGGCCCGGCGGTTGGGACGCTCAATCGAGCAAGTGCGTCGTTACCTCCGCGAGGGCAAGCTCCCGGGTCAACGCATCGGCCAGCAATGGTTCATCCCGGAGAGCGCAGTCGGCACGCCCGACCGTACGGAGAATCTGAGCGAGTTGTTCCGACGCGTACGTGAGCGTAGAGAGGCAATAGCGCGGCAAATTGGGGGGTATGTTCATCCAAACGTGTCGGAGTTTCTCCGACAAGACCGCCAAGAGCACTGAGTGAATACCCACTGCGTCGATGCGAGCGCCATCGTTCCCTGGCTGGTCCCCCATCCCCACAGCATCGCGAGTGAGTCCTATTGGCTTGGCGCAGTCGATAGTGGCGTTCGCATCGTTGCACCTCATCTGGCTTTTGCAGAGGCGACCAGCGCTTTACGACGTTACGTAAGCGCAGGTGTAATCAAGGAGGACGTCGCCCTCGCTGCCGTTGCGGACATGCTCGCCCTGCCGATCCTTCCGGTACACTCGGCAGGACTCTATGGTAAAGCTCTGGAGTTGGCAGCTCGGCTCAAGCAATCGAAAGCCTATGACGCCCTTTATCTAGCTTTGGCGCGGTCTGAGAGGGCGCGATTGGTCACCGGGGATGCGGTTCTGCATCAACACGCCTTGCGACTGGGAGTCGACTCCCTGCTGTTGGAGTCATTGCCCGGCTGAGCCTGAGCCTCCGCCTCCCAAAGCTGGAGCAGGTCAGACTGCGTCTTCTTCGATGAGGTCTGGGATCGCGGCCCAGACTGATAGAGGCTTGCCACGCCTAGAAATGGCTCAACCGTGCCGATCCGGAAACAGTGATCATTTCGCCCACCACCCGCCCCGCAAACCCAGTCGGGGCGCCATCGAAGAGCCCCATGTAGATGCAAAGGCTGGACCAGCCCCTCTTAGCGCGGGTTGCTGACAGAGTCAGTAGAGCCGCAGAGGGACGGGGGGGGCTCGGGCGGAATTCATCCTTTGCAATTCCAAAGGGGATTCCGTCCGTGAACAAGCACTCTCTCGCCGCCGCCGTCCTTTTGGCTTCGTTGATATCGCCCGTGCAGGCCGAGCCGCTGGGTGGGCAGGTGCGTTCCGGGAATGCCACGATCCAGCAGACGCTGGGCACGACGACGGTGCGGCAATTGACCGACCGGGCCATCATTGACTGGCAAAAATTCAATGTCAGCCCAGCCGAGCTGGTCAAGTTCGTGCAGCCGAACGAGGCTGCCGTCATCCTTAACCGCGTCACCGGAGGCGAGCCGTCGCGCATCCTGGGCAAGCTCCAGGCCAACGGCCAGGTCTTCCTGGTCAACCCCAACGGCATTCTCTTCGGACCCACGAGCAGCGTCGACGTCGGCTCGCTGGTGGCCACCACGCTGAGCATCAGCAATGAAGACTTTCTGAGCGGCAACTACCGCTTCAGCCAGGATTCAAGCTTCGACCTCGCCAGCGTCGTCAACCAGGGCACCATCACCGTCAACGACCAGGGCTACGTCATCCTCACGGCGCCGCTGGTGAGCAACGAGGGCTTGATCGTGGCCAACCTCGGACAGGTTCACCTGGGTGCCGGTCAGGCTTTCACCCTCAATCTGGACGGCCGCAACCTGGTGAGCTACCAGCTCGACGCCTCGCAGGGCGACGGCACCGTCGTGCTCACACCCGACGCGGTCAGCGATCTGCTGCGCAACACGCTGGGAACGTCGGGCGCGAGCCGAATGGTCGAGCGCGACGGCAAGGTTTATCTGGAAGGCGGGTCGGGCACCCTGGTGCACACGGGCGCGGTCCGGTCCGCGGGAGGGTTGGTCGAGACCTCCGGGCGCGCCGTCTCGGTGACGGGCGACATCCAGGCGCCGGGCGGGACCTGGCTGATCGACCCGCTGGACATCACCATCGTGACGGGATCTCCCAGCGGGCCCAACGAGATCCAGAACACCACCATCAACGGCCAGTTGGACGCGAACACCGCGGTGATCATCGACGCCACCGTGGCCGGTCCGGATGCCGGCAACATCACCCAGAACGCACCCATCGCCAAGTCCACGGCCGGCACGGCCGACCTGACGATGATCGCCGGACCGACCGGCGACATCGTGCTCAACGACACTCTGACGGCCACGACCGGGAGCCTGAACGTGACCCTGACCGGAGGGGCCTCGGTGGAAGTCAATGCCAACCTGAGCACCAACGGGGGCGCTTTCAAGAGTGACGGGACGGGCACGTTCACCAGTCCAGCCATCATCTCGGCCGGGACGGTCACCATCGACCACGACGGAGACGTGGCCGTCAATCGTGTCGTCACGCCCGAAACCGCGAGCGGGATCATCACCGTGACCGGTGCCTCCATCCAGGAGCTGGGCAGCGACCCCGAGGCCGAGTTTCAGACGAACCGGTTGAACTTGACCGCGACCAACGGCATCGGCACCTCGACCGCAACCCTGGAGACAGCCACGAGCGCGCTCTTCTCCGAGGTCACCGGCGCGGGCGGCATCTACCTGTTGGACACGCTGAACGGGCTCCAGAATGCCAACGCCGTCACTTTCGACGGAGACATCGTCCTGACGTCCCAACAGCGGGACCTGAACGCCTTCAACGTGGTTGCGGGAGGGGCCAAGAGCATTACCCTCAGCACGCTCACCGCGGGCACTGGCTCGGTTGGCTCCATCGACGTCGACAACGTGATCGCCCTGGGAGGCAGCATCACGCTCAACTCCATCAACACGATCGGCCGTTCCGAGCTGGGAGTCGATCCGGAGTCCGATATCGTGGCCGACTCGGTCGTGCTGAACGCCGTTCACAATATCGGCTCGCAATCGACAGACCTCTACGTTTCGGCCCCCAGTCTGACGGCGACCTCAACGGGAATCACCGGCGAGGTCTATATCACGAATCGGCCCACGGCCGCATCCACCGTCTCTCTTGCTTCCGGGCACGGGGCGATGAGCTTCACCCAGAAGGGTGGCTACGCTTTGAGCGTCAGCGCCGCCTCGAGCACCAGCGGCAGCATTCTCGCGCTTACCAATGACGCGGCGGATATCGACGCCGTCAGCGTGATCGCTGCCGGGATGTCCGTGCGAATCAAGACCACCACCTCGGGCAATTTACGGGTCGGGGACGTGAGTGGTGGAGATGTCCGACTGACGGCGGTCGGCAGCATCGAAGAGCTCGGATCGGACGCGGCCCCGGACATCACCACCGCCACGAAACTCGACCTTACGGCCGGGACTGGCGTGGGAGCACTCTCTCCCCTGGTCGTTTCGACCGCCACGAACGTCACGGCCAACGTCACGGCCGGCGACTTCCAATTGGAGAACCAGGCCGCGGGCACGCACGCCATGACCGTCCTCACGGCCGGCAACATCGCAATCGACACGCAAGGCACGACCACCCTGACCAGCGTTCGCACGACCGGGGGCGATATTACCGTCGGTAGTGGCGGTGACCTTTACGTGACAACCGTTCGGGCCCCGGGTCACGCGATTACGATCGACTCGCAGAGCTTCATCCGTTCGACCTCTTCCAGTTCCACCAACCTGCTTGCGGACACTGTCACGCTGACAGCGGTCACGGGAATCGGGCGCCCGCAGACCATCCTTACGGTCGCGCTCGACGCCATTACGGCCAGCGCCGTGTTGAGCGGGGCGGGCGAAATCGTGCTCAAGGATGTCGCTGGAGGCCTCGTCCTCACGCAGGCCACGGCGCCGAGCGGAGACATCACCGTGACGGGTGTCGGCGGAGATTTGCAGGTCGGTACCCTGGCTGCCAGCGGAGCCGTCAGTCTGACCACGACCACCAGCGGAAACATCCTGGCCGACTCGGTCAGCGGGAACAGCGTGCTGGTGACCGCGGCGGGCTCCGTCGAAGAGTTGGGCTCCGACCCGGGAGCCGACTTCACGGCCACCGGACTCCACGTCGACCTGAACGCCCACGGCATCGGCCAGTTCTCCGCGCCCGAGATTGCGGCCAACTATGTCGACCTCGAGACCCTGGGGAATGGCGAGGCGACCTCGGTCTTTCTCACCGGCGCTCCGCTGACGCTGGCGGTCGACACGCGTCAGGGGAACGTTTCCGTGCAGGATACTTCCGCCAACAGCCTGCTCGCGTTCGACGCCGCCACGAGTGAGCTGTCGGCTGCCACACCCAACCTGTTGGCGTTCGAAAACAAGAGTGGAAGTGCCCGAATCTCCAACATCCTGGCGGATTATGCGTCGGTGACCGTGTCTGGCGCCATCGACGAGCTCGGCTCCGACCCCGAGGCCGACATTACGGCCGCAACCATCATTTTGAACGCCAACACCGGCATCGGTCAAACGGAGCCGCTCGAGCTGTCGGCCGTGGGCGCCGCCGGCTACCTCAACGCCTTCGCGGGGCCCGGAGCCAATAACGCGCTGTCGCTCTTGAACGAGTTCGACCGCCTGCAAGTCAGCGCGAACGGCGCGGTCAGCATCACCGGATCCGATTTCGTCGATTTCAGCGGTGGAGTTCTGAACGCCGAGAACGACGGCGGAACTCTCGTGTTCATCACGACCAGTGGCGACCTGAATGTGGCCGCGGTCAGCGCCACCGGGGGCACGGTCAAACTCTCGGCTCCCTCCGGGTCGGTCCAGGAGGCCTCTCCCGAAGATCCGGACGTCGACATCGCTGCGGCTCAGGTCACTCTGGAAGCCAAGACAGGCGTTGGAAACCTCCGTCCGCTCGAGATCCTGGCACCCACGCAGAGCGCCACGACCGAGACCGGAAACATCGTCCTCAGTGACGCGTCGGGGTCCTGGAGCCTGGCCACGGTCTCGGCCACCAGTGGCACCGTGCAACTCATCGGCAGCGGCGACATCTTCATCGGAGCCGTCAACGGCACCTCGGTCACCGTCCAGGCCGGGGGAGCGATCCGAGAGCTAGGCGCAGATACGGCCGCGGACATCACGACCGGGGCACTGTCCCTCACGGCCGGCACGGGCATCGGGCTCCTTCAGATCGACGCCACGAGCCTGACGGCCTCGGTTTCCGGCGCAGGCTCACTCAGTCTGGCCGACCTGACGGGGAACCTGAGCGTAACCTCGGCGACCACCAGCGACGGCGATATCACGCTCTCCACCGCCAGCTCGCTCACGGCCACGGTCATCACGGCGGGCGGCGATCACGATCTGTTTTTGACCGGAGGCAACATCACCGTCGGAGACGTCCGGGCCGGCGATACGATCACGGTCAACTCGACCTCCTTGCTCGCCGGAACGGATGCCGCTGCCGACCTCACCGCGCGGTCTCTCGACCTGCACGCCGCCAATGGCATTGGACCGATGCAAATCGACGCCGACCATGTATCCGCTCAGGTCAGCGGCACTGGATTCGGCCACATCCGGCTGTCGGACGTGGGTGACGGAATCGAGGTCGACCTTGCGACCACGACCCGAGGCGACGTCATCATCAGCTCGACTGGAAACCTGCTCGCTCATCAAATCGCCGCTGCCGGCCTCGGCTCAGAGGTGATCCTGACGACGACGGGGACGGGCAATGTCGAACTGGGCTCCGTATCTTCGTCCGGAGAGATCGCGGTGACATCGGCAGGGTCCGTGACGGGAAACAGCGCCATGGCTCCCACGATCACGCTGGACGCGACCACGGGTATTTCCGGCCTGGAGCTGGGCACGCAGCAATTGCTGGCCTCGACCGACTCGGGAGGCATCCAGCTCGACAACTTTTCGGATACGGCTGCCAGCGCGCGCCTCGAGGCCGGTACGGGCGACGTCTTGCTCAGCCAGACCGGTGTCGGCGCCCTGACCCTCACCCTGGCTCAGGCCCATGTCGGAGCGGTCGATGTGCAATCGACTGGCAACCTCGTGCTGGTCCAGGCCCTGGCCACCACCACGGCGCGCCTCTCGTCCACGGCCGGCACGGTCGCAACGACCGTCAACGACACGGTGGTCGATGTCACGGCACCCGGCGTCACGCTTCAGGCCGCGACGGGCATCTCGGGAATCGACCTGGCCACGACCGACCTGCACGCCTCGACGGCCGCCGGCAATCTGACGCTCGAAAACCACTCCGCCGCGCCCGTCACCGTCGACCTGCTCACGGGCGACGGCACTCTGACCTTCGACAACTTCGATGGTGGAGCGCTGACCGTCACCAGTGCCGCGGCCACCTCCAGCAGCGCGGGGCTCCTGCGCATCAACAACCCGGGCACCCTGACCGTCCAGAACGCCGCGGCCCACGGCGCACTGAACGTGTCCCTGACGGCTACGACCGGAGACCTGTCGCTGGGGCATGTCATCTCGGACGCCCAGGTGCTGCTGGCGGCCCCGCTGGGCGCCATCGAGGAGCTCGGAGACGATCCCGACGTGGACGTCTCCGGAACGCTGGTCGATCTGACCGCCAAGACGGGCATCGGCACTCTTGGAACGCTGGACCTGCAAGCCTTGCAGATCGACGCGGACACCGACCTCAACGTGCTCGACCTGAGCAACAGCCCCACCGCCAACGCCGTGGTTGCCCTGCGGGTGGACACCGGCGCGGGGGCGATACGCTTTGCGCAGCAAGGCTTCGAGGCCGACCTGACCCTCAGCACCAAGAATGGAAGCATCGTGGCAAGCAACACCGGGGGCGACCTGCGGGCGCGTGACATCGTCGCGGGCGGCACCTCCCGCCACATCACGCTGACCACCACCGGCCTGGGCGACATCCGCGTCGGGCTCATTACGGCGCTGGATGACACAGCCCTACTGATGTCGGCAGGGAGCATCGTCGATCTGGATGCGGACGCCGCGGCCGACTTCAATTCCAAGCGGGTGACCCTGCAATCGGTGACCGGCATCGGCCCCCTGCAACTCGACGCCGTGCTTGTACCGAATGCGGTCGTCACGGGCACCGGAGGAGTCGACCTGCATGATGTCTCGGGAGGCCTCGTCGTTACGACCGTCTCCACCCACGAGGGTCCCGTCCTCTTGCGGGCGGATGGCGGCCCGCTCACGCTCACCAGCGGGGAGGCCGGGGGTGCTGGCAATACCTTCACCGCCACGGCCTCGGGTGATATCCTGGTCGGGCGTGTGGCAGCCTCGGGCGATTCGATCACCCTGACTTCCGGTGGAGCCATTCTCGAATCGGGCAGCGACCCGGCCGCCGATCTGATCACGACCGACCTGTTCTTGAGCTCGGTAAGCGGCATCGGAGCCGCCGGAGTCACCCTCGAAACCTCCGCCGTGCGCCTGACGGGCGATGTGACGGGCGCCGGGCGTATTCTGGTGAAAGACGAGGACAACCTCAACGCTGTTTCGCTTACAACCGCGGCCGGCAACATCAACGTGACGGCGCAGGGGCTCTTGAATCTGGGGACGGTGATCGCGAATGGTGGGGTGATCGGTACGACGGTCACCGCCGGCAACATCGTGCTCGATCAGATTTCCGGAACAAGCATCACGCTGACCGCCGTGGGTCGTATCAGCGAGACGGTTCCCGATTCGTTCACCGACCTGCAGGCGACCGCAATCACGCTGTCGGCCGGAAGCGGGATCGGTCAGGGCGATGCCCTGGAGATCGACGCGGATACCCTCAGTGCCGCCGTGACCGGCACGGGCAGCATCAACCTGGTCGACGTGTCGGGTGCGGGCACTCTGCTCACGGTGGACAACGCTTCCACCCCCAGCGGGTCCGTGAATCTCACCGCCTCGGGCGGCAGCATCCGGGCCAACCACGTTTCGGGGACCACGGTCAACCTGACGACCAATGACTCGGGTAGCATCCAGGTGGACGAAATCGTGGCCTCAGGGTCGGTCAACCTGGTCTCGGCTCAGAACATCACCGAGATCGGGGTCGACGCCCAGGACGACATCATCGCGGGAGCTGCCTCGCTGCTGCGCGCTCAGACCGGGGTCATCGCGACCAGCGGCGCTCTGGAAGTGACCATCACGGGCAGCACCCTCAGCGTGTTTGCGGGCGGCAAGGTAGGGACGGCGTCGGTGAAGCTCGCCGGAACGGTCAACGGGTCGATGTCTCCCACCGCCTCGCTGATCCACCTCAACACCCCGCCCGGCAGCTCGACCTTTAACGGCCTTACGTTCTAGTCTCGCTGCTCAACCTGCTGGAGAACGCCCGCCGCGCGGTGCCCGGGCGCTCCTTTCTGCGCGTCCGGGTGCGGCTCAGGGTGGGCTTCCTTCGCGGCGAGGACGAGCGAATCTTCGAGCGCTTCTACCGCAGCTGCGACGGGCCTGGGACTGGCCATATGCAAGCTCCTGGTGACAGCCCGGCGGGATCATCCGGGCCGGACCGATTCGTGGTGGAGCTGCCGGTCCACGAGTGAAGCGGCTCATTTTGCCGGATATGCTGCTGTGCGTGCATCACAGGGGCTCGATGAAGCACGAGACTTCCGGGTGGCCGCACCAGGCGTTGGAATCGTGATAAGAGCAAGCCTTTCGTCCACTACCCAGGGAAAGGGTCCGCCCCAGACGGCAGTGCCCTGCTCGACAGGCGTCGTAGTCGCGGCGCATGCGTGTCACCTCGACCTGGTAGGCGCTCTCGAAGATCACGACGGTCAGAATGGCGATGGTCCCAAGGCTTCTAAAGAATCTCATGGCACCAGTGTAACCAACCCCGATCACGAATTCGTGACGGCCGGATAACCGTTCGATAACGACGAATCCTCATGGGAGTGAAACGTCTTCTGTTGGCCACACTCCTCTTAGCTGGGTGCTCCACGCCAGCGCCATCCAGCTCTCCAACCGTAACAGTCGCGCCTGACACCGCCCTGGAACGCTCGGTCTTCTACCACCCTGACAAGGAGCACTACGCCGACAAACCGGTCGGTGTCGAGGCGATCACCGTGCCCACCAAGGACGGGCTGCAGCTCCAGGCCTGGCTGCTGAATGCCCCCGAAAAGCGCCCCCTGGTGGTGTACTTTCACGGCAACGGCGGGAACCTCACGGTGCTCAACGCCATGTTCGCCCTCTTCCAGAAACTGAATGTGGGCGTTCTGGCCATCGATTACCGTGGGTTCGGCGACAGCCCCGGCGAGCCCAGCGAGGAAGGGCTCTACCTGGATGGGCAGGCCGCCTACGACGAGGCCGTCCGCCGTGGCTTCAAGCCCGACCAGATCTTCATCCACGGGCGCTCACTGGGAGGAGGCGTGGCCACCAGGATAGCCCACGACAACCCCTGCAAGGGACTCATCTTGGAGTCCACCCTGACCAGCGCTCAAGATGTGGCCCGCTTTGTTGAGGGGGAGCAGGCCGCCAAACTGATCGACGGGTTCAACTCCCTGGCCCGGATGCCCGACCTGAAAATGCCCGTGCTGATCATGCACGGTGACCAGGACGATACCATCCCCTGCGAGCAAGGCCAGAAGCTCCACCAGGCCTGCCCCGGGTCGATCTACTGGGTGGCCAAAGGGGGCGACCACAACAACCTGAAGGAAAACCCCGACTATGAAAAGCAGCTCAAGAGCTTCCTAGATCGATGACCCCGTCCACGCCCGTGGCCCGAAAGCGCAACACTTCGTCGGGCGCGGGCTGGAACGTTCTTGGGTTTGTCTTCCCCGTGCATCCCAATCCGGAGGTTTGGCGAGCGGTCACGCAGCATCTGCGGCCCCTACCCAACCTCGTCCTCACCGGGGCAGGCTGGCTCGGCCAGGGTGCCCGCGGTGAGAAAGACTCCGGCGGCGAAAAATGCCATCAGGCTGATTCCCAGAACTCTCATCTGCATGTGTGCTGTCCCCCAAATGTTTCTTGAAATACGGGGTCAATTTAGAACCTACCTTCTCGGGCGTCATTCTTGACGCCCACGCGAACTCAACAGATAGTACGGGCATGAGCAACATTTATGATACCAGCGCACCGAAGAAGGCGACCAATCTTACGGTCAACAGCGACCTTCTTTCTCAGGCCAAAGCGTTGGGCATCAACATCTCGGCCGTCCTCGAGCAATCCCTGGCAGAGCGGGTGAAGAGACTCAAGATGGAAGCCTGGGTTCGCGAGAACCAGTCTGCGATTCACGCCTACAACCGGGACGTCCAGACGCACGGGACGTTCAGCGAGGATTTGAGATCGTTCTAGTGCCGTACGACGTGTACAAAAACCGCAACGCCGCGAGCAACGAGCGTTTCCCCTTCTTGCTCGACGTGCAACAAGAGCTCCTGGAGGATCTCGAGACCAGAGTCGTGGTTCCCCTAGGGACCGGAGAGCATTTTGCGGGGAAGATCTTGACCCGATTGATGCCTGTCGTGTCCTTCAAAGGAAAGGAATTCGTGGCCGTCACTCCCCAGTTGGCAGGTATCGCGAAAAGCGAACTGGGCCAACGCACCGGGAACTTGGCCTCGGCACGCCAGGAAATCCTCTCGGCCCTGGGTTTCCTCCTCACGGGAGTTTGAAACTTCGTGATCGGCTCATAACGTGGCCGAGGTTGTCTACGGCCTGTAAAAGGAGTCACGGCGCGCGCTCAATTGAACCTTTTTCCACGGGAACTTCTGGAAATTCGCAGAATCCTGTTCGAAATTCCAAGGGGGTTCCCGTGAATCGTTCTTTGTTGGTTAGTGCGCTGCTCGGTTCTTTATTGACTGTTACGAACCCAATTCTGGCCGAGCCCCAGGGAGGTCAGGTGCGTTCCGGCAGCGCCACCATCCAGCAGACGCTGGGCACCACCACGGTGCGGCAGCTAACGGACAAGGCTATCGTCGACTGGCAGAAGTTCAGTGTGGACCGGAACGAGCTGGTGAAGTTCGTGCAGCCGAACGAGCTGGCGGTCATTCTGAACCGCGTCACGGGCCGGGATCCGAGCGTCATCCTGGGCAAGCTGCAGGCCAACGGGCAGATTTTCCTGGTGAATCCGAACGGCATCCTGTTCGGCCCGGGCTCGCAGGTGGACGTGGGCTCGCTGGTGGCGACCACGCTCGCCATTCGAGACGAGGACTTCCTGAACGGCAACTACCGCTTCACCCAGGATGCGAGCTTCGACCTCGCCAGCATCGTCAACCAGGGCGAGATCCACGTCAGCGATGGGGGATACGTCGTGCTCACCGCCCCGCTCGTCAGCAACGAGGGGATGATCGTGGCCAACCTGGGCAAGGTGCAGCTCGGGGCGGGCAACACCTTCACGCTCAACCTGGATGGGCGCAACCTGGTGAGCTACCGGCTGGATGCCCTCGAGTCCGAGGGCACGGTGGTTTTGACACCCGAGGCCGTCAGCGACGTGCTGTCCCAGGTGGTGCGCCACGCTCCGGGAGCCAGCCAGCTCGTGGAGGAGAACGGCCAGGTCCGCCTGGTGGGCGGCGAGGGCGTCTTGCTACAGGCGGGCACGATTCAGGCGGGCGGCATCGGCACCGATTCGGGCCAGCTGACGGTGCTGAGCGCGGGCAGCACGACGGCGGCCACGGACGGCGTCCGCATCCTGGGGCAGAACCTCACCATGGCCGGCAGCCTGCGCGGTGGCCGACTGGTCGAGACGTCGGCCCGCCAGACGCTGCGGGTCACGGGGGACGTGCACGTCGAGGCCGGGGGCGAGTGGCTGCTGGACCCCGAGGACCTGACCGTGGTGGGAACCCTCACGGGCGGCGACAACGAGATCCTGGACGACCAGATCAACGCCCAGCTCGACAACGACGTGAATGTGGTGCTGGACGCGGAGGTCGGCACGGCCACGCCCACCGGCGTGGACATCGACAACCCCGTGGGAGGGGGGCCGGGCAACATCCTGGTCGCCTCGGACGCGGACATCCACAAGACTGCCGGGACCGCCGCCACGTTAACGCTGCATGCGGGAGAGACCGCCGGGAAGATCACGCTCGACGGCCCGATCCACAGCTCCTCAGGGTCTCTGTCGCTGGTGCTCGAAGCGGGCTCCCAAGGGGTCGAGATCAACAGCGCCATCGACACGGCGGGGGGCAGCCTCGAGAGCCGCGGGGGAGCTTTCCAGAGCACCGGCACGGTCGAGCTCGGGAGCGGCAATGCCTCGCTGCTGCATGATAGCGTCCAGGTCGCGGATCTGCACGCGGGCAGCGTCATGATTCAGAGCGGCAACGGCGTGCTGGCGGACTCGGTGCGCGCCGATGGCTCCCTGGTGCTGGACGCCGGGAACGGGGCCATCGAGGAGCTGGGCGCCGATTCGACCGCCGACCTGACCGGCCACGACGTTACCCTGACCGCGGCCGCGGGCATCGGTGCCATGGGCACTCTGGAAGTCGACGCCTCGACTCTGACCGCTCAGGTCACGGGGCCCGGTTTCCTGGACGTCAGCGATCCCGCCGGCAGCATGACCGTGCTGTCGGCCACCACCACGGACGGATGGATTCACCTCCAGAGCGCCGTGGGCAGCCTCGACCTGCAAGAGGTCGTGGCCGGGGGCACGGGTCGCGACATCGGCATCACGGCCGATACGGGCGTACGGATGGGACAGGTCCAGGCACTGGACGACCAGATCGTCGTCAGCACCAGCACGGGCTCGATCGAGGAGCTGGCAGACGATCCCGAGGCGGACGTGGTCAGCTCTCTCGTGTCGCTGACCGCCCAGAGCGGGGTGGGAACGATGGGAACGCTCGAGGTAGAGGCCGACTCCCTCTCCGTGAGCTGTCAGCTGGGCACGGTGGACCTCGCGGACCTCGCCGGGGGACTGACGGTCACGTCAGCTGTTACGCACTCGGCGCGCATCTCCCTGACGGTCGTGGACGGTCCCCTCACGGTCAGCAACGTCTCCGGAGCCGACGATGTCACCCTGACGACGGTGGGCAGCGGCGACATCAAGGTGGCCGACATCGCGGCCGTGAACAGCATCGAGGTGGACTCGGCGGGATTTCTGGGCCCCATTATCGGCGGGCCCTCCGTCGAGCTGACGGCCCCCAGCCTGACGCTGACGGCCGTCACAGGTATCTCCGATCAGGGAGACACCCTCGACATCGACGCCGAGACTCTGACGTTCCAGGTGTCTGGCACGGGCGGCGTCATGATGCGCGACCGGACCGGCGACCTGACAGTCACCAACAGCTCCACGCAGGATGGCGGGATCTACCTGATCTGCGAGCTCGGCACCCTGACCGCCGACTCGATCAGCGAGGGCGGCAGCGAGAACTTCACGCTGCACACGATCGACGGCGGCATCCGGGTGGGCAACGTCTCCGGCGGGGGCATCCTGACGGTCAACTCCTCGATGGGAGTGGAAGAAGAGGGCAACGACCCGGAGGCCGACATCACCGCGCCCAGCATCCTCATCGTGGCCGAGAACAGCGTGGGTGCCAGCGGCTCGATCGAGATCGACTCCACCACCGGCGACCTGGACGTGTTCGTCACCCAGCCCGGCTCGCTGCACCTGCACGACGTGAGCGGCGGGCTCGTCGTGAGCGAGGTGAGCACGGTGAACGGGTCGGTGGAGCTGAGCGCGTCCGGAGGGGACCTGCGCGTCGACTCGCTGGTTGCCGGCGGGTCGGGAGACGTCTCGCTGACATCCGATGGGGACATCGTCGTGGGCCAGATCAAGGCTCTGGGAAACCAGATCACCCTGACTGCGACCGGGCAGATTCGCGAGGGGACTGATGACCCCGACAAAGATCTGGAAGCGGGCGACCTGGAACTGACGGCCGGGGCTGGTATTCCGGCGGGGCTGGAGGTCGATGCCGTAACGGCGAGTCTGGAGTCCTCCGGGGCGGCTGTCTTCCTGAAGGATACCGCCGGCGGCCTGGACGTGGTGGGAGCATTCGCCGGGGGCGATCTCGACCTGACCGCCGTCGGGGGCGACCTCGTCGCCGAATTCCTCGCGAGCCCGGCCACCATTCGCCTGACGACCACGACCACCGGCAACATTTTGGCCGACTCCGTGCACGCCAACCACGTGCTCGTGAACTCGGCCCAGTTCATCGACGAGCTGGGGTCCGACCTCGGACCCGACTTCGTGGCCGACAGCTTGCATGTCGAGCTGCGCGCCTCGGGCGGCATCGGACAGACGGCCCCGCCTGAGATCCAGGCGCCATACGTCTACCTGCGGGCGGCCGGGCCAATCTCCGCCGTGCTGGCAAGCCTCCCACAGACGCTTTCCGTGGAGACGACCCAGAGCGACGTTTCTGTCGTGGATGCCAGCGCCAACCCGGTCGTAACGTTCGATGACCCGAGCCACCGGCTTACGGCCCAGCTGCCTGGCACGCTCATCTTCCAGAATCACGGGAACATCGAGGTCGACGACGTGTTGGCGGACTCCGCCTCGGTGGAGTCGATCGGCGGATCGATAGTCGAGTTCGGCTCCGACCCCGAGGCCGACATCACCGCCGCCAGCATCGTGCTCTACGCTGGCAGCGGCATCGGCCAGACGGAGCCGCTGGAGCTGGCCGGCCTCGGCCCGACCGCGTCTCTCAATACGTTTGCCGGGGCGAGCTCGGCCAACTCCCTGGTGCTGCTCTCCGACTTCCAGAACATCCAGGTCAGCTCGCCCAGCACCGTCAGCATCACCGGCGAGGACTCCGTCAGCTTCAGCGGCGGCGTGCTGAACGCGGAGAACGCTGGAGGAACCCTTTACTTCATCACGACCTCTGGCAACCTTCAGGTGGCCGACGTGGACGCCACGCAGGTCCACCTCGCCGTGCCGTTTGGCGGGATCACCGGAACCATCGGGGCAGCCAGCCAGGTCACCCTGGAGGCGCGCGATCCGATCGCGCTCACCCTGGCGACGAGCTCGCTGGACGCCGTCACGACCGACGGCGGGATCAGCATCAGCAACGACAGCGCCAACCTGGCGGTGACCCGGCTGACCGCCGGCAACGCGGGCGCCGTGCTGCTGAGCACCACGGGAAATCTGAGCGTCGCCTCCCTTTCTGGCGGCACCATTTCGCTGCAGGCGGCCGGTGCGATCACGGACGGCGGAAGCGGAGCTGACCTCACGGGAACGACGGTCTCGCTCAGCGCGGGCACGGGCATCGGGGCGACCGACAGGCTGGAGATCGACGCCGCAAGCCTGACGGCTAACGTAAGCGGGACCGGCGGATTCGACGTGGCCGACCTGAGCGGAGGGCTGACCTCCACCTCCGTCACGACCGCGGACGGAGACATCGCGCTCGGCACCCCGGGAGACCTGGAGGCCGTGAGCATCCTGGCGGGCGGCTCCCATCAGGTCAGCCTGAACGGGGCCAACGTCAAAGCGGGCTCCATCGCGGGCAGCCAGATCACGATCGGTGCCAGCGGCGCGCTGACCGAGTTGGGCAGCGACGCCGGCGCGGACCTGACTGCAGGGACGCTTCTCCTGACGGCCGCGACCGGAATCGGACCCCTGCAGATCGCCGCCGATCACCTCACCGCCCACGTCACCGTCACAGGCGCGATCAGCCTGGCCGACTCGGGGGGCGGGCTGGAGGTGGACCAGGCGACCACCAACCACGGCAGCATCACCCTCAGCACCACCGGTATGCTGACGGTCCACGAGCTGTCGGCGGGCTCCACGGGCGACGTCAGCCTGTCCACCCTGACCAGCGGCAGCGTGCTGATCGACCACCTGACGGCCGCGCACGACGTCACGGTCACCTCGTCGGGCAGCCTTTCCGAGCTGGGGGTCGACAGCGTCGCCGACGTGACGGCGGGGCACAACGTGACCCTGAGCTCCCCCTCGGGAATCACGGGCCTCGAGGTCAGCGCCCTCGACACGTTCGCGTCCGTCAGCGGCGCCGGCTCGCTCGACCTGACCTCCACCCTCAGTGCCGGACGCATCACCGCCACCACGTCCAACGGCAGTATCGGACTTTCCTCGGGAGCCGGGGGCTTCGTCGCGATCGCCAACGCGGGCGGCAGCCAGCCCGTTACCTTGAGCGCCACGGCCGGGAATCTGGTGATCGGCGGCACCTCCCCCGGATCGACCGTGACGGCCACCTCGTCGGGGGCGATCTCGGGCGGTATGACGGCCGGCACGCTGGATATGACGGCGGTCAGCGGGATCGGCAACTCCAGCATCATGAGCGTCGACGTGCAGAACCTGTCGGCCCGCGTGACCGGGGGCGGCAAGATCCAGGTACACGACCTGTCCGGCGGCATGCAGGTCGACCTCGCCACGACCACCAACGGGCTCATCTTCCTGTTCAACGACGGAGGGGATCTGGCGGTGGTCAGCGCTTCTGCCGGAGGCTCCGGGTTCGTGTCTCTGGCCACGAACTTCTCGGGCGACGTTCTGGTTGGCTCCGTGTCCGCGGGCGCCAACGAGGTCAGCATCGAGACCGCGGGAGCCATCCGGGAGTTGGGCTCCGACCCCGCAGCCGACCTGACGGGCGGATTCCTGGACCTGACCGCCCAGTCCGGGATTTCGCCTTTGCAGGTGCAGGCGGTCGACGTCGATCTGGAGGTCCTGGGGGCGGGCTCGATCAGCCTGGCCGACCTGACGGGCGATCTCCTGGTGCGCTTCGCGAAGACCGTGAACGGGGACATCACGCTCTCGACGCCCGGCCAGATGTCCGTAACCACCGTCGAGGGCGGCGGGTTCGGGACCAGCGCCGTCTCCCTGACCTCGGGCGGAGACATGCTGGTGCAGGATGTGCACTCGGGCCACACGATCACGCTCCACTCCGGGGGCGTCATCGATGAGATCGTGCCCGATTCGTTGGCCGACGTGCGCATCACGACCTTTGGCGGCAGCCTCGACCTGGTCGCGGCCAGCGGCATCGGCACGACCGGTACCTTGGAGACCGGCGCCGGAATCCTGACAGCCAGCGTCACGGGCAGCGGCGGGATCGACATCTTCGGGCGGACCGAAGTGAACTCGCTCAGCACGGCCTCGGGCGACATCCGCTTCGCGACCGACACCACGAACCTCGAGGACCTGGTGATCTCCGGCTCCCTGTCCGCGCCGGGCCACGCGATCACGCTGAGCGACGGGCGCGCCATCTCGGTGGCCGGCACGGTCGTAAGCAACAGCCTGAGCGTGTCCACGATCGACGGGAACGTGAGCATGACCAACGCCAACAACGACGTCAACAGCCTCACCGCCAGCACGGGACCGGCCGACCTCGATTTCACGGACAAGGACGACCTCAGCCTGGGCGCGATCAGCACCGACGACTTCACCCTCAAGACCGGTGGCAACATCGTCCAGACGGGTGCGTTGAGCGCGGACATCTTCCGCCTGACCACCTCCAACGACAGCGCCACGCTTAGCAACGCGGGCAATGACGTAAACCGCCTCCAGGCCAATCTGGGAACGGGGAACATGACGTTCAAAGACCTGGACGAGCTGAGCCTGACCTCGGTCAAAGCCAACAACGCCACCCTGACTGTGGGGGGAAGTCTGAGGGCGACCAGTCCGGGCGTGGTGGTGCAGGCGACCGGCATGACCGCGACCGCCGGCACCGGCATCGACCTGGACGTCACGATCGCCAACCTCACGGCCAGCGTCACCGGAACCGGAGCGCTGGACGTGACCGACACGGCCGGCGGGCTGAACGTGGTCTCGGCCACGACGCACGACGGCGCGATCACGCTCCTGGCTCAGGGCGGGGCACTCGGCACCGGCACGGTGCATGCGGGCATCTCCACGGTCACTCTGAGCAACACGGGCAGCGGGGACGTAGTGCTCGGTGACGTGCGGGGCGGACAGGTCAGCGTGACCTCGGCGGCGCGCATCCAGGAGGACGGAGACGACAGCCATCCCAACGTGACCGCCAGCGACCTCACCCTGCACGCCGTCAGCGGTATCGGGGTGGGGAACACGGTCGAGACCGCGGTGACGCACTCGTTCCTGGTCACGAACGACGGCGGCGACGTGGCCCTGCAGAATCAGTCCTCCACGCCCGTGAGCGTTGATCTGAGCGTAACCTCCAGCCAGGGCAGCCTGGGCTACTTCCAGCAAGGCGGAGGATCGGTGACCGCAACGCACGCCAGCACCGTGAACGGAAACATTACTTTCCAGATCGAGAACGGCGACCTGACCGTTGTGGATGCCGTCGCGGGCGGGCTCTTCGGGGGAATCGACGTCAACCTGAGCGTCCTTCTTAGCGGCAACCTGCGCGTCGACCACGTGGTCTCCCCCTTCCGGATGTTCGTGGGCGCGGCGGGCGACATCCAGGAGATCGGCTCGGACGCGGCCGCCGACCTGGTCGCGCCCGAATTGCACCTGCAGGGCATCCAGGGCATCGGGCTCGGGAATCCGCTGGAGATCGACGCCACAACCCTGGTGACGTCTACGGTCACCGGACCGCTCTCCGTGGTGGATACGGCCGGCGGTCTTCAGGTCGACTCGGCCACGGCCAACGACGGGCTGATCCGCATCGTGGCCAACAACGGCGATTTGCGCGTGCAGACCGCCACGGCGGGCGGGACCGGCCACAACGTCACCCTGACCACGAGCGGCTCGGGCGACCTCTACGTGGGAGCCGTCACCGCCCTGGACGACACGATCTTCCAGACCTCGGCGGGGCGCATCGAGGAGCTCGGGAGCGACGCCTCCGCCGACCTGACCGCCAAACGCATCAACTTCGTCAGCCAGACGGGCGTCGGCACGCTGGGCACGCTGGAATTCGACGCCACCACGGTTTCCAACGCGGTCGTCAATCAGACGGGCGGGCTCGACCTGCGGGATACCGCGGGCGGAGTGGTGGTGACCAACGCGAGCACGCACGAGGGCGCCCTGAAACTGACCTCCGATGGGGGCACGTTGACGCTCACAAAAGCCACGGCCGGCGGGACCGGCTACGACGTGACGGGAGCCTCCGGCGGGGATATCCTGGTCGGACAGGTGACTGCTTCGGGCGACGCGATCCACCTGACCGCCGCAGGCGCGGTGCTGGAATCCGGCAACGATCCCGATCCGGACCTCGTGGCCACGGAAGCCACTCTGGTCACCGGCACGGGAGTGGGGGCCGCAGGAGCCACCCTGGAGACCGCGCTGGTGCGGATGAGCGCCACGGTGTCCGGCACCGGCCGCATCCTGGTCAGCGATCAGGATAACCTGAACGTGGTCTCGGCCTCGACCGCCAACGGCAACATCAACCTGACCGCCCATGGGCTGCTGACGCTGGGCGCGCTGACCTCCTCGAGCAGCCTGATCGGAGGGGCCAACGGCAGCATCGCTCTGGACAACCTGAGCGCGGGTGACATCACCCTCACCGCGGGCGGCAACATCAGCGAGAGCGTCCCGGACGTCGGGGTGGACCTGACGGCGCCCACCCTGACGCTGTCCGCGGTCACCGGCATCGGTGCCTCGGACGCGCTGGAGATCGACGCCGACAGGCTGAACGCCGCGGTGAGCGGGACGGGCGCGTTGAAGCTGGTCGACACCTCGGGCAGCGGCACGCTGCTGACGGTGAACAACGCCAGCACCAACAACGGCGACCTGCGCCTCACCGCCTCGGGAGGGAGCATCCGGGCGAATCACGTCGCGGCAGGCGGCAACGTGGTGCTGACCACGAATACGACGGGCTCGGTCCAGGTCGACGAGATCACCGCGACAGGCGCGGTGACCCTGAATTCGGCCCAGAACATCACCGAGATCGGCGTGGACCCAGAGAACGACATCGTGGCCGGAGCCGCCTCGTTCCTGCGCGCGCAGACGGGCGTCATAGCGACCTCCGACCCGCTGGAGGTCAGCATCACCAGCGGCACGCTGAGCGTGCTGGCGAACGCGCAGATCGGCGGCTTCAGCATCAAGCTGGCCGGCAGCGTCACCGGGGGGCTCATCCACTTGAACACGCCGCCCGGAGCCAGCACGTTCAACGGGGTACCGTTCTAAACTGCGGGTGTCAGTTGCCGTCGCCCTGCCCACCATCACGGAATCGCGTTTCCAGGGCGTAGTGGGGTAGGAAAGTTCCGCTGCCAGAAACGGTCTTTGTCGCCCGCGGGCTCGTCGTTGAGGGCCATCGTGACGGCCTGGTTCATCTCGTGGTCGGCCGGAATCACCTCCCACTGGTATAACTGCCCGGTTCCGACAGGACCGCGGTCTCTTTCGCAGCACCGCCCGCCTGGTGACAAGGCTCCTCACCAGCTGGATGCCTCTCCATTCAACAGGACCTCGAGCGCGCCCACCCGGGAATTGTGCTGGCCCAGCAGTCATTCGGAGATCAAATCAAGCTCCACCCTCATTACCACATCCTGACAACCGCCGGGCTGTTCTTGCCCGACGGTGCCTTCTATTCCGTCTCCGACTTCGACGAGAGCGAACTGACCGCGGGGCTCCGGCGCTCGGTGCTATCTTCACTGGTGCGACGCGATCTGCTCCTGCCCGAGAACGCAGCCAGGATGATGAGCTGGCCCTGGAGCGCTCCGGCTTCAACGTGTATGCCGGCCCGGTCGTGCAGGGGCAGGACCGCGACCGGCTGCGCGGCCTGGTGCGCTACCTCCTGAGAGCACCACTGAGCCTCAAGCGTCTGGACTACGACGAGGCCAGCGGCCAGGTGCGCTACCGCGCTTCCAACGGCGACATCAAGACCTGGCTGCACGCCATCGACTTTCTGGCCGATCGGGTCCAGCACATTCCCAAAGCGAGGCAGCAAAAGGTCTCGTATCATGGCTGGTTCGCCAACGCTACGGGCCATCTCAGTCGCAAAGAGAAGAGCGTCGTCGAGAAGGCTCCCAATCCACGGGGGCGCTGGGCAGCCCGAGTGTTACGCGTGTGGCAGGTCGACCCGGAGCTCTGCCCTCGCTGCGGCAAAGCGGATGCAGAGGAGCCGCGCGGTCCTCGAGCGGCTCGAGCTGGTGCGTCTCTTGAAAGCTCTTAGCCGGTTCGGCTATCCCCCGAGGCCGCCTCCCAGGCAGCCCGAGCCCCTGGAGCCTGACATCCACCATGACGACCCCGCTCCCGACGAGTGCTCCCAGATTCCCGAGCACTGGGACGAGACGAGCCAGTTGCCCCTCGACTGGTAGCCGGCTCCGAGACTTCACTGTCCAATCCAGCCCGTTTCAGGCCGAACTGGCTCGCATCCCTGGCCGATCGAGGTAACACGGACCGAGTCGAGCACCGCCTCCTCGTGAAAACTCCCTCTCAGGCCAAGTCAAAGACCCCCGACGCCGCTTGAGCCACTCTCTTGACCGGGGCATCGAGTTCCTACGGCCCGGACTTCTGCGCCAGCCTTGGACGACCTGTCGCCTGTTATCGAACTGTTATGTGCACGTCACCGAATTGTTCCTTGGGGCGACTAAGGTCAGGCTATGCGAGCTCGATTCCTTTTCATTCTCATTCTGGTCACAGTCTTGCAATGGGGTTGCTCGGGCGGTGATGGCGGCACGGCCACAGGCGGCGCCGCCGATATCACGCCCCCGCTGCCGGGGACGCGCGACATCATCGTCCGGAGCGTCCTGGAGCGGGCCATCCCCTCGGAAGTGACCGACCTCCGGTTCACGGGCGTGGATGCCGTGTTCGGGCCAGAGACGCGTCCCAAAGCGGCCGAGATCGTGCTCACGGTCCCGGTCAGCCTGACCCGGTTGAGCATCGAATACCTGGCCGGGAATACGGTGGTCGGAACCTTCACCGCCGAGATTCCGCCGGGCACGGCGACGTATACGCTCGAAGATCCCGACTGGACCGATACCCAGACGCCGCCCCCAACGCCCGTCGCAGGACGCTTCCTGGCCCCTGGATACGTCCTGGAGGACGAAGCATGGGGCCTGGCGGCGGGAGACTTGAACGGCGACGGGCTCGTCGACCTCTGTCGGGCCGGTGGGCGAAGCATCAGCGTCCTGTTGGGTCGTGGCCAGGGCCTCTATCTTCCCCCCAGCAACTCTAGCGTCGGCCCCAATACCTCCATCGCTCTGGGGGACCTGAATGAGGACGGCACTCTCGACGCGGCTCTGGGCGGCGGCCCCGAGGTTTCGGTCCTGCTCGGGACCGGCGACGGCGCCTTCGCGCCCCCTCAGACCTATCCGCTGAACCGAGTTCCCGCGACAGAGTCGGCCATCGCCCTGGGAGACGTGAACAACGACGGACACCTGGATATCGCGGTGACCCAGTTCTTCGCGACGAACATCCTGCTGGGGAACGGGGATGGGACCTTCCAGGTTCTCCCGCCCATCGTGCCGACGTTTATCGGGAATTTCCAGGCGATCGCGCTGGCCGATCTCGATGGCGATGGCAATCTGGACATGGTGGAATCCTCATTTGCCGGGACGAGCGTGTTTCTTGGCAACGGGGACGGAACTTTCGCACCCGAGGTGGCGGTGGCCCAGAACCAGGGAGGCCGGAGCCTGGCCGTGCGAGACTTCAGCGGCGACGGAGCCCTGGATATCGTCATCGTTTCCATCGGTGCCATCGACGTGTGCCTGGGGAATGGGGACGGTAGCTTCCAGCCGGTGCAACCGATGGCTCTTCCGGGCGTCAGGAGCCTCACGGGGCTGGCCGTCGGCGATTATGACGAAGATGGCAAGCTCGATCTGGCGACCGCCGATCCTTTTGGTCGGCTCATGCAAATCGTGCCCGGCAACGGGGACGACACGTTCGGACCCCCCCGGAGCTTCCCCGCCATCCCGAGCTCGAATATCGCGGTAACGCTCGCCTCGGCGGACTTCGACGGGGACGGCCACCTCGATCTTGCCGCTCTGGGAAGCTCGGGGCGAGCGACCGTCAACATTTTTCTCGGCCAGGGCCAGGGAGACTTCGTCACCAATGCGCCCTCGCCCGTGGCCCGGGACGCCCGGGCCACGGCTCTGGCCGACCTGAATGGCGACGGCATTCTCGATGTCGTGGGCGGAGGAGAGTCGGGGCAAGTTGGAGTGGCGTTCGGGTTGGGGGATGGGACTTTCGGGCCCGCCCAGAGCTACCCGTATCCCGCCGAGCAGGCCCTGGACGACGTGGCCGTGGCCGACCTGAACCAGGATGGCGCAGCCGATCTGGTCGTCTGTGCCCAGGGCCAGATCTTCGCTTTCGCAGGCAATGGCGACGGCACGTTCGGCGATCCGCAGAGCTCGCCCACGGGCGGAGTCACGGTTTCGTTCACGCTCGGGGATGTCACGGGCGACGGCGTCCTGGACGTCTTGGCCGCCACCGAAGCGGGAGCAGCCCTCATGCCGGGCCGTGGCGGCGGGTTGTTCGGGGAGCCCCAGATTCTCGCGACCGACCAGACCTCCGTCCGGTGCTGCACGCTGGCCGATTTGAACGGGGACGGCGCGCTGGACCTGGCCACCAGCAGTCTCTCGGCGGTCCCGATCGCGGTCCGGCTCGGGCATGGAGACGGCACGTTTGCGCCCGCGCAGCCCGTCGCGGCCGCCCCGGGCCCATCCGGGATCGCGGCCGGGGACCTGAACGGGGACGGCGCTCTCGACCTCGTCACGGGCAACTCGGGCGGAGTCGTCTCGGTGGTGCTCGGTCACGGGGACGGCACGTTTGGGGATCCCTCGCAATATTCGGGCTTTGGGGACGTGCAGAACCTCGCGTTACGGGATGTCAACGCGGACGGTCGTCTGGACGCCGTATGCGCCGACCGGCTGGCGGCTCTCGTCACGGTGCTGGCCGGCCTCGGCGACGGCTCTTTCCTGCCTGGCCAGAGCTACACCGCCGGCCGCTGCACCGATCTGGCCGTGGGCGATCTCAACCGTGATGGTCGCCAGGACGTGGTGACCACCGACCTGATCCTGTTGCAGGTGCCTCTGGACTGAGCTTTCGGGGCCGGATGCCGCGAGGACGATCCTGCGGGCATGGCGCGACAATGGCGCCGCTGCGGGCTTCGAAATGCCGTGGGTGGACCCGTAGTGCGGGCTCTCTAAGTTGCACGACAAGTTCTCAGACGGACATGGGTCAAGCTCGTGCCTTACGGGCAACGCGCGACAAATGACGCAAATGCTGGCTTCGCGCGCGGCCGTTCGGGCGGGGCCGCACCTGAGAGACCTCGTGGGTGGTTTTGTAGTTCCGGACTTTCCCGAGTGGAACTACAGAACTACAGACAGACATGGTTGTGGTTGGTGCCTTCCGGGTTCGGGCGGAACAATCAGACGCCGTGGGTGGACCCGTAGTACGGGTTCTCTAAGTTGCCCTACAAGATGTCAGACAGGGTCGCGGCGGGTGCCACCTACCGCTCGGCGCTGGACGGAGCCTTTCGGCGCCTGGAGAGCCAGCCCGAGACCTCCGACTATGCCCGTCTGTGCGGAAGCGCTTTGCGTGCGGCCGGCGACGACGCTGGCAAACTCGGACGCCAGGCCATGCGCCGTTTGAGCCCCTCGGGCACACGGGTTCAGCGAGCCGCTGCCACGCTCATCGCGACGGCCAACGAGGGGATGGGGTGGCCCAACTTTCGCTCGGCCTCGTTGGCAATGTTCCGTGAGCTCGAGCAGCTCCCGGGCGCTCCTCAGGACGAGCGCGATCTGGCCACCGTGGCCCGCACCTGCCTGGAAGCCTGCAAGGCTGGCGAGGACGGCGGCAAGGTCGCCTGGAGTTTCCTCGAGGAGCTCGGTTCAGGAAAGGTGGATCCCGGCGCGCGCCGGCTGGCGCGCATCCTGCTGGCGGCCTCGGACCGCGGCATGAGCTGGGACAACTACGCCGCCGCCATCGGGGCCGGACTGAACGTCCTGGAGGCGGACGGCCCCGAGGCCGTGTTGCTGGAGG
>JBDHVW010000079.1:0-38115 GCA_039809865.1 Vulcanimicrobiota bacterium
GGGACGGCCGGCTTGGCGCGCTCTTCGGAGAGCGTGGTGAGACGGGTGCCGGCTCCTCCGGCCAGGAGCATGGCGACAACTTTCATCATGCGCCGCGCTTCGCGACGGCCTGAAATCAACCCTGGTCGGTCGAGCGTGTTCGAAAGTCGGCAATGTTTCGGTTACAAAACGGCAAGGATTCCCTGGTAGCCTGGAGCTATGAAAGCGTTAAAAGTCTTTGTTTTGCTGGGTGTGCTGGCGCTCGGTTGGCAACTGGGTCGCTGGCAAGAGGCGCGCCGCGTGCATGACGCGCGCGCGGAGCTGATGCTGGCGATGAGCCAGAATCAGGCGATGCTCGACGACTGCTTCTTCAACATGAAAAACCAGTTCACGCCGGGATTCAAAGGCAGCCTGCCGATCGTGGGGCTGGGCACCCTGTGCATGGCGCAGGGGCAGATCTTCGCGACTCAGACGCCCACCAACTTCGCGCTGAGCGGCCCGGGCTTTTTCATGGTCGGCGAACCGGACCGTCCGGTCTTCACCCGGGACGGGCGCTTCGCGCTGGTCAACGGCACCCTGTGCGACGAGGTGGGCCGCCCCTTGCTGGGCTATAGGCCCGGTGAGAGCCGTCTCTCGGCCTTCCCCGCCGTTGACTTCTTCGATTTGCGCGTGGACGAGATCGGGCAGATCCGGGCGCGCGAGGTGGTGACGGACCCGGTGACCGGGCAGGTTCTCACCACTCTGAAACCGCCGGTCTTCACCCTGGCCGTCGCGCAGTTCCCTCGTCCCGAGCGGCTGGCCCGTTTCGGCGCCAGTAACTTCGTGCCCACGCCCGATTCCGGCCAGGCTCGCATCGACCGGGTCGGCGAGCTGCGCAACGTGACCGTGCAGGGCAGCGCACTGGAGCTTTCCAACGTCGACTTCAACCAGCAGGGGATGATGATCGGCGCGATCCGCCAGCAGGCGGGCATGCTGGGCGTGCCCTTGCCCCCGCAGGGCCCCCCGCCGCCGCCCATGCCGATGAACCCGCTGATGAATCCGGCCCCTCCGCTCTTCAAAGGACCCTGACACGCCGCGTGGCGAACTTTTCGTGATGCAACTGCCCCCCGTGGGGCTGCCCGTCGGGGCGCCTCACACCGGCCCTACCCGCGCGGCGGCCGGCTACGACCCCCACAGCGCCATTTACGAGCGGCTCACGCTGAGCAGCCCGCCGACCGTGGGCATCGACCTCAACGCGATTTACAGCCAGCCGTCGCCCTATGTGGCCGCGGCCCCGCAGCCGCCGGTTCCGGGCCCCGTGGGCGCGATGCTGGCGCGCATCCACGAGTCGGGCTACGTGCTCAGCCTCAAAGACGACCAGCAGACGTTGACCCCTCAGGCACTGGTGGACCGGGTGGAAGCGGGCGACTTCGCCAGTCTGCAAGTCCAGAAAGCCTCCCCGCCGGTCACCGACATCACCGCGCGGCTGTTGCCGGACATGCTGTCGCCCATTCCCAGCGCCAAGATGAATGTCTTCGGCCTGAGCGACCTGCAACTGCTCGACGATCTTGCCCAGGGCGATCTGACGGGGCAGAGCGAGCGGCTGCAGACCCTGGCCGCGCTGGAGAAGGCTGGTTGCCAGCTGTTGCGCTCCGGGAAGGACTTCATTCCCGGTCAGGGCGACGGTTTGATGCACCGCAAGTCCGTTGTGATCGACGGCAAGTCTTTCACCCTCGGGCGTTCTGTCCAGGACGAGCCTCCCAAGCTGGTGGGGAGCTTCGGGGCCGCCGACGCGGGGCCCGAAGAGCTTTGGGTCCGCGTTCCCGGCGCCCAGAAGCCAGGCAAGATGCGCAGTCTCGACGAGGGACGCTTCTTCGTGCTGCACGAAGACGTGCCGCATCTGGCCGCCAATCCTCGCGCCGCCCAGCTCCGTGAGCTGGAGGCCCTGGGAGTGCAGTTCGGCTCCCCGGTGGTGCGGGGAGGACTCATGGCTCGGGCCGAAGCCGGCACCTTCGGCGCCCTGGGGGCCTTCCATCACGCCGGTGCGCTGGAGCTGAGCATCGGTGGTATCTCGCTGGGCACCTACGGCCGGGGACAGGATGGCACGGTCAAGCTCAGTCAGGACTTTCACGACGCTCTGCGCTATTTCCAGCAGCCCGAGGCGGAGCCGGGACTCGTCCGCGCCCTGGCGGTGCCTACCGGGCTCTCGCTGGAGCAAAAGATCGAGACCTATCAGCGGTTGAAGGCGGACGGTCTGGCGACGGGCGCTCCCCAAAGCTCCCTGGTCGGCAAGGAGACGACGGTGGTGGACGCGATGCGGGGCTTGCTGCAAACGCAGGATGTTCCTTTCTCCGCGCTCGTGAATCGCTACCTCGAGATTCGCGCTCAGGGCACGTTCGACCCTCAGTGGGCGCTCGACGCGGCGCGCTTCACGGCGCAGCAGCCGCATCTGCAGGACCGGCTGGTCGAGCTCGGCCGTCTGGGCGATCCCCGTTTCGAGAGCGCGCTGGACGCCGAGGTGCTGCTGCGCAGCCAGGATATGCCCTACGAGCAGGCTTTCCAGGTGCTCGGGTGCCTGACGGTGCCGGGCCCGGACAAACTACGCAAGGCGGTGGAGCTATTTCCGAAATTCATGGGCCGCCGGCACGCCGAGCTCGAGGTGGTCGAGGACGCGCGGCTTACCGGGAAGCTCGTCAAGATGTTCGGCCCCGCGGAGGGGATGAAGCTCCGCGAGGCCCTCCGCGGCCTGCCGGGAAGCCAGGGCGAGAAAGTCGACGTCCTCCTGCGCGAGTACCGCCTTTCGGGCGACGCGCAGGGCGCGCTGCTCTGCCTGCAGCCGGGCGGCAATCCGGCCGTTCCCGAGCCGCTCGAGACGCGCGAGCTGGCCGCCCAAATCGTGGACAAACGGGGCTTCGAGGCCGATCTCTCGTTCTCGGGCGGCGATTCGGGCATGCTGAACGCATTCTACGACCCCCAGAACCAGACCGTGAATTTCAACGCCACCTGGACCGTTCCGGGCATTCAGGCGTACAAGTACCTGCTCGGTCTGCCCGACCGGCAGCTCGTGCAGGACGCCGGTCTCTACAAACGGCTGATCCCTCGCTACGACGTCACCACGGGCCGCGCCATCCTCAGCGAGTATAAAGAGGGCCGGTTCGGAAAACTGACGCCCGACGACCTTTGCGAACGACTGACCACCCTGAGCATCCTGCTGGGCGACGATGCCAAGGAGGTGGTGGAGACCCTGCGCCAGGGCATTCCCGACTACGAGCAGCAGAAGGCCCTGTGCGATCAACTCCGGCTGCGTTTCCAGGAGCCGGCGCCCACGTATCAGGCCCTGCGCACGGAGCTTCCCCCGTCGACCTCGCTGGAAGACGGGATGGCCAGCCTCGAGCGTTTGCACCGGGCCCTGGATCCGATGCTGAGGCCGAACGAGGTGCGCGATACCTACGTGGCGCTGGTGGACTCGGTGCGGGAAGGGGCCTGGCAGGGCCAAAGCCTGGCCGAGGCCACCGACCGCTACTTGCAGACGATGACGCTGCGCGGTCCGCACGACGCTCGCAAGGCGTTGACGATCCCGGTAGCCGACGGCGGGTTCGTGACCTCGGGGATCCGCGCCGACAACGGCGGCGTGACCATCGGTGGAGTGCGCCTGCGGACTCGCAGCTAGCGGCTCAGATCCAGCGCGATCCCGCTGGGTCCCAGAATTTTCGTGTTGGTGCCGCCAATCTTTCGGTCGGGGAACGGGTTGCCCTCGGCCGAGGCGATGTTGTTGAACACCAGGATCTCCCCCGAGCCCGTGTTGGCCAGGTAGAGGTTGCCCGACTCGAGCAGCATCTGACCGGGCTGGCGGATGCCCGTGTTGCCGCCGGTCACCACCGCGGCCGGGGCCACGTCGCCCTCGATCGTGCTGGCATCGGCAAAGCGCAAAATGCTGGTCGAGTCGGCCACCAACAGGTTATTGCTCGAATCGACCAGGATCGACTGCGGCGTGCCCAGCTTGGTGTTGCCGCCCCGCAGAATGCGCTCCGGGAAGACGTTGCCGTCTTTCTGGGAGATGTTGTCGAAGACGTGGATGGCGCTGACGCCCGTGTTGGCCACGTACATGCGGTCGGCGCTCGAATCGAGGAACATGTCCAGGGCGTTGCTCAGGCCCGGGTTGGAGCCGTCGATCTTGCGCAACGGAGCGATATCGGCCTCCACGGTGGCCCCGTTGCCGAACGCCAGGATGGAGCGTTGCCCGGTGTTGTCAACATAGAGGATATCGCGTCCGAGGTCCAGGATGGTGCGGGTCGGCCCGCTCAGGGTCGTGTTGGCGCCTTCCAGGAAGCGCGTCGGGGCCACGTTGCCGTCCAGCGTGCTGACGTTGTCGAAGACCAGGATGGCGCTCTGGCCCGAGTTGGCCACGTAGAGCCGGTCGTTGGAGACGTCCAGGAAAAGGTATTGCGGGGCCGACAGGCGCGTCAGGGCCCCCTGGATGGTGGCCACCGGAGCCACGTCGCCTTCCAGCGTGGTGGCATTGTCGAAGCGCAGGATCGAGTTGTTCTGGGTGTTGGCCACGTAGAGCAGCCCCGAGCCGCTGCCCGTACCGCCGTCGGTCGAGCCGGTGGTGGTGCCCGTGTCGGTCCCGGTGCTGGTATCCCCGCCCGAGCCGCAACAGTCGCCGCCCAGCGCCCCGATGCCTCGCTTTTCGCCGGTGCAACTGGAGCCGCAGTTCACGACGAACAGTGACGCAAAGGCCAGAACGAGAAGGAGCGAAACGGCGAGGCGAAGTTTCATAGGCGGCCCTTCGCACACGGGTTTCAGAAGCCTTTCGTCAGAAAAAGTCCGCCTGACGGGAACGGGAGGGTTTCGGGTTGAACTCCCTTCCCACGATGGGGGCCAGACAACGGAACGGAGCACGCAAGCCCGCCCGCACGGCGGTTTCGCGTTTATTGCTGCAGCGCCAGGAGACGGCCCGGGTTCGCCGCTTGCTCGAGCAGGCGCGCGAGAGCTCGGAGGTCTCCGAGCTCGAGAGCGAGCTGCTCAACCGCCTGAGCGACAACGAGCAGGAACTGGAAGCGCGCGACGCCCGGATCGCCGAGCTCGAGGGGCGTCTGGCAGCCGTGGCCGACGCCGAAAAGACCCTGGCCGAGCAGAGAGCCAGCATGGCGAAGTTGCAGCAAGAGGCTCAGGCCTGGATGATGGGGGAGAAGGAGAGCTATCTGGGCGCCGTGCAGCGCGAGCTGGATGCTTCGCGGGCGGCGGAAGCGGCTCTGCAGGTCGAGATGGCCCGGCACGTCGCCCGCGTCGAGGAGGTAGAGAAGCGGTTGCGCTCCGAGCTCTCCGAGCAAGAAGCGCTCCTTCTGCGCGAGCAAGAAGCCACGCGCGCGGCACAGGCCTCAGCGAACTCCAGCGCCGCTCAAGTGCGCGAGATGGAGAACGACCTGGGGACGCTCCAGTCCGACCTCTCGTCCGCCCAGGAACGCCTGGCCGAGCTGGAGCGCGCCCTGCAGGAGGTTCCGGGCCGCGTCCTGGCCGAGGCCCGCGAGACGTTCGAGCTGGAGAAGCAGCCTTTGATCGAGCAGCAGGCCACGCTGATGGCCACCCTGGCGGACGAGAGCGCCAAGCGCCGCGACCTCGAGGCACAGCTGGCGCGCGCCAACGACCTGTCCGCCCAGTTGGAGAAGCTGACTCCGATTCAGCGCGAGCGCGACGAGGCCCGCGACGAGCTGGAGAAGGTGCGCGCCGACATCACCAGGCTCGGCTTGCGCATCGCCGAGCTGGAGCAGCTGGTGCTGGACGTGGAGGCGCGCGGCAAATCGGCTCTCGAGCGTGAGATCGAAGCCAACGATCGCGTCATGATCAAGATGGAGGACGAGATCGCCGCGCGCGATCGCCGCATCGCGGAGCTGGGCGGTTAAACGCCCCAGTCTCCCCGGGCGACCACTTTCCAGGCCCCGGCGGCGTCCTGACCCATCACCATGACGCCTCCGCCCTCATAATACGAGTAGTGGACGACGATCTCGGCCGGGCCCTTGCCGTCGAGATGCGCGATCAGCATCACCTCGTAGTCCTCCCAGGGCAGGGACGCCTGCTCGGTGGCACTCTGGAACTCGAGCGGCGCAAAGACCCCGTCGCGGATGACCCCGACCACCGAGAACTCGTTGGGTTGCTTTTCGTCGCTGTAGGGCTCACGCTGGCCGGCCACGACGACACGCTCCGCCTGGCCGTCCTCGTCCAGATCCACGCTGAGGTTCTGGAACAGCTTGAGCGATTTGACCTCGACCCCCTTGCCCTGCAAGAACGCCCTGACCGCGGAGGGCGCCACCTCGTCGTCGGAGGGGGCGGAGGTGGTTTTGCAGAGGTCCGGCAGGTCGCCGTTGATCAGGATGGAGTCGCGGTACAGCTTGCGGGGCAGGCGGCCAACCAGTCCGTCCTCGCCGCGCGGCCGGGGCTGGGAGCCCTCGATCTGGCCGAGATTGGAGCCCAGCGCGTAGATGGTGTACATCCTCGTGCCGACCTCCGCGCCTACCTGCTCGGCGCCCCGCCAGCCGTGGCCGCGGTCGAAGGCTCCGATCAGATTGAAGCTCAGGGTGTCCTTGGGGGCGTAGGCCAGCACCATCTTGTGCACGGGCGCGGCGGCCGAGAGCGTGGCGGTCAGGGCCGCGGTGAGAAGCAGAGTGCGTTTCATGGACCGGGCCTTTCGACACCAGGGCTTCGAGCGCCCTTTCCGAGCTACTTCTTGAGCGCGGCCGCCTCGAGCTGATCGGTCAGCTCGTCGAAGATCGAGTCCTTCGTATCGGTATTGGCCAGCGCCACGGCCACGATCCTGGTGCGCCGGTCGTAGTACATCGAGGAGCGGTAGCCCCAGATGCTGCCGTTGTGGCCCAACACATCGCCATAGCGTTCCAGACCCAGGCCGTACTTCGCGTCCTCGTCCTCGGGGTCGTCCACGAACGTCATCAGCGCCTTCTGCTGGGCGGGTTTCAGCAGCTTGCCTTCGATCAGGGCGCGCAGGAAGATGGCCATGTCGGGCGCGGTGGTGAGGACCCCGCCGTCGCCCAGCCCGTCGCCCGGGTTGTAGAACGAGATATCCCCTTCCTCGCCGTACCCGTGGGCCGTCTCGGCCGGAGCCTTGGAATACAGCCCGCAGTAGGTGTGGGTCATCTTCAGGGGCGTGAACAGGCGCTTCTGCATCGTGACGCCCAGCGGCTCCCCGGTGACCTTTTCGATGACCACCGCCAGCAAGATATAGTTGGTGTTGGAGTAGTAATGCTTCTCGCCCGGCTTGCCGACCGGCGGCAGGTCGTAGCCGAAGCGCAGAGCCTGCAGGTTCGTCCACTCGCGATGGGGCTCTTTGCGGGCGGCGCTGTCGAAGCGGTCGTCGTAATAGTCCTCCAGACCGCTGGTGTGGTTCATCAGCATCCGCACCGTGATGCCCCTGGGGAAGTGTTTGGCCACGTCCGGCGCCAGGAATTTGTCCACCGGGGCGTCCAGGCTCAGCTTCCCCTCGCCCGCGAGGATCAGCGCGGTGGCCGCCACCATCGTCTTGGACGAGGAGGCGATGCGGAAGCGCGTGGTGGGCGTGACCGCGGGGCCGCCCTTGCGGGAGACGCCGGCCACCCCGACCCAGTTGAGACCGGGCCCCGTCACGCAGGCTTGCAGGCCGGGGATCCCCTTCTCGACGGCGTGAGCGAGGACCGACTGGAGCCGCGCCGGAGAGGCGACCGCCAGGGCCGTCAACAGGAGGACGAGTGCGACCCTCCTCACGGGGAGTGCAGAGCGATGCGGTTGCCTTCCGAGTCGATGACGACGGAACGCCAGCCGTGGGGCCCGATCGGGTGCGGCTCTTTGAGCACCTTGCCGCCATAGTTGTTGACCTCGGCGGTGGCCTCTTCCAGGCGCTTACCAACGTTGACGTAGATCAGCGGGCCTTTGGCGGACGGCTCGTTCTCGGCGTCAGCCAGGAACAGGCAGCCGCCCACCGTGTCCTGCGTGTGGGGAAGAATGGCCAGCTCCGGCGAGGGCTGGTCGATCAGGCGGGCCAGGACGGCCCCGTAGAATTTGACGGCGCGATCGAGATCGCGACAGGGAATGTCGACCCAAACAATGCTAGACATGAGCCGGTTCGTTCGCCTCCGGCCGGGGGCTGCCTGCCAGCGCCCCCAGGCATTCGTCGAGACTGCGGCAGGCCTCCAGCAAGCGCTCTCCGGCCAGCCTGTGGACCGGGTCCTGCCAGCTCTCGGCCGTGGGCCACTCGGGCCGGCGGCCCGCGGCGAGCGCCTGCAGACCCTGGCCGACCTGCAGCAGGAAAGGGCTGTTCCCGGGCACCTGGGCCAGGATGAAGAGGTAGCGAAAAGCACGCCGTTCGGCGATCACCAGGCGGTCGAGCAGGTCGCGGCCCGCTTTCTCACCCTCGGTCAGCGATTCGCCGATCAGCTTGCGCTGGTCGCTCAGGGTGGTCACCAGCTGCACCTCGAGCGCGTCGCGCTCCCCTTCGCCCGCGGCCAGGTCGGCCAGTGACTGGAGCACCCGGGCCACCGAGCTGCGCAGTCGCGTGCGGGCGTGATCGGGCAGCACCAGCTCTCCGACCCCCAGCGCTACCACGAGGCCCAGCACGATCTGGGCGATGCGCTTGAGCGCAAAGGCGAGATTCTGGTCGGGCTCCATGGCCACCATGACCAGCGTGACGGCTCCCAGCACGCCGATGTAGGCGCGCTCGGCATCGGCCGCCAGGTAGCCGAAAGCCACCAGGGCGGGCAGCGCCCACAGCAGGCCCCACGGAGGCCCTCCCGGCAACACGAACAGGATCAAGAGCGCGGCGACCGCGCCCAGGACCGTGCCCCAGAAACGCTGCAGGGATTTCTTGAGGATGCCCCCGGTGCGCGGCTCGGTGGACAGCACCATCACCACGGTGATCACGACCCACTGGCCGGCCTGCAGCTGAAGCAGGCTCGCCAGCCAGAAGCCCACGGCGCAACCGACCGCGATGCGCAACCCGTGCCTGAGGCGCTCCGAGCTCATGGTCAGGATGTTTCCCCCGCGGCCGGGTTGCCCTGCGTCCCCGTCGAACGCTGGGGGATGGAAAAGCGCGAGTTCATTCTGCACGTCATTCAGCCCGGGTTGGCGGGGCTCATGGACGGGTCGGTCTCCTCGCTGGCCCCCCTCTTCGCTGCCGCCATCTCGACTCACCAGAGCCACACCACGTTCCTGGTGGGCCTGGCCACCGCCGTGGGCGCCGGGATCAGCATGGCCTTCTCCGAGGCGCTCTCCGACGACGGCAAGCTCAGCGGGCGCGGCAGCCCCTGGGTGCGCGGGCTCGTCTGCGGGGGGATGACCTTTCTGGGGGCCGTCGGTCACACGCTCCCCTTCCTGGTGCAAGACTTTCGCACCGCCATGATCGCCGCGGTCGTGGTGGTGCTCATCGAGCTGCTCGTCATCGCCTGGGTGCGCCATCGCTACATGGACACCCCGATGCTCTCGGCGGCGCTGCAGGTGGTGCTGGGCGGGGTGATCGTGTTCGCCTCGGGCATCCTCATCGGAAGCAGTTGACTAACGGCGATGCTCGTCGTAAATCCGCTGGACGAACTGTCCCGCCGGGGTCTCGCGCCAGCCCCTGACCTGCTCGCGCATCTCGGGGGGAGCCTCCTCCTCGGAGGCGGTGCTGCCGCCGTATCCCTTCGCGCCCGCCGGGCCGCAGGCCAGAGCGGCCCAGGTGAGGTCGGCCGCTGTGAACTCGTTGCCGAACAGGTAGCGACGGCCGTCGGACAGCATGGCGCTGACCTTGGCAAAGTACTCCCCGATACGCTCCACGGCGCGGTCGGCGGCTTCCTTGTTGATCTTGAGGCCCTTCTTCATGCCCATCCCCACGATCGGCGCGAGCATGCCGAAGGCGATCCGCTCCTTGCCCGGAGCACCCTGGGTGCACAGCCGCGTATAGAGCGCGCGGTGCGGAATGATGTGGTAGTAAGCCCAGCGGGGCATGGCCGGCCCGAACCTGGCCCCCAGCTCGGCCTCGAAGTCCTCGACCTGCTTGCGCAGCTCCGGATCGGCCGGGTAGAGCTTCTTGTCCGAGTGGGCGTCCACCCACCGAAGGATCTCCAGCGAATCGGCGATCGTGCCGTTGTCGGTGACCAGAGCCGGAACGGTATTCTTGGCGCCGATCTTCTTGAGCGCGAAGCGGTGGAAGAGGGGAGCGTGGCGCTCCTCCACGTAGGGGAGTCCGGAGCGATCCAGGGCCCAGCGGGCTTTCTCGGAATAATGACTGGGAGGCATGGTGAGCAAGCGCAGTGACATAGCCGCCCTTTCGACGGACCGATGAGCATGACCCCCGGCCAGTGGGCCGCGGTCGTCGCCGTCGGCTTCGTGGCGGGCTTCGTCAACACTCTGGCCGGCAGCGGCTCACTGCTCACGCTGCCTCTGTTGCTGTGGGTCGGAATGCCCGCGGACATCGCCAACGGCACCAACCGTATTTCGGTGCTGCTCCAGAACATCGTGGCCGTGCAGACGTTTCGGCGGGCCGGCACGTTGCAGCTGGCCCACGCCCACCGACCCACGCTCTGGGCCGTGCTGGGCTCGTTCGTGGGAGCCGAGCTGGCCGCCAGCCTCGACCCCGGCACGCTCAAGAACGCCTTCGCCCTGCTCATGCTGATGCTGGTGCCCCTGATGCTGCTCAAGCCCTCGCGCTGGACCACCCACGCGCTGCGTCCCTGGCGCTGGTGGCACGCCGTGATCTTCTTCCTGATCGGGATCTATGGAGGCTTCATCCAGGGCGGCGTGGGCATCTTCCTGCTGGCCGGCCTCGTGCTGGGGCTCGGGACCGGCCTGGTCGAGGCCAACGGCATCAAGAACTGGGTCGTGCTCTGGTTCACGGCCCTCTCGATGTGGGTTTTCGTGGTCCACCACCAGATCGACTGGCTGGTGGGCGTGGTGCTGGGGTTGGGCAGCATGCCGGGCGCGTGGGTGGCGGCGAAGGTGGCCGCCCGCCACGGCGCCCGGCTGGTGCACTCGATCGTGATGATCGTCGTCCTGCTTTCAGCCCTGGAGATGCTGGGAGTGTTCCGGTGGATCATCCGCCTGTTCGCAAGCCCTTAGGTCGGCGTGCTCACAGCCTCACGGTCACGTTGAGCTTGACCCGATAGTCCGGAACGGGCTGGAGCTCGCCCACGTGCTCGTGGACGGGGATGTCCACCCCCAGCTGGCCGTACACGTCCGAGCTGCTGACCCAGAGGTTCGGGCCCAGGAACACGTAGTCGTAGAAGTGGTCGGTCTTGACCCCGCTCTCGTAGTCGGGACCCTTGTGCTCCCCCAGCGCGTCCATCTCGAGGCCCATCATCAGGTCCTCGTCGCGGATGACGGTGAAGCCGGGCCCGATGTTCCACTGGAACAGGTTGCCGTAGCGGTAGCCGTAGCTGCCCGTCGTGCGCAGCTGCGCCTGGCAGCCCGTGTTGAGAAAGAACGAGTCCTGGCGGAAGAAGAGCGATCCGCCCAGGATGCCGTCCACCGAGCCGGAGCCCAGCGCCAGGTCGTGGCCGTCGATGGCCGAGGCCGGGAGCGCCGGGGCTTCTTCCTCCTCGCCATGGTCTTCGTCGCCGTGCTTTTTGATGGGGTAGAGCTCGCGGTCCTGATGGTCCGCGTCCTCCTCGGCGTGGTTGTGCGCCACGCCGCCCCCGGCTCCGGGAACCTGCTCGGACAGAAAGCTGGAGTTTCCCGTCGGCAGCTTGAGGCCGCCGATCAGGTTCAGCACTAGCGCGCTGTCCTTGTCGAACTGCTGCACCGGAGCGTAGTTGGCCGTGAGGGAGATGTCGCCGAGGCCGGAGATGTCCCCGTTCTGGATGACTCCGTTGAAGGGGCGGCGCCAGCTGCGCGCGATGAATGGCAGCGTCAACTGCACGCCCACGTTGCGCTCGATGTTATAGCCCAGCTGCAGCTGGGTGTTGAGCGTGTCGATGTACTGTCCGATGGGGTTCGAGATGGTCCGGCTCCCGTTCATGATGGTGCCGGAGCTGGTGTACTGGCCTCCAAAACTGATCTGGAAGCCGGGCTCGAAGAGTGTTTCGAGCGGTTTGACCGTGTTGGGGGGCAGGCAGACGTCGCACGCGACGCTGTCCGCCGGGGTTTGCGCCTGAGCCGGGGCGTACAGCAACGCCAGCAAGCCCAGGGCGACACCCAGTCGCCTGGTGAGCATGAATTTTTCCTCCTGAGTTGGTTTTAGGCCGGGGTCAGGAGGAAATGTCGCGGTGGCGGGCTCGGGGGCGACTCGAGCCAGTCGGTCGGCCCGGCGAGATCGGGAAATTCTGGCGTCGTAGCGTTTTGGGCAGGGAATTGGGGCAGGGCGAGCAGGATTCCCAACAGGTCCTCCCGCTGGGCCTTCGTGGGAGGAGGCAGCGTGGGCGCCATCTGGCAGCCACAACCCTGCTCGATCTTGGGGGCGTGTCCGCAGCCGCACTGGTCCGCGGGACAACAGCAGCCGCCCGTCCCGCACGTCTCCTCGGCGAGGGCGGGGCAGGCGAGCCAGAAAAAGAGCAGCAGGATCAGGGCACGCGCCACGGTGGCGGAGAGATTTTCAATCCTTCCCCAGATCCCTCTTCCGCTTCAGACGAACCCCTCCCACCTGCACCCCGTGGCGGGTGACCTCGAGGTGCTGCCGGGGCTGCGCCGCTCCGGGAACCAGATAGCCGAACAGAGCGCGCTCGCGTGCCTGGCCCTTCGGCACGCCCTGGTCGATCAGGCGCTGGATCTCGTGATAGGCGGTCAGCGTCGCCTCGTGCTCCTGCAGGCGTCCGTGCAGCTCGCGGAACAGCTCGGGGTCGGCGCAGTAGCAGGCGTCGTAACGTTCCTGGGGATCCTCGGAGTAGGCCGTGACCCAGTGGTCCTCGGGCAGGGCCTGGTTCCAGGTCTCGTAGACCTCGTCGGGCTCCTGCATCGTCAGGAGGCGCTCCACGAGCGGGGGAGCGGCATCCAGGGGCGCCTGCAGGAGCTCGCCCGAAAGCTGGTTGATGAGCTCGCGCCGGGCCGCCGAGCCGAGGGCCTCCAGGGGACCGCTCAGCCGAGACCCCACGTGCGGCAGGACAGCCTGCGTGACGTCCGCCCCCAGGCAGTGGGCCAGCCAGAGCGCGTCTTGAGCTTTGGAGTCCTGCAGGAATTCCTGCAGGAGATCCTGCGCCAGGGACTTCTGCTCGTCCTCGGACAGCTGGTTCTTGAGCTGCTGCACGATCTCGCGGGTCTGGAACTCAAGGCTGGAGGGAATCACCCGGTGGATGGTGGCCTGGAGGTGATTGCGGGCGGCGGCGACCTTCTCGTCGCGCGTCTTGGACTCGCGCACGGCCACCATCTGGGAGCCCTGATAGCGGGCGCGCAGCGGCTCGAGCACCTGATCCAGGCCGTAGTCGGACTGCTTGCGGCCCAGCTCGGGCGCGCACAGGTCCACGAAGCGCTGGGCCAGGTCCGGGGGCAGCTCCACCGAGCCCAGCATGGCCACCGCGATCTGTTGCGCCCGGGACAGCTGATCGAACGGCTTCTTCGCCTTCTCCAGGTCGCTCAACAGGTGGTCGGCGGTGTCCCGGTCGAGCAGGCTGGTAACGGCGTCGCGGTAGCCCTTGGGAGCCATCACGTCGCCGGCGTAGAACTGGCGCACCAGCTTGTCGGAGCTCTGCATGCGCTGCAGGGTGGCCAGGCGGTCTGCGTCCAGGCCGTGGGGGAGACGCCCCAGCGCGATGATGATCTCGGTCTGGAGCTCGCCCGGCTGCTGCAGCCTGGCCTGCAGCGAGGACTTGTGCGAGGCGTCGGCCGTGTAGCCGAGCGCCTCCAACGCGTCGGGGGAAGGGTTGTCCTGGGCCAGGATGGCGTCGGCGATCGCTCCGTGCCACTCGGGATGAGCCTTGATGTGGTCGAGCGCCACCCAGATGCTTCCTTCGTTGGGCAAAACCTCGTGGACCAGCGTGTGGGGTGTGACCTGCTCGGGGAAACGCTCGAGCAGCGTGCGGTAGAAGGGGGTGTTCTCTTTGCGGGCTCCATGCTTGCTGGTGGTGCGGGCGAGCTCGCGGGCGTGGGGAGCGAAGGGCTTGGGATCGCGCCCTTTCTCGAGGATTTCGGTCAGCGACTGGAGCGTTTTCGGGCTGTCCGTGGCGCGCGTCAGCTCGGCGGCGACCTCGCCGGCCAGCGCCTGGTCGGTCCAGGTCAGGCGGTCGAAACTCTTCGCCGCCTCGCCCTTTTGCAGCGAACGCGTGAAAAATTGCGCCCTGGGGCTGGTCAGTTGCACAGAATCCATAGCTCCGTGCCAGATTATCACGGAGGGCTCAAAAGGGTCTGAAGCGAATTCAGCCATATCGTGGACGAACTTTCCAAGCTTCGCGGCGTAGACGGCGTCCAGCGCTCCGACCAGGGAATCGACGGCGCCTCCATTTCGGCTCTCGGAGCCAATCTGGCCTCGGCGCGCCTGGGCGGCGCCGCTCCCACGCAGCTGACCCCCGAGATGGCGGCTCAGGATGCGATGACCCACGCCCCCGCCCACGAGCATGAGGAAGCCACCCCGTCCGCCCTCAACCTGTTCGCGTTCATGGATGGCCTGAACGAGACGAAGGCCACGGCGGCTCCCGAGAAGGCCGCGGATCCCAAGGCGGTCTGGTCGCGGCCCAATGTGGCCAAGGCGCTGGCCGTGGGCGGCCTGCTGGCGGGTGCCGCGGCGGGCGCGTTCGCGCTGGGCCCGGCGGGCCTGCTGTTGACCATGGCGGCCGAGGCGCTGGCGTTCGCGGGCGGCGTGCTGATCTCGAAGGCGCAGCAGCAGCAGTTGGAAGAGGTCAACAAGCAGCTTCACTTCCAGGCGAACCACGACCCGCTGACCGGTTTGCGCAACCGCGGCGCCATCTTCGAGTTTCTGGGCATCGAGGCCGAGAAGGCGGCCAAGACGCGACAGCCCCTGGCGATCATCATGGGCGACCTGGACCATTTCAAGTCGATCAACGACACCTATGGCCACCTGGGGGGCGACGCGGTGCTGCGCGAGACGGCCCGCCGCATCCAGGCGGTGCTGCGCGCGCAAGACGCGGTGGGTCGCTACGGCGGCGAGGAGATCATGATCGTGTTGCCCGACGTGCCCGGAGGCCAGGCGGTGCTGGTGGCCGAGCGCATCCGGCAGCTGGTGGCGGAGGAGCCGGTCAAGAGCGACGTGGGCTCCATTCCGGTCACGATCAGCCTGGGCGTGGCCGCGGCCGACAACGTGGCCACCATCGTGGAGAAGAACCTCGTGGCCGCGGCTGACGAGGCGTTGTATCGAGCCAAGCGCGAGGGCCGCAACCGGGTGGCGTTCGCGAAGTACACGGGCTGACGCGGTATGTTTTTGCTCCCCTTCCAAAGCGCTCAACTGGAAGTGTGGGAGAACCGCCTGCTGGCGCGCGGCGCTGCCGCCGCCCCCCCGCCCAACGCCTACCACGACCGGCACGAGCGGATCGTGGCCGTGGAGGCTCCGGGCGAGCCCGAGAACGATGGGCCGTTCGTGCGCGTGGCGCGCTCGATTTCGGGCTACGAGATCTTTCCGCTGACGCTGGGCAAGCCGGTGGTCCGCCGCCCCGTGCAGCTGGGCGACACGGTGGGCTTGCGCTACCACCTGGTGCCGGGTCTGGACCTTTTCTTCGCCTCGCGCTGCTGCCAGGTGTTCACCCGCGAGCTCGCGGACGGCTGGTGGCGCAGCGGCTTCGCCTACCAGACGCTGGACGGCCACCCCGAGCTGGGGATGGAGACGTTCTCGGTGCTCAAGCGGCACGCCACCGGAGAGGTGCGCGTGGTCATCTTCGCCTGGTCGCGCCCGGCGTGGCCGATCCTGGGACCGGTGCTGCCGCTGGCGCGTTTTCTGCAGCTGTCGGCGGGCAAAGGGGCGCTGGACTTCCTGGAGGGAGTGGCGCGCTCGGCGGCGCGGACGTCGACGAAGGTATGAGAACGCCCGCGACGACGCCATTTTCGTAGCGTGGTCAGGCAAGTCCGTGCTTCCTATGACAAGTCCACCATCGTGGTCTATCAGGCCTACAACCACGCGATCGCGGACGCGGCGCTCGCGGCTCAGAAGTTCGTCGCGCCTTTCTCGCTTGCGCGGATGACCTGGATCAAGCCGTCGTTCCTGTGGATGATGGAGCGCAGCGGATGGGCGACCAAGAGCAATCAGGAGCGCGTGTTGGCCGTGCGCATCGGACGAGACGGGTTCGAGAAGGCGCTCTCCGAGGCGGTGCTGACGCATCCGGAGCAGGGAGTCTACGCCGACTCGGGCGTGTGGCGGCAGGCGATGGAGGAGTCGCGCGTGAGGGTGCAGTGGGACCCCGAGCGCAACCTGCGCGGCGACAAGCTCGCCTACCGCAGCATCCAGATCGGCCTCTCGCGGGAGCTCATCGAAGAGTACGCCCTGCGTTGGATCCGCTCGATCACCGACATGACGGACCTGTCTCACAAGATGAAGCGCCTTTTGCGCGAGGGCAAGGCCGACGAGGCGCAGCGCCACCTGCCAGAGGAAACGCTTTACCCGCTCAACCCGGAGCTGGCGGCTCGCCTGGGCGCATAGGCATCAGGCCGCCACCAGCATCTCGTTGCGCCAGCGCTCGCCCACCCGCTCGAAGATAAGGTCGCTCGCGGTGCCCTTCACGATGAGGTATCCCTGGTGGACCAGCTTGAGGTGGCAGGCCATGCAGAGGACGATCTGGTTCTCGTCGCTGTTATCGCCGCCCTGGGAGCGGAACACGACGTGATGCGCGTGCAGCTTGCATTTCGCGGTGCAGCCGGGCGCGCTGCACGTTGGCTGCGCCACGCACAGTCTCTCGTAGCTGGGGGAACGGTGGGAAACTCCAGCCCATGAACGCTGAGTTTTCCACGGTTTCCCCAGCCGCCACGACGAGGCCCCGCCCGGCGGATAATCCTGGCCTTCCCGGCCGCACGACGAGGCCCCCGCCCGGCGGCTAATCCTGGCCTTCCCCAGCCCCCCACGACGAGGCCCGCCCCTCGGACTCTGGAGCCAGGCTCTCCCCACCCAAACGTCAGCGCCCGGCCCGAAGTCGCTCCGCCTTGCGCAGCACCCGCAGCAGGTTCCCTCCCGCCACCAGCCGGATCTCCTCCGCCGAGTAGCCTCGCCGCCGGAGCTCGGCCAGAAGGCGGGGGTAGCCCGATACGTCCTCCAGGCCATCGGGACCGAAGTCGATGCCGTCGAAGTCGGAGCCCAGTCCCACGTGCTCGACGCCCGCGACCTCGCGGACGTGGTCGATGTGGTCCGCCACCTGCGCCACGGTCGCGTGCGGTCGAGGGTGCTCCGCCTCCCAGGCCTCCAACTCCTCATCGGCCACGCGCGCCTGCGCGGATTCCCAGGCGCGGCACTCCTCCGACAGGAACCCCGGCGAGAAGTTGATCATCACCACCCCGTCTTTCGCCTTCAACTGCAGCAGGATCGAGTCGGGGACGTTGCGCGGGTGGTTGCAGAGCGCCCGGCACGAGGAGTGCGAGAAGATGACCGGGGCCGACGAGACGTCCAGGGCATCCTGCATCGTCGCGGTCGACACGTGAGAGAGGTCGACCAGCATCCCCAGCCGATTCATTTCCTTCACGACCGAAACCCCAAACGAGGACAACCCGTCCGAGCGGGCCGCGTCGGTGGCCGAGTCCACCCACTTCAGCGATCTGGTGTGCGACAGGGTCATGTAGCGCGCGCCAAAGGCGTAGAACTTGCGCAGGTTGGCCAACGAGTCGTTGATGGCGTGCCCACCCTCGAGGCCGAGAAGACAGGCGATCTTGCCGCGACGCACGATCCGCTCGACGTCATCGGCGGTCAGGGCCAGCTCCAGATCGCGCGGATTCTGGGCGATGAGGCGCTTGACGAGGGCGATCTGCTCGAAGCTCGCTTTGACCGCCCGGGGCCCGGCCCACGAGTTGGGCACCCAGATCGACCAGAACTGCGCTTTGACCCCGCCCCTGCGCAGGCGCACGATGTCGGTGTGCAAGCTGGGAACGTCCTGAAAATCGACCTTCCCGCCCAGCCGGTCGCGGATGCGCCAGGCCGCATCGTTGTGGCCGTCGATCAGCAGCGGCTCCTGCGCCAGGCACGGCAGCGTCAGCCAACAGACCAGGAGGAAACCAAGCACGCGCATGCGGTCAGGCTACCGTCCTCTCCTTAACCAGACCTTAAGGACTCTTTCAGACCGCCTCCCTAGAATGCGGGCGTGGAAGTGCGCTCCTCGCTCATCGACCGCGCCCTGCGCGGCGGAATGCGGCCCGATCTGGCCGCCATCCCGCCGTCGAAGGACGGCTATTCCGAGCGCCTGCTCGAGCCCCTGAAGGATGGCTGCCTCGTGGACTGCTGGGGAGCCGGCAAGTCGACCGCAGAGATGAGCGCCACGATGGCGCCCTGGCTGGCGGCCACGGGAACGTCCCTGGCCGCGGGGGGACTGCTGTTCGCCGGGCTGGTCCCCGCGATGCCCGTGGCAGAGACCATTCTCGGTTTCCTGGGCATGACGTTCGGGATGGTGGGCGCCGCCTCGCTCGTCGGTGCCGTGGCGGGGGCGGGAGCCTACGTGGCGACCTCGGCCGTGGTGCACTCGATGCTGCGCCACCGCCGGGAGCAGGCGGCCGAGAAGGTCCTTACGGGACCCATTCCCACCCCCGAGCAGCGGGCCGCCACGGTTCGCGCCGCGCTCGAGGGCCCGGGCAGCCTGGCGGGTGGATTGTTGGGAATGGTTCTCGGGCCCTTCGTGACCGGACCCGCGATGAGCGCCTTCCCGTACCAAATCATGCGGCGCGACAAGCCGGGCGAGGTGCTGAGCGCCACGGCCGGATTTCCTTTCATGGCCACGGTCGGCATGGGGTTCGGGATGGCCTTCAGCCCCTTGACCGGATTTTTGTTGGGTCGCGTCGAGGGCGTCCGTCCGCAGCTCGCCACCGCGGCGGGCGTGGCCGCGGGGGTCGGACTGGCGGTCGGGGTCGGACTGCTGACCGGAGCCCATCCCGCCCTTACCGTGGCGGCAGCCTGGCTCGGAGGCTGCTTCGGCGGCTCGCTCGCCTCGGCCGCAAAGGCGCCGCTGGACGATCCGGACGTGCGCCAGGTGCGCCGCTGGCAGGCCGAGATGGGCGGCGCAGAATTACACCAGAATCTGATCCGCCTGGCCACGGGCGAGGACCTTACTCCCGAGCAGGTCGCCGACGCCAACCGCCTTCTGACAGGCCTCGACAAGAAGGAGCGAGGCCTCCTGCTCGAGAGTGTCGCGTACGATCCCCAGGTCGGAGTCACGATGCAACAATGGGCCAAGGCCCACCAGGCCAATCCCGAGCTGGCCAGGCTGGAGCCCTGGAAGAAGCTGGTGGACCTGGGCGCCCCGCGCGTAGGCGATTCCCTGCGCGCGCTCTGTCAAGTCCCCGAGGCCAGGTCGCTGGTCCGGGATCTCAGCGACAAGGACCGCAAGAAGCTGGTGGAGCACCTTGCCTCCACCTGGCAGGACGAGCCCACGACGCGCCAACAGGTGGCCGAGATCGCGCGCTCGCACGTGCTGGGCTCGGGCGAGCTGAAACTGACCAACCCCCCGACTCGTCTCGTGCATGAGACCGAGAGCCACGTGAGGGTCGGCGGTGTGAACATTCGTCGCAAGCCGTTGTCGGGTTCTTAACGAATCGTTCGCACTTTGTGACAGCCCATCGCGCATAATGCCCTCACACAAAGAGAAGAGAGGGTTCAATCCGATGGTTATCACCGCCAACACCCCTTCCTACACCAGCTTCAGAAAGCCCGTCGCCTCGGTCGGCGGCCAGATCGACAACTATCAGGTCGGCGCGCAGGTCGAGCCCCCGCCCCCCGGCTATGATCCCACCAGCCCGGGAGCCATGAAAGTGAATGGCGTGGCCGCGATCGGCCTCGTCGGCGGCCTGGCCGGCCTCATCGGCGGACTCGCGGGCGGAATGCCCGGCGCCATCGGCGGCGCCCTGGCCCTGGGAGCTGCGGGCTTCGCGCTGGGCCGCTTCGCCGGCCTTTCCTACGACATCACCCACCTGGGCAGCACCAATGTGGCCGGCAAGGCCAGCTGGGCCGGAGCGGCCCTGGGAGCCGTGGGCGGAGCGCTGGCCGGCGCCGGCTCGGGCTCGGTGTGGGGCGCCGTGGCGCTCGGACTCGCGGGCGGGATCGGCGGCGCCTGGGGCTCCGCGATGGTCATCGACCCCTGATAGCTATTTCTTCTTGCCGGGCGCGCCCCCGCCGAGCATGGCCTGGATGCCGGCCGGGATGTGGCTCTTCAGCTCGGGGAACTCGTTGATCAACTGCTTGACCGCGTGCAGGTCGACCTTGCCGGGACCCTCGGGCAGAGCATTCACGACGGCCGCCGGCAAGCGCTTGCGGAAGGCCGGGAAGTTGGTCACGATGTATTTCAGCGCCACGCCCAGGCGAGGCTGCTCGTACATTTTCTGCAACAGGGTCTCGGTGATCGCGTCCCCGACGACGTGCTCGGCCTCCGCGGCCGTCTTGGAGGCGGCTACCTGGCTGACCATCTGAGGCGGCAGCACTCGGGCGATCTGCGGGTTCTGCTTGAGCTTCTGCTCGAGCACCTGGCGAAGCTCCGGGGTGAGATGGCCCTTGAGCGCGTCGGGCGAGGTCAGCGCCGCCGCCAGATCGTCGGGCAAGAGGTTGGCGAAGAACGGCGAGCTCTGCACCACCTTGGCCAGATACTGCACGACCTCGGGCGAAACCCCGCCTCCCTCGTGGTTGAGCTGGGCGGCGACCGCCTGCTGAACCGTCTCGGGCGGCTTCGGCGGCGGAGTGACCAGCGGGGGCTTCGGCGCCGCCACGACTGGAGGTTTGGCCGGCGGCCTGGCTTTGGCGGCACCCAGCGCCAGCATCCCTCCGGCCGGGGCCACGGTCGGGGCGGGAGTGATGCCTTCCACGTTGTGATCGCAAGGCTCGACGTGCAGGCCCTCGAGGGACAGATGCAGGCCCCCGGGAGTCTGGTGCAGACCTTCCGGGGCCGCCTGGCTGTGGCTCGCCATCTGCAACCCGTGCACGCCACCCTGGATCGAGAGGCCGCGCGGAGCGCTCCCGCCCAGCTTCAGCCCGCCCAGATTGCTCGACGTCAAGCCGCCCGACTTGCTCAACGTCAGTCCCTGCAACGTGCCGCTCCCGAGCCCCTGAGGCGTGGTGGTGGAGCTTTTCGGCCGGGTCAGGCTCTCGCGTCGCACGGGCGGCCCCTGCGGTTGAACCCGCGGGAATACGGAGAACGCGAACTCCTCCTTGTGATTGGACCCGGTGGCATCGGCCAGTTCGACGCGCATGAACCAGGCATACTCGACGCGCACCCCGTTGTAGGTGACCGCGGCTCGATCGGGCAGATTGAAGGCGAAGTGTCCCTGTTGGCTCTCGTCGAGGTGGATGTGGACAGGCCCACCCAGCTCGGTCTTGTCGGTCTTGCCCCCGCCGCGCACCACCGTGCCCCAGGAGATGTGGGCCTCGGAATAGGTCTTGCGCGCGGCCACCGAGAGCTGCCCGGTAACGCGATCGCCCAGCATGTGCCCGCGCATGAGGCCGTAATTGGGCAAATCCAACTGCACGGTGCAACTGACCTGCGAGCCGACGGGAATGAGCCCGAAGAGCAGATCGCTCTTGTACGTGCGGACCAGCGTGTGCGGCTCGGTGCCCATCGAGGGGAGACCCCCGGTGCGGGCGCGGCAGCACTGCACGGTGAGGCTGCGACGGGCCGCCCCCACGGCCTGATCGAAGCCGCTTAGAGCCTCGGCCCGCAGCTCGTAGGTCAGCGAGTGCTGGGCCGATCCGGTGGTGGGTGGAAGATCGGGGGGAATGGTCAGGTCTACGCTGTGGCTCATGCTCTGGCCCTTGGTCAGCGTGATGTCCCGCTCTTCCACCACCAGCTCGAGGCGCTGGACCTCCTCGACGCGGGCGCCGTGGCGCCCCGGAACCCCTTCCAGCGCGTAGAGGCGCAAGACCACCTTCTCATACTCCAGAGCCTCGCGCGCCGAGCCCGAGATGCGCACGGCCAGGCTCTGGCCCGGCTCGGCATACTTGGATGCATCAAGGCGTAGGCGAAGCTGTTCGGAGACCGTCGTCGTTGCCATGGGGAGAAGGTTCCCTCGGGATCACCCCAAGCTCCTGCAAGGTCAGGCAGGCGTTCAGCGCATGGGCCACGTTGTCGATGCGCACCCGCACGTCGAAGGGAGCCGTCTTGAGCGCTCCCCGCGCCCGCTCGGGACGGACCGCGAGATAGCTGCTGACGCTACCCCGATACTGGAGCTGCGCCAGGTTGTGCAGTCCACGCCGAATGGTCTCCTCGTAGCGCTCGGCGCGCTCGGTGTCGCCGACGAGGCGGGCGACCTCCAGGGCTGACGCCAGCCCCTCGAGGTAGACCGCCGTCGCCGATGCGTGGGGAGCTCCCCACTCGGGATGCTCGGGGGAATAGAACTGGCCCTTCGAGTCGGGCGGCTCGCCCGAGTCCCACTGCTGCATCGGCAGCAGCCAGTCGTTCATTTCGAAGATCCACTCCGCCAGCCAGGGATCGCGCGTCCTCCGGTAGAGCCGGGCGGCCGCCTGGGTCTGCCAGGGGATGAAGGCGGGGCGGCGGCCCTTGAGATGGAGCTCGCGATAGTAGCGGAAACTGGCCATGAGGGCCTCGAGCAGCGCCGGGTCGGGCTGGCGCTCGTAGCGCGCGGCCCAGAACAGCAAGGTCTCGCCGGGATAATAATCCTGCCCGTCGCCCCGCCCTGCGGGCTCGTGGAACGTCAGGAACGAGCCGTCCGGCTTGCGCAGGCTCTGGGTGGCGCGGAAGAAGCGATCTTCCAGGTCGCGCCGCTGACCGCTCTCCAGCAGAGCCAGCCCCGCCAGGGCCACCGGGCCCAGACAGGCTTTACCGTTGGGCTCGTAAACCCAGGCCAGCTGTCCCTCCTCGCGCACGCTCTCCTTGATCTGGAAGGCGAGATTGCGCTGGAAGGCGGCGGAGCGTGGATTCAGACGCGCCAGCGCCCAGGTCGCCAGCCATTCGCGCACCTCCACCACGCTGCGGACCGAGCTCAAATCGGTGGCGGGGAGATAGACGTAGGGCAACCGGCCGTCCTGGTCCACGTGGGCGGTCAGCCAGTCGCCCAGACCGTGGGCCAGCAGCCCCAGGTCCGGCTTGCCCTCGAGCAACTCGTTGCAGCGGTAAAGCTCGGTGGCCTGGTGCGACGGGAGATCGACCAGTACCTGATAGCCGTGGATCAGGGATACGTCCAGCTTCTGGCCCGGCTCCATGTTGAGCAGACGCGCGTCCACCAGGCTGGTCAGCGTGCGGCCTTTCATCACCAGCGAACTGGGAGCGCGCCGGTCGCCGTTCAGGTCCAGCCCGACCAGCCCGCCTTCGTATTTGTGGGCGGGGAGCGTGCTCTTGGTCATCTTCTGGCTCTGCGTGGGCAAAAAGAGCTCGACCCGGTCCACCTCTTCCTGGCCCTGCGAGGCGATGGCGTGGAAGATGCCCTGCTCCCAGGGGCCGGCGTTGGACCAGCTCTCACCCACGCGGCGACCGTTCCAGAAGAGAGCCACGTGCACCGAGCCCGACTGGTCGTGCAAGAGGCCGTGGCCGGGGGAGGGTGGGGACTCCGGGTTGGACACCGCCAGCTCGGTCAGCTGCGCGATGGCGTCCAGCTCGTCGGCCGTCAGCTTCTCCGCCAGCGGGGCAGTGGTGGCGTCGCAGCTCAGCGCCAGGCACGCCGCCAGCAACAGCAGCGTGCGCTTCACCAGTCCACCCGGGTGGCGCCCAGAAACGTGGCCAGCCGCTCGACCGCCTCGTGCAGGGCTCGAACGCGTTGCTTGCCGGGCTTGATGCCGGGCTCCCACCACAGCCCCTGGATGTGCAGACGGTTCTGCGCGCGATGCAGCTTGGGGTCGAGGCGGGCCACCAGACGCTCTCCTTCGAGCACGGGCAGAACGTAGTAGCCGTAAATCCTCTTGGGGGCGGGCACGAAGGCCTCGAAGCGGTAGTCGAACCCGAACAGCCGCAGGGCCCGCTTGCGGTCGCGCAGCACCGGATCGAAGGGACACAGGAGCCGCATCCCGGCCGGGGGCTCGGGAGCCTCGGGCTCGAGTCCGGGCAATGCGAAGGCAGGCTTACCTTCCACCTCCACCGGCAGGGCGTGCTTCAGGCACCAGGCGCGGGCCTGGGGGAGCTTGATCAGGGCCCAGTAATTGGCCACCTCCGCGGGGGTGGCCACACCCAGGCGCTCGAGCGCCGAGCGGCAGGCCCAGTCGAGGTGCTGCTCGGGCGTGGAGGGCTGTGTCGTGGGCAGCACCCGGTCGATCAGGTCATAGACCTTTTGAAAGCCCTCCCGCCCTGCGATGGCCAGCTCGCCCGCGCGCCAGAGATATTCCAGTTGCGCCTTGGGGGCTTTCCAACCCCACCAGCCGCCGGGCTCGGAGGCGCCCTCGAGGTCGCGCGAGCGCAGCGGTCCCGTCTGGCGAATCCGCTCTAGAATTGCCTGGGCGCCGGCCTCCCAGTCGTCGCCCATCCGCTCGGCCCACCATTTCTGGCGGCTGGTCCCGCCCACGTAGAGCGCGAACCGGTGGTGCCAGTGCTCGTGGAAGGCGGTGGGGATGAGCGAAGCGTCGTGCGTCCAGTGCTCGAACAGCTTGCGCTCTTGGAGCAGCTTGTCCAGCCACTCGCGCCGGTAGCCCTCGAGACGCGACCACAGCGTCAGATGGTGAGCGCGCTCCACCACGTTGATGGAGTCGATCTGCACGAATCCCAGCTTGTGGATCAGCTTCTCGAGCACGGCCTTGCTGGCCTTGCGCCGGGGCGGATCGGACAGGCCCTGGGCCTGCATCAGCAGCCGACGGGCCTGCTGGGTAGACACTCGCAGCATCGCCCGACAGCTTCGCAAACGGGGTTGCGACGCCTCCCCATCTCCCAATCTCTCCATCTCCCATCTCCCTACTCCCTACTACCGTCTACCCAATGCTGGCAGGTTGGGGGATGGGGGAGTAGGGAGTCGGTGCGGGGACGAAGGGAGGGGGGTGGACGAGTTGTTGCGCGAGTTGCGCGAGGAGGGTCGGCTCGATTCGGTGGGGAGCTTCACGCTGGACTTCAAGCGCGGCTTCGAGAAGCTGCGCAAGTTCCAGAGCGAGCCCGACCAGTTCGCCGTGCAACTGGTGGCCGCGGCCCACGCCCGCGGCGCCGAGCGCATCGAGCTGCGCTGCCTGGAGAAAGACTTCGGGCTGGCCTTTCGCGGGCCGGGCTACAGCTGGGAAGAGCTGCAGAGCCTGTTCCAGCTCGAACAACCATCCCATTCAGTGTTTCGCCTCAACCTGGCGCTGCTGGCCTGCCTGGGACTCGACCCCGACGTGATCCACATGGACACCTGGAGCGGCTCGCGCGGTCTGCGAATGACCATTCGCGGCAACCAGCTCGACGTGCACGCGCTGAGCCAGAAGTCCGAGCCGGACACGACCAACCTCTGGATGACGCTGAGCTGGCGCAACAGCGAGCTGCCGACGCCCGAGGCCAGGGCCGTGGTGGAGCGCTGCGGACTCTGCCCCGGGCTGGTTCTGAACGGGCGCCCCGTGCGCCACGGGGCGGTGCCCATCGGGACGCGGGGGAATGTGAGCCTGTGGCCGGAGGTGCCCGGCGTGGCGGGCAAGCCCGACGCGGCTTACTATTACGATTCCAAGCCGGGTACGACCATCGTGGTTCACGGCGTCAGCTTCCCCGGTCCGGCGTGGCCGGTAACCAACGGGGGAGTCGCCATCTGGTGCGACGAGCTGGGCACCGACCTGTCGTTTCGCAAGCTTCGCGAGGACGAGAAGGTGCCGAAGCTCGTCGAGGCCGCCTACCTTGGACTCAACGAGTTGCTGCCGGCGATCCTGGAGCGGGCGAGGCCAGAGCCTGCCCTGCGCGCCTGGGCCCTCGTGCAGCTCAGCAGCCCCGCTCTGGACCGGGCTAAACTGTCTTTGCTACGTTGGGATCTGAACGACACTCAGGCGGCCGTCGACGCCCTGGCCGAAGCGCGCCAGGGGCTGAGCGACCCGGAGCTGATCGCGACGTGGGAGTCCACCTGCCAGACGTGGCTGGACCGTCTGGTGGCCCGCCTGCGATGCGATTTACAGACCCCCTTTGACTGCGAGGAGTTGGCAGGCCTGTGGGCGCGCGTCCAGCAGCTTCCCCTCTCCCCGGTGCAGCGCGCGCTGGCCGAAAGCCAGTGGCGCACGCTGGTGCAGCTGGTCTGGAACCTGGAGGAAGCGGCCCAATTCTCTCCGCTGGCCAACTGGGCCATCGGCAACGTGCAACACGCCCAGGAGCAACTCGGCGACCACCCCCTCGTCCACCTGGCCCGAGGCGACTTCGAGCGCGCCGAGCAGGGCCTGACCGACCTGCCCGCCTGGCACGCGCGCTGCCGGCGACTGCGCGGCCTCGAGCCCGAGAGGCTGCCGGACGCGGCCCAGACGTTCCAGGTCGAGTGGGTGGTCCGCCAGCTCCTGCAGAAGCCCGAGAAGCCGTCCCGCCTGCGGGCGCTCGGGCCCATGCTCAAATTCTTCCGCGACTGCGCCGACGAGCGCCTGCTGCACAGCCTGGCCGAGCGCGAGCGCGAGCGGCACGGCCGGGCGCTGGAGGGCGGTCCCAGCGACCCCTCCCCGAAGGCGCTCCAGGAGGTGCTTGCGAGCGGCTGGCAGCTCGAGCGCAAAGGCGACCTTGCCTCGGCCGAGAAGCGCTACCTGGGGCTGCTCTACTACTCGCGGGTCACGCAGCCGACCCATCCGGTGACGCGGCTACTGGCCATCTGGATGGGCCACTTCTACCTCGAGCACGGCCAGCTCGAGGAGGGGATCCGCCACCTCATCTGGGGAGAGCTGCCAGACCTTGCACGCTAAGACCGCCGTGGAGCTGACCGAGCTCCTGAAGCGCCGGGAGATCTCCCCGCGCGAGCTTCAAGAGCACTACCTCCGGCGCATCGAGGAGCGCAACCCCGAGCTGTCCTGCTACCTGCACGTCGCGCGCGAGCCGATCCCCGACGAGCTACCGGGCCCGCTCTACGGGCTGCCCGTGGCCTTCAAGGACCTCACCCCCGTGAAGAACATGCCCTGCACCAGCGGGTCGCTGCTCTACCGAGACTTCGTGCCGGAGATCGAAGCGGCCGTCGTGGAGCGCACGCGCAGAGCCGGCGGGATCGTGCTGGGCAAGACCAACACCCCCGAGCTGGGCTACAAAGGCGTCACCGACAACCAGCTGGCGCCGCCATGCCGCAATCCGCGCGACCCGCGGCGCACAGCCGGCGGCTCCAGCGGAGGGGCGGCCTGCGCGGTCGCCGCCGGGCTGGCGCCGCTGGCCGAAGGCACCGACGGGGCCGGCTCCATCCGCATTCCGGCCAGCTTCTGCGGGGTGGTCGGACACAAGCCCACGCGCGGTCTGGTAGCCCGCTTCCCGGTGCCGGACGCCTTCTACACCCTGAGCCACATCGGCCCCATCGCCCGCACCGTGCACGATTGCGCGCTCTTCCTGGACGTGCTGGCCGGTCACGACCCGCGCGACCCCCTGAGCCTGCGCAACCAGACACGCTTCCTGGAGGGCCTGCAGGAGCCGCTCGGAAGCCTGCGCCTCGCCTGGAGCCCCGACCTGGGCTACGCCCGCGTCGACCCCGACGTGCTCGGCCGCCTGCAGCCTCTGGTGGAGCGCCTCGGGGCCGAGCAGGTGAAGCTCGACTGGCCCGATCCCGAGCCGCTCGAGCTCGACCTCTGGGCGCTCACTTACGCCGGTCGCTTCGAGCCGGACCCGCGCCTCGACCCCGAGCTGCAGGAGATCATCCGCTACGGGCAGCGCCTGCCGGCGGCGCGCGCCGGTCAGGTCTCGGTGCAACGGACCGAGTTCTACAGCCGCGTGCACCGGCTGTTCCAGGAGTATGACCTGTTGCTCACCCCCACGATGCCCTGCGGCGCCTTCCCGGTGGAGCAGCAGAGGCCCCCGGGTGTCGATACATTGTTTGGATGGACCCCCTTCACCTATCCCTTCAATCTCACCGGACACCCCGCCCTGACTGTGCCTGCGGCTCTGGACGCGGACGGAATGCCGCTGGGACTGCAGATCGTCGGTCGACTGGGCGCGGATCTCGATTGCATCAGGCTTGGACGCGATCTCGAGCAGGTTGCCAAATTGTAACGACAGTTCATTGTTCGGTAATCTGGAGGCGAAGATGTTTCCGGCTGTTACGGGCTGGTTAACATGATGTTCAAGAATGTTACATCATGTTCAGAGGTGCCCCCTCGGAACTCCCTCGCGGACCGGGTAGTCTAAGGGCAAGACACGCAGCATCTCGCCAAGGAGTCGTATCCGTGCAAGAAAACGTCCACCGCGCGACCCACCGCTACAGCCACCGCCACACCATGCAAGGCACGGCCTATCTCCGTTCCGGCCACGGTGTCTTTCAGCGTTGTAACCTGGTGGATTTGAGCGAGACCGGGGTGGGGATCGCGAGTTCGAATGCGCTGGGAGAGGCCCCTACGCAGATCGCTTTCCGCGTGCAGGGCTCGGGGCCGCTGCTGTTCGACGTCAAACCCGTGTGGCAGGCCAAGGAAGGGGGACAGCACCGCCTGGGCCTCCAGTTGCTGCCGACCGCCGCGGCCGCTTCCGACAACCGCACCCTGAAACGCTGGTTGGATGCTCTGCCCCTGGAGCTCAATCCGACGCGTCGGGGCCGCCGCCGTCTCTGGTTCCGCCGCCGCCTCAAGGCCAGCTAGGAGCTCGCGTTCCGGCGTCAAACACCCTGGCATGCGGCGTCTTCTGCTGCTCGCTCTCTTGCTCGTGGGCTGCTCCGGACCCCCGCCGCCCCGCGCCCTGCACCAGGCGGCGGCCCGGGGCGATACCGCCGCGATCCACTCATGCCTCCAGCGCGGGGCCGGCCTCGAGGAGCGTGACGAGAAAGGTCTGACGCCCCTCATCTGGGCGGTCCAGAAGGATCAGACCGAAGCCATGCTCACGCTGCTGGCCGAGGGAGCCGACCCCAACGCGCAGACCGAAAAGGGCCGCACGCCCCTGCTGTATGCGGCCCAGGAGGCCGATCCGCGCCTGGTGCAGGTCCTGCTGCAGTCCGGTGCCAGAGCCTCTCAGGCCGACCGGGGGGGCACCACGCCGCTGGCCACGGCCGCCCAGTTCGGACGCGTGCAACAGGTGAAGGATCTCCTGGCCGCCGGTGCGCCCCCCGACTCCCGCGATTTTCGCCAGATGACCCCGCTGATGCTGACCGACTCGCTCCCCGTGGCCCAGCTCTTGCTCGCGGCCGGGGCCGACTGCAACGCGGCCGACGAGAAGGGCAACTCGGCGCTGACGCTGGCCTGCCGTACCGACCAGGCGCCCATCGCGCTGGCTCTCTTGAAGGCCGGAGCCGATCCCAACCAGCGCAACCACGACAACGAGGCGGGAGCCTTGCTGGGCGCTTGCGCCGCGGGAGACGTGTCCCTGGTGCAGGCCCTGCTGGACGCGGGGGCCGACGTGGCCCGGGGCGACGCCGGCAACTGGACGCCGCTCATGAGCGCGATTCGCGGCGGCCATCCCGAGGTGGTCCGCCTCCTGCTGGCCCGCGGAGCCAGGGTGGGGGTGAAGGACCTCGAGGGCAATACCCCCATGAGCCTGGCCCGCGCCGGCAAGGATCCTCGCATCCTCGAACTGCTGGAACGGGCTACACGCTGAATTTTATGCCATAATACGGTGTATGGCGAATCGCAAGCTGATCGTCGTAGCCGTATTGGTCGCGCTGGGTGCCCTCTGGGGCCTCTCCAGCCTGCTTGCACCCCGCACCGCACCGCCCGTTGCGATCAGCGTCATGACCACGCAAGAGATCAGGGTGAGCGGAAAGATTGCCCAGGCTCCGCCCGGAACGCGCCTCGTCTTCAGTTTTCCCGAGGCCACGTTGGACGTGGAGAAGCGCATCGAGGAGCTGGATGTCAAGCCCGACGGCAGTTTCACCGCCCTTGTGTCCGTGCAGGTGGAGCACCCTCCCAAGCGGGTGCGCGTCAGCGCCCGGCGCGCCGGCTACGCCGACAGCCCTCCGGTCGAGGTGGCCATCGTGGAGGGGGCAGCCAGTGCCCCGCCGGTAGCGCTCAACCCGCTCCCGCGCCTGGTCTCGGAGAAGCCCCGCCCCGCCGAGAAGGCGGCCGCTGGCGGCCGTGACCGCGCGCACCAGCGGCTCGAGGAGCGGCGCCAGGAACGCCGGGAGCATCGCAAGCAGCGATGAGACGGCGGGGATTCTCACTGATCGAGGTCATGATCGCGGTGGCGATCGCCGCTCTCGTCGTGGGGCTCTCGCTGGTCAACCTGCGGCGACCTCGTGAAGGCGCCGAAAGTCGGTCCGTGGCCGAAGCCGTGGCCGAGGAGCTGCGCCTGGCCCGCCTGTCCGCCGTGGCCCGCCACATCCCCGTGGCCGTCGGCTTTCCCAGCGGGGGAGGCGCCAGCGCCGTGACGGCCGGTCTCTACGTGCTGGAAGGCGACGAGAAGCCGCGTCTGACACGCTCGATCCGCTTCGATGGCGACTTCCCTGGCGCCGTGATCGTGCAGGCGTTCTGGTCCCTCCAGACGGGCCAGATGCACGATCCCGGGTTGGGCAACAGCACCGCCGACGTGCTGGGCGGCTCGTCCAGCGATGACCTGGCAGTGGCTGCCTGGGCCCCGGCGGCCTACGCGCGTGACACCCTGTTCGTCTTCACTCCCTCGGGCGCAATCCGCACCAACGGGGCGGTCCACTTCGACGGCAGCTATCACGTGCTGGTCTCGGAGGGGATCGAGCTCACCGCCGGCGCCCCGCCCGGCGGCGGCACGCTGGCCTACGCGCAGCCCACGCGGGTGTGCCAGCCCTACACGGTCAACCTGAGCCTCTCCGGCCAGATCAGCGTGTCCTCCGGCGTGACCGCCGGCGCCATCCCTGAGGCCACCAGCCGCATCGCCACGGCGCCCGGTCCCCAGCCGCCGCCCCTGGCGCCGGGGAGCAACGCCGGGCCCGCCATCGCGGGCGTGGACGTGGGTCCCAAGAACAGTGACGTGCTGCCCGGCGGCGTCAACGTGCTGGTGGCCAGCGATGGTCACGTCACGCTGCGGACCCGCGCGACCGACCCCGACGGCGACGCGCTCTTCTGTCAGTGGCAGGCGGCCGGCGACCGCGGCACGTTCTCGTCGCCCACGCAGGATCGCATGGAGTGGGACCCGGCTCTCGGTTGCTGGGTATCGCTGTGGGAATGGCGTCCTGAAGCGACCATGGCCATCGACGAAGAGGTCGAGCTGACCTGCCAGGTGCGCGACCGCAGCCTGACCGCGCTGGCGGCCGTCAGCAGCAGTGCCATCAACGTGCGCATCGGTCAGGGCGGACGGGTGGTCTACACCAGCTACAACGCTGACTACTACGCCGACATCGCCATGGTCCACCTGGACGGCAGCGGCGAGCGCCTGCTGACGAACACCCCCGAGGAAGACGAGTCCAGCCCCTCGTTCTCGCCCGACGGCCAGCGCATCGCTTATGGGGTCTACGACTCGACCACCGACTCGATGGAGATGTGGGTGATGAGCTACGACGGCACGGGCGCTCACGCGCTGACCAGCACTCCGAACGTGGACGAGTATCCGCCCTTCGTCTGGTCTCCCGACGGCACGCACGTGGCCTGCGAGGGAGATGACCTGACGACCGGACTGTCGGGCATCTACGTGATGGCAGCGGACGGCGGGTCGGTGGTGCGGCTCGATCTGATCGACCCGGTCACAGGTCTTCCCCCTGTCGCGCCGGATGGCTATCCCGCTTATCTCTACACTCCCACCTGGTCGCGCGACGGGACGGCCCTGGTTTGCGTCTCCGAAAACGGGATCTACTGGCTGAAGGCCGACGGCACGTCCTCGCCGGTGCAGCTGATAGCGCCACCCAACGCGAACGTCTACTATGACGGCGCGACCTGGTCCCCGACCTCCAACACCCTGGCCTATGTCGAGTCCACCCTCACGGATGACGAGATCTTGCTGATCGATGTCGACCCGGCCACCGGCGCGGGCACCAATCAGCGCCACCTCTTCACTCCGGCTCGAACGGGCACGGGCGAGTATTATCCCTCCTTCAACCCGACGGGCACCATGCTGAGCTACGAGGACGACGTGGGCGTCAATGTCGTGCCCCTGACCGGCGCGCCCATCACCCCCTTGATCACCTCGGCCACGGCCTTTTCGCTGGGTCCGGCCTGGACTCCGCAGAACAACATCGTCTTTCTCTCCGACCTGGGCGGCAAGCCCGATGGAGGCCTGGACATCTATCATGCCAACCCCTCGGCGACCTTTCTCAAACGCCTTACCTCCAACAAGGGCGACAACGAAATGACCCTGCAGCCCGCCGCCGTCCGATGAGACGCGGGGCCTTCACGCTGGCGGAGACCATCCTCGCGATCTTCATCATGGTCGGCGCCATGGTGGTCTTCGGCATGCTGATGCACGCCATGCTCAACTACGGCACGCGCGCCCAGCAGAGGGCCATGGCCGCGCTGGCCGCCCAGAGCAAGCTCGAGGAGATCCGCGAGTGGGCCAACACCGGGAACAGCTTTCAGACCGGCTGGCCCTACACCAACCAGACCTCCACCGATCCGGCCTTCCCCGACATCACGCTGCTGGCCCAGACCGAGGACCAGGTGCTGACCTCGCCCTGCACCGAGCTCGAGAAGAAATCCGTCAGCCCGCGGCGCATCAATCGAAGCTGCAAGAAGGTCCGCGTCACCGCCTCGTGGCCTCAAGACGGCGGCCAGCCGGTGCGGGTCGTGACCTTCATGGCCGCCCCCGATCGTGAGCCCAATCCCGCGCTGAGCGTGAGCGGCGCGGTCCCGGGCACGCTGTCCGCCGGAGGAAGCTTCGTCGTCAGCGCCAGCGCCGTCGATACGACCGGCCAGCCCCTGCGCGACCTCTTCTTCAGCTGGAGCAGCCTGCCCACCGGCACCAGTCCGGGCAATGGCACGGCCGTCGCGCTCAACTCCGACACGGGCCGTTTCACGAACGGCTTTCAGCCTCAGACCGGGGGTCCCATCGTGACCGTCCCCGGAACCTGCAAGATGGGAGCGGTCGCCTTTTATCGCGGCCGCGTCCTGACGGGAGCGAGCGGTGCCTTCACGCTGCAGCCGTAGAGGCCTCTCGCTGGCCGAGGTCGTGCTGACCTCGTTCCTGGTCTTCATGGTGCTGGGTGTGGTCGCCACGCTGGTGCGCCAGTATCGCGAGGTCAGCACCCACAGCCGACTGCACGACGCCTCGCTGCGCAGCGCGCTGGCCCTGCAGCAGGTGGCGGGCGAGGCCAAGGAGGCCGTGACCATGATCACGCCGCCGCCGGGGGCGGGCGGCACCTACTCCAGCGTGGAGCTGGACCGCATCGATCCCAACGACACCACGCGCTTTCCGACGCCCATTCCGTCCCCGGCCACGTTCGACCCCAAAACCCCCCTGATCCGCGTGCAGTACACCGTGGACGCAGGCGAGCTGGTGCGCTTCGTCCAGGTCGGAGCGGGCGTCTCGCGGCAACTGATCGCCGAGAACGTGCTGGGCTTCACGGCCGAGAACCAGGGCGGCTCGATCCACCTCAGCCTGCGCGTGCAGGAGGACAAGCGCCAGAAGGTCTATGAAGCGCGGGCGGTGCTGGCGAAATGAGGCGGCGCGGCTCGATGCTGGTGGTGGCCCTGCTGCTGTCGCTGTTGTTCCTGGTGCTGGGCATGGGCTTTCTGACCCAGCGCGTCACCCAGTACCGCGGCGCTTTCCGGGCGGCCGAGGCGGTGCAGGCGCTGGCCTGCGCCCGGGCCGGCCTCGAGGACGTGCGCACCAAGCTCAACCTGGACTATGCCTTTCCTCCTCCGGCGGCCGACGATCAACCTGTGTTCAGCTACAGCGAGGTGATCCAGGATTTTGGCGGGGGCCCCATCGTGGGCAGCTACACCGTGACGATCGACAGCACCTATCGGCAGGCGCCGTTCGGCCTGCTCAAGATCACGGTCGTGGGGTCGGCGGGCGACCCCCAGCAACCGCTGGCGCGGCGCAAGCTCTACGGCGAGCTGGACGTCCTGCCCGTCCTGCGGACCGATCCCGCTCTGCCCAACCCGGACTTCTTCGAGTTCGTCCAGCTGGTCGACCGGGGCGGACTGTAAGCGGCCACTTTCGGCTTCTTCTTGCGCTTGACGACCACGCCGCCGACCTTGACGTTCTCCGAGGTCTCCTGGACCGAGCCCGGGGCCGTCTGGGTCGGAACCCGGCTCAGGCTGGCTCTGGCTTCCTCGACGTTGTCGCGCAGGAGGAGCGTCTGCAGGAAGCGCTGCACCAGCTCCTCCTCGGTGCCCGCCAGGGTGCCGTATTCCAGTCCCTGGCGAATGAAGACATAGATGTCGCGCGCCATCTCGGCGTGGCCCATGCGGCCCAGGGGGTCCATCAGGCTGAGCAGGGGACGCATCGCTTCGCTCAGAGTCTCGCCCGAGCGCCGGTTCTCGAGCACGGCGCGGTAGTCGTCGGCCAGCCCCTCGTCGCTGCCGCGGGCGTGCAGCTTCGTCAGCTCCTCCACGCGGGCTTCGAAGGGGGAGCCGTCCACCTGCGTGCGGGCCAGCTCCAGGCACTTCTGGGCCAGTTTCGTCTCGGTGCCCGACAGCACCAGCTTCATGAAGGCTTTCTCGGTGCGCTCCCGGGCCGGCTCGAAGGGGATCTGCCGGGGCAGCTCCTGGCGCAGATACTCCATCGCTTCGCGGGTGGAGTCGGAGCCGATGGCCCGAGTCAGCTCCTGGGCCCGGGCCATCTCCTTCTCGAAGACGGGGCCCGGCAGCGCCAGGTCGACGAGGTCGTCGTAGAGGCGGCGTGAGTCGTAGAAATCTTGCTTCTTGTCGGCCTTGATCAGGTCCAGCAGCGAGGTGGCCCGCTGCTCCAGCGAAAGCCCCTGAACCGGGCGGGCCACTTCCTTCACCACGTCGTCCAGGTTGCTCTCCTGCAGCAGTCCGGCCTGCACGGCGGGCAGGAAGAGCTTCTCGTCCAGAGACTTCCACTGGCGGTGCTCGCCGCGGATCGACTCGATGTCGGCGGGCGTGAAGCTGGAATACTGTGCCACTTCCGTGCCGTGCTCGAGCAGCTTGAGCTCGTTGTTCTTCAGGGCGGAGGCATACCAGGAGAAGGCCTGCTCTTCGCGCTCGCCCAGGCCGTGGGTCGAGCCCCAGCAGCGCAGCGTCAGGCCCTCGCCCTGCAGCGACTTCAGTCCTTCGGCCAGAGCGGGATTCTCCAGGCCTTCCGGGTTGCCGGTGCCGTAGAAGAAGTCCACCGCCGGCAGCACCTCGGCATCCGCCCACATCTCGCTCTCGTGCAGGGGATGGCCGGCAGGCGGCCGGATCTGCACCTCCTGCCCGTGGGTTTCCATCGGGGGGCCGTGCTGGACGATGCTGTAGGCTTCCAGGAGCGTGGCGGGGGCGTTGCTGGACCAGTCGACGCGCCGCTCGATGCTCCAGCTGCCTTGCTTGAGACGCTGCAGAGCCGGTCCGGCGGGTTTGACGGGCTCGGCTCCCACGAGCTCGGAGGCGTCCTTGAGGTCGCTCAGCGACTTGAGCTGCCAATCCTCGCCGCCGAACTGGACGTGCACCGGGGTGTCCCAGTCGGGTTTCTGCTTGAGAAGCGCCTTCAAAGCTTTCTCGGGATTCAGCTCCGCGCCGCGCTCGCGCAGGCCCTGGAGCACCTCCAGCACGCCTTCCTTCTGGACCCGGGTCAGCACCGCGCCGAGGGGGCCGGAGATGCTGTCGCCGCTCATCACCTGGGCGGTTTCCAGTCCGCTCCACAGCAACTGGCGCGGGGTCTTGGGAGGCTGCACCTCGACCGTATCCGTGACGGACGCGCTGGCGCTGACCGGGCGGCTCGGCGCCGGGCGCAGCTGCGGCATGGGGTGGAGAGTCGGCTGGATCACCATCGGACCCTATTCTTGCCACAGCTCCCGGGTGGGCAGGTTACCGAAGGGTTAACAAGCGAATTCCTGGGGCTATGGAGATCACCGGAGCACAGCAGAGTTTCAACGTTTATCAGCCGCGAGCTGCCTTTAGCGGGGAAGTGACGAACCTGACGCCAGGCGTTTGGCAGAACCAGCAGCAGAAACTGTTGCACGTGCTCGAGCACGGTCCCGCGCCCAGCCAGGCGCCCGCGGTCGAGCGCGTAGCCGGCCGGAACGGCCAGGTGCTGGGGCCCGACAACTTCGTGAAGGCAGACCAGTATCCCGGACTCCACAACGAGCGACTGCAATCCGGCAAGCATCCTCAGCCTCGCATCGAGGGAGCCCCGAATTATCGCGAGCTGGGCGAGAACATCCACGGCACGGCGCAGCCCACGATCGAGGGGATGCGCGGCGTGCTCGAGCAGGCCGGGGCCGGCCCGGGCGGGGAGAAGAAGGCCGTCTGGACCAACATGCGCGAGGAGCCGGTGGTCTACATCGACGGCAAGTCCTACAACCTGCGTCACGTGAAGGCGCCGTTCTACAACCAGGCCTCGCCGGGACGCTCGGCCGCCGAGGTGGAGAACCTGGAGAAGCAGCTCAAGCAGGACCTCCTGGACGAAGCGCGCCGCAGCCCGGACGGCATGGTCGTGTTGCACGACGAGGTGGACGGCAAGGTGGTCGAGCGCCGGGTCAAGCCCGAGTCGATCCAGACGACCAGCGAGGTCTACGACCAGCTCAAGGCCGAGGGGTACCGCGTCGACTACCAGCGCATCCCCGTCACGGACACCAAGAAGCCCGAGGATCAGGACATCGACGCGCTGGTGGCAGGGCTCAAGAAGACCGATCCGGAAGCGGCGCTCATCTTCAACTGCCACGCGGGTCAGGGGCGCACCACCACGGCCATGGTGCTGGCCAGCCTGATGCGCAACCCCGAGGGCCACCTGCTGGGGAACGAGACGGTGCGGGCCGACCTCAAGGAGCAGGGGAAGTACGATCCCTCTCGGTATCGCGGGCTGCTCGGCAGTTTGAAGGACGCCGAGAAGCTGGTGCACGACCAGGAGAAGGTCGACCAGGTGGTCGAGAAATACGCCGACGTGCACGACTTGAAAGGGGCGGTGGGGAAGGCGCGAGCCGACGCCGAGCGCAAGGGCACGGCCGAGTCGCGCCAGGTGCTGGCCGACAACCTGGAGCGCTACCACACACTGGTCTCCTTCGAGGCCTACGCGCGCGACCAGGGTCCCGACTTCAAGCAAAGCTACTCGGAGTGGAAAACGAAGAACCCGCAGCTCGAGCAGAACCTGTCGCGCGTGCAACTGGCGCTGGCGCGCGGAAACACTGAGAGCGCGGTGGCGTGAGCGAGCTCGACCTCCGGCTGGAGTGGCGCGACGAGGGTGAGCGCGAGGTGCGCGCCGACAGCTTCGAGGGGGAGCTGCTCGACCAGGACGGCGATGTCACGGTCTACGAAGACGAGGCCATCCCGGAGCCACCTCGCCCGGAGGCGTTCGAGTATGCCACGGAAAGAGCGCTGGCGCTGGACCGGGCTCTGGGAAAGCTCATGGCGGTCACGCGCCCCCCGTTCGTGACCTATCTGCGCAAGTTGGTCGACATGCCCGTGCCCGCGCGCACGGCTGCGTTGGACGGGGCGGAGGCCTGGTTGTCGACTCAGCTGACCCACTGGAATCCCGGTCCGGTCATGGGCGACGAGGCCGAGCGCTTCTCGGAGGGCGTTTCGGCCGGCTCGGACGCGCTGGGCCTCGGGCTCGAGATCGTGGCGTTGTTGCGCGGAGGGGACACGATGCTGGTCGAGCCCCTGCTCGAGCAGGTGGAGACGCTGCTCACCCGCGCCCGGGACTGTCTGTCGGAAGCGCCCTAGCGACGTGCGAGCCGGGTTTCAACGCACCTCCAACTCGTAGCGGAAACGCTTGCTCGATTGCACGGGCTCGCCCTGGCGCATGGCCGGTTGCCAGGTCCACTGCTGGAGGGTCTCGACGGCCATCCGGTCGACTTCCGCGTTGCCCGAAGACTCGAGCAAGGTGACGCTGCAACTGCCGTCTACCGCGATATCCACCCGCACGAGCACGCTCGACTGAGCGACTTCGCGGCGCAGTTCGGCCGGTAGCGAGGGAAAGTCCACCATGTGCAGCGGCGACGCCTCGCGACGCGATGGCCCGCTGGGCGGAGGGGGTGGCGGCGGAGGAGGGGGTGGCGGCGGCGGAGGAGGGGGTGGCGGCGGCGGAGGAGGGGGTGGCGGCGGGGGAGGAGGGG
>JBDHVW010000080.1:0-37760 GCA_039809865.1 Vulcanimicrobiota bacterium
CGTCCCGGTCGGCTTCCTGGTCTGCCGAAAAGGCCAGCTGCACACGCTGTTCGTGGCCATGGCTCATCGCCGTCGGGGCGTGGGGGGCGCGCTGGTGCGGGCGCTCGCGAAGGTGCACGAAGGCCCGGTCGTAAGTCCCCCGGTCGACTGGGCGCTGGCCGAGTTCTTCATCACCCAGGGCTGGCTGCCCGAGGAGCCCAAGGAGATCTTCTTCGGGCGCCTGCTGGACGAGTTGCCCCCTTTGATGCCCGTGCAGGGCTATCGGGTTGCGGCAGCCGGCAACCCGCACATGTTTTTCGCGGAGACTTACGCGGGGAAAGCGGGCATTGTCGAGACCGACCCGGAGGGCTGGGTGAACCGCCTCGAAGTCGCCCCCGAGCACCAGGGAAAGGGCGTAGGGGCCGCTCTGCTGCTGATCTCCCTCTACGGACTGCAGGCCCAGGGCTTGCCTCGCGCGCTGGTGCGCGTGCGCCCCGAGAACCTGGCGGCCCTGGAGTTGCTGCGCAAGTTCGGGTTCGAGATGCACGAGCCGCGGGTGATCTTTCGCTCGCCATGAAAAAAGGCCGCCCCCTCGCGGGAGCGGCCTGATTGGGGGCGGGCAGCCTTAGAACTCGGGCTGACCGGCGCCGTTCTTCTTCTTCTGCTCCTCGGGGATCTCGGCCACCAGGGTCTCGGTGGTCAGGACCATCGCGGCGATGGAAGCGGCGTTCTGCAGAGCCGTGCGGGTGACCTTGGCGGGATCGACGATGCCGGCCTTGATCATGTCGACGTACTCACCGGTGAGGGCGTTGAAGCCGTGACCCGGCTTGAGCTCTTTCACCTTCTCGACCACCACCGAGCCCTCGACGCCCGCGTTGGACGCGATGGTCTTCAGCGGCGACTCGAGCGCCTTCTTGACGATGTCGAGGCCCAGGGCGGCGTCGCCCTCGAGCTTGACTTCGGCGAGCTTCGGGAGCAGGTGGATGAAGGTGCTGCCGCCGCCGGCGACGATGCCCTCTTCCACGGCCGCACGGGTGGCGCTGAGGGCGTCCTCGATGCGGTGCTTCTTCTCTTTGAGCTCGGTCTCGGTGGCCGCGCCCACGCGGATGACGGCCACGCCGCCCACCAGCTTGGCCAGGCGCTCCTGCAGTTTCTCGCGGTCGTACTCGGAGTCGGTCTCCTCGACGGCGCGCTTGATCTGATCGATGCGACCCTTGAGGTCGGCCTCGGAGCCCTTACCCTCGACGATGGTGGTCTCATCCTTGGTGATCTTCACCTTGGAGGCCTGACCCAGCGACTCGAGGCCGATTTTGTCCAGCTTGTGGCCGAGCTCGTCGCTGACGACCTGGCCGCCGGTCAGGATGGCGATGTCCTTGAGCATCTCCTTGCGGCGGTCGCCGAAGCCCGGCGCCTTGACGGCGGCGGCCTGGACGGTGCCACGGAGCTTGTTGACCACCAGCGTGGCCAGCGCCTCGCCCTCGAGATCCTCGGCGATGATGACCAGCGGACGCTGCATCTTCACGAGCTTCTCCAGGATGGGGAGCAGGTCGGCCACGGCGCTGATCTTCTTCTCGCAGATCAGGATGTAGGGGTTGGAGAAAACGGCTTCCATCTTCTCGCTGTCGGTCACGAAGTACGGGGAGATGTAGCCCTTGTCGAACTGCATGCCCTCGACGTGCTCGAGCTCGGTCGCCATGGTCTTGGACTCTTCCACGGTGATGACGCCGTCCTTGCCCACGCGCTCCATGGCGTCGGCGACGATCTTGCCGATGAACTCGTCGTTGTTGGCGCTGATGGCAGCGACCTGAGCGGTAGCTTCGGAGGTTTCGACCTTCTTGGCCACTTTCTTGATCTGCTCGACCACGTGCTCGACGGCCTTCTCGATGCCCTTCTTGAGGAACATCGGGTTGGCGCCGGCGGTGACGTGCTTCATGCCTTCGCGCAGCATCGCCTGGGCCAGAACGGTGGCGGTGGTGGTGCCGTCGCCGCTGACGTCATTGGTCTTGGAGGCGACTTCGCGCAGCAGCTGGGCGCCCAGGTTCTCGAACGGATCGTCGATCTCGATCTCCTTGGCGACGGTCACGCCATCCTTGGTCACCGTGGGGCTGCCGAACTTCTTGTCCAGCAGAACGTTGCGGCCCCGCGGGCCGAGGGTCACTTTGACGGCGTCGGCCAGCTTGTTGGCGCCGGCTTCCAGCTTCTTGCGCGCATCTTCGTGATAGAGGATCTGTTTTGCAGCCATTGATAACTCCTTGATTGTTTACTGTCGACTGTCAACTGTCGACTGTCGACCCCAAAAACTCGACTCGATTAGCCCAGGACAGCCAGGATCTCGGACTCTTTGATGATCAGGTAGTCCTCGCCCTCGATCTTGACCTCGGTGCCGCTGTACTTGCCATACAGCACGCGGTCGCCTTCCTTGACGGTCAGCGGGGTGACGTTGCCCTTGTCATTGATGATGCCCTTGCCAACAGCGACGACCTCGCCCTGCTGGGGCTTCTCCTTGGCGGTGTCCGGAAGAAACACGCCGCCGGCAGTCATCTCCTCCTGGGGCAGCGCTTTGACGATGACGCGCTCGCCCAGCGGGCGCAGATTCAACTTGGTCTTGGTGGCCATGATCAGCTCAACCTCCGAAATTCTTGAACGTGGCGCACGTCAGGTCTGCTTCCTCGATAGGCGTCGCCAGACAAGTCTGCCGACGCCGGAGTCACGCAAAGCCTCACGAGCTCTACTCAAATGGTGAATGCGAGGTTAGAGTATCCGAGCCGGTGTTAGAACAGGGTAGGCGAAGTGTTAGAGCTGTGTTAGAGCCTGAAACGCTCGTAGCAGCGCCGGGGAATCTTGTTCCGGTCTTTGACAACGGCGCCCGTCTTCCTCAATCGACCAACAGGCCCTTTTGACGGGCTTTCTGCAGCGCTTCCATCACGTTGCGGCAGCTCAGCTTGCGCATGATGCTGCTGCGCAGGGCCTCCACCGTGCGGGGGCTCAAACAGAGCACGCCCGCGATCTCCTTGATGGTCAGACCGCGCGCGGTGTGATCCAGGATGAGCTGCTCGCGCGCCGACAGCTCGCCGGAATCGCGGCGGCCCAGGTTGACGGCCGAAGCCAGCGAGGCCGAGCACTCCGGGCAGAAGAAGCTCTGTCCCTGTCCCACGGCGCGCACAGCGCGGATCAACTCCGAAGCCGAGTTGTTGCGGCTAACGAAGCCCCGAACCCCCAGGCGCACCAGCATCTCGAGCTCGGTCTCGGCCGGCCGGTCGGTCAGAATCAGCAGGTTCTGCCCGGGATGCTCGTGGGTCAACCGACGAACCGCGCTCAGCAAACTGCCGGCCAGATCGACGAGCAGCACGTCCAGGTCGAACCCGGCTACGCGCTCCAGCGCCTCGAGCTCGGAGCGCAGCTCGAGCACCACGGCGAGATCCTGCGAGCCCGCCAGCAAACACTTCAATCCGCTGCGATAAAGCTCGCGCGGCTGGAGAATTCCCACTCTTATCATCAGGGGCCCAGTGGACCATGGTGAAATCAACAAAAGCTCAACGAAAGTGTACCAAGAAGTATGGTTGGCCAGGAATCTGGTGATGCGGCGCGGAATTCTGGGGTAATGATCCTCCGGACCAAGCTCAGGCCCGCTTTCATTCGTCCCCAATTGCTCTGTCGACCGCGCCTGCTGGAATGTCTCGAAGGCTTACAGGGGATCCGGCTCATCGTCCTCCATGCCGAGGCCGGCGCCGGCAAGAGCAGCCTGCTATTCGACCACCTGCGTCGCTCGGACGATCCGTTTGCGTGGTACAGCCTTGACCACGAGGACGCGCAGGGAGCGGTGTTCTTAACCCATCTCCTGCACGCGATGGTAACGGCCTATCCGGGAGCTCTGCCTCGCACCTGCGAGCTCTTGACCAAGAACGAAGCGCCCGACGGAGGCTGGATGACGGCCCTGGCCACGGCCGTCGACGAACTGGTCGACTATGAGGACGGTGTCGTCATCGTCCTGGACGATTATCACCTGGTCAACTCCTGCGATGCCGTGCGGGAAGCGGTCGAGTTCATGCTGCTGAAGGGGCCGCCCGGTCTCCGACTCTACCTTACGACGCGGGAAGAACCGGCCCTACCGCTCCCTTTCTTGCGGGCCAAAGGCTCCTTGCTCGAGCTCAGCTGGGAAGATCTTCGCTTTCGTCCCGAGGAAGCCAAGCAATTGTTCACAGAAACCTGGGGCTTCGAGCTTTCCGACGATCTGCTCGAGCAACTCTGTCGCAAGACCGAAGGTTGGGTCACCGGTCTCCAGCTGGTCGCCCAGGCGCTTCGGGGACGCGACCCCGACGAAGCCCGGCGCTACGTCGTGGGACTGCAGCAGAAGAATGACCACGTCTACGATTATCTCGCCAGCCAGGTGCTCGACCTGCAGAGTGCCGACATTCAAGAGTTTCTGCTCTCGATCTCGGTGGCCGAGCGATTCGATGCCGAGCTGGCCTCCTTACTCTCGGGAGTTCCCAGGTCGGGGGAGCTGCTGGACTCGCTCGAAGGGGACCGATTGTTTCTCATCCGCCTCGAAGGGGACTGGTTCCGGTTCCACCACCTGTTCCGCGATTTCTTGCGCAGTCATCTGGCTGGCAGCCGCGCCCCCCAGGAGGTGCGGCGGTTGCACGCAAAGGCCGGCCGCTGCCTGGTCGAGCAGGGTGACCTCGTAGCCGGCCTCGGACACTTGCTCGAGGCCGATGAGACCACCATGGTGGAGGAGTTGCTCGAGCAAAACGGTAGCGAGTTACTCACCCAGGGACACCTGACTGAGCTGCGGGTCTGGCTGGCAAGGTTACGGCATTGCCCCCCGGGCCTGCTCAGCCTCGAAGCCGAACTGTTGGACATGGAGGGCAATTGGTGCGAGGCCGTCACACTCTATCAGAAGGCGATCGCGCACTATCGCCAGGCCGGAGACTACGAGCGAACCGCCGCCCTGGTGGAAAAGCTCAGTCTTTGCTATCTCAAGTATGGCGACGTGGCCCGCCTGATCGCAACTTGCGAGGAAGGGCTGGCCGTCTGCCCCGAGCAAGATGGCGCCCAACGCGCGATGCTCATGGCCCTTCTGGGGGCAACCCTGGTCTACGGTGGCATGGATTGGTCCCGGGGTTATCAACTGCTGCAAGAGAGCCACACGCTGGCCTGGAAATGTGGACATCCGCGCGCCATCTCGTGGGCCTGTCTGACCTACGGCTTCGCATATCACTTCCCGCAGGGAAATTTTCAGGAGTCGCTGGCGGTGCTGGGCGAAGGGATCGAGTTTTTTCAGCGCAAGGGTTGGTCTCTCACCACCTACCAACTGGCGATGAATAAAGCCCTGGTGTGGCTGTTCAGCGGCGAGATGGCGCTGGCGGACGATTTGATCGAGGAAACCGCCTCGGCCGCCCGTCGCTCTGGCCACGTGTACGTGGCCAAGGGCCTGGACATCGTGCGGGCCATTAGCGCTCTGGAACGAGCCGATTATGTCGGGGCTCAGACCATCTTCTCGGAGATCTCCGAGGGGCACGTGCCGGCCCAGTTCAAGCCCTGGTATTACAGGAGCCGTATGCTACTGGCGTGCCATCTGGGCAACCTCGAGGCCGCCCGGGTCGCCGGCGAGGAGATGTTGCGCGTACTCGAGCTTAACGGCCGGGGCCTGTATGCTCCCGAATGCATCTGCGCCCTGGCTTTCTATCACCAGCGCGCGGGCAATCCAGACCAGGCCATGCTGACTCTGGAGGAGGCCATGCAGCTGGCCGACCTGGCCCGCTCCCCGTTCTGGGAGATGAAGTGCCGCCTGCTAGAGTGCCATATCAAGCTGGAGAACGCAGCCCTCGGCGATTACCGTCCCGCCCTGCTGCGCATGCTGGAGCTCGTTCGCAACGGAGGCTACCAGAATTATCTGCGCAACGAGCCCCGCGGCCTGGTCGTGCGGCCCCTGCTCAAGGCGCTGGACGAGGCGCCTGTGCGCGATCAGGCAAGTCAGCTCTTGGAAGGCATGGGGGACTCGCTGCTCTCGATGCTGGATCCCATCCTCAAAGAGAGCGGTCCGACGGCGCTGCGCCGCCAGGCGGTCCACGTCCTGGGCATGCTTGAATCGGAGCGGGCGGCCGATCTCCTGCGCGAAGTCCTCAACGCCGATCCTACCCGCACCGTGCGGCGAGCGGCGGGTTACGTGCTGCAGAAGCAGTATGGGGCGGACTGCGAGCTGAAGATCCTCACGTTCGGCGAGCTGAAAGTTCTGGCCGACGGGGTCCCGAGTTCGCCCCGCGATTTCGAGCGCCCGATGGTGCAGCGAATGCTCAAGTATTTGCTGTGCCGCGATGGGTCAGCAGTATCCGATCAGATTCTGGAAGATCTCTGGCCCGACCGGCCGTTGGATAAGGCACGTCACAGTTTGACCCAATGTATCTCCACGCTCCGCCGGGTCCTCCAGAGCGTGGGCGGCGACCGCATGACCGTCGTGCGCACTCCGCAAGGCTACCGGCTCGAACTGCACGATTCCGTCTTCGTAGACGTGTTCGAGTTCGACCGCCTGCAAAACGAGGGTTGGCTTGCGATCCGCACCGGCGAGCGTCAGCGCGGACTCAGCCATCTCAATCGGGCCGAGCCCATCTACACGGGCGACTTCCTCGAGGACGATCTGTACGAAGACTGGATCGAGCGCCGTCGCGAGTCGCTCAAGACCGACTTCTCTCGATTGCTCCGCTTTCTGGCCGAGGACGATCAGGTCGCCTGCCGGTTGGGCGAGGCGGTGGCCCGCTATCGGCGCCTGCTGAGTCTGGACCCCCTGGACGAAAAGGCATCCGAGCAGCTCGTGGCTTGCTACCGAACCCTGGGAGATCGAAGCAGCGAGCGACGCGAGTATGAGCGCTTCCAGACGGCCTTACAAGAAGTCTCCCCCCTCGAGCCCGTACGCCTTCAGTGGGTCGCCGGCAAAGGCGGATAGCGCCCCGCCTCAGTTAGCTTCCTCCAGCAATCTGCGAATCTCGTCTTCGGTCAGCGAGCGAAAGTGCGTCTGGGCCGCTTGCAAAATGCGTTCCACCGAGGTTTCGTCCTGGGGCAAAGAGTGCTGGGCCAGCCACCACAGGACATTGGATTGGCCCGACATGGGCCCGACCTCGACCACTTGCCGAAATCCGAACTGACGAGCCGGAATCCCGCTCGAGATCCGGTCCACCAGATCCTCGCGACCCTGCCGACTGGCGCCCCACATCCCCCGGGCCTCCGGACCGGTCGAGGTACGGAACGCATCTCGGCCCGCCAGAGGATGATTCGGCGACAAATTGAGCCCGGCCATGCGGGTCAGCTCGCGGCAGTATTCGGCCAGCCACTCGGTGGGTCCGTCCCAGCGGCTCTCCAGGCTCAAGTTGACCAGCAACTGGTCGAGCGAAATCCAGCCGCCCAGGCCCAGTCCGGTGCAGCGCACCGCGGCCACGCCCGACTCGATGGCCGTCAGAGCCCCGCACAGAGCCATCCCCTGATCCTGCTGGGACCAGACCACGGGCCAGACGGTCCCGAGTTGCCGCTGCAGGAGGCTCGTGAACTCCAGCAGGCGGGTGAGCCCCTCGGGCTGCATCCGCCCGTGCTCGTCCTCCAGGCAGACCTGCAGCCGATCCACCGAGCGCCAGCCTTCGAGCCAACGGGCCAGGCGGTGCGGAGGAAGACCGCCGACCTCCGCGAGGCGAACCTCGATGGAGAGCTCGAGAGCTGCGGCCGCGAGCACCAGCTCGGGCTCCACTCGAACGGACACGCCTGACGCGGCGGCCAGCTCGAGGTCGGCCTGGTTCTCGGCCGCGCAGAAAACTTGCAGCCCCAGCTCCCGGGCAGACTCGATCACGGCCGGGATCAAAGGCAGCTCGACAGTTCCGATCCCCAACCGCGGAAGGGAATCGAGATAGTCCAGGACCTCCTCGCGCTCGAGCTCGAGCGTCACCAGGGTGGCGTCCTGCAGTACCGTATGGCGGGGCTCCCCCCAATCGTGCATCAATTCGTTCATGCGACCTCCCTCAAGGCGATCAACCAGCTCGGAACTGCGCTGAGCTCGAGTTCCCGCGCGACGACCGTCAGGTAATCTTGCAAACGGTGGGTATCCAGAGAGCGTCCGGAACGCCGCGCGAGCTGCACCAGTAAGAGCTCCATAGGGGTGTTCCCGGCCCGCCGGCCCACTCCCAGGGCGGTGGCGTGGACGCGATCGGCGCCCGCCTCCAGAGCTGCCAGGCTGTTCGGCACGGCCAGGCCCCGGTCGTTCCGGCCATGCCAATCGATGCCGATGCCCGGAGGCAAGAAACCGCGCACGTAACGCACCAGCCGCCCGACAGCCCGGGGACTGGCCTGCCCCACGGTGTCAGCCAGGCAGACTCGCCGGGCTCCGGACTCCACAGCCACGGTGAAGAGCCGGCGCAGGTGGTCGGGACGGGACCGGACCGTATCCTGAGTGACGAACATCACTTTCAGCCCGCGCTCGGCAGCGGAGCGGACACCCAACTCGGTCAGTCGCAACATGGTGTCGAGGTCCCACGACTCCGCCAACTGGGAAATCGGGCTCGTACTCAGGAACATGCCAACCTCCACGGCGCACCCGGTGCGGTCGGCCACGGTCAAAATGGGCTCCACGTCGGTCGGCACCGTCCGCGCGGCGCAAATCGGCACGATGTCGAGATGCTGCTCGACGACCTCCTCCACCAGGCGCAGCACATCGGCGGCGACCCGGGGCCCGGCCCCCGGAAAACCCAGGCTGGCTGAACGCACTTGCAAGCGGGCGATCGCGTGGAGGATCTCCAGCTTGCCCACCAGGTCAGGCTGGCGGACCGAGGCCGACTGCAGGCCATCGAGCAGAGTTTCGTCGTGGAGCTCGAAGGGATGAGTCAGGAGCTTCAGGGCCAGTTCTGGGGGATTCCAGTCGTAGGGAGACTCCCCGGTAGAGAGTCGACCACCGACCGGGACTGACGGAAGCCCCTGGTGGTCGTGCTCGAGCAAGCAGTCCTCCTCGTCGCACAGCAGAATCTGTCCGTGCTCGCGCAAGCGCCGGGCAGATTCGTGGGCCAGGCGTGATGCGCTGTAGGCGCGCGTGAAGTCGACCAGCAAAGGAAAGGCTGTCACGGTGACGTCGGCGTGACGACAACCCTGCTCATCCAGCAGCCGGCCGCCTACGGCCTCATAGTAAGGGACCAAAGGACCGGGCGCGCAGGCAATGCCATAGGCTGCCCCGAGGTTAAGCGACAGGCCATAGAGGGCATAGACCATGGCCCGGCCAAAGCCGGCGCCGCGATATTGCGAAGCGCACACCGTGCGGCCAAACTCAACCACCGCCTGTCCCGGGTAGAGTCGCCCCTCGAGGTGAGGCCGGAAGTCGAAGATCTTCTCTGAAAAAAAGCCGATTCTAGCTTCCTGCGTGGCGCCGGCCAGTTCGCGGAGGATCTCGCGGGTGGGGGCCGGCTGCTCCGTAATGAGGCGCGCTCCCCCGACCAGAGTGCCCTCCAGGAATGCGCCCACGAATCGGGACCGAAAATCGAATGGGTCGATATCCAGTCCGTCCCCGGAAGGAAGGTAGCCCGATTGAGCATAAACTTGCCGGCGCATCGTCAGATAGTCGACCAATTCGGTTTTTGTGACCAGCTCGCGGATCGAAAGCACTTCTCGATCCCTCCCTGTCTCAGTTTTTGTCAAGCAGACTATGTGCGATGCGGGTCAACAGTGGCTCAACGACAGGTTCTCAACGAGGAGCAAACAAATGTTCTCGATATGGGGTCTCTATGCGTTTGTGTACGACTCTATCTCCCAACTTCGTCCGTATCGCGAGATGGTGCGCGATGTCCTGGAAGCGGTCGGCACCATGGAGGACGGGCTGGACGCGGGCTGCGGGACGGGACAGATCACGCGCGCGCTCGAGCTCCGCTTCCCGGAGGCGCGGCTCTTCGGACTGGACGCCACTCCCGCCATGCTCGCCCGAGCCCGGGCCCGCTGCCGACGCGCGGCCATCCACGCGGGCGACCTGGATCAGGCGCTGCCCTATCCGGATGGCTGTTTCGACCGGGTCGTCTGCTCCAATGTCCTGTACGCCCTTCCGCGCCCCGAGTTCACCCTCAGCGAGTTCGCCCGAGTCTTGCGTCCGGGGGGCCAGCTGGTGCTGGCCACCCCTCGCGAGCAAGTGCGCATGACGTCACTGGTTCGGCATCACCTGGCCGGTGGGCCGGCCGCCTGGGCTCAGTTCCTGGTGCTGTTGCCGGCGCTGCTGCTGGTGATCGGATTCAACCTGATCATCCAGGCCCGGGCCCGGCGACGCGTGTATCACTTCCTGAAGCGTGATCAGCTCGAGGGTCTGCTGGCCAACTCGGGCCTGACGCTGGTCTCCCTGGGCGAAACCTACGCTTCCCAGGACTGGCTTGCGGTCGCGCGGCGATAGAAAAATTGTTCGTCGAAACTCTGGACTTCGCGAGCGGGCATGGATATAATCTCGCGGTTTCCAACTTTTTGACCGGAGTGTTTTCAGAGCATGCGTAGATTCATCGACGGCTGGTACAGCCCGTCCCTGGGGAACCACATGGAGATCGTCAGCTATGGCCACTGGGGCTTTCCGCTGCTCCTGTTCCCGACCGCTGCAGCCGACTACCTGGAGTATGAGCGTTTCCTCCTGATCGACGCGCTCGAGGATCAGATCAACGCGGGCAAGGTGCGGGTCTACAGCATCAACAGCATCAACAAGGAAGCCTGGCTGAACCGCAACCAGCACCCCTACTGGATGGGCGTGCGTCAGGCCCAGTACAACAGCTATATCGAGAACGAAGTCATCCCCTACATCTGGAACGAGATGGGCGGACGGCACGGCGTGATCACCTCGGGTGCCTCGCTGGGCGCCTACCACGCCGTCAATCAGTTGCTGCGGCGTCCGGACCTCTTCGCCGGTTGCATTGCGATGAGCGGCTGCTACAACCTGCGCGAGTATTTCCACGGCGACGGTTATGGCGACGAGAACATCTTCTTCAACAACATCGACGAGTACCTCCCGGGTCTCAACGGCGGACACCTGCACATGCTGCGCCACAAGGAGCACATCCACATCGTGACGGGCCAGGGCAACTACGAGAATCCCGGCGCCAGCGCCCACCTGTCGTGGCTGCTGCACTGCAAGGACATCCCGCACGAGCTCGACGTCTGGGGCCATGACATGCCCCACGACTGGCCCACCTGGCGCGCGATGCTGCCTTACTACGTCGCCAGCCGTTTCTAGGTTGGTCAACACAAGAGGCCCCCTTCTCGGGGGCCTTTTTCATGCGGTCAACGGGTCACCGGGAATTGTCAACGGTCAGGCGCAGCGGCTCAACGAAACCCGGGCGGTGAGGTCGCGAAGCATCTCGTTGACCCGGGCAGGTTGCTCCCACATGGCGATGTGGCCGCCCATCGGGAAGATCTTCAGCTCGTGGTCGGGGAGCAGGCGGGCCATGCGGATCCCGCTGGTGACCGGGATCAGGGGGTCGAGGCCGCCCAACACCACGAGCGTGGGCACCGCGATCCTGGGGAAATGGTCCCAAACGTCCCATTTCTTGAGCGTGTGGTACAGCATGTGCTGGCTGACCTCTCCGTTGGTCGAGACCAGGAACGGCAGATTTTCGCTCAACAGGTGAGCACGCCGGCTGAAGAGTTGCAAAAAGCGGTATGTGAAGCCCTTGGGGATCGAGCCAGCCGTGTTGAGGAAGGCCACGGCGGCCACCCGCTCGGCCAGGCGCGCGGCCAGCAGCGTGCCCACGCAGCCGCCAAACGAGTGCAGCACCAGCGTGAAGCTGGCGGGGAGGCAGGTCTCGGCGAACTCCTCGAGGTCGGAGTAGAAATCCTCGATGCAGCTGGCGCCGGGCCAGGGTGACGAGCCGTGTCCGCGCATGTCGAGCGCCACCACGTGGTGGTCGCGGGACAGTTCTTTCAGCTGCGGGTTGAAATTGGTCCAGCTGCCCGAGCAACCGTGCACGAAGAAGATGGTAGGACCGCTGCCCGCCTCGACCCACTTGAGAAAGTGGCCCGGCTGGCGCTTGGAGCTGAAGACCTGATGGCGCAGCATCATGTCAGAATTGTAGCTCCCCTGGCGACGGTTTGGCAGGGTCAGATGCCCTACTAGTCCGGATCGACCACCTCGTAATGCACCGTGAACGGGCCGCCGACGCCCGCGTTAGGAATCATCCGCAAGTAGTAGATGCCCGGAGAGTGCCGCACGCTGTACTCGAGAGTGTCACTGTCTGACTCGGCCACGATGCGATCCCACTGGTCCTCACCCGAAGCCCGGTAGAGGATGAGATGGTAGCGCGAGCCGTCCTCGGGATTGACGTGCACTCGCAGCTGCTCGTTGTGATGCAGGTCGAAACGATAGTAGCCCCAGTAGGGATACATCACCTGCGGGCCGTGATAGGTGTTGGACTCGTCCACGTTGAGGACGAACGGCACGTCTTCATTGGACGGGACCGTGTCGCCATACTCGGGCACCGCCAGGGCAGGCACTACGAGCAGGGTGGCAAGGCTCAGAGCAGCGAGCTCTCTCTTCATCGAACACGGACCTCCGTCGCAAAACTCCGTTCCGGGCGCTGCCGCAAGGAACGTCTCAATGGCTTGAAGAGTTTTACGTTCGACCGAAAGCCCCTGCAGGGCCCCCCTGGCCGTGGTCCGAAGAGGCGGTGCCTATGTCGTATCAATACATTTTCACGATGCATCAACTGCGCAAAGTTTACCAACAGAAGGAAGTGCTCAAGGGGATCACACTCGCCTTCTTACCCGGAGCCAAAATCGGCGTGCTGGGCATGAACGGGGCGGGGAAGAGCACCATCCTGCGCGTGATGGCAGGCGTGGATCAAGAAGTCGACGGCCACGCCGAGCTGGCCGAAGGCGCCACGGTCGGCTACGTCCCTCAGGAGCCGACGCTCGACAACTCCCTGAACATCATGGACAACATCAAGTCGGGCGCCGAAGACGTGATGAAGCTCATGCGCGAGTATGACGAGGTCAACGAGAAGCTGGGCGAAGAGATGGACGAGGCCAAGATGGAGAAGCTGCTCGAGAAGCAGGGCCGTCTGATGGAGGAGCTCGAGGCGTGCGACGCCTGGGAGCTCGACCGTCTCATCGAGGTCGCCGCCAAAGCGATGCACCTTCCGCCCCTGGACAGCCCGGTCGACATCCTGTCCGGAGGCGAGCGTCGCCGCGTGGCCCTGTGCAAGGTCTTGTTGCAGCAACCCGACCTGCTGCTGCTGGACGAGCCCACCAACCACCTCGACGCCGAGGCCGTGGCGTGGCTCGAGCAGCATCTCGCCCAGTACGAGGGCACCGTGGTAGCCGTGACCCACGACCGCTACTTCCTGGACAACGTGGCCGGCTGGATCCTGGAGCTGGATCGCGGCAAGGGGCTGCCCTTCAAGGGAAACTACAGCTCGTGGCTGGAGCAGAAGCAAGAGCGACTGGCCCAGGAGGAGAAAACCGAGAGCGCCCGTCAGAAATCGCTCAAGCGCGAGCTGGAGTGGGTGCGGTTGTCGCAAAAAGCGCGCCAGGCCAAGAGCAAAGCTCGTTTGGAAGCCTACGAGAAGCTGGCCGCCCAGGTGTATGAGGACCGGCCCGAAACGGTCGAGATCCAGATTCCCCCGGGCCCACCCCTGGGGAACGTGGTGGTGGAGGCCGAGAACCTCTGCAAATCTTACGGCGATCGCAAGCTGATCGAGAATCTTTCGTTCAAGCTACCCAAGGGCGGCATCGTCGGCATCATCGGAGCCAACGGCGCCGGTAAGACGACGCTGTTCCGCATGATCGTGGGCCAGGAGAAACCCGACTCGGGCGAGCTCAAGGTCGGCGACTCGGTGCAGCTGTCCTACGTGGACCAGTCGCGCGATGCGCTCAACCCCGACCTGCGGGTCTTCGAGGAGATCGCCGACGGCAAGGAAGACATCGACATCGGTGGCCGCACCGTCAACTCGCGTGCCTACGCCTCGCGTTTCAACTTCAAGGGCTCCGACCAGCAAAAGCGGGTGCACGAGCTCTCGGGTGGTGAGCGCAATCGCCTGCACTTGGCCAAGATGCTCAAGAGCGGCGGCAACGTGCTGTTACTCGACGAGCCCTCCAACGACCTGGACGTGGACACCCTGCGCGCCCTGGAGCTGGCCTTGCTCGACTTCCCCGGGTGCGCCGTGGTCATCAGCCACGACCGCTGGTTCCTCGACCGCATCGCCACGCACATCCTGGCCTTCGAAGGCGACGGCAAGTGCTTCTTCTTCCCGGGCAACTACTCGGAGTATGAGGAGTACCGCCGCAAGACCCTGGGCGACAAAGCCTTCCAGCCACACCGGTACCGCAAGCTGCGCCACGACCAGTAGGCGAGCTCAGGGTCGGCTCAAGTTGCGCAGGAACACCTCACTGGCGATGTCGGGCTTGCCATCGTCGGTTGCGTCCAGCGCCGTGGCTGAGCCCGTCACACCCGTAAAGCCCAGGGGAGACTGGAAGGTACCGTCGCCCTGGCCGATCAGGACGGCGACCCAGTAGGGCGAAACCGTGCCGGTGCAGACGACGAGATCGGCGCGGCCGTCGCCGTTCACATCGGCTGCGGAGACCGTCTGGGCGTAGACATTACTTTCGAGATACGTTTCCACCATCCCGACCCCGGCCTGATACTCGTAAAGGACCGGGCGGCGCGTCGTGCTATAGCGAGCCCCCGCGACCTCGAGCTCGGGGTCGGCGTCGGCCTGGATGGCGACCATGCTGTGCAGCGTGACCAGGCCCGTCTCCGGCATGGTCGTGACCAGTCCCGACTGGAACGTGCCATCCCCATTCCCAAGCTTCAGCTCGAGACGATTCGGATAGGTGCTGAGCAGAACGTCCAGGTGTCCGTCGACATTGAGATCGGCCAGCAAGAGATCGCTGCCGGATGTGGTCGTGCTCGAATAGGTTTGGGCTCGGAACGTTCCGTCGCCATTGCCGAGCAGGATACCGACTCCTGACCCGAATCCGGCGTTGATGATGTCGTCGATCCCGTCCTCGTTGACGTCGCCCACCCTCAGGTGAGAGGAAAGCTGGAGCGAAAGGGTCTGGGCCGGGCCGAAGGCTCCGCCCGGCAACCCGGGCCAGCGTTTGTATGAGGAGGTGGTCAGGGCCGTCAGCAGATCGATGGAGCCGTCTCGATCGGAGTCGAGTAAAGCGCTGTCGCTCACCACGTTCCCGTCGAGCAGGTCCTGCTTGGCGAAGGTTCCGTCTCCCCGACTGAGCACGGCAAACAGATTTCCCCAGGTGGCCTGGCCGAAGCCCACCATGTCCTTCCGCCCGTCGCGGTTGAGGTCGGGCGTCTGGCAGGGGGTAAACTGCGTGCCGAAGACTCCCGGGCCCGGAGTCGGTTGGCGAAACTGTCCGTTGCCGAGCCCCGGGTAGACGGCGGTGCGCCCGGCGAGATCCAGCAGGCCGTCACCGTTGACATCCCCGAGGGCCATCTTGCTCCCTCCGGTTGCTGCCCAGAAGAGCTTTGGACCCGCCGCGCCGGAGAAGGTTTTCCCGTTCCCTCGCCCGCGATAAACGAAGGCCTGCGTCGAGCCTTCGGAGACGACGTCGAGATTGCCATCCGCGTCGAGATCCCCCAGCACCAGTGTCCCTCCACCCGTGCTCAGGGTCTGGCTCGCCGCCAGCGAGAGGTTCGCGCCCACCAGCAAGACGGCCGACGAAATCACGACGTCCGGTCGGCCATCGTTGTTCATGTCGCCAACTTCCAGGTCGGTGATGGCGCGCGTGCCGGAAGTGATATCCGAGCCGCTCTGAAAAGTGCCGTCGCCACTTCCGAGCAAAAGGCGCACCGTGAGGGAATTTCCCACTGCCAGGTCCGCCTTGCCGTCGCCATTGAAGTCGGCCACACCCAGGGACTGGGCCGGGACGCCCAGCGAAAGGGGCGGGCAGAACGTGCCGTCCCCGCGGCCCAGAGCCAGATGCACCGAGCCGCAGGCCACCACGAGATCGGGAATGCTGTCCCCGTTGAAATCACCCTGATCGAAGTCCACCGCATCCGCCGGCAGAGCCAGGGGCAAGCGGGTGGGAAACGTCCCGTCTCCACCGCCCAGGGCCACGATCAACGAGGCGGGCCCACCCACGACCGCATCCGCCAGGCCGTCGCCATCCAGGTCGGCGCTGAGAATCCTGGCGCCGTCCTGAGCAAAGGCCGTCGACTTGATCCCGTCCCAACGCCGGTCTCGAAGAGTAGGCAAAACGGCCAGCTCGCCCGAGCGGCTCACCAGGGCATCCAGGATGCCGTCCTGGTCCACATCGGCTGTCGTAAAGCGATCATAGCCAGGATAGACCCAGCCCGCTTGAAAATCGACCTCCGGGCCCGGGCTCGAAACGGTCAGCTCGGTGCTCCCGGCAAGCCCGTTCACCCGGGCCGTAATCGTGACGTTGCCCGTTTGCAGGGTGGTGGCGCGGCCCCCAGCGAGCGTGGCAACCGAGGGCGCGCTCACTTCCCAGGCGGCTTGCTCGCTGACCCGACTCGAGCTTCCGTCCGCAAACTGTGCCCAAACCTGGAAGACAGGCCGCTTGCCCAGCTCGACCGTGGAGTTGGCGGGCTCGACACGCAGCGATACGGGCTGCGGGAGATGCACGGAGACCTCGGTCGTGGCCTGGAGGCCGCCCAGACGAGCGGTCACGGTCGAGGACCCCGGTGCCACACCTCGCGCCAAGCCTTGATCCAGGCGCAGAGCGCTCTCGTTGGAGTTCGTCCAGGCAACCTGATCGGTCAAGCTCAACACCGTACCCTGGTCGAACTGCCCGACGGCGATGAGCGCAATCGAAGCCCCCACCCCCAGAGCCTTGTGACCGGGTGCAAGACTCAGGCTCGCGAGACTCTCCGAGGTTATGGTCACGGGTTGATTTGCGGCCACCGCTCCCAGCGTCGCAGTCAACGTCACCGACCCGGGGGCGCCGCCCGTCACGCGTCCAGCGCTGACCACCGCCAGTGAGTCGTCGCTGCTAGACCAGGTGCACTGGTCCGTCAAATCGAGCTGGCTCTGGTCGGAAAATCGTCCACTGGCCTGGAGACGGATGGAATAGCCGACCGGGAGCTTGCTCGAGGGAGCCGTGAGAACGACCGTCTGGAGCGTTGCCGAAGTAACGGTGAGGCCCGCGGAGGCAGACAGCGAGTCGTGCCGGGCTGTGACCTGGACCGTGCCGGCCATGAGCCCGGTTACGCGGCCCTCCTCCCCGGCAACGTTGGACGCAAGAGCGAGGGTCTCGTCCTCGCTGCTCCAGGTCACCAGCTCGTTGACGACCCGATCCGCGCCATCCGTGTAGTGGCCAATGGCCTGGAGGCGGCGAGAATATCCTGCCGGCAGGAGGCTCGTCACGGGAGCCAGGGACAACCCTACCAGCTCGGCCTCCGTCGTGTCGAAGCCGGTTGAGCCCGTGACCCCGCCGAGCGTTGCGCTGACACGCGCCGAACCGACTCCGATGGTGGTTCCCAAACCCCGGGTCGTGTTCGAGACAAAGACCACGTCGGGATCGGTGGACTGCCACGTCACGTCCTGGGTCAAGCTGACCAGGCCGCCGTCCGTGTAGCGGCCAGTGGCACTGAATTGCTGCGTGAGTCCCCTGGGCCGGCTGGCGTTGCCCGGCTCGACCAGAATCTCCGTCAGGATGGCCGGCGTCACCTTCAAGTGACCATTGGCCCGCACCCCGCCAGACGAGACCCAGACATTCCCCTCGCCAACCGCCGTCCCGCGGGCCTGGCCCTTGGAGCCGGACGCGTTGGAGACCGAAATCGTGGGAGCGGACGAGGTCCAGACGACGTTGGCGGTTACATCGCGCGAGCTCTGGTCCGAGAACGTCCCGATAGCCTGAAAATCGACCGCCACACCGACAGGACGGGCCACCCAGCCCGGAATGACGCGCAGGCTGACGAGCTCAGCCGGGGAGATCGTCAGACGGTTGGAGCCCGTCACTCCGTCAAAGGAAGCACGCAAATAGGCCTGGCCCGGTTGCCTCCCGGTCACTCTTCCATCCGGAGCGATCTCGGCCACAGCGGGCAGACTGCTGGACCAGCCCACCTGTGGCGTGAGGTCGACCACCATTTCGTCGCTATAAATTTAGACGCCCGTGGCGATGAGATTTCGACTGAGGCCCTTGGGCAGACTGGCAGTCGTATCGGTCACTTCGATTCGGGCCAACGTGGCCGGAGTGACCTCGAGCCGGGTCTCGGTCGAAATTCCACCCAGACTGGCTCGAACCGCGGTGCTGCCGATATCCTGAGCCAAGGCCAGACCGGTCGGCGCGATCGTGCCCACGGCAGGATCCTCGCTGCTCCAGGTCACCCGGCTGGTGACATCATGCCTGGTGCCATCCTGGTAGATACCCGTGGCGCGAAAGGCCTGGCTCAGGCCCTTCGGCAGGCTGGGCGCGGAAGGCTCGACCTGCAATTCGACCAGCTCGGCGTTCGTGATCGAGATCTGGAGCGAGCCCGTCTGCCCCCCGAAGCGGGCCCGGAGAGTCGACTTGCCCGGCTTCAAAGCCGTGACGAGTCCGGCACTGACGGTCGCGTGATCGTTGCTGGCCGTCCAGCGAGCGTCGGCTGTCAGATCGAGTGCCGAACCATCGGCATAGACTCCCGTTGCCGTTAGCTGGTGCGAAAGTCCACGTGGGAGGGTGAGAGGGCTGGGGCTCAACACGATCTGAACTAAGGTAGGGTTCGTGACCGTCACCTGGGCGCGCCCGACCACCGGGCCGACCTTGGCAACCACGATGGCCATCCCGGGAGTTCTGGCGGTGACCACGCCCGGAAGGCTCGCAGAAAGGCGCACGGCCGGTTGCTGGCCACCCACCAGGAAGCGCTTCCCGTCAGGTCGCTCGTACTTTCGTCCGAGTAGACCCCCGTCGCCTTGAGCGGGAGGGAGACGCCGACGGGGAGCTCAGAGACCGACGGGGTCACCTGAATTTCGACCAGGTAAGCCCCATTGCGAGCCTGGAATTCTCCGAAATCAGCGGAGCTATTGGAAGACGGGCTCTCAGGACCCCCGCATGCAAGAAGACAAAGCAAGACCAGGAGCCACAGGCGACGCATCGATTCATGATAAGCCGCAGGGAGAGGAAATCCTTTACCGGGTCGATATCGTTTAAGGCGCTGGCGACGGCGAGGCGGCGGCTTTCTCCACCAGCAGGACCGCCTGGTTGTCCTTGGCGCCCACCACGGCGCGCATGGCCAGGGAGGCGTCCAGGGGGCCCTTGTAGAGCTGCTGGCCCTTGCCGTCGTAGGCCAGCAGGACCATCGCGCCGTTCTCGTTGATCTGCAGCATCATGCCGTCCCGGCCCGTGAGCGGCCAGGACTGGACGTTCTTCCAGCCCCACTGCGCCACGCCCGTGGCCGGATCGTAGGCGGCCAGCTCCTGGGTCTCGGGATCGTTCATCACGAATCCGCCGGAGAACGAGGCGACCACCGAGCCGGGGATCGTGTGGCCCGCGGCCAGGGGTTTGCCGGTGCGCAGCTCGCGCACGACGGTGCCTTTCTCCACGCTGCTGTAGAGACGGCCGCTGCGGGCCAGGTAGGGGCCGACGTCGTTGGTGGCCCAGAGCTTGTCGCCCGTGGTGGTATCCTGCACCGGCACGAAGTTATTGGGCTCGGTGGCGTGACCGACGATCAACCCGGAGTCGATCTGCGGCTCGTCCACCGCCAGCTTGAGGTGGACCGCCTCGCCTTTGCCCTTTCCGGTCTGCGGGTCGAGGCGCTGCACCACCTTGCACTGGCCCTGCAGCGGCTGGCCCAGGCCGGCCTCGTCGGCGGCCACCTGGAAGAGGCGGTCGCCATCCACCAGAATGGTGGCGCCGCTGGTCCAGGCGACCTCGCCGTTGCTGGAGCGGCGGGCGATGGTCTTGCCCTGAGCACGGGTCAGCACCAGGCCGCTGACGGTGGCCTGCACCTCGTCCTCGCCCTCGGCATCCGAGATGCGCCACTGCGAGGCGCCCGTGGTCAGGTTGACCGCGGTGACGTGCTCGCCGTCGGCCCAGAAGAGGATTCCGTCGCGACAGCCAAACTGGCGCGGCGTGGAGGAGCGGGACAGGTCGACCTCGCGCTCGACCGTCAGGGTGAGGCCATCGAAGAACTCGACGTAGCGACCCGACCCCATTCCGGCGATCGGCTGCGAGGGCTGGTTGGGCCGGAACGGGTCGGTGGCCACCGCGGGCGAGGCGCTCGGCGACGCACTGGGATTGTTCCCGAATGGATTCTTCAAACCAGGCGAGGGGCTCGCGCTGGGGGAGGCGCTGGCGTCGGGAGAGGGGCTCGCGCCCGGCGACGGGCTCGCGCTGGGCGAGGCCGAGACTTCCGGCTTGGGCGGTTCCGTGGGCGGCCAGGCGAAGAGCAGGAACCACATCCAGCCCAGCATCAGGGCCTGCACTGCGATGAAGAAGAAGGTGGTGCCGTAGACTGCTCCCCAGGGCCGGTCGGAGGCCTGGATGGTCTTGGCGCCACTGCTCATCAGCGCGAAGGCAACCCAGATGATCAGCAGGCCGACCACGCTCGGCACGCCCGTGAGAAGCGCGAACTTCCAGGTCGGATGCTGCTCGAGGATCCACCCCATCGGGGTGCGCGCCATATCCATGGCCATCCAGACGCCCCGGAAGAACCAGTTGACCGCCAGCATGCCGATGGTGAGCAGCATGGCGCCGAAGCAAAGGCCACTGTTCATGCCGAGCAGGTATCGCTTGAGCGCGTCCTTCATCGGACCAGCACCGGCGCGAGAAGATACAGCACTCCGGCGGCCGCGCCGACGTGCACGAGCACGCTGAGAACAGGGAGGAACCAGCCGGTGCGCAGGCCGGCCTTCCGCAGATAGCTCACCAGAATCCAGCCGAAAACGAGGATGCAGAACACGCTCAGGCCCACGAAGGGCTGCGCGTTCTTGCTCAGCAGCACCCAGAAGTCGGCCACCCCGGCCGGATGCTTCTCGACGATGTGCTTGGTGCTGGCCGGCAGGGCCAGATTATAGAGGAGTATCAACCAACCCGCGGTTCCCAGCCACAAAGCCAGGGCCAGGAAGAAATTGAGCAGGCGGATATCGGATACGCCCGGCGGCTGATTGGATCTCGCCATCAGATCGATACTTCGCTACGGTCGCCCGCGGCTCCCTGCGCGAAGACGCCGATCCATTCAGGACTACGCTCGCCTGCGGCGCGCTGCGCACTGCGCTTACCAGGACTACGCTTGCTCATGGCAGGGCTGCCTCCAGAACCTCCTGGCGCAATCTCTCCTCCAGCAAGACCTTCAAGACCTCGGGAGCGTTGTCGCTCCACTCGCGGGTCTGACCCAGGCGAGGATCCACCAGGCGCTGACGGTCCAGGTCATAGGTGCGGCAACGTTGAGGCGCAGTGAAGAACCCCTGACGGTGGATTCCCTCGAAAACCTCATAGACGAGCTTGTCGGGATCTTTCTCATCACGCAGAGTCACGGGTTGTATGTCGAGCAAAGCACCCTCGTTATTCCGAGGATGCACGAACGCGATCGGACCGCTCTCCCCGCGCAGGCGAGCCTCCGCGAGCCTTCCCTGCACCTGGATGAGCACGCCCAGAACGTTGTGCGACGACGCCAGGAACTTCTCCGGCTCCTTCTCCTGGCGCCGCTCCACGGGATTCTCGGCATCTCCGCGGCGCAGCCGAACGCTCTCCACTGCGATCTCCCAGCCATACTCCAAGGCCATCCACCCGTAGGCGCGCGCCAGGAACGTGACGTACTCGGGCCTTTGCCCATAGATGCCCAGGGTCACGAGGCGGCCCGGCACCACGCGCTCGTAGAACCCCAGCAGCAAAACGTCCAGCTCGCGCTCGAGCCGGGCGTGCTCGTTCAGCAGCGCCGTAAGCTCGAAGGGGGACCCGCGCAGGCTGTCGGCCAGCTCCAGCAGGCAGCGCTCCTCGAGGGACTCCATACGCTCGCGCCAGGCCTCGAACTTGTCCATCAGGGGCCGGCTCGGGTTGAACTCGGTCCTGGCCTTGCGCCGTCGAACCTGCAGCTCGTTGATCACGCGGGAGATCAGCGGGCCCTGGGCGACCTGCCGCCCCAGCCTTCGGGTAGCGCTCACCCGATCGACCGCCAGCGAGGCCGAGCGCAGGCGCGCCTCGCCGTCTTTGGCTACGATTCGCGTGGCCAGCTTCAAATCCGCGCCGACCTCGACCTCCAGACCGAGCTCGGGGAGCGAGCGGTTCAGCTCCTCGGCCAGGGGGGCCATCAGCTCGCGCTCCAAGGCGCGCTTGAGCGGACGCGCCCCGTAACGCGGGTCGCAGCCCACCTCGGCCAGACGCTCGGCCGCCTCGGGGGCCAGCTTGAGGCCCACCGGGCGGCGCATCAACCCGTCGCGCGTCGTCACCTGGTCGAGCTCGCGCCGGGCGATGGCCAGGATCGTCTGCGAGGTGAGAGGCGCGTAAGCCAGGATGCGGTCCAGGCGATTGAACAGCTCGGGGCGCAGGGCGGCGCGGACCGCGGCGGTAAACGCCTCCTGGGCCGAAGAGGACCGGGCGCGCAGGCCCAGCGAGCCCTTGGAGAATTCCTGGGCGCCCAGGTTCGAGGTCATCAAGACGACGCTGTTGGAGAAATCGGCCAGCCTCCCCGCGGCATCCGTCAGCCGGGCCTCGCCCAGCACCTGCAGCAAGAGATCGAAGAAGTCGGGGTGGGCTTTCTCGAGCTCGTCGAACAGCACTACGCTGAACGGATGCTCGCGCACCCGGCCCGTGAGCAGGCCCTCCTCGCCCACCAGACGCTCGACCGCGAAGGGGTCGGAATACTCGCTCATGTCGAAACGGACCAGCCGGTTGCGGTCGCTGAACAAGTATTCCGCCAGGGCCCGGGCCGTCTCGGTCTTGCCCACCCCCGTGGGGCCGATCATCAAGAACGAGGCGATCGGCCGCAGCGGACGGGTCAACCCGGCCTTCAAGGCCGCCAACCGGTCGACCACGCGGTCGACGGCGTCGGGCTGTCCCAGGACCCGCGCGCCGAACCAGGCCCGGCATTCCTCGGGCCGAAACGCTTCGCGCTCGTCCAGCAGCCAGGCGGGCAGCCCGGTATCGCGGGCGAAGGCGCGCGAAGCAGCTGATGGGTCCGCGGCGGGGTCCTCCTGGGCGAGCGCCTGCAAGAATCGCAGCGGACGGCCCGGAAAGGCCGAATAGGCGGCGAACCGGCGGTGCAGGCGCTCCACCATCTCCACGGTCTCGAGGGGGCCGCGGAAGCCCCCGTCGTGGCCGCTCTGCATCAGGATGCTCAGGCTCTCCTCGCGGGTCGGAGCCTCCAGCACCAGGTGGGTGAAGGCCTCCAACAGGTGCGGCTGGTCGCGCTCGAGCAAGGTGAGCTGCTCGGGGCTGCACTCGGCCACCGCCAGCATCTCGCCGCGGGCCAGGGCCAGGCGGAACGAACCCGCCATTCCGGAGGGGCTCGTCTCGTGGCGGCCCACTTGAAACAGCTCCATCAAATTGCCCAGGTGCACCACCGCGCGCGTCCGGGCGGCCTCGCGCACGACCCGCTGACAACGCTCCTGCCAGGCTCCGAAAGCGCTCTGCCCGGCCATCAAGCGCGCCCCCGACGTCTCCCAGAAGGGGGTGTGACCGAGCTGGAAATCAGCCCGTCGGCGCACCAGCTCGTGGAACACGGCGGTCTTGCCCACGCCCGACGGGCCGACCAGGAGAACCGAGCGAGGATTCTTGCCCGTCAGCCAGTCGGCCAATCGCTCGACCTGCGCCGTACGCTCGTAGACCGGCGCGAGCTTCTCGCTCGCGAGCTCGGTGGCCACCTTGCGCAGAATGGGAGCCGGCCTTTTTGTCTGCCGGGAGCTGCGCTGCCGCAGCGTGGGCACGCGGGCCTGCAGGGTCGCTTCGGCGCTCGTCAGCGTGCGGGTGCGCTGCAAAAAAGCCAGCAGCTCGAGCCGGTTGAGCCGCCTCCGCATGACCTCGGCAGCCAGCTCGTCGGGGGCCCGCTCGTCCAGCTCGGCGCGGGTGGGGGCGAAGAACGTGCTCCCCAAACCCGGAACGTAGGCCGCCCAGACCTCGCCCACGGGGTAGCAACATGCCCAGAACTGCGCCAGCACGGGGGCTTTCCAGGCCGGGACGTCCTTGGGCGGCTGCAGCTCGACCTCGAACCGCGCCAGCTGGCTCCCCTCGGGCGGCAGGCGACGGGCCAGCTCCAGGGGGTCCATCTTCTCCACCCGCAGACGCAAGCTGTCCACCAGGGCGCGCGTCGAGGGACGGCGCTGCGTGCCCCAGCGCGACACGTCCGGAAACAGCAACGCCTCGGTCAGGCTGAGCCCGTTCTCCAGGTACTGCGTGCAGACTTGCAGCGGGACCCCTACCGTGCCGCTCACCCGCCACCGATGCCGATGATCTCGGCTCCGGGCTTGCCCTGGCGGATCAACGCCGGGACCTCCTCGGCCGGAATCGGGGCCGAAAAAAAGAAGCCCTGTCCATAATCGCACTCGTTCTTGGTCAGGTAGTTGCACTGGCGCTCGGTCTCGACGCCCTCGGCCAGCGACTTCATGTTGAGGGTGGCCGCCAGGCGGATCGTGGCCAGGCAGACGCTCATGCTGGCACGCTCGCCCGGAATGCCGGCCACGAAGGTTCGGTCCAGCTTGAGAAGGCGTGTGTGCTCGAGGCGCAGCGTCTTCATCGAGGTGAGCCCCGTGCCAAAATCGTCGATGGCCACCCGCACCCCGGCCTCGCCCAGGTCGTTTAGCACGCGGGCCATCCGCTCGGGGTCCATCGTGGTGGCCGTGCTCTCGGCGATCTCCACCACCAGGTGGCGCGGCTCGATCTTGCTCTCCCCCAGCACGTCCAGGAGATGCGGGATGAGGTCGGCCTGCAAGAGCTGGCGGGGAGACAGGTTGATGGTCATGAAGAGCTCGAAACCCTGGCGCACCCACTCGCTGAGCTGGCGGGTCGACTCGTGCAGAACCCATTCGCCCAGGGGGATGATGAGACCGGTCTCCTCCAGCACCGAGAGGAAGTCGCGCGGGTGCAGCAGCCCGATCTGCGGGTGTTGCCAGCGCAGCAGGGCCTCGAAGCCCACCACGTTGCGGCTGCTCAACTCCACAATCGGTTGGTAGTGCAGCCGGAACTGCTTTTCGGAGTGGGCCAGGCGCACCTGGTTCTCCAGCACCAGCCGCTGCATCCGGAGCTCCTGCAGCTCGGGGCTGAACACCTGGGCCCGGCTGCGCCCTTGCTCCTTGGCGTAGCTCAGGGCCACGTCCGCGTGCTCGAACAGCTGCTGGGCGTTCTCGGCGTCCCCGGGGCACAGGCTCACCCCGACGCTGGCAAAGACGTGCACCAGCTGACCCTGAAGCTCGAAGGAAGGGGCCAGCACCTCGGCGATCCGGGTGGCGACGTGCCGGGCCCGCTCGCCCAACTGGTGACGCTGGCGCTCATGCAAATCGGGGTCCTGGGTCAGCTCCTCGTCGATCTGCGTCAGCAGGATGGCGAACTCGTCCTCGCCCTTCCGTCCGAGGATGTCCGAATCGCGGATGGTCGACTTGAGACGCTCGGCAACCTGACGCAACAGCTCGTCGCCGGCCAGAAAGCCGAGCGCGTCGTTGATGACGCGGAAGCGGTCGAGGTCCACCACCAGGAGCGCCGCGGCCCGGTGGTAGCGGAAGACCTGCTTGAGGTTCATGTCCACGTACTGGCGCAAAATATTGAGGTTGGGCAGCCCCGTCAGGGGGTCCTCGAACGCCATCTTGTGGGTGTCTTTGTCCACCACGTCGGCATGGTGGGTCCGCTCTTCCAGGCTCTGGATGCGCGCTTCCGCAGCCTGCAAGCTCTCCAGGGCCTGCTTGAGCTCGCGCTCCAGCTGGTGGACGCGCTGCTGCGGGTCAGTCTCGGACATTGCTCATGGAGGTTTTCTCAAGCCCGAGGGGTTTCCTGTCGTCAAACGGAGAAACACGGGTGACTGTGGCTAATGTGCGCCTCGTGCTCGACTGTCTGGCCCGAAACGTGGGGGAGTTTCTGCTCTGGACCGGGGTGGGCACGTGCCTCGGTATCGTGATTGGCATCCTGATCACGTTCCTGGCCCATCGGTTGCTCTACCGGCGGGGCTGGCTGGACATGGGCTTTCGTTTCGACAGGTATTACCGCTGGCTGATCCTGGCGCTTTGGATCGTGCTCCTGCCCTGCACCATGGCGCTGACGGGCCTGACGGTCGGATTGGCTTTCGAGGTGCGCTCGTTCGTGCACAAGGAAGCCATCGTGGAAAGCTCGGGCAAGATCGCGTTCCAGACCGTCATCAGCCTGGCCATCTCCACCTGCAAGAACCCGCAACTCGAGAAGCAGCAGCAGGTCGCGCAGGCGCGGGCCTACCTGGAGAACGCCCGCCCGGTTCCGCTCGACCAGGTCGAGAGTCTGGCCCTGGGGTTGCCCGACTGGCTCGAGAGCGAGGCCTGCCATCAGGTCAACATGCGCATCAAGGCCGAGGGAGAGGGAACGGGACAGGCGATCTCGCGGTTCGTCATCCGCTGGACGCTGGGCTGGTGGGCCCACAGCTCGGTGGAGAGCCGCATGAAGGTCATCCGGCCGGTGGTGGCCGACCTGAAGCGGACCGACGACGACGGACTGGTCACCTCCGAGGAGATCGCCATCTCGATCTGCCGCGTCCACCTCAAACCGCGCGTGGAGCGCTTCGCCTTCGAATTCGTGCTCTCGCATGCCATCCCGCTGCTGCTTTTCATCCCACTGGCGTTGGCGGTTCCGGTTCTGCTGGCGCAACTCGTCTTCTACGCGCGCCGCTGGTGGGTGCGCCGCCATCCGCGGCCGCTCCCCGATCTCCAGGCCGACCCCCACCGGGAGGGCTCGGTGGACGGTCCGGTCGCTGATCCGAACCAGCCGCAGTAGGGCCCGGGCCCCCTGGTCCGAATACATGCCCGCCATGTACCGCCGCCTTCTCGCTCTCGCCCTGATTCTCACCCTGTCCTGGCCTGCTCTGGCCCAACCCACCAGCTGGGAAGAGGTGGAGAAGACCCAGACCCCCCAGGCGGTCACCGCCATGCTCACCTCGCTGGCGTTCATGAGCTTGCGGCTGGGCAGCTATGACACTACCAACGAGCTCATCGCGACCATCGACAAGCGGGTGGAGCGGACGGGAGCGCCCGACGGCTGGGATATCCTGCACGGCGAGCTGGCCCTGGCCCCGCTGCTGGAGGCCCTGGGACGCGGTCAATTCGAGCAGGTTCTGCAAGACGGACCGGCCGCCATCGAGCGCGCCCGTAAAGCCAACAACCCGGGGCGCGAGCTGAGCCTCACCCTGCTGGTGCTCGAGGCCGCCCGCGTCACCGGACGGGCGCGCGTGCTCGAAAAGTATCTTCCGCGCGCCCTGGAGCTGAGCGCTAACCCCAAAACCACCAGCGGCCGGATGGCCCGCTTCGTGGTGGAGTCGTACGACGCGCTGCGCCGCTATCGCCTGAATCCCCCCACCATGGAGCAGCTCCAGAGCGACTACGACAGGGCTTATCTTCAGTTCGCCGAGCTCAAGGTCGACCTCGATTTCATGCGCAACTCCGTGGTGGAAGGCCGGCTCGTGGGCCCGGCGGTCCAGTTCTGGTGGGAGCGCGCCCTGGCGACCGGTGGGGCGGTGACCTCGGCCCAGTGGATCCTGCAGGACCTCGATCGCGTCGAGAAACCGTTCCTTTATGACCCGCCCGACCAGGATCCGGTCGATTACATGCGCGAGCTCAATTTCCAGGGCATCGTCGCGGCGCTGGACGCGGCCATCGGCGCCCTGGACATCCTGGCGGCCATCCCTCTGCCGGGCGTGGCCGACCAGGTCGCCTCGCAGGCGGTGGCGCTGACCAAGGAGATCGATGGGCTCTACGGCCAGCTCACGGAGGTCGAGACCGGCATGAAGGCCGAGCTCCCGCTGCTGAAGACGTTCAGCTTTACCCACGGCGAGCTATCCCTGATCCGCGGGCGCATTCACCAGCGCCTGAGCCGCTCGCGGGTCGACCAGTTGACCGGCACCGCGACTCCCGACCAGGTCGAGGCGATCACCCGGGAGCTGGCCATTGCCAGCGAGGCCTTCGCCGACAGCGACAGCGGCGCGATGCAAGAGGAGATCTCGTTCGACCGGCTGCGAATCCTGATGAAGACCCATCCCGCGGGTTGGGAGGGTCAGGCGGACGCGATCCTGGGGGGCATGATCCCCCGCCTGGAAAAGGCCGGCTACCGCCCCGCGCTGATCCGGGCGCTGACGATTCAGGGCCGGATTCTGGCCGACCAGAAACGCACCCCCGAGGCGATCGCCGCTCTGAAGAAAGCGGTCGACCTGACCGAGGCCTACATCAACGAGGTGGGCGGCGGCGCCGAGACGGCCGCCCGCCTGCGCTCGGAGTCACGCGAGCTGTATGACCTGCTGACGCGGCTGCAGGTCGAGTCGGGCGAGATCGGCGACGCCGCCGATACCTTCGACCGCTACCGCCAGCTCAGCTCCGCCTCGCAGTTTGGCATGCAGGACCTGACCCCCAGGAAGGCGGCCACCCGGGCGCTGGTGCAGCGCGCCACCGACGCGCAGACCGAGATCCAGGCCGTCGAGGACACCCGGCTGAGCTATGCCGCGCCCGGGGTCGCCAGGCTGGCCGATACCAGGCAAGACTACTACCGCGTGCTGCAGGAGATCCAGGACCAGGATCAGGCCTACGCGCGACTCCAGGTGCGCCCCAAGACGTTCTCCAAAGTGCAGAAGTCGCTGCCCGAGGATGCCGTGCTGGTGCAGCTCTTCCCCTCGGACAACTATCTCTACCTGTTCGTGGCCACCCGGGAGGCTCTCAAGGTGCGCCGCGTGGACGCCCGGAGCCAGGAGCTGGACGCGCTGGTGGGCCAGTTCCGCCGCCGGGTCACGGCCTATGCTCGCACGGCTGACGGAACCACCCCCTTCAAGCTGGAGGACGATCCCGAGCTGGCGGCCACCCTGAAGGCGCTCTCGGGCTTCGTCCTCGACCCGCTGGCCGAGGACCTGCAGGGCAAGAAGGTGGTCGCGTTCGTGCCCACCGGCACGCTCACTTATTTCCCTTTCCAGACCTTGCTCTACCAGAACGGCTACCTGGTGCAATCGCTGGACGTCGTCACCCTGGTCAAGGCCAGCGACCTCGATCAGCTCGACCAGGCCCCGGTCAAGCCGGAGAACAGCTTGCTGGCACTGGGTGATCCGGACGGCACGCTGAAGGCCGCGCGCACCGAGGTGCAGAGCCTGCAGAAGCTCTTTCCCAAGAGCCAGGTGTGGATCGGGCCCGAGGCCACCTCGGAACGTCTCAGCAACGTGAAAGTCGGGTTCGTGCACCTGGCCACGCACGGCAATCTGAACCCGACCGACCCGCTGCAGAGCTACCTGGTGGTGGCCCGCTCTCCCCGGCACTCGGACCGCCTTACGGTCAACGAGATCGCCGGCCTCAACCTGGACGGGGTCCAGCTGGTCACCCTGTCGGCCTGCTCGACGGCCCTGGCGGACAAAGACCCTGGCGTCGGGCTCGAGCTGGCCAGCATGGCGGACGCGTTCAGCTACGCCGGGAGCCCGACCCTGGTGGCCAGCCTCTGGAAGGTGGCCGACGAGCCAACCCAGGCTCTGATGCTGGAGTTCTACGCCGAGCTGAAGAAGGGCAGCACCCGCGGCGAGGCGCTCCGCCAGGCCCAGGTGGCCCTGCTGACGCAGCCCCGCTACGCACATCCGTTCTACTGGGCCCCGTTCACCCTGATGGGCGACTGGCGTTGAAGCTCGAGGTCCCCCTCTACATCCGAGGTCCGGAGAGTAAGGACGGCCTCTACTCGGTGCGGCCGCTGTTCTTCGACGCCCCGGTCGAGTCGGCGCGGATGCTCGGCCAGGCGCGGGCCCGGCTGGTCCAGAGCCTGCGCTCTCACCTCGACGGACTGGCGCGGAAGGACCAGCACGAGGAGCTCTTGCGCTACAGCTACAACCCCGAGGTGCAGAGCCACCTGCTCAGCCTCACGCTCGAGCACAAGAAGCGCACCTGCAAAGTGCGCCTGCTGGTGGTGACCTTCCGCGCCCTGGGACGGCGTGTCGCCTTCTCTCCCTCGCTGCCGGATCAGTGGTTCGAGCTCGAGCGCGGGCAGAATCTCGAGGTGGCCACGCTCTCCATGCTGCGCGAGTTCTTCCGGCGCAAAGACAACCGCGATCGCGAGCCCGAGACGCTTTCGGTGGCGACGCGCACCTGGGTCGACCAGGCCGAGTTCAACCTCGAGCCGCCCCGGGCCGCCGCCCCCCTCGCCAGGCCGAGCCTGCTGGCTCTCCTTGGGGGACGCGACCTCGGGTCGGGCCGGGACGAGCTGCACGCGGTGGGGCGGTGCCTGAGCTGGACTCCCGAGACGCTGGACCGGTCGCTCGAGCGCGAGACCGAGCTGGAGCGGGTGAAAGCCCTGCTGGCGCGCACTCCGCGCGCGGCCGTGCTGGTGGTGGGACCGCGCCTGGTGGGCAAGACCTCGCTCATCCACGAGCACGTGCGCCGCCACGCCGGCAAGCGCAATGGCCAGTTCTGGCATCTCTCCCCGCAACGCCTGATCTCGGGGATGTCCTACCTGGGCCAGTGGGAGAGCCGGCTGGTCAAAATCCTGAAGTACGTGCGCGAGAAGAACCTGGTTCTGGTGCTCGACGACCTGCTCGGCTGGCTCACCGCGGGCATCTCGCGCGACGCGAGCATGGGAGCCGCGGGCGTGCTCAAACCCTTCCTCGAGCGGGCCGAGGTGCGCGTGCTGGCCGAGCTCACGCCCGAGGCCTACGCCGTCTTGCAAGAGCGCGACCGGGCGCTGGCCGACCGCTTCGAGCTGGTACGGCTCGAGGAGATGTCCCCGCGCAAGTCGATGCGCGTGCTGCTGGACACGGTGCGCCAGATCGAGGAGACCCAGCGCTGCGTGTTCACCTCACGGGCGGTTCTGGAGGTCGAGATCCTGTCGTCGCGCTATCTCTCGGACGCCGCTCGACCCGGCAAAGCCGCGCGCATGGTGCGCCAACTGGGAGCGCGCTTTCGCGAGGCGACCGTCGACCGCGACGTGGTGCTGGCGCAGTTCTCTCAGCGCAGCGGCCTGTCGCTCGAGTTGCTCGACCCGCGCCGACTGATGCCCCGCGCCCAGGCGCTCGAAGCACTCGGCCGCCGGGTGGTGGGCCAGCGGGCGGCCCTGGAAGTGCTGGCTGATACCGTCTCGATCTTCAAAGCGCGTCTGGCCGACCCGCGCCGGCCGGTGGCCGGCCTGCTCTTCGTCGGCCCGACCGGGGTGGGCAAGACGGAGTGCGCGAAGGCCCTGGCGGCCTACCTCTACGGCGACGAGGAGCGCCTGGTGCGCTTTGACATGAACGAGTTCGTCGGATACGACGCGGTGGCCCGGCTGGTGGGCAGCCCCGCCCGGCCCGACGGGCTCTTGACGGCGGCGCTGCGACGCCAGCCCTTCAGCGTGGTGCTGCTGGACGAGGTCGAGAAAGCGCATCCCGACGCCCTCAACCTGCTCCTGCAGATTCTCGGCGACGGCCGGTTGACCGACTCGCTGGGACGCACGGCCGATTTCACCCAGTCGATCCTGATCCTGACCAGCAACCTGGGCGCGCGCGAGATCTCGCGTCCGCTCGGGCTGCGCAGCCAGCTGGCCCAGGAGGAGCTCGCCTACCGCCGGGCCGCCGAGGAGTTCTTTCCCCCGGAGCTGTTCAACCGGCTCGACCGCGTGGTGCCCTTCGCGCGCCTGCAGCGCCAGGACGTGGCGCAGCTGGCCGAGCACCTGCTGGGCCGTCTGCTGAGCCGCGACGGCCTGGTGCGCCGCCAGTGCCTGCTGGAGATCGACCCGCTCGCCCGCGAGCAGATCGTCGAGCTGGGCTTCGATCCGCAACTGGGGGCGCGGGCCCTCAAGCGCAGCCTGGAGCGCCAGGTCGCCGCCCCGGTCGGACGCCGCTTGGCGGCCATGCCGCCCGACCTCCCCACGCTGGTGCAGCTCGGCCCCCAGCTCGAGATCTCCGTGGAGCCGCTGCTGCCGGTGTCCGCCCGGCGCCAGTCGGAAGGCTCGCTGGAGCCTTTTCTGGCCTCGCTCAAAGAGCGCTTGAAAACGCTCGCCCCCGAAGGCCGCGTGGCCCAGGACGAGCTGAACGAGGAGTCGCTGTTCTACTTCGAGATGCAAGACCTGGTGCGCCAGCTCGAGGGCAAACTGCGCCGCCCCGACAAGCGCAAGCTGCCGCCCTTCATGGAGCTGTCGCCCGCCCAGGTGGACGCCCTGTGGCGCCGCAGCGACCTGGCCGCCGCGCTGGGCGAGTTGGAGCTGCCGCCCCTGAAAGAGCGCGAGCAGCAAGCTTTTGTGCGCGACCAGCGAGCGACGGCAGCTCTGATCGGGGAGGCCTTGCGGCGCCAGCCCCCTCCCCTGCGCAGGTTGCGGGTGAGCGAGCCGTTGCTGCGCAAAGCCTATCTGGGGCTGGACGAGGTCCGGGCGACCCGAACCGACCTGGAGATCACGACTCCCCTGTTGGACGGCGAGGAGGGCATCCACCTGTTCCTGGGCCCGGACGGCATCCGGCCCGTGCGGGTAGGCTCGGGCACGCGCGTGGTGCGCATCTACGCTCCCGCCGGCGTGCTCGATCTGGCCACCGGGCTGTTCCATCCGGGCGCCATCGACCCGGCCGATCTGCGCCATTTCTGGCTGGCGGGGATGCCCCTGTAATGGCGCGCGTGCACCATTTCCCCGCCGTCACCTGGTCTCACCCGGGCGGGCTGGTGACTGCCGTCCTGGCCGAGGAGCCGAGCCACGCCGCCACGCGCTCGAGCGCCGCCGAGGCGCTGGCCGACCTGCAGGAGTTCCTGGTCTGGCTGTATCGCCAGGAGCCCTGGCTGGCGGGACCCGAGCTCGACGAGCTGCAGCTCACCACCGTGGCGGTCAAGGTGCGGGCCGAGTTGCGCACCGAGAAGCGCGTGTTCCCGGTGGACCCGCCTCTGACGGCGCGCTTTCCCTGCGTCTACGGACCGCACGTCAGCGGGCTGATGATGGCCACCCTGCCCACGCTCGAGCTGCAGTTCCTCTATCAGCCGGGTCGCGACCTCAAGGAGCTGGTGCAGCACTACGTCCAGGACCGGCTCACCGGCAAGACCCCGGCCGAATTGCTGGCCTTTTTGCCCCCGAGCCGGCTGGAGCTGACCCGGATCGCCGTGCGCACGCTCCGCCAGACCGAGCGCAAGACGCCTCTCGCGCAGGAAACGCTGGAGCAGGTGGCCGACCGGCTCACCGCCACCACGTTCCGCAACCGGGTTGCGCGGGCCTACGGACGCGACGCCCTCATCGCCGAGGTCGCCGTTCGCCTGCGGGATCAGCGCGCCAGCCTCTTGCTCGTGGGCGCGGCCGGGGTGGGCAAGACCGCCATGCTGGTGGAGCTCGCCCGGCGTCATCGCAAGCTCGAGCTCTGGCAGTCGTCCGCCGCGCGCCTGATCGCCGGCATGCGCTACCTGGGCCAGTGGGAGGAGCGCTGCGAGCAGGTCGTGGCCGAGCTCGGCCGCACCCAGGGCATCCTGTGCGTGGAGAGCCTGCTGGAGCTGTGCCGCGCCGGGGGCAGCCAGCCAACGTCGAGCGTGGCCAACTTCTTGAGCGCCTTCATCGAGCGCGGCGAGCTGCAGGTGGTGGCCGAGGCCACCCCCGACGAGCTGGAGGCGATCCGCCGGCTGTTACCGGGCCTGGTGGACCTGTTCCAGATTCTCCCGGTGCCCGAGTTCACGGCCCGCGAGGCCGAGGATGTGCTGGCGCAGGTGGCGGCCTTGCTCGAGCAGCAGTTTCGGGTGGCCTTCGACCCGGGCGTGGAGCGCGAGGTCTACCGGGTGTTCGCGCGCTTCTCGCCCTACAGCGCCTTCCCCGGTCCGGCGGTGGGGTTCATGCGGGAGCTGGCCGAGCGCTGCGAGCGCGTCGACCGGCACGAGGTGGTGCGCCATTTCGGTCTGCGCACCGGCCTGCCGGAGGTTTTCCTGCGCGACGAGCTGCCCCTCGAGCCGGTCCGGGTGCTGGAGGAGCTGGAGTCCCAGGTCGTGGGCCAGGGGACCGCCTGTCGCGTGGCCGCCGATCTGGTCACCACCTTCAAAGCCGCCATGAACGACCGCGAGCGCCCTCTGGGGGTGCTGCTCTTCTGCGGGCCGACCGGCGTGGGCAAGACCGAGCTGGCCCGAGCCCTGGCCCGCACGTTCTTCAGCGGAGCCGAGCGGGTCATCCGGCTGGACATGAGCGAGTACGGCGGGTTTGGCGCGGCCGAGCGCCTGCTGGGCCATCTCTCCGGGCAGCCGTCGAAACTGGTCCGCGAGCTGCGGCGCCAACCGTTCGCGGTGGTGCTGTTGGACGAGATCGAGAAAGCCCACCCGGAGGTCTTCGACGTGCTGCTGCGCGTGATGGACGAGGGCCGGCTGACCGATGCGCTGGGGCGTCCGACCTGGTTCCGCAGCGCGGTGCTGGTGATGACCAGCAACCTGGGCGCGGAGTCGTTGCGGCAGGCGGGCTTGACCCCGCGCTCGGGCGAGGGGCAATACTCCAGCGCCGCCCAGAGCTTCTTCCGCCCCGAGTTCTACAACCGCATCGACGCCCTGGTCCAGTTCGACCCGCTGACGCCCGACGTCATCGCGGTCCTGGCGGGCAAGGAGATCGGCGCTCTGGAGAAGCGGCAGGGTTTGGAAACCCGCGGGCTGCGTTTGGTGGCCTCCTCCGCGGTGCTGGAGCTGCTGGCCCGCGAGGGTTACGACCACCGCTACGGCGCGCGCCCTCTGCAGCGCGCCGTGGAGACCCGTGTGGTGAAACCCCTGGCCGAGTTCCTGCTGGCCCATCCCGATGTGCGCGGACGAGAGCTCCGGTTGGACCTTGTGGACGGGGAAGTCGTCTTGCGGTAGCCAACGGGGCTGCAGGCCTCGCCCCGCCATCCCCAGAAACTCAACCTCTGTGAAGCCGGAGGTGCTGCAGAATCGCTACAAGGTGCTCAGCGTCCTGGGACGCGGGGGGATGGGCGTGGTCTATCTCTGCGAGGATCTGCGTCTGCCGGGAAAACGCTGGGCTCTGAAGGAGATGCTCTGCTCCGATCCCGCCCTGGCTGCCCAGGCGCGCGAGTCGTTCGAGCAAGAGGCGGCCATGCTGAGCGCGCTCCGGCACCGCCAGCTGCCCGAGCTCATCGACTACTTCGTCGACGGCGACCGGCAGTACCTGGTCATGGAATACGTCGAGGGCCCCGAGCTACTCCATCTGGTGCAGAAGGACGGCCCCGTAAGCGAAGCGGACGCGCTGCGCTGGGGGCTCGAAATCGCCCTGGTGCTGGACTACCTGCACGGCCAGGAGCGGCCCATCATTTACCGCGATCTCAAGCCGATGAATGTGATCGTGTGCGACTCGGGCCGCCACGTCAAGCTGGTCGACTTCGGCCTGGCCCGCTATTACCGTCCGGACAAGCGGCGCGACACGCACGCCTCCGGCTCGGCCGGCTACGCTCCCCCCGAGCTGTGGGAGGACCTGCACCAGACGGACGCGCGCTCCGACGTCTACAGTCTGGGCGCCACGCTCTACTTCGCCCTGACCGGAAAGCACCCCAGCCCCAACTACGGCACCAACCGGATCGAGCAACACCGGCGCGACCTCTCGCCGCAGATGATCAAGATCGTCAACAAGTGTCTCGAGCCCGAGCCACGCGACCGTTATGCGAACACCGGGGCTTTGATCGCCGACATGCGGGCCCTGCTCGAGGTGCTCGAGCCGCGCGCCACCGTGTTGCGACGCCGCGAGCGCTCCTCGCGCCAGAAGCAAACCCCCACCTGGCTGCTGGGGATGCTGGCGGCGGCCACCGTCGTGGTGCTGGTCGGTCTCTTCTTCCTGTTCGCCGGCAGCATGCATCCCGAAACCCCGCCTCCCGAGTTGCACGACGCTTACGAGAAGTTCCTGGCCGACGCGGCCCTGCGCCAGGCCGGCCAGGCCCTCTACGACCAGGGACAGTACCAGCAGGTCCTGGCCACGCTGCAGGGCGAGGCGGCCCGCAACCCGGACGAGGCCGCCCTGGGCATCCTGCTCGAGAATGCCCGGGCCCAGGCCTCCGGCAAGCCCGTCGTGCGCCTGCCGGTGCTGACCTCGCTGACGGGCTCGGCCGGGCGCGATGGTTACCAGATTCTGCACGGCGTGCTGCTGGCCCAGAAGCAATACAACCAGGAGCACGAGGACCACAAGGCGGTGCTGGACGTCTACGACGACGGCTCCCAGGTCGACCGCGCCCTGGAGCAGGCCCAGCAGGTGGCCGGAAAAACCGATTATGCCGCCGGGATCGGCCCCTTCGACTCCCAGCGCACGCTGGCGCTCGCGCCGTTCTTGAACGTGGCCCACCTGCCGATGGTCTCCCCGCTGGCCTCCGACCCCCGCGTGGCCACCAGCGGCCCTTACGTGTTCACCGTGGCGGACGCCCACACCAGCCGCATCGACGTGCTGGCCGACCACGTCCTGGCCAAGAACCTGCGCAAGATCGCGATCATGGTGGACGAGGAAAGTCGTCTCTCGAGCTCTCTGGCCCAGGAATTCCAGGCGCGCTTCGAGGCCGGAGGCGGCAAGGTGGTGCTGAACCAGACCTTCAACCTGGCGGATCCCGATTTTGCGCGCCCGATCCGGGCCATCAATTCCTCCGGAGCCGACTGCGTTTTCATCGCCGACTATCGCGCCACGCTGGTGGCCGCCTTCACCCGCAAGCTCCGCCTGGCGGGCTCGACGGTCCTGGTCACCTGCTTCGTGGCCCCCCACAACCCCACGCTGGCGGGCCTCTGGACCCCCGAGCTGGACGGCCTGGTGATGAGCGCCGCCTTCGACCCCGACTCGCCGTTGCCCGAGGTGACGAAGTTCTCGGCGGCTTTCCGCAAGGAGTTCCAGGCCCCGGGCGCGCCCGAGTTCAAGCCCGGCCACCGCGAGGCCGCCGCGTTCGACGCGTTCAACGTGACCATCCAGTCGGTCGAACGCGGCAAGGGCGACCGCGAGCACATCCGCTCGGACCTCTCCACGCTCTTCTTCCAGGGCGTGACCGGCTCGTTCAGCCCCGGCCACCAGGACCACCAGCGCCCGGTCTACCTGGTCGAGTTGCGCAACGGGCGCTACGTGCGCCTGGCTACCTCGAAGTGAGACTGCGGCAGAGCTCTTCCAGTCCGTAAACGTGGGGATCGTCCACGCCCAGCTCGCGCAGGACGCAGGCCAGGCGTTGCAGGTAGTCGATGTTCTCGCCGCTGGGACCCACGGCGCCCAGAATCTGGCGCGCCAGGGCAGTCGGGGGCGCGGCGCCCAGGTAGTTGGGGTTGTCGCGCTCGGCCACGTAGGTCAGCGCCTCCACCTGGCGGCCATCCTGCAAGTCTAACAGCAGCTGACGGCGCACGTAGCCGCCCTTCTCGCGGTAGTCCAGCTCGTCGGTGATGCGCTCGAGCTCCGAAGGACATACCCGGAAGGCCATCCCCACGCAGATCTGGCGCCGGTCGCGGGCCAGCGTCACCACGCGCCCGGGATTCTCGGGCACCCCCCGGTGGTCGGTGGAGCCCTGCCAGAAGCGCCGCTTCCAGCCAGGGGCGGTCGCCACGGCTCGTTCTAGATACTCGAAGCTCGGGTTCCAGATGATGCTGCCGTATCCGAAGATCCAGCCCAAGTCCCCTCTCCCGTCTCCCGTCCCCCGTCCCCCGTCTCCTCGGTCGATTGCCGTCCCGTGACCACGAAATTGTCGATGTAGATGCCGTCCGAGGTGCGCGAGTCGTCGGTCTGCAGGCGGAAGCGCACCTGGACGGTCTTGCCGCTGTAGCCGGACAGGTCATACTCGCGGGCGGCCCAGTCAGAGTGGCCGTCGTAGCTCGCCA
>JBDHVW010000081.1:0-37036 GCA_039809865.1 Vulcanimicrobiota bacterium
CCACCCGCGAGCCGGGGATCCGCTCCCCGGAACGGATCGGGATCCGCTCCCGGGCATGGATCCACCCGCGAGCCGAGGGATCCGCTCCCCGGAACGGATCGGGATCCGCTCCCGGGCGTGGATCCACCCGCTCCCGGGCGTGGAGCCACCCGCCGGCCGGGGATCCGCTCCCCGGAACGGATCGGGATCCGCTCCCGGGCATGGATCCACCCGCGGGCCGGGGATCCGCTCCCCGGAACGGATCGGGATCCGCTCCCGGGCGTGGATCCACCCGCTCCCGGGCGTGGAGCCACCCGCCGGCCGGGGATCCGCTCGCGGGCATGGATCCACCCGCGAGCCGAGGATCCGCTCCCCGGAACGAATCTGGATCCGCTCCCGGGCGTGGATCCACCCGCCGGGCGTGGAGCCACCCGCCGGCCGGGGATCCGCTCCCGGGCATGGATCCACCCGCGAGCCGGGGATCCGCTCCCCGGAACGGATCGGGATCCGCTCGCGGGCATGGATCCACCCGCGCGCAGGCCGGAAAGATCAGAATCCCGCTTGCGAACGTGGACCTGTGCGGGATCGATCCGTGCCGCAGCCACTCCATCCTCGCAAGCATCCGCGGCGGCAGCGCGGATTCCATCTGCCGTCGCGAGCCGCCACCCAACTCGGGTCACGGGGCACGAAGCGGACACGGTGCAGGACATATCCCCGACGACCAAACAAAACCCAACGATGCGCACGCTCTTGATCACGCTCCTCCTCACCGCCCTGGCTCTCTCTCAGGACGCCACTACCGTCGGCGAGCTCTTCGCCGCCCGCCAGCAGCAAGATGGCAAAAAGGTGCTGCTGGGGGGCACCATCAAGAGCTACAGCGAATCGGCCGACCGCACCGTCTTCCTGCTCACCGACGAGGGCAAAATGGTGTCGGTGTTCCTGCCCCGCAAAGCCGGCTACCAGAATGGCGAGAAGGCCATCGTCACGGGCACGTTCTACCTCGAGAAAAAGCTCGGCGGCAAAGTCATGAGCAACGTGATCGAGGCCACCTCGATCGAGCCCTCGCAAGAATAAAGTTCAGTCCGGCTAGAATGATTTTCAGCCTCGCATGGCGAACAGAGGTTCGCACATCATGCTGAGGAGACCAAGAGATGCCCGTCACGCTCGAGCCGGAAGTCGAATCCATGCTCAGGGAGCTCCCCCGTAACACGACCGGGGTCTGGATGGGAGACCGTCGGATGAGCCAGGCCCGGCTGAAGAAGGGCCCCCTGGCCGTGGCCGTCTGGGTGGACGCGCGCACCGGAGCGGTGCGCTCGCTGCGTCCCGAGCCCGCCGAGCGAAATTCGGCTCAGGCCCTGATGGAGTCGCTCGTGCAGGCCATGGTAGCCGGCGATAGCCCCGTCCGTCCCGTGCGCGTGGTCGTGCCGGAGAAATTCGTCGCCCACCTGCAGCCCGTCCTCGAGCGCCTGGACGTGCGGGTGGACCCGCTCAACGAGCCCCAACTGCTGGACGTGGCCTTTCGCGATCTGGAAGCCTACCTGAGCGGCCCGCGCCGCAGTTACCTCAAGCAGGAGGGCATCACCCCTGGGCACGTGCGGCGCCTGTTCCGGGCCGCCACCGACTTCTACGACCTGGCCCCCTGGCGCGATTTTACCGACACCATGCTGTTCGAGCTGCGCGGCCTGGGGCACTCCCCCGTCTACTGCTCGGTGATGGGAGCCGACCACATCGAGACCGGACTGTCGATCTTCCTCAAGCGCGCGGGCGTCGAGGCCATCGCCGCGGGGGATCGCGAGACGGCGCGCAACTCGGCCTGCATCGGGCTCACCTACGTGCCCACCCAGGACTATCCCAAACTGCTGCTGCGCGAGGCCACCACCCACGACTGGCCGCTGGCGCGCAACAGCGAGGGGCAATTGGCCCCGATGGTCTTGCGCGCCGATCGGCCGCTGGCCCCCTTCCCCACTCCGGCCGAGATCAAGCTCATCGTGGACGTGGTGGACAGCTTCGGCGCCCTGTATGACGATCGCGACTTCCCAGATACCGTGATGCCCGGCGAGGATCTGCGCGTCACGCTCACAGGGAAGCGCGACGTGCAGGTACGCTTCGGAAACCTCGCCGACCTCGGGTGAGCTGCATCTTCCTGCACGGCCTGGAGTCCTCGGGACAGGGCCGGAAGGCGCAGTGGATCAAGTCACGCGTGCCCGAGCTGCTGACCCCGGATTTCACCGGATCGCTGACCGAGCGGATGGAGCAACTCGAGCCCTGGCTGGCCCGGGAGCCCTCCTGGCGCATCATCGGCTCGAGCTTCGGAGGCCTCATGGCGGCACTCTGGACCCGCCGTCATCCGGAAAAGGTGGAGCGCCTGATCTTGTTGGCGCCGGCGCTGCACCGGACCGAGTATTTCCCGACCGCTCCGCCCGTGGACGTGCCCACGTTGCTGGTTCACGGCACCGAGGACGACGTGGTGCCGCTGGAGCCCGTTGCCGAGGCCGCGCGGCGGGCATTCCGGCATCTGACGGCGTGGACCTACCAGGACGATCACCGCCTCATACCCACCAGTGAGTCTATGAACTGGCCTGCACTTTTGACCGCCGGCTGGTAAAAGCCGTGCTAAACTAGAGGCATGCGCAATCGCCGGGCCATGGCTCTCATTCTGGTCTTGATCATGACGTCGCTCCTCTTTTTGATGGTCCTGACGCTCATCACGCTCTTCCGGGGGGAAATCTTCTCCAGTCAGAGCAATCTCAGTCGCGTCTCCTCGCTCTACCTGGCCGAGGCCGGCGTGGCCGAATCGATGCTGGCGCTCGAGGCGAACCCGGCCTGGACGGGCGTGACCGGCCAGACCGTTCCGGGGATCGCCGGCGGCGCCTACACCGTCGACTTCGCGGCCTCCGCCCCCGAGCTCACCTCGGTCAACAACCTGGCCAACGCGAGTTGGGGAACGAGCTATCACGGAGCCAACACCGTGCCCCCCTACTCGGCCCTGCTGATCGTGCAGGCCAACGTCAACGGCACCAGGCGGAACCTCGAGGTGGTGGTCACGCGCGGAACCGCGCTGCCCAGCATGAACAATCCCGTGCTCGCTTCCGGCCGCGTTTTGATGGGGGGCAACGTGGCCATCAGCGGCGTCACCTCATTGACGGACAGCACGCCGGTGCCGGCCGGCATCCATTCCAACGTGTTCGGCAACGTCCCCGACGCCGTGAAGTGGGTGGGCAGCGGCACCGATACCGCTGTGATCACGGGCTCCGTCAGCACCACCAGCACGGCCGGTGCGGCCATCGCCATGGGCAGCGCTACCATCGCGGGCGGAACGCAGTCAGGGGCGGCGCCCGAGGCGCTCCCGAACATCGACATCGTCGGAACCATCTCCAGCAAAGGGGGCAGCCCTCCCCCGGCCATCAACGGCTCGGGAGTCACCACCCTGGCTCCGGGCGACTACTACTACGCGGGCGACCTGAATATCAACGGCGGCGACCTGCGGCTGCAGAGCGGGGCCAATCTCTACGTCAGCGGCAAACTGACCGTGAACGGCTCCATCCGGGGCGAGGGGTCGGTCTACGTGGGCGACGAGACGCGCTTCAAAGGCGACTCCAGCATCATGTCGATGCGCGGCACCAACAACGTGGCCGTCTTCAGCCACGGCAGCCTGTACCTCGAAGGCTTCAACGGCACCGACTACATCGACGGACTGGTGAGCGGGGGCGACGCCACGCTGGGCACCCTCTGGAGCGAGAGCAAAACCGTTCTGGGAGCGCTGCAGAACCGCCTGAACAACAACACCCCCGCCAATATCACGGCGGGCGGCTCGGTCTACACCGAGATCGACGACATGCGTCGAGCCCTGGGCCAGTCCAACGGAGCCACCTGGAACGGTCATCAAAACGACCTGCTCTACAAGATGGCGCGCCGCATCGAGTCCACCCAGTCGCCCAGCACCTCGCGCGACTTCGTCATCAAGAAGTTCGATGAGCTCGACCACCTGTACGACGGCAAGAACCGCATGGACAACTTCACCGATAACGCCTCGGCCACACCCAATACCGTGGTGCGCGACGATTGGGACAACGCCACTTACGCGCTCTACGGCGGCTGGTTCGACAACATGATCGACAACAACTACACGGCCCAGCTGGCCGAGATGACCAACATCACCAACAACGTCGACCTGAACAACCTGGGCAGCTCCTACTTCCAGGGCATGGTCTATACCAACGGCTTCCTGCACGCCTCCAACGGCGTGACCGTGACGGGAGCCGTGGTGGCGCGCGACGATGGCACCCAGGCTACGGCCGTGGTGAATGGGCAAAGCCTGCGTCCGGGCGACCTGTTCTTTGACAACGACGTCAAGGTCACGTTCGTGAAGGACCTGTTCGACGGCACCAGCTTCGTGACGCCCAGCAACAACCTCACCGTAACCACCTGGATGGGGCGTTGAGCCGTAAGGGAATCAGCTTGCTGGAGCTCATGCTCGCGGTGGCCATCGTGGCCATCGCCCTGATCACGCTGATCGGCGTGATGACCTTCGGCATGCAAATGCTGACGCGCTCCAAGGAGGTCAGCGTCTCCACCGAGATGGCCCGGCGGGTGCTGGAGAAGATCCGCCAGAACGTGCGCCTGGCGGGGTTCGACTATCTGCCCACCGGCAGTTACACCTTCGACGGCCGCATCCCCAACCCGCAAACGGGGGCCGCTCCTCTGCAGTTTCCTCCGGTGCCCTACCCCGGGCAGACCATTGACAGCGGGAACTACCGCGTCGTCGTCACGGGCAACCAGCCCGACCCGCGCTTGAAGGCGGTTACGGTGGAGGTCTACTGGGACGCAACCCACAAGCTCGGCCTGACCACGAGGTTCCACCCATGAGGCGGGGCACCACGCTGCTGGAGACGATGGTGGGTGCGGCCATCCTGTCGGGGCTGACGCTGGCGCTGTTCTTCATCTACCGGATGGGTGCCAGCGCGTGGAAGAAAGGCGAGGCCCAGACCGAGATGCTGCAAGACCTGCAAGGTTCCATCGCGCGCCTGACGCGCGAGGCGGAGCGCAGCACCTTCGTCAGCGTGGTGACCGAGCCCGGGGCCATCTCATTCCTCAGCCCGCTGGACGCCAATGGAGTCATCGTGTATGACCCGGCCGGCCAGAAGCCCGTCTGGCAGAAGTACGTGGTCATGTATTATGACGCCCCGAATGAGCAGGTGCGCTGGCTGGAGGTGCCACTGGCACCGGGCTCGCCCGAGATGGGCCAGGCGGAGCCGATTCAGCTCTACGATGCGGGAGGGAGCCAGCCTCTGTCGACCTATCGGGTGGGCGGCAAGGTGATCGCCTCCCACATCACGCGCTGCGAGTTCACGGCTGCCGACGGCTTCGTGGAAGTGCTGCTGGAAAGCACCCGGAAGCGGTATGGCTCGCCGGCGCCGGAGAAGTTCGTGCTGCAGAGCGCAGCGGCTTTCCGGAATTAAGCACGACCCTGCCACCGACGAATCCAGAAACATTCTTGTTACACATGTTTACAAACTGCTCCTTATGAGGGAGAATCATTCAGGGCATTTGGGGGAGGTTCTGGAGGCAAGTTGGCGCTGGACAGTATCGGAGTATCCTTCCCTCAAGAGACGGAAGTTGTCGAGCTCAGAAGACCGGTCAGGAGCGAGGCCATCGAGCCGGCCGAGGCTGTCGCCACGATGCCGCCGGCCGAGCAAGCTCGAGTGGCGACCGAGGGGATGTCCTCCGCGGACGAGTTGCACGAGGCCTGGTCCGAGGTAGCCGGAGAGGACGCCCAGGCCTCCCCGGAGCATTCCGCGCCCGACGAGCCGGTTGTCAGCGACACCCCGGTGGTCGCCGCTGCCGGGACCGCCTCCTTTTCCTCCTCCTCGTCCTGGCGCGCCGCCGCCTCCCTGGTCTACGGTCCGGAAAGCTCCCCGGCTCCGGAAATTGCTGCCCAGCCCACCGCGAGCTCGAGCATCGAGAGCTCGGCCGCGCAGGCTCGCTATCACGAATACCGCCTTTCCATGCCTGAAATTACCGAATACTCGCAATCTGGCGACAACGACTTCACCCTCACGCGTCAACCGACCGAGGCCGAGCGCCTGGCTTACGGCGCCTCTTTCGTCGACCCCGAGACGGGCCTGACAGGCGCCGAGATCCAGCGAATGGAGCAGTCGGTGGCCGAGTCCCGCCAAGCCACTCCTGTCGCCACCTCGGGCTACGGTCTCAACGAGCGCGACCGGGAGCTGCTGGCCGACCCCGCTCGCGCGGATGCGCAGGCTCGTTATCAGGCTTATCGCGACCTCGCGCCCGATGTCATGACTCATTGGATCTCGGGGGACAACGACGGGGTGTCCCTGCTCCCGCCCAACGAAGCCCAAAAGGACGAGTTTGCCGCCGGCTTCGTCGACCTGCCGACCGCCATTACGGGGGCCGACCTCCAGCATCTCGATCGGTCTCTGGTCGAGCAGAGGCAGGGAGACGAGGCAGCCAGGAAGCTCGAGGCGGTCAACCTCGGCTCCTTCACAGGCAATCAGGACATCCAGGCCGTCTCCGCCGATCGAGCCTTCGCGGTCATCGGGCAGGATCAGCGCGAGGCGCTGATGGCGGATGGTTTCACCACGCTCGGCAAAGCCTTCGTCCTGGAGGATGGCCGCATGATCTTGCCGGACGAGCATGAAACCGGGGTGTACTTTATCTCCAAGGTTTCGGCAAACGCGCTGGCGACCGGCGGGGTCATCGATACCGGCAACGGCGGATACAACATCGACGGCCTCTACCTCGACGGCGGAAACGCCACGATCGGAACCACCAGGCCGTCTGGAGGCCTGTTCGGCAGCCTGCTGAACAATCTCGATCACCTTCTGCCCGGCGGCAAGCTCGGCGAACTGGCCGGCGACGCCATCTCGGACCTCAACAAATTCCTGAACCTGCCTCTGAAACAGGGCCTCGAGGCGGTAGGGGCGGACCATGGCTTCCTGGGTCAAGTCGTTGGTCATCAAGAGGCCACCGTGGATGTGATCGCCCACGCCGACGAGACCGGCAACGAGACCTTTGCCGAGTTCACCCGCCGCACCGCCGAGTATGATCAGGTCGACCAGGTGGCCTATCAAGTGGGTCGCGCGCTCGTAGCGACCGGGGTTGGAACGATCGTCGGGGCTGGCATCATGATGGTTGCCGGCGCCAATATCGCGGGCCATGCTCAGCTTCAGGGCGATGCCGAAGCCGATCCCAACTCCGGAATCGTCGATGCGGCCCAGACTTTCATGCTGGCCCAGGCAGGCGGAGCGCTCGGGAACAGCGCGCAGGCAGGCGTTAGCTCCCTGGCCACCGAGGCCGGAGGGACCCTGGCGGAGTTTTCGGGTGAGCTCGGGAGCGCGGCCAAGAATCTGGTGACCGGAGCGACCAACCAGCTCGGCACCACCGGCGAGATCGACCTGTCGACCCTGGTGACCTCTCAGCTGGCCGGGATGGCAGGCGCGGGAGTTGAAGGCGTGGCTGGAGATTTCGCTCTCGAGGCGGGAATGAGCTCGGGAACCGCGAGCGTGCTTGGCGACCTGGCCGGCGGCTTCACCCAGAGCGTGGTCAGTCAGGCCGCCAACGGAGGCGAAGTCGATCTGGAGACGGCGCTGTTGGGTGCAGTCGGAGAAGCAACCGAGTTTGGCAACACCGGTATGAATGCGGTCCAACTCGTCCAACTCGGCGAGGCCCTGCAGACCGGGGACAGCGCCCAGGTTGGCTCCCTTCTGACCAGCACCATCAACGGGCTGGGAGCCCAGGAGCCGCAGGTTTCCTCCGGGGGGGACGAAGAGCTCGCGACAGAATTCGCCCCGGATAGCGGGGTCGAGCTCGGCCCCGACCAGGAGACCATTCAGGTCCCATCCACCCGGTCGGATGCCGAAGTGGAAGAGATTCTCTTCTCCGGCGGAAGCGGCGCCCCCCTCGAGACCAGGGTCGACCCCCGCGCCGACGTGTTCATGACGGAGAACGGAGATTTCGTGACCATGGTCACGGACACCGACGGTCGGGCCCAGATGACCGCGCGCCAGTCCAGCGGGCCGGGTGGGTCCACCGTTGTGACGCGCTTCGGAGAAGACGGCAACGCGACCGGACAGCGCACCAGCTATCCCAATGGGGTGGTCGTCGATCAGACAGAGGGCTCCTCGACTCTGGCCGTCCAGACGCGTACCCAGGACCGCGCGGGCTTCGAGCAGGCCTTTGCGGCTGCCCGAGGAGCCGGGGCGGATCAGTTCAACTGGAACGGAAAGCTCTACACCACCGAATTGGCGCCGGACCGGCCCGCCACTCCAGTCACCGGCCCCCTGCAGGACTCCTCCACGCCGACGACCACCCCGACCACGGGAGCGACCGGAACGACCGGAACCGCGGGAACTGCCCGGCCCGCCGGGCCGGCGACCGACTCTTCGGTGCTATCGAGCATCAGCGACACCGTTGGACGCTGGGTTTCGGGCAACCCCCGCAGCCTCGATTTCTTTGGCGTGGTCGACAACGCCCGAACCGGGCTCGAGCATCCGGCCACCCGAGATCCAAACGTCTTCGTCGTCACGGGCCACGGGAACAGCGAGTTCATCGAGGACCAGCGGACCTTGCCCAATATCGCTCGCTTTGTGGGCAGCCTGGTGGGTCAGGAGGCGAGCAGCACCCGAATCGTCCCCGTAGACCTGGCCCAGCGCATTCGCGACAGCGGTGGCTGGCAGGAGGGCATGCCCGTGGTGCTGCTGGCCTGCAACGTGGGCACCGGGCAGGGAGCCGCCTACGCCCAGAGCGTGGCCAACCTGCTGGGAGTGCCGGTCGCCGGCGGGGACGGTTTTGTCGGCTCGGACTCCCGCGGCTCCCAGGTCAGCAACACTCTGACCCCCGACGGTCGCATACCGGACGGTCAGAGTCGCGGTTTGACCTGGTTCACTCCCAGGCCTCCCGGGGGCTAATGAGCCCTTCGGGAGCTCGTCCTCGACGGCCTGCAGCCCGGTCAGGGGCGACACTCCTCAGGACTGGTGATACTCCAGCACGGTCACCGTGCCGTTGGGCGCGTGGCGCACCTCGGTGACGTAGCGGGTGGTCAACTCGCCGTCATAGCCATCGGCCCTCTGGTAAAAGAAGACCGTGTCGCCCGTATTGGGGTCGGTCTGAACGCCCTGCTCGGTTCGCTCTTGACCCACATGGGCGTGGTTGTCCGGGCCCGCGAAGCCGTCGCCATTGGGGCCCTGCTCGACCAGGCCACCATCTGCGCGACCCTCCTCTCCAGGGATTGTCCTCGCAGCAGCACGCCCTGGTCTCCCACCATCCACTTCATGGCCTCGTGGTCGTCCAGGGAAACCTTATCACCGAACGGACAGCGGACGGGCTCCCGAAACTGGTCCTCGCTCACGGTCACCTGGCGGCGAAGATGGAGAGAGCTGGTGTCGGGAAGGTTGACGGAGAGATTGGTCATTTAGCGATATTCGGCGCCGAAAGGATAGGGAACCTGCCGGCTACTTTTTGACCGTCAACGAACTGGCAAGGAGATTCCTACTCATCTTACGGCACCGGGGTCCCGTTGAAGAGGACCGAGCCCGGCGGCGTGTTGAGCTTGATGAGCGTGTTGGTCGGGCTCACGGTTCCGTTGATGCGCACCGAGACTCCGCCCGACTGGGCTGTGGCCAGCACGCTGAGCGTGGCGTTGGTGATCTGCACCTCCAGCGCGTCGGCCGTCGCAATCGTGCCACCATTGGCGCGTATGGTCGAGTTGGCGCCGGCGATCAGGTCGTTGCCCGCATCCACGCCTGTCTCGCTCACGTTGCCAGCGGAGGTCAGGTTGATCGCTCCCGTGGCCACCAGGTCGTCCACCAGCAAGTTGCCGGAGGTTGTGGTGGTCAGGTTCACGCTCGCCCCCGCGCCGCTGGCCGTCACGGTGTTGGCCGTCAGGTTGCCCCCGGCAGCCGCGAGCGTGATGGAGCCGTTGCTCGTCGTGGCACTGCTCACCGTCAGTCCACCCGCCGCGTCATTCAGGTCGATGAGACCGACGCCACTGGCGCTGGCCGTCAGGGTGGTAGCGTCGATTTCGATCGAGCCATCGGTCCCGATCCCCGTCACGCTTGACAGGCTCAAGGTCGCTGCGGTGAGATCGACGGGGGCATCCTGGGTCACCTCGGTGATGTTGCCCATGGAAACCAGGGTGATAGTGTCGCCGGCCGCGGTGACAGCGCCGACTTTGATGCCGCCCGAAGTGGTGGTGGAGGCGTTCACGTTGGCAGCCGTTCCGCCCGCCGTCACCGTGGTCAGGGTCAGAGCGCTGGAGGCTGACAGGTTGATGGTGCCGTCCGCCGTGGTGGCCGCGTCGACGATCAGACCGCCGGAGGTATCCAGCAGGTCGATGATACCCGTGCCGGTCACGTTCGCGGAGAGGTTTGCCGAGTTGACCTCCAGTGTGTTCCCGGTCCCGATGCCGGTGACGGCCGTCAGGACGATGTTGCCGCTGGCCAGGTCCGCATTGACGTCGCTGCCCGACTCGAGAATCGATCCCACCGAGTTGATGGTGATGGTATCCGCAGCTGCGGTCGCCGACTTGACCAGCACGTTCCCCGTGCCGGTGGTCGTGAGAGTGACGTTGCGCGCCGTTCCGTTGGCTACCAGGGTCTCGACGGACAGGTTGCCGCCGGCCGCGGTCAGCGCGATCGCGCCATCAGCTGTGTTGGCCGACGTCACGGTGAGCCCGCCGGCAGTATCCAGGAGGTCGATGCCGCCGATCCCGGTGACGTTGGCGGTCAGGTTCGTGGCATTGATCTCGGGCTTGCCGGCGGTCCCGATTCCGGTCACGGCGCTCAGACTCATGGTCGGGGCGCTGATGTCGGCGGTGGTATCGCTGCCCAGCTCCTGAATCGACCCGGCCGAGTTGAGCGTAATGGTGCCGGTGCTGGAAACCTGGTTGACCAGGATGTCGCCCGAGGTCAGCGTCGACAGGCTGACGTTGTTTCCGCCACCGGCCGTGGCATTGGTGACGGAGAGGTTGCCGCCGATGGCGCTGAGGTTGAGCTGGCCTCCGGCCGTGGTGGCGGTCACGGTGACCCCGCCCGCGGTGTCCTGGATGTTCAGCTGACCCGTGCTGCCGCTGGAGGCGGTCAGAGTGGTGGCGTCCACCTCGATGGCGTCCAGCTCGCCGATGGATTTGCCCGCGGTAATCGTAACGACGGCGGCGCGAACGTCGGCGGCGGCGTCATTGACTCCGGTCTCCTCGATTCGCCCGGTGGACGAGATGGTGATGGTGTCGCCGGGAGCGCGCAGGTCGGCCAGGTAGACCTCGGTCGCGGTGCCTCCCGTGGCGGCCAGAGTGATCGTTCCGGCCCCGCCCGCCGAGATGCTGCCCGTGGTGATGGTCCCGTCATTGCGCAGCGTGATGGAGCCATTGGTGGTGCTGGCGTCGAAGATTCCCATCGAGTGTCCGCCCGTCTGGATGACGGCGATGGCGCCGACGGTCGTCTGCGCATTGATCAGCAGCGTGTCGTCCGGTGCCGCGTTGGTGAGATTGATCGCGCCCGTTCCCGTGACGGCGCTAAACTCTCGGATTGCGAGCTCAACGACTCCCCCGATGCCGATTCCGGTGGCGGCGTTGAAGTCGACGTGGTAGGCCGTGACGTCGGCGCCCGCGTCGGCTCCCAGCTCCTTGATGGCGCCGGCGGCGGTCATTACCATGGCGCCGTTGTTAATGGTCAGGTCGTTGATCAGGATGTCGCCCGAGGTCAGGGAGGCGATGTTCGCGCCTCCGGAGCCACCCACCGCCACACTCTCCAGGCTCAAGTTGCCCCCCGTGGTGGTCAGGTTGATGGTGCCGTCGGTGGTGGTGGCGGAATGCACCACCAGCCCGCCGCTGAGATCATCGATATTGATTTCGTTGCCGGCTCCGGTCACCGCGGCCGACAGCTCGTTGGCCACGATGTCCAGCTGTTGGATGCCGCCGCCAGCGTTGAGGCCTTGAATGGGCGCGATGATCCCGGCGGTGGCGTCCGTGTCGGGCTCGTAGAGCGCTCCGGCGGCGTTCACGTAGAAGTGGTTGGAGGCCTGCGCGGTGCCCGGCAGGATCACGTCGCCGCTTCCAAAGGTATTCAGGGTGGCGTCCCCGGCCAGCGGTCCGGTCACGTTCAAAGCATTGACCACGAGGTTTCCACCCGTGTTGCTCAGGGTGATCGTCCCGTCGTCATTGCTTGCCTGGTTGACGGTAAAGGTGTGTCCCGTCGTATTGAAGACGTTGATATGCCCGGCGCCGGTGTGCAACTGTGTGGCCGTGACGTCGTTGCTGGAACGGCTCTCGAAGGCGATGCTGCCCGTGGTCGAGTTGGCCGAGAACTGGTCGGCGCTCACCTCGATGTAGATCAACGACCCGATTCCGGTCGCAGCGGTCATGTCCACGATATGGGCCGTGAGATCGACGGAGCCGTCAACCGGAGTCTCCTCGATGTTGCCGGCCGAATTCACGGTGATGTGGTCGCCCGTCGCGTCCACGGCACCCAGGTTGATGTTGCCGCCGCCGGTCGTTGTCAGAATGATGTCGTGCGCTCCGCCGGCATTCACGATGTGGGCCAGCATGTTGCCGCCCTCGGCGGTCAGGGTGACGAGACCGTCCACCGTCTGGGCAATCTGGACGTTCACTCCTCCCCCCACGTCCGTAAGCTCGACCCCGCCGTTGGCACTTGTCGCGGTGGCGTAAAGATCCCCGGCCTGGATCCGGAGGGGATCGATATCTGCGCCGGTCAAGAACATACCCCCGGCGGTGAGGTCGGTATCCGGGTCGGCAACCGACTCCGCGATGCGTCCTCCGCCGTGCACGACCAGCACACTGGGAGCGGTGACCTGACCCACCAGGATGTTGCCCGCGGCTCCCGGGTTGGTAATCGTTCCGTCGACGGTGGCCGAGAAGTTCTGTACGGTCAGCGGCTTGTTCCCGATCTGGTCGAACACGATCGACCCGGCGCCCGTGTCGAGGTTCGTGACCTGCGTGGCCTGGGTGGCCGAGTTCAGCAAGTTGATGTCGCCAACCGTGGTATGGCCCAGCAGGAGGGCGGTGGAGAGCTCGATCGCATTGTTCTGGCCAATCCCCGTGCCGGCCACCAGCGTCACCGAGGGGGCTTTGAAGTTCGTGGCCAGGTCCACCTGATACTCTTGGATGGATTGCTGGGCGTAGGCCTGGATGTCCCCCAGAGCCGTGACGGTTCGAGAGTAGAGGTGACCGCTGGTGCTCAGCAGCACGTCGCCACCGGGGGCTGAGACGCTCAAGGCCGTAAGGTTGCCAAAGTCCGCTACGACGGAGATATCTCCGGCCGCGCTGGTGGCCGACTGTACGACCAGTCCATCGAAGACGTCGTGAACATCGATGTCGCCTCCGGCAGTGGCGATCAGGGTGGAACCGTTGATTTCGATACTGTCGTCGGCTCCGATGTCTCCGCCGGCCGTCAAACGCACGGTGCCTGCCGCAATGGGAGCGCCGCCGGACGGATAGAGATCCTGGATGGAGCCGGCCGCGTTCAGCAGGACCTGGTCCCCGGCCGCCCGGACCGTGCCGACCAAGACGTTACCCGCGTTGGCGGCCAGGGTCACGTTGCGACCGGCCCCGCCGGCCACCACGCTGTCGGCCCTCAGATCGCCGTCGCGCGCGGTGATGGAGATGAGTCCGTTGGCGGTGTTGGCATAGTCCACGCGCAGGGAGCTCTGGTTGGCCAGCTGGATCTTGCCCGTCCCGGTTACTTGCGCCTGGACGAGCTCGGGAGTGGCGATCTCGATGACATTGCCGTGGCCGATGCCGGTGCGGGCCTCGAGATAGATGGTGGCGGCGTCGATCTCGGGCTCGAGATCCGAGCCGGTCTCGGCGATCTGGCCGGCGCTCGTGATTTGCACGTAATCGCCCGCCAGCAGATTGTCCAGAGCCACATCGCCGCTGCCACTGGTGGTCAGTACCATGCCCGAGTTGGTGACCGCGTTCCCCACCGTCAGGTCGCCGTTACTCGCGGTCAGAGCAATGTTGCCGGTCAGGGGGCCGGTGGACTGAGCGTTCGTGACGTAAAGGCCCCCGGCGGTATCCAGGATTCGAATGCCTCCGCCCTCGACGGCGAGCAACTCGGCCGACTCGGTGGCGTTGACCTCGATGGTGCCGAGAGTCCCGGTGCCGTAAGTCGAACGCAAGTAGAGATTCGGTGCGGACAGATCGGCCGCGGCATCCGAGCCCAGCTCCTCGATTGTTCCGGCCGCGTTGACACTGAGGGTGTAAGAATCCGGCCAGGTCGTGCTGGCTTGCCCGACGTAGATGTTGCCGCTGCCCACAGTCAAGAAGTTGGAGTCATTGATCGAGCTCGAATTGACGACGTTCAGGTCGCCCCGTAGTTCGTCAAGTTCACGGATGAAAGTGCAGATGCGTTGTTGACGGTCAAGGTGTGGCCGCCGTTCTGGACCAGATTGACCTCGACGCCGGACACGTTGGTTGCCGTCGAGTCCACGGTGGCGAAGTTCTCTACGCTGACCTGGCCCAACAGGGCCGAGGCCGAGAACGAGGGACTGGAGACATCCAGGAACACCCCGAGCTCGCCATTCATGCTGATGACCGGCGCCGTCACGTCGATACCCAGGTCTCCGGGCGCATCGTTCAGCTGGCCACCTGCGGTCAGGGTGGCTTCGACCAGGGAGGTGACGGCGCCGATGCTCAAGTTGTTGCCGGCGGTCAGGTGGAGCCAGCCCCCCGCTGAAGCTTGCTGGGCATCCAGAGCGGTGTCGGCCTGGATGTTGATGTTGCCGTTCGAGCTGGCGTGGGTCAGGGTTACCGAGCCCATCTCGCGGAGAGTGATGAATCCGGCGCCCGTCGAGGTGACCGACAGAGTGCCGAGATCGGTTTCGATGATGTCCGTCGACCCGATGTTTCCGGCCGCGGTCAAGGTGGCGCTGGCTCCGACCAGATCCGGATCGCCGAGGATGTTCAGCTCCTGGATACTCCCGGCCGAATTCATCGTGATGGTGTTGGCGTAGATGTTTCCGAAGAGGATGTTATCACCGGAGCGCGTGGTCTGAAGGCTGACGTTGCCCGAGTTGGCGGTGGCCGACTCCACGCTGAGGTTACCGCCGGCGGCGGAGAGCTGGATCGAGCCGGCGGCGGCCGTCGCCGTCGTCACGCTGAGAGCACCCGCGGCACTCAATTTGAGGCTGCCTCCCGAGCTGACCAGGGGGGCGTTGAGGCTGTCCAGCGTCTCAGCGATGACCAATTCTCCGTTGCCCGTTACGGTCGCCGTCAGGCCGTCAGCCTCGATCTCGATCGGATCCGCCGTGGAGCCGATGCGCTCGGCAGCCGTGATGAAAACGTTGTCAGCGTAGAGATCGGCCAGACCGGAGATGTTCTGGTCCTCGACCGCTCCGCTGGCGGTCAGCGTTATGGTGTTCCCGGCGTGAAGGTCTCCGACCAGGATGTCGTTGCTCGTTCCGGTGGTTGTCAGAGCGATGTCGGGAGCGTTGATGGAATCCACCCGAAGGTCGCCGCCCGCGGCTGATGCGGTGACCGTTCCGCCAAGGGTGCTGGCACTGAGGAGGATCAAGCCGCCCTGTGCTCCCAGGGTGACGTCGTCATCCAGCGAGCCTGCGTGGGTAACGGTTACGGAATCATAGTTCTCAAAGACGTTGATCGCGTCGCTGGCACCCAGGGTGAGGGTATTGAGACTCGTCTCCACCCGGTCCGCGTTGCCAATGGCGCCGTCGGCTTGCAAGTTGGCCGAGTCCGCGAACAGGTCGGCGACGTCGAAGATGTTCAGGTCGTTGATATCCGCGCCCGAGTTGATGGTGATCGCGTTGCCATCGGCGTGCCAGTCGCCGATCAGGACATCGTGGCCGGTTCCACTGGTGGTCGTGACAGCGATGTCATGAGAGCCTCCCGCTGTCAGAGTGTCGCCACGCAGGTTGCCGCCGGATGTCAGACGGATATCTCCATCCGCGGTGGTAGCCGACACGACCCGCAAGTTGCTGGTCGGCGAGTTGACCTGGATTTCTCCCGTGCCGCTGACCGAGGCCGTGAGATTGGTCGTCACGGTCACGTCCAGGTAGCCATCGCCGCCGCCCAGGGAACCGATGCCCGTGCCAGAGGTGAGTGTGAGGTTGTTGGCCGTGATATCGGTCGCCGTGTCCGTCCGCTCATCGATTCGGCCGCCTGCCGAGATACTCACGTTGCCGGAGCTGACGAGACTATAGACGACCACGTTGCCGCTGGTGTTGATGGAAACGCTTCCCGAGCCGGTCTGCAGGGAGCCGATGTCGACATAGCCGCCGTGATTGATGGTGGCCGATCCGCCGTTGGTAAAGACACCGCCGTCGCGGTTATAGAACGTCCCTGCGCCGGTACTCGTGAAACTGCCCCCATTGGTATCCACCGAGGACCCTGCGTTGAGGTATGTAGAACCGATCGTGCTGCCCGTCTCGAACACCACGTTGAGCGCGCCGGAGACCGAGGTGATGGCATCGTTCAGAAACACATAGCCGCGCGCGTCTCCGGCGTCCAGCGTCAGGGTGGCCGTGCCTCCACTCGTCTTGGTAATGGGAGCGCCGGCAGTGAGGGTGATGTCGCCGTCCTCGACTCCCGCGCCGTTGGCGTTGACCGTGACGCTGACACCCGAGTTCAACTGACCGTTGATGCTGCTGTTGGTTACCTGGTTCGGCCCGGTGATGCTTGCGACGATGGCCATGTTGACCGGGTCGATCAGCCATTCTCCGCCGTCGCCCAGCTTGATTTCGCCGGTGAGATTGAGGTCATGACCGCTGGAGGTCTCCACGAATCCACCCTTCCCAGCTTCAGGGCTGGTGGCCGAGAGCGTTCCGGCCATGGTCGTCTCCTGGTCAGCCCAGACGACGATGGTGCCGCCCTGACCGCTTTCGACCGCATCGGCGCGGACATCGCCCTGGGCCGTGACGAGAGTCGAGGCCGTGCGCTCGCGGCTACCCAGCGCCACATTGCCTCCAGCCTGGACACCGGAGGCATCCACCAGGCCGCTCACCCGCGTCCTGGGGCCGCTGACCTTTACACTTCCACCCTGCTGGCCGACGGTGGACGTAACACTCTGAGCGTCGACCACCGTGAGCTGGCTGGAATCGAGCTGCACCGAGCCCTGGCCTGCCTGAATGGTGCCAGCCTGCAGCAGCAGGCCTTCCCCGCCTACAAGGCGGACCTCGCCATTCACTTCCACCAGCGAGCTGGCCGCGCCCAGCTCACCCTGGTTCACGACCTGGCCCAGCACGTTGCTAACTGCATCCGGGGTCAGGACCACCGTTCCGCCCTCGGAAGGAGCCTGGCCCAGCTGGAAATTGACCAGGTCGCGTCCATCGAGGTTGATGCTCATCTCGCCGCCGGCACCCAGCGCCACCTTGCCCAGGTTGGCCACGATCAAGCCCTCGTTGCTGACCAGCGGGGCCGTGAGGACGACATAGCCCCCGTCGGTGACGTGAATCTCGCCCTGATTGACCACCGAGGCGAGGTCGAAGCTCGGGTCCTGGGTGAAGTGATAGTTGCCGTTGAGGAAGTCCTGGTTGGAGATCGAGAGGGTGGTGGCGACAAGGCTGCCGACGTCCACCTGGGCTCCCTGTCCGAACAAGATGCCGTTGGGGTTCACCAGAAAGAGCTGCCCGTTGGCCTGGAGCTTGCCCATGATCACGCTGGGGCTGCCGCCGGTGACGCGGTTGAGGATGACCGCCATCTCAGAGGGCTGGACGAACTTGACGAGCTCGTTCGAGTTGATGTTGAACTTGCGCCAGTCGATGATAGCCTTGTCGGTCAGTTGCCGGATGCTCGTGATGTTGGGGATCGTCTGGTCAATGGTGGCGGTCCCTGAAGTAACGCTCCCTCCCTCCGGTGCTGCCAGCGCGGGTCCCGCGCTCCAGAGAGTTGCGGACACGAATCCGACCAGGGCGATGCTCTTCAGCTTGTTCACGAAACAGGCTCCCCTCATTTGTAAGCCTGAGTGCGGGCTGTGGCCCTCAGGCAGAACTTCGAGGGAGTTTAAGCTCCTTAGAGACCGGCCTGCATCAGCCGATCGGCCGATACGGCACCTCCGCATGGCCAGTTTTTGAGAAATGAGCCCGTTGCTCAAGAGTGGTCCACGGAGGACAGCTCGCTCTCAGGCCCACGCTCCGTAGCCAGCCCGCGCTCCCGCCGCTCCGCCCACCAGGACCGCGCCCAGCACGTCCTTGCGATCGTTCGCCTCCTCGTCGCCCAGATCGTGGGCTTCCAGGTGGGCAAAATACTGCTCGACCTTCTCGTGCGCCTGGCCCGCCCCTCGCACCGAGGCGATCAAGGCCAACCCGCCGCCGACCGCGGCGGCCGGAGCGCCCAGCGTGGCTGCCCCAACCAGGGCTACCACGGCTACGGAGCCGGCGGTCACCAGAAGAGGGGAGGAAAGCTCCTTCTGGTCCAGGGCCTGGGCCAGTCCGTCCACCACGGCACCGGGCACCATCAGCACGGCGCTCACCCCGCCCGCCAGGCGAGTGAGCCAGCTCTCCGGGTTCTCACCGTCTTGCAGGATCACCGGCACGAGCTGGCCGCCCTCCCACAGTCCGGCCGCATCAGCCTTACCGTCCTCCAGGGCGCCGCGCACGTTGTGTCCAACCGTCAAGGTCAGGCCGTGGGCGGCTCCGCTCAGGGCGCGCTGCACAAAGTTTCCTTCCGGCTTGTGGGCCGCAAGCTCGCGGGCCAGCCTGGCCCGGTCGTCACCTGCCGGCAGCAGGCTCAGCACCTTCTGCGCCACCGTGCCGCCCGAGCGAATGAGCTTGAGGCCCTTCTTGCCTTTGCCCTTGAGCAGCACGAGAGCCAGGGCTACCTGGACGCCCGAGGCGACATCCAGGACGCGCACCAGTTGCTTCTCCTCCATCCCTCCCGTAACACCGTTGGCCACGCCGGCCACGAGCCCCGGGATGATGGCGCCGGGCAGCCGGTTGACGAGCTGGACCGTGCCGCAGGCCGTTTCCAGGGTGGAGAGGGCCAGGCTGTCACGGGGAGCCTCTTCAGCGGGCTTTGAGGCGGCCGCAGTGGGCTTGAGAGAATTGGCGATCGAAACGGAGCTGACCATTGTCCGCAGGATAGCGCCGGGGCCTGAAAGGAGCCTGAAGGCGTGCTTTGAGGCCTCAGCGAGCGAGCGGGGGAAAGCCCACGTGAAAGGCGAGACTTGTTAACGGCTTGGCAAAGAGTTTCCCACGTTCGTCCACGGCGAATTCAAGCAACCGGTGGAGCATCGGCGAGCTCTACGAGAGAGAGGTCTCCGAGGGTCAGCGCGGCCCGGCGCTGCTCGAGCGCCTCGAGCTGATGGCGGGCGTGGCCCACGCCGTCCCCTACGAAAGCCTGCGCGAATCGGCGACCTTCTTGCAGCAACAGCCCGGAACGGTTGCGGACCGCGCCCGAGCCTTTGGCGCTCTGGCGCAGGCCCTCGGCGGCGAGACGGCGCAAGAGCTGATGTCGAGATTGAACCGCACTCACCTCCCAGGGAAAAGGCAAGGACGCAGCCTTCGCCTTCGTCCGGCTGAAGACCGAAGCGACCGACCTCGAGCAGGCTCTGGCTGAGGCTTTGAAAGCCCTGCTGGTGGGCAGCAGCATGGATCAGGCTCTGGACTCGGGAGCCCGCTCCGGAATCACCCTCGAGGCGGGAAAGCTACGCGTCGGAGGGACAACCATCCGCGTGCGAGGCGAGAGAGCTGCAACTGCTGATAACAGCGGACCGAATCCCGGCCAGGGGTAAGAAAGCTCAGCTCCCGCTGAGGCTCAATCCCAAGGCCCGCGTGAACCACCCCTGCTCCAGATCGGCGCAATAGCAACGCCCGAGCTCGTCGCCCAGCACCAGCAATCCTGGCTGGGAGCGCACCACCGGTGCCCGCGTCCCCGGCATGAAAAACGTGGCCGTCCCGAGGCTACGCGCCCGGTGCACCACGAACAGGGTCGTTCCTTCCCGTTGGCGGATGACGACGACGTCCCATCCGCCGTGAGACAGCATGTGGGCGCCCTCCAGGGAGCCACGCCACGTCTGTCCGTGCAAGGTGACGCTCTCGGGCGTCACGTGCAGGTCCACCAGCTCTTCCGGACCCAGCCCCCAGGTCGTCGGCAACAAGATGCGCCGCCGAAGCTCCAGCCCCGGCCAGGTGCGAAACTCGGCGTGCGCCTCGCTCAGAAGCGCCAGTCCGCTTGGCCGCAGGACAGCCCCCACGGGGCGGTAGGCCAGGTGCTGCTGGGATAAGGCTCGCCATCCCTCACTCCCCAGATCGATCAGGAACAGCGTGTTGTCTCGCACCACCAGCCACGCCCCTCCGTCGTGGCTGTCGGCCAGCCACTCCAGGCCGCTGACGGTACACCAGGGACGGGTCTTCAGAGTGGCGGGGTCCAGGCGCGTGAGGGTGCTGTCGGTCCCGCGACGGGCCACCAGGATGTGCAGGTCCCCATTCCAGGGCGCCACGATCTGGTGGGCGGGCACCGGCAACACACCTGCGATTCGCCCGCGCGCGCTCACGATGGCCACTCCGGCCTCTCCCAGAGCCGCCAGCAAGCGGCCATCGGGCAGCGTGGCCAGATCCAGGATGGTCAGGTTGCCCGCCTCCTCCAGGACCTCGACCCAGGCTTCGCGCCGCAACCGCACCGGCGCCGCCGGGCGCCGGGGAAGGTCGGCCCGCAACCAGGGGTCCTGCGAGACGCGCACCAGGCTTTCGAGCTGGCTCGCCTCGAGCCGCTCCTCGCTCATGAGCACCCGCGCGGTCTCCGCCGCCAGCAGGCGCGCCTCGGGCGTGGGGGCGCCCTCGATCAGGCCCAGCGCCAATCCCACGACGCGACTCTGGGTGTGCGGCTCCAGCTCGGCCAGCCAGCTGCGGCCCAGTGCCAGCAGGCGTTCGGCCTCATCACCCGGATCGGTCAGCCAGCGAGCCAGCGAGCGCCCGCCCGGCAGGCCGCCCTGGTCGACGGCGGGCTGCAGCCACTCTCGGCGCGCTTCCAGGCCCGTGGACCAGACCAGCTCCAGCGCCTGGGCCGGCCGCCCCGTCCAGGCCAGGAAGCGGGCCCACTCCCACCTCCAGGCCTCGGCGCGCTGCTTGTCCACGCCCGACAAGCCCAGGTAGGCCTGCTGGTAAGCATTGTGGTGGCTGGCGAGCTGCACCGCCAGGTCGGGCTCCCCGGCCTGGAACCACAGGCGGATGCGCAGCGAGATATCCAGGTTGCGGGCCTCGGCCAGACGCGCGGCCACCCGGAAGCGGCCGTGCTTCTCGAGGTAGAGCACGGCCTGCTGGTGCTCGTTGAGCAGCTCGGCCAGCACGAAGGCGGCCTGGTCCACCTGGCCGGCCCTGTCCAGCTGGTCGAAGGCGCGCCGGTAGAGCGTGCGCAGGTAGTCGGTGCCGCTCAGCTCCACGCCATGGGTGGCCTGGCGCCGGGCGCCGATGTGCAGATCCTGGCGCGGCTTGAGCGAGCCCCCGAAGCGCTGCAGCAGTCCGGTCTCCCCCAGCGGAATGGCGTGGCGCAGGGCCTGGTCCCAGTCGGAGCGCTCGAACATCTGGCGCATTTTGTCCACGTAGTTGGGCTGATTGGAGGGCGTAAGGCGGTCGAGCAGGCGGCGCCACCAGGGCGCCCGTGGCGGCGCCATCTGCAGAGTGACCTGCGGGGCTCTCGGGGGAATGCCCGGCAGCTCCTTGCGCAGCTCGAGCTTCGGCCAGGTGGCGCGCTCGTCGGGGCTCTCCACCGGGCGTGCCAGCGGCTCGCCTTCGATCACCTCGAGCGGTTTAGCGAGCCAGGGCGTAGGGTCGGCGGGCTCCAGGAGGGTCATGGAGAGGTTGATGGGCTGCCCGTGCCAGAGCAGATCGAGTTTGGCCGTGTCTTTCGGGATGACGACCCCGGGGGCGATGGCGCAATCAAAGCGGCGCGGGGTCGGGAAGGTCAGCAGGTGGCCCCAGTCGCCTCCCAGGAGACGGGCGCCGGACTGCCAGTTCTTGAGGGCGCGCGCGGCCACGTCCGGGGTTCCGGGGGGAAACCAGAGCGCTTGCGCCTGGACGTGGCCGCGGTGCATCATCACGGGCGGACCCGCAGCACGTGGCGCCGGTGGGGCAGTGAGTAGATACCCAACTCGCCGTCGGCGAGGCGATAGGCGAAGCGGGCAGAGTTGGGGCTTAAAACCACCTGGCGGACCTCGCCGGTAAGGTCTACCACCTGCTCCCAGGCATTGCCCTGGAAACGCACGACTGCGGCATCTCCGATGACGACGGCGGGAGTCTTCCAATGGTCGGGATCGGAGCAGACCCCCATCGGCCAGCCGCCCACCGAGAAAGGACGGCCGCTCCAGAGCACGGTGTTAGTGGAATCCAGGCACACGACCGCCACGCATTCGGGCGCTCTGGACAGGCCGTGCCGGCCACCCCAACCCAGCAGAGTCCGGTCCCCGGGCCCCGGAAACCCCCATTGGGTGGTCAGGTCGGCCAGCATGGCCAGACGGCCCTTTTGAGCGCGGTAGAGCCTGGACCCGATGGCCACGATCTCCGCGTGCGACCCTCCCAGCTCCGCCACGCGGACCAGGCCGTGCGCCGGGTGCGACATCCAGAGCGTTCCTTCCAGCACCATCCAGAAGCGCGGAGCAAAGAGGCACAGGTCATCGAGGATGTTCTGGGGCTGCTCGGTGCAGACGAACCGCTTGTTCTCCAGCGCCAGCGTCATGCGCCAGCGCTGCAGCTCGGCAGGGCTCTCGAAGTGCTCGCGCAGCGCGGTGCGATCGGGCTCCTCGAGCCACAGGCGCCCCAGCGGGCCCAAAGGACGCGTCTCCATTGGAAAACTTAGCTCTGGCGCATTCGGGACGAACTGGCGCTGGGCTTTTCGGAAAGTCCAGGCGTTGCCCCCGGCCTCCATGCTCAACACTTCCCGGTCCGCATAGCCGACAGCCACCACCACGCGGCCCGGGTCCACCGGATAGCGATGGGGCAGCCCCACCTGATCGCGAGGGGAGTTGGGAACCGGGTAGACCACGACTTCGCCCGGAGAGCGCACCAGCAGCTTGCGCCCGCACCTCGAGAAGGCCAGATCGCCCTGCGCCGCCTGCGCGTGCGCGTGCACGCGCGCCTGCTCGGCCCCGAACGGGTCGCGCAACAGGCGCACGCACTCGGGCGGGGGCAGCGGGAGCGTCTCCTGGCGGCCTCGGAGCTTGAGGTATACCGCCTCGAAACCGGACGGCTCCAGCTCGACGTTCAGGAAGCCCTTCGGGTGGCGGGCCAGAAAGCGAGCGGAGCCGCACAGCCACAGCTCGTCGTCCGGCCCGGCGCGCTGCGCAAAGCGCTCCACGTCCAGGTCGGACACCGGCCGAGTCGAGCGTCCCTTCAGGAACGACTGGACCGCGCCGCGGCTCAGTCCCGCGTGCTCGCGGTGCGATTCCTGGCCCAGACACCAGGCGAACTGAATGCCCACCTCGGCGGCCCGCCGCGCCAGCACGATGAGCAGCGCCAGCTGCACCACCCGGCAGGCGCCCACCTGGAACGGCCCCGCGTCGAGCAGCAGGCGGGAGGTGCCGCCCAGCGGCGAGGCGGCGCGTTCGCGCTGCCAGAAGAGCAGCTCGCCCTGCGTCGTGCGGCGCATGAATTCGTCCGGGGCCACGTCGGCCAGGGCCCAGTCGGTGCAGAGCAGGCGCTCCATCGGACCGCGCCGGTCCAGTCCCGACCACCCCGACGGCTCCCCGGTGTGGGGGCGTTGGGCGCCGATGCCCTTCAGGGCGCGCAGGACGCCGTCCGCCAGGCGTCCCAGGGCGGGCGCCAGGGTCGGGTCCAGGAACCCCAGGTAGGGCTCCCAGGGCTCCAGCTCACGCGGGAGCGTGCGCACAGAACTCCTCCAGGATGTGCGCTTCGAGGCGCGAGGCCCGGCTCAGCCCCACGATCAGGTCGGGTAGCACCGCCCAGGGCGCCGTCGACTGGCGTTGCAGGGCCTGCGCGATCCAGCTCGCGGGCCAGTCGGGCTGGAGGTGGGTGGGCAGCAGCACCGCATCCAGCGGGTGCTCTTTGCCCAGGTAGACGACGCCATCCACCCAGGGCAGGTCGTCTCCCAGCAAGATCAGGGCATCGCGGGTGTGCACCCCGACCAGGTTGCGCGGCTGCGCGATCAACCGGCGGGCGAGACGCCGCGCCGCCTCCCCCCGCACGCACAGCCCGATCGGCGTGAGCGGCTCGACCCGAGCTTGCCACTGGAAACTCACAGCTCCCCTCCCGTCCGGGGGGCGGTTCGTTCCCCAGAGCAGCGATTCGTCTAAAAGGGGAACGACTTCGTTCCCTTCCCCAGCGATTCGTCTGAAAGGGGAACGACCTCCCCGCGGAGGAGACCGCTCACGACAACCGCGCGGCCAGCTCGGCGCGCACGCCCGCGAGCTCCTGGGGGAGCTGGTCGGGGGCGAAGCCGCTGTCAATCTCGCGCAGCACCCCCTCCGCGCGCAAGGGCCAGTCGTCGCAGGCAGCGGCCAACAGCGTCCGCCCCGCCTCGGCCAACCGGCGCGCCCGGGCCAGCGGCCCTCGCGAAGCCTCCTCCGCCACCGCCGCCAGCGACTCGTTGTCGGACAAGGCCAGCTCCTCCGCCAGCAACCGCCGCGCCCGATCCTGGTCGAGCTCCGAAGGCATGGCCAGCACCAGCGGCCACAGGTCGGCCGCAGTCGCACGCGAGCGCCCTGCCAGCGCCGCGGCCGCCGCCATCAGCTTCTGCACCCTCACCGCGCGCCGGTCCGAGAGCCCGATCCCCTCCTTGCGCAAACCGCGCAAAGCGTGCGCCAGCAACGGGCGAACCTCGCTCAGATCGACCGACCGGGCAAGCAAAGACAACTCGTCCAGCTCCGCCAAAGAAATCACCTCGGAGCCGGCCTCGAGCTGCCCGCCCTCGAGCAGCGCCTCCAGCATCGGATCGCTGACGGGCTTCACGAAGCACCGGATCAGGAAGCGGTCGGCAAAGGCGGCCAGGTGCTCCTCGGAAGGCAGCTCGTTGGAGGCGCCGATGCACACCCGCAGAGGCACGCGCAGCGCCGTGGTGCCGCGCCGGAAGATGCGCTCGTTCAGGAGCGACAGCAGCGTGTTCAGGATGGCGGTCGAGCCCGCGAAGATCTCGTCCAAAAACGCCAGGTCGGCCTCGGGGAGCATCCCCTCGGTGGCCGTCTCGAACACGCCGTCCTTGAGCTTGCGCAGATCCACCGGGCCGAACAGCTCGGAGGGCTCGGTGAACTTGCCCAGCAGGTACTCGAAGCAGCGCCCGCCCACGGCCCGCGCCACGCGCCGCGCGGCCTCGCTCTTGGCGGTGCCGGGGGGTCCGATGACCAGGACGTGCTCGCCGGCCACCGCCGCCAGAAAGATCGCCTCCACCAGCGGACGGCGGTCCACCAGCCCGCGACAGCACGACTCGACGACAGGTCCGATCATTCTTTGTGCCAGGCCGCGGCCAGGCTGGACAGCTGGGCCAGCGGCGTCTGCAGCTGCACCCCGCGCTCCGTCAGACGATAGGTCACCTTCGGCGGGATGGTGGGCTCGGGATGGCGCGAGATCAGGCCCGATTCCTCCAGCTTGCGCAGGCGCTCGGTCAGCACCTTGGCCGAAACGCCCGGCAGCGCCTTGCGCAGAGCTCCGAACCGGAGCTCCTGGGCCACGCTCAGCTGCCACAAAATATACGTCGTCCAGGAGCCCGAGAGCAGCGTCAAGAGCCCGTGGAACGGGCAATTCAGGTCACTATAGTCGCAGGTCTTCTTCACGGTTTCCCTCACATCCCGACGACCGCTCCTGTCGTCGCTGGGGGGTCTTGTATTCGGGTCCCCACACGCCTATTGTTATCTCAGTTACTTGAAGTAATCAAGTGCAAAGGAGAAACTAAGCCATGAAGTTGTATTACACCCCGGGCGCATGCTCGTTGTCCCCCCATATCGTCCTGTCCGAGCTTGGGATCGCTCACGAGCTCGAGAAGGTGGACCTCAAGGAGAAGAAGACCGAGAAGGGTCGCAACTTCCTGGAGATCAACCCCAAGGGCTACGTCCCCGCGCTGGAGCTGGACAACGGCGAAGTGCTGACCGAGGGCGTCGCGATCTTGAGCTACCTCAACCACCAGAAGGAAGGTCTGGCGCCCAAGCAGGGCACGCTGGAGTATTTCCGGACGCTGGAGTGGCTTGCGTTCATCAGCACCGAGCTGCACAAGAACCTGGGAGCGCTGTTCGCCGGCCCCAACGAGGCCGCCCTGGAGCGCGCCAAGAAGCGCCTGCAGCACGTCGCCGAGGAGCTGAAGGGCAAGCAGTTCCTGCAGGGTGACGAGTTCACTCTGCCCGACGCTTACCTCTTCACCGTCCTGAACTGGACCGACCACCTCAAGATCGACCTGGCCCCGTTCCCGGGCCTGAGCGAGTATCGCCAGCGCGTGGCCGCTCGCCCCGCCGTAAAGAAAGCCATGGAGCACGAAGGGCTGCTCAAACCCGTCAGCTAGGGTACGGGCGTCCCACAGGAGCGGCGCATGACCCCTCAAAGGTCAACCCGATGCCTCTCGCTTCTGGCTTTGGCCCTCCCCCTGCGTGCGGAATCCTATCAGGCGCAGGTGGAGGGCCATTTTTCCGCAGTCCGGAGCCTCCAAAGAAGACAGCCCGGGAGATCCCGGGCTGTAAGCTGGTGGAGCTCGAGGGCGTGGGGTCACGCCCCCCATCTGGAAGCCTACGAGCGCTTCCTCCCTGTCCTCCTGAGCTGGCTTATCCCCAACGGTTGACCTCGAAGTTGTAGTCGCGGGCCAGGTTCTGCTGGCCGTTGCGGGTGAAAGAGCTGTCGGTGGAGCCGTTCTGGGGCAGGTCGATCGAGCTGATGCCCATCTGGCGCACGGACTGCATCTCTCCCTGGTCGGTCTTGCCGTCGCCGTTCTTGTCGTTCCACATCTGCAGGCCGTTCAGCTCCTGGCCGTTGACGTGCCCGTCGTGGTTCTTGTCGAACAGCTTGGACACCTTGTCCCAGCCGCTCTGGTACTTGTTCTGCGTGCCGTCCTCACCGGTCTTGCGCATCAGCTCGCGGCCGTCGTTGATCTGGCCGTCGCCGTTGAAGTCCGAGACCAGCATGCCGTCCTGCGAGCCGGGCTTCATCCACTCGGTCTGGTCGGCTTTGCCGTCGGCGTTCAGGTCGAAGTTGATCTTGTTGCCGCCCTTGCCCGTGGTGTCGATCTGGCCGTCGCCGTTGCCATCCAGGATGACCGGCGTGCCGTCTTCCTCTTTCTTGCTCTCGTTGTTGTTGGTGATGTTGTTGATCACCGGCGGCTGCTGGGTGGAGTTGCCATTGCTGGTGCCCGAGAACGGATTGCCGGCGCTGGCGAAAGCCGAGGCGGTGGCGCCGGGGGCGGGGTCGTTGCCCGACGAATCGCCCGTGGCCGAGGCGAAGGCATCCGGGCCCGAGCAGAAGGGATCCTGGCAGCCCTCACCGGGAGCGCCCACCTGACTGGCGGCTTCCATTCCGGCGCCAAAGCCGCTCATCCAGGAATTCAGGTCGGGCACCCCGCCATTATTGAAGTTGCCCAGGCCGGGCGAGAAGTTCATGGCCGAGTTGAGGCCGCTCGGGTCGCCGAAGCCGCCGCAGGTGGGGCAGCCCCCGCCGCCGCCGAAGGGGTCGAGGCCGGCGCCCGCCAGCGGGTCGATCCCGGCGCCCGGGCCGGCCCCGGTCAGAGGGTCGAGACCGGGATTCTGACCCATCGCGTTGGGGTCCATCCCCTGGCCCGGCTGGCCCTGGTTCATCGCCTGCAGCATCACCATCAGAATGGCGGCCAGGTCCTGATAGGGGTCGCGCTGAGGAGCACCCATCGGGGCGTTGCCCAGCGGGGCAGCTCCCAGGGGCGAGGCGGGGCCGGCCAGCGGCGAAGTGAAGGGCGAGGCTCCGAAACCGAAGGGGTTGCTGTTGAGGGAGTTCATCATTTTCGTGTTCCTCCGAGCGATTTGTTGCCGTCATCTTACCAACCCCGACCGCTGACCAACTATCCGCGACCCCAAAAATTGTTACAGCCAGGTAACAGAATCCGACACGAAATGTAAACCGGCCCCACTGCCGGATTTCCCGCCGTGTCTAGGAAAGAAGCGATTTCCGCGCGCGAAAAGTTCATCCAGGCAACAATTCAGACACAGAGTTAACAGAGAGTTCACAAGCCCGGGGAGCCCTGCCGACCCCTCTTCAGACTAGAATGCTGTTAAGAAACTGTAACCACGGGAGAGCGGCAATGTGGAGCACACTGTTGGGGAAACTGAGAACCCGGTTCAGTCCCGCCGGCCAGGTCGAAATGGCCCGTGATCGCGCCTTCGTCAGCCTGTACAAGGGCATCCGCGCGGGACGCCTCAAGTCGGTCGAAGCGATGAACGTCTGGGCTCGCCTGGAGCAATTCGAGGAGCAGCGCGAGCAGATGCTGGATGGGCGCCTGTCGCGGTCCGGCATCGAGGAGCTGATGGTCGGCTACAATTACCTGGTCGATTACATGAGCGCCATGGCGCGCTCGCTCATCCACACCCCGGCCGTGCGTCCCCGGGGGATCAGCGCCCAGCGCTTCCAGTGGCTCTACCACGGCGTCGGCACCGGCGCGGTGAGCTGCGAGGAGCTCAAGCTCGGAGCCTACCTGCTGCGCCTCGAGCCCCACGTGCTGCGCGAGTCGGCCGTGGTCCGCACGCTGCACGCCAAGCTCTGGGGCGGCGCCGCCTAGACGCTAAGGCTGGTTGGCCAGCGCCATCCGGGTCAAGATCTCCGAGCGCGCGCTCTTGCTGGGGTCCGGATCGGGTCGCACGGCCACCACTTTGACCTCGAGCAGGAGCGCCTCGGCAAGCCGGAAAGTCACCCCGCCTCCGGCGCCCAGCCGGGCCAGCGTGCGCGGCTCGGCCTCGGAGCGCGTCAACACGAGGTTTCCGTCCGCATCCGTCGCCATGGTGGCGGTGCCCGCCCACTCCGGCTCACCGTGGTTGTCCACCACGAACACGCCGGTCTCGTCCAGCTTGGGATAGCGGAAGCGCACCTGGTTGGCGGCTGGCGCGGTGGGGTCGTTGGGCTCGAGCACCTGGCACCCGCGCAGCTCCTCGCGCACGTGCTCGAGAGCCAGCATGGTGGCGCGCGCGGTGGTATCGTGGGCGTCCTCCTTGAGATGAGCGCGCACGGCCACCTGGTAGATGGCAAGCAGCAAGAAGGCCAGCACGATGAACACGGCCGAAACCACCAGGACCTCGACCAGGGTGAGACCGCGCCTCACTCCTCGCGCACCAGCTTGGTCCAGAGGTCGTACTGCTGAGGCCCCTCGCGATCGGTCCAGTAGACGCTCACGTCCACGCGCTTGAGGTCGTCTCCCTCGCGAGTCTCGCGCACGGCGACCTCGAACCCGGTCTGCTCCGGAGCGGCCTGACGCGGCAGGTCCAGCGAGAGAGCGAAATCCTTCAGCACGGTGACCCGGGCGTCTTCGATGCGCGTGGCCGCGATCACGCTGGCGACGTGGGCCTGCGAGGACTTCACCTGGGCCCGCAACGAGTAGCTCACCACCCCGACCAGACCCAGGACGGCCAGGGTGGTCAGCAGCAGGGAGAGGATCAGCTCCCCCAGGCTGAGCCCCCTAGAAGCTGGCCGCGGGGTCATATCTGACGTCGCCCGTGCTGGGGCCGCCGCTGCCGAACAGGTCGGTCTGCATCCCTAGAAATCCGGGCTGCGGCTGGACCTGGCCGGTGATATCCACCAGGTCGGCCGAGATCGGGGGAAGCGCCTCCTTGCGTCCCAGGGCGTCGATTTTGTAGGTCGTATCCGGGTTGGCTCCATTGGGAGCCTTGATCAGCATGTTGCCCTCCGCGTCGAAAGTCAGGTTGTCCGTGCGAGGGCTCAGCCGGCCGGTCTCGACCAGGGTGCCGTCGGGTTGGAAGAGCGCCTCGGGAACGGGAGGCAGCGCGGACCAGGCGCCGTTCTCGAACTTGTAGACCGTGTCGAGCAAGCCATTGTCCTCCTCGCTCACCTTGCTGACCACGTAGAGGCTACCGTCCCCGTCCACGGTCATCGCCCCGAGCATTTGCGCGGGAGAGGCGACCATCCGTCCCTCGGAGTCGAAAGCCTGGCGGGGGGGGGCGGGCAAAGGCACCCACCGCTTCTGGTCGCCATCCCAGCGACTGATGACGCTTTGCATCCGGTTGTTGCCATAGTTGCAATAGAGGGTGCCATCGGCCGCGGACGCGGTGGTGAACATCATCTGCGCCAGCCCGCCGTGGTCCACAGCCTGGCCGGTCGCGTCGTAGGTCTGGTTGGGACCGGGCGGGATACTGTCCCAGGTGCCGCTGGGGACGTCGAAGACCCGCATGAAGTCGGCCCCCTGACGAGCGCAAATCATGAAGACCTTGCTCTCGCTGGTGGTCATCATGTTGTTGAGGCCGCGGCTGGCCGCGTGAACGAGGCGCCCGGACTCGTCATAATAGACGTCCGGCATGGGCGGCATCAGGCTCCATTCGTCCTCGGTCGAGCTGTAGCGCACCAGGCACGATCGCTCATAGTCGGTGCCCAGGAAGCCGGTGGAGGTGTTCTCGGCCAGCTCGGCCGCCATGAACTCGATGGCCACGTCGGGTCCGATGAGCTGTTGCATTCCCAGCATCAGGAGATGGGCGAAGGCCGAGCCGTTGTCCTGGAAAGGATCGTAGCAGGCGTAAAGGTTGCCATGATCGTCGGCGGTGGTGCCGTTCAGGCCGGTGGCGTAACGGCCCGGCTTCTCCACGACCACCCCGTTCAGGTCATAATAGCGAACCGGACAGGGCTTGACGCGCTTCCACTGCGTGCCCGTGGTGGCGCCAACGTAGATGGGCGGCGTGATGAGCTCGCTGTAGGACGGGCTCATGGTAAACGCGATCCCGGCATTCTCGGGCTTGCGGACCACGGTGCGCAGGAAGTCCTGGCTGCGACCCGGGCTGCCCCTCGGCCAGGCGCGCCCGTAAACGTAAAGGATGTCGGGGTGCGCGTCATCCTTGCGCACCCAGGCGCGGACCTCGAAGTCGCCCTCCCGGGTCGCGTAAGGATCTTGCTCGGTGCGATTCTCGAAGGACGGCTCGGTTCTGAGGCGCACCAGCGCCTCGTTCACGGCGGCCATGGCCAGGTAGTGCACCCGGGTTCGCTCGGACTGCCAGCGGGTGGCGCGCAGGTGCTGGTTGGCCAACGTCAGCATCACGGTGGCCAGGAAATAGACCACCATGGCAAAGAAAAAGACGGTAGGAAGACCCAGTCCCCGATTCCTCATGAGGCACTCTCAGTGTACGTCCGAAAGGACAAGTTTTCAACCCGAGCCAATCATGGGCGGATGCACTCGGAGAGTGAGTCGGGGGATCTCGAGGAGCAAATCCGCTCGGAGGTCGGGCGGGTGCGCGCGCGGCGCGTGCGCCTGCGCGACGCCATTTCACGGGCCGAGCGCGAGCAGAAGGACCGCCGCCCGGTCGAGCTGCGCGAGCCCCACCTGGTGCCGCGGGACGCTCCCCGCCTGCCCGGGCGCGTGCTGGCGATGTTCACCTACCAGCTCAGCTTGATGATGTCCTCGGGCATCCACATCGTTCAGGCCCTCGAGTCGCTGGGCTCCATCGACAAGAAGGCCCTGCACCGGGTGGCCACGCTGTTGGCCGAGGACATCTCCAAGGGCCGTCCCCTGTCCGATGCCATGAGCACCATGCCCGGCTGCTTCTCGCGCGTCTACCTCTGCCTGGTGCGCGCCGCCGAAACGAGCGGAAGCCTGGTGGAGGTGCTGGCCGACCTCTCCTCGTCGCTCGAGCGCGGCCAGCGCCTGCGCGACCGGGTCTGGCAGCAATTGATCTACCCGGGGTTCGTGCTGGCGGTGTCTATCGTCATGACCTCGATCCTGCTCTACTACATGCTGCCCCGCCTCATCCCCGCCTACAGCCAGACGGGCGCCGAGCTGCCGGCGCTCACGCGTCTACTGATGCTGGCGGCCAACCACCCCGAGCTCTCGCTGGGCCTGCCGCTGGCCCTGTTGGCGCTGGGGGCCTTCCTCTCAGTGAGCAATTCTCGCCCGGCCCGGGCCTTCCGGGCTCGCTTCGAGGTGCCGCTGGTCAGCCAGATGCAGCGACAGGTGGGCATCGCGCTGGTGTGCCGCAACCTGGCCCTGCTCAGCAAGCGCGGCGTCCCGATGGGGATCGGCCTGACCAGCCTGATGGGCACCACCACCTGTCCCGAGATCGACCTGGCTCTCGAGCACGCGCTGGATCGCCTCGAGGAGGGCTGCAGTCTGAGCCAGAGCCTGGAGCTCGAGGACGTCTTCCCCCCGATGGTGATCGGCATGATCGCGGTCGGCGAGCAATCCGGCCGCATGGAGCACCTGTTGCTGCGTTGCTCGGCGGTGATCGAGGATCAGGTCGAGATGTACGTCACGATGCTCGTGCAGCTGGTCGAGGTCAGCCTGTTGCTCGGTCTCGGGCTCCTCGTCGGCATCATCATGCTCGGCCTCTTCATGCCGCTCTACAATCTGGCTTCGTTGCCGATCTGAACGGTGAAAACGGTCCCCTCTCCGGGGGCCGAGCGCACCGCCATCGTGCCGCCGTGCTTCTCGACGATCTGCAGGCTGATGGACAGGCCCAGGCCGGTTCCCTTGCCCACTTCGCGGGTAGTGTAGAAAGGCTCGAAGATGCGGGCTTTGACCTCGTCGGTCATGCCCGGCCCGCGGTCGGTCACCTCGAGAATACCGGGTGATCTGGTGGCCACACCGATCCAGCGGTCCTCGATGCCGGCCTCGACCAGGGCGTCGCGGGCGTTCATGAGCAGGTTGACCAGCACTTGCTGCAGCTCGTTCTGATTGCCGCGCACGCGCTGCGGCGGGCCCAGAGTCGCTTCCACCCGGACGTTGCTCTCGCGCAGGTGAAAGGCGAGGAACTCGATGGTGTCGCGCACCACGTCGTTGAGGTCGAACTCTTGATCATCGCGCCGCGCGTCGCGCGAGTAGTAGAGCAGCTTGGCCACGATCGCCTCGGCGCGCTCCAGCGCCGTCAGCACGTTCTCGAGCTTGCCCGGCACCTTATCGGGATTCTTGGCGAGCGCCTTCAGAGCCGACTGCACCCCCAGCCGCATCACGCCGAGCGGGGTGTTGATCTCGTGGGCCACCCCGGCCGCCAGCTGACCGACGGCGGCCATCTTGCCGGAGTGGATCAGGTGCTGCTCGGAGGCCTGCAGATCGCGATAAGCCTGGAGGACCTCCTGGTGCAGGCGCACGTTCTCGAGCAGGGCCGCGCACTGGTAGGCCAGCAGCGCCAACAGGTCCTGGTCCATGCGCGTGTAGGCGCGCGGCTGGTCGGAGGCCAGCACCAGCGCCTGCTCTCCCAGCGGGACGGCCACCAGACTCTGCGCGGTCTGGCGCAGCGTGCCGAAGCGACTGGCCTGCAGGTCGTCGATCAGCAGCGGGGCGCGGGTCTCGGCCACCGCGCGCAGCAGCGGCTCCTCGCCGGTGGTGCGCTCCAGGACCAGGCAGGCATCGTGCGGGATCAGCTCTTGCAGCAGCGCTTCCACGGCCTCGCTCAGAGCCGCGGGATCGAGGCGCGCGGCCAGGATGCGCGAGCCTTCCAGCAGTTTACCGACCTGCTCGGCCCAGCGTTGCAGGCGCGCGTTGAGCCGCGCGTGGCGTTGCAGCGCCTCCTGCTCTTCCTGCTGGGAGAGCGCCGCCTGCAGGGCGACCGAGCCCAGCTCGCTCACCAGTCCAAGCAGGGGAAGGCGCTCGGGCGGAAAGCCGCCGGGTCGCGGATCGCCCACGTAGAGCACACCCTGGCCGTGGAGCGGGATGGCGATAGCGCTCTGCTCGCCCATGAAGAGGCGGGGCTGGTCGTTGGACTGGGTGCGCGTGACCAGCGTGCGGTTCTGAGCGCTGGCCGCCTCGACGATGGGCTCCTGGAGCTGCAGCAACCCGGCGTCCTCCAGCGCTTTGGAGGCGGGGCCCTGGTAGGAGGCCGGCACCAGGGCGTCCTGCTCTTTGAGAAAGATGGCGATGCTGGTGGCCTCGGTGACACGGTCCACCATCGCGCGCACCAGTTCGAGGGTCTCGTGCAGGCCCGGACGTCGCCCCAGTCCCGCCGCCAGGTCGTGCAGGATCTGGATCTCCTCGAGCCGCCTGGCGAGCTGGTCGGTGACACGAGCGGCCTCGTCGAGCGTGGCGTCGAGGTCGCTGCGCAGCTGGGGGTCCTCCTCGCGCACGACCTTGACGTGGGTGGCCTGCTCGGCCTGGAAGACCAGCACGAGGGCGGCCACGAGGGGCCAGCCGGCGTTCAGACTGGGTCCCATGGCGCCGGCCGACAGCCCACAGGCGGCCACGCCCAGCAAGGCGAGTCGGGTGGGCCGGTACTGGGGCGTGCGCTCGAGGAACGGGACGACCTGGGTCTGGACCGTGGCGTAGACGGCGAACGCGGCCAGCGGATTGGGCATCAGGGCGGCGGCGGTGACGGGCAGCGCGTCGGAGAGAACCTGATCGAAGCGGTGCTGCATGCGGCGGGGGTCGCGCAGAAAGAGCGCCCGGGCAGACAGGGTGACGAGACAGGTCAGGATGGCCAGGGCCGGGCCCTGCCAGGCGGCCAGGGCCAGGGTGCAGGCGGCTCCGGCGCTGATCCAGCCGGCGCTCGTGCGCAGCGCCGCCAGCTCCAGGACGAGAGTGGCGGCGATCATCGCGGCGGCGGCCAGGTCGGGGTGCGGAGGCTTTAGCGTGAAGCTGTATGCCAGGCCGGCGAGCAGGGCCAGCGCGGCGAGCCCCCGGCTCACAGGCAGAGAAGGGCTCTCTGGTGCAGCTCCAGGATGGCGATCGAGGGCTCCAGGCCGAATTCGTTGTGGAGACGCTTCCGGCACTGCTCGTACTGGCGCACGACCGCCTCGGGCCGGCCGAGCGCGAGCTGGGCCCGCATCACCGTCTGGTGGGCGGCCATGCTGCAGGGATCCAGCGCCAGCAGGCGCTGGCCGCACTCCAGGGCCTCTTCGTGGCGGCCGTCCTCGTGGGCCCAGCCGGCCAGCTTCGTGAGCACCCCGACGATGGTTTCCTCGAGGCGGTTGCGGCGGGTGATGGCCCAGTCGAGGTAGCAGCCCTCGAGGTAGGGACCGCGGTAGAGCCGGGCGGCCTGCCACAGCAGCTCGCGGGCGCGCTCGCGGGGCTGCTCCTCGCCGTCCCTGAGGCAACGCTCGAGCTCGTCGAGGTCGTGCCAGCGCGGCACGGCCGGGTTGAGCTGCAGACCCGTGGAGGCGCGCACGATGTAATCCAGCTCCTCCTTCCAGTCGGGCGGCCGCAGGCTGCGGCGGAGGAGGCTGGTCATCTGGTAGAGGCTCTGCTTGGCGCGCCCCATGTCCTCGGGCCAGAACGACTCGATCAGGATGTCGTCGGGCACCTCGCGTCCCCCGCTTCCGGCCAGGCAGGCCAGGAGGTAGCGCGCTTTCTGGTTGCGCAGCCGGGAGCTGTCGATCAGGTCCTCGCCGCGGAAGATCTCGAAGCCGCCCAGCGAGAAGAGGCGCAGCTTGGGGAGCCCTTCCTGGGGCGCGGAGGTGCCGGTGACTTTGCTGAACTCGGCGGGGGCCTCTTTCTGGAGCCGGGCCAGCGCGCGGTTGACCACCGGGCTCTGGTGCCTGATCAGGTAAGGCGCCAGCCAGCGGCACGAGGCGATGAGGTCCTCGGTGTAGAGCAGAGCCTGCACCGCGCCCTCGTCGGGGGGCTTGCCCTGGCACAGCGTGGCCAGCAGGTTGGCCCGGGCCTTGCTGGTGCCGAGCAACAGCGGATACGCTTCCTGCAGGAGCTGCAGCGCCTGGTCGGGCAGGATGAGCGCGGCCTCGAGCTGAGTCTGCGCTTTGGCCTGCGGGCCGATCTGGGCGGCCACCTCGATGGCTTTGAGCGCGTGGTTCTTGTCCTGTTGGCGCGCCAGCCCCAGGTGGGCCTCGACGGCTTCGAGGCTGGGGCCATCCCCGACGATCTCCTGGTAGGCCAGGCAGGCGCTGTCGGGGTCGCGCGACTCTTCCAGCACGCGAGCCAGCATCAGCAAGCGGGCGCGGGCCCGGCGTTTGTCCTCGGGGGGCTCGGGTTGCTCGGTCAGGGCTTTCAGCTCGGGGTCGACGGGGGGTGCGGGCTGGTTGAAGGCGCGCGCCTCGGCCAGCGCCAGGAGTTGAGCCGGGCGGCTGTCGCCGGTCTCGTCGAGCAGCTCCTGCACTCGGGCCGGCAGGTCGAGCTCGTCGATTCCGGCCTGTTGCAGGCCTCGGGCCAGGCAGGCGAGTTGAAGCGTCTCGGGCTCGGGCAGTCCCGCGTTGCGGGCCCAGCTGGCGGCCAGGCGGGCGGATTCGACCAGGCGTTGTCCAGGCTGCGCCAGATCGAGGCTGCGCGCGATCGTCTCGAGGGCTTTCAGGGTGGCTTTGAGCAGGGCGCGCTCGCGCTCGGCCGCCTCGTGCTCGTGTCGCTGGCGCTGGACGAGGCGTCCGACGGTCTGGAGGAAGTCGTCCATGTCGAAGGGCTTTTTGAGGTAGTCCCCCACTCCGAGCCGCACCGCCCGGATGCAGTCGGCCTCGGTGGAGTAGCCCGTGATCACGAGGCTGCCGACGTCGGGCCGGTGCTGCTTGACCTTCTCGACGGCCTCGAGGCCATCCATTCCCTCCATGCGGATGTCTGCCACCATCAGGTCGAACTCTTGCTGCTGCGCCAGTTGAATCGCCTGCGCCCCTCGCTCGGCCAGGGAGACCTCGTAGCCCTCCTCGGTCAGCACCTCGGCCAGCATCGCCCTGAGCTGCATATCGTCTTCGAGAATAAGAATGCGACCCGCCATGCCCGGTTGCTTCCGCCTGAGGCGCGACGTTTCCTCGGGGGGTGATTTCGCGGGTGGCCCTATAGGCTGCTGCGCGGGCCTCTAGGCTCGCGGCCATCCCTATAGGCTGCTGCGCGGGCCTGTAGGCTCGCGGCCCGCCCTAGGCTGCTGCGCGGGCCTGTAGGCTCGCGGCCCGCCCTATAGGCTGCTGCGCGGGCCTGTAGGCTCGCGGCCCGCCCTATAGGCTGCTGCGCGGGCCTGTAGGCTCGCGGCCCGCCCCTAGGCTGCTGCGCGGGCCTGTAGGCTCGCGGCCCGCCCTATAGGCTGCTGCGCGGGCCTGTAGGCTCGCG
>JBDHVW010000082.1:0-36420 GCA_039809865.1 Vulcanimicrobiota bacterium
GTGGACCCGGGTTTCCCCCAGTTCTCCCACAACATCGGCACGATCATCCTGAAGTAACCTGCGCGTCCTCGTCCTGGTCCTGCTGCTGATCGCGGCCGTGGCCGCCGAGCCCGGCCTGGTGGAACGTGCGCTGGACGCCGCTGAGGCCAACCATCCCGAGGAGGCCCTGCGTCTCTTCGGTGAGGCCGAGCGTGAGGCCGCGGGGAAGGTTTTGGAGCTGGGGGTGATCCGCCTCTTTCGCGGCTCTTTGCTGGTCAAGCTGAAGCGGTGGCCGGAAGCTCTCCGCGACCTGGACGCTGCTGCCCCTGTCGTCCTGGCCGCAGATGCCGTCGAGGCACGGTTCGAGCTGTGTTGGTGTCGCGGGCAGGCCCTGGCGGCATTGCAGCGTTGGCCTGAAGCGATCGACGCGTTGCGTGCGGCCGCCGGCTATGCGAACGGTCCGGCCTGGGAGAGCATGGTTCGCATTCTGCTGGCGGAAACTTATTGGCACGACCGCCAGGACGACAAGGGCCGCGAGGAAGCCCTGGCGGCGGCCGACCTGGCGCGCAGCGGCGAGCAGTCCGAGCTGCGCGCCCAGGCGCTGGAATGGGCGGCGGTCTGCAGCGCGCGGCTGGCGGACCCGAGCTCGGTGGAGCGATACTGGCTTCAGGCAGCCCAGCTCCGCGCCGGCCTGGGTCAGGTCGCGCAGAGTCGGGAGGACCGGGCCCGGGCCGAGGCTGTGCCCGCCGACGTGCGGGGCGGCCTGGCCTTGCTGGACAAGCAGCTGGCCGACCCGGCCCTGACCCCCTCTCAGCGCGCCATGGCCGCCGCCCGCGCCGGCAACCTGCATCTCTACCTGGGGGACCTGCCCCAGGCGCTGCGCCTGTACGACCTGGCGGCCGGCCTCTACGAGCAGTCGGGCGAGCGCGACATGGCCGATCAGGTGCGGGCCGCCCAGGCTTACAGCGAGCCGGATCTGCTCGTCTCGGCCCGCCTCTACGAGCAGGCTCACGCTCCTCTGGAAGCGGCTCGGGCCTATTTGCGGGCGGGTCGATCCGAGCAGGGCCTGGAGCTGCTCGAGCGAGCCTATCAGGACGTCGAGAAGCCTGTCGATCGGGCGCGGGTGCTCAGCGTGCGCGGTCTTCTGCTGCGCGATCTCCTGCGCTGGGACGAGGCTGAGGAGGCCTACCGTCAGGCGGAGAGCCAGTGCCCCCCCGACGAGCTCGCCCTGACCGCCGAGATCCTGAGCAACCGGGCCGAGATGCTCCACACTCTGGGGAAGCTCGACCCGGCCCGGGAGCTCTACCTCAAAGCGCTGGACCTGCACGCGGACGCCATCATCCTCTCCAACCTCGGAACGCTCTATTTCGATCAGGGCGACTACGCGCGCTCCCTGGAAACCCTCACGCGGGCGCGCGACCTGGCCGACGACGACCGCGCCCAGGGCGTCGTGCTGACCGCGCTGGGACGCACCTACCAGTTCCTGGGACGGGGCGAGAAGGCGCGCGAGTGCTACCAGCAGGCCCTGGTGCACCGCAAGCTCGACCGTGACACGCTGGGCCAGGCCTACACGCTCAACAACCTGGGCGCCTCCTACCTCGACGACGGCCAGCCCGAGCTGGCCCCGGCCTACTTCCGCGAGGCGCTGCCGCTGGCCGGCGAGGGCCCGCTCAAGGCCATCCTGCTGACCAACCTGGCCACCGAGGCCAGCCTTGCGGAGGCGCTGGCGCTCGAGCGCAAGCTCGGCCTGGAGGACATGGAGGGCCCCACGCTGCACGCGCTGGCCTACGCCGCCAGCGACCCCGAGCGCAAGCTGGAGCTGTGCGACCAGGCCCTGGAGGTCGAGCGTCGGTTCACTCGCCGCCAGCAGGAGGCCGAGACCCTGACGTTGCGCGGCCTGGCGCTGGAGAAACTGGGACGCCGGGGCGAGGCGATCGAAACGCTGCGGAAGGCCACCGCCCTGCTCGAGGAAATGGCCGCGGGGCTCGCTTCCAGCTCGAAGGCCGGCTTCGTGGGACGCAATCTGGAAACGTACGATCTCCTGATCCGATTGCTGTTAGAGGAAGGCGATGTTCCGGGGGCCTTCCAGGTCACCGAGCGCTCCCGCGCGCGGGCCTTCCTGCAGCTGCTCGAGCAGCGCGCCCTTCCGCTCAGGGCACCGGTGAGCCTGGTGCAGCGCGAGCACGCTTTGCGCCAGGAGCTGCGCGCTTTGATGGCGGGCCAGCATCCGCCCCGGCCGGAGGCGGCCGTCAAGGGCGAGCTGGCGCAGGTGCTCGAGGAGATCCGGCAGGCCAGTCCCGAGACCGCCGCCCTGCGCGAGGTGTCCGTGCCCGAGGTGGCCGCGCTCCAAAGGGCGCTGGGGCCGGACCGGGTGCTGCTGGAGTACCAGATTCCGTCTGCCGGACCGGCCCGGCTCTTCATCCTGACCCGCGAGAAGCTGCGCGTGGCCGAGCTGGATGTGACCCGGGACGAGCTGAAGGAGAAGGTGAGCGCGCTCCGCCGCCTGCTGGTGCAGCAGGAGCCGGCGCGCGAGCTCCTCGACGAGCTGGGCGCGAAGCTCATGGCGCCGGCCCGGGCCGAGCTGGCGGGCTGCCAGGCGGTGCTGGTCGCGCCCAGCGACTGCCTGCATTACCTGCCCTTCGCGGCCTTGCGACTGGATGGCGCCTACCTGTTGGACAGCGTGGCGGTGGCTCAATTGCCCAGCGCGGCCGCCTGGATGGCCGTGCGAAGCCGTCCGGCCGGGGAAGGCAAGGGCGTCGCCCTGGCGGCCCTGGGCAACCTGAGCGTCAGCTGGAAAGACCCGCTGGAGGTCGGCTCCAGCGAGCGCGGCGGCTTTACCCCGCTGCCCGGCACGCTGACCGAGGTGCGCACCATCGCCGAGCTCTATCCCCGACCGGCCGTGCTGCTCGAGGATCGGATGACCTCTCAGAACCTGCGCCAGGCCGTGCAGGACGCGCGCCTGGTGCACCTGGCCACCCACGGCATCCTGGACGCGCGGGCCCCGCTCTTCTCGGGCCTGGTCGCCTCGGACGAGCTGATCACCGTCAGCGAGATCTTCGACTGGCGCACCCGGGCCGATCTGGTGGTGCTCTCGGCCTGCCAGAGCGGACTGGGCGGCTTCGAGAGCGCCCGCGGCGACGACATGGTGGGCCTGAGCCGGGCTTTCCAGTTTGCGGGATGCCGCTCGGTGCTGGCCAGCCTGTGGAAGGTCTCCGACGAGGCGACGGCCCTGTGGATGATCGAGCTGCACCGGGGGCTTTCCGGTGGCGAGAGCCCGCTGCAGGCCACGCGGGCAGCGGCTCTGAAGGTGCGCGAGGGCTATCCCGAGCCGTACTACTGGGCTCCGTTCGTCCTCATGGGAGCCGATTAGTTCACCAGAGTTTCACCACTGCGCGGGTCCGGCAAAGTTATGCTGCCGCCAACATGCAGACCCTCAGTATCGCGGCGCGCCCGGTATGCGCGGCGCGCGAAACCTGGAAGAATGGCGTGGTCCACGACGACAGTGGTCCGGTGGACGTGTACGAGCTGCCTACCCGCGTGCCCGGCGTGGCCCAGCGCATCGAGATCCGCCCCGTGCTGTGGGGCTTGCTGGGCAAGGACGTCAGGGTGACCGACTGCCAGGGAACTCCCCTGCAGGGCGAGCGCGTCTCCGGTGAGGGTTGGCACAAGCTCGTGGTGGCGCGCGACCCGCGCTCGGGCCTCGAGACGGTGCTCGACCCCAAGAAGCATACGCTGTCGGTGACCACGCCGACCGTGCGCGAGAAAACCGAGGTCGGCCCCAATCAGTTCCGGACGGTCTATCACCGCGAGGCCCACCAGGAGGTCGACGCGGAAGGAAATTGCCGCCTGCAGACCAACCTGCACGGCGAGTCCGAAAGCATGATGTATTCGATGGTGCGGGAGATGCCCGCCAACACGTCCGTTACGACCCGCGACGACAAGAGCTGGGAAGAGACCCGCATCGCGCCGGGCCAGGCGCCCGTGAGCCACCGCTGGCAGGCCGAGAAATACTCACGCCAGGAAGGGCCGCTGCTGAGCAGCACCGTCGAGGACGGCAAGCTGACCGTGGTCGGTGACGACGGGGTGAGCCGCAGCTACGAGATGTTTCTGACGGGTGCTCCTCGTTGACCATCCTCAGCGTCATCGCGACCTGCCTCGGAATCTTCCTGTCCGTCCTGAACCTGGTGGTGTTCCTCAAAGAGAAGGACCGCACGCACCTGCGCACCGCGCTTTTGATCGTAACGCTCGGGGCGCTTCTGATCGGCGTCGTCACGATGCCCAGCTACGCCCCGGGACTGGCGGGCCAGGTGGCGCGCCGCCTGCCGCCCCATCCTCTGGTGCAACGCTGGCTGGGGCAGGTCCCCGCGACGGCTCCAGCACCTCTGCTGGTGGAAGGCTCCTTCACGCCCGAGTGGCAGCACAACCTGTTCGGTGGCATCTCGGGTCTCAAGCTCGTCTTCCAGTTCGTCTCCAGCACCGACCTGCCGGTGCGGGTCGTCAGCTATCGGCTCACGGTGGAGCCGTCCGAGGGAGAGGGCGCGCAGAGGTTTGACCGCGTGCTGACGGAGCCCGTGGTCGTGAGCTCGCAGGGCACGGCCCGCAGCGAGGTCGTGGTGGACGGCGAGATTCTGGACGTCTTCCTCAAGCGGATGGACGCCGAGCATCCGGGTCGGGTCTCGGTCAGCTGGCACGCGCTGGACGCCCAGGGGGCCAGCCTGGGATTCTCCGCAAATGCCGGGAAATTTTAACTTCAAGTTTACAAGTTTTACATCGCCGTTACATGGTCCCGGCAGTTCTGGCCGTCTTCAGCCCTTAAGATGAGCGTAAGAGACTGTCTGCTTTGCGAGGTAACGTGCTAACACCCATCGGATCCCCCGTCGGCCCCAATCCGCTTATGCAAAATCCGAACGCGGGCTTGCTGCCTCCCGGGCAGCAGGTCAATCCGCTGGGTGGGGACGGCTTCAATCCGAGCGCCGGTTTGAACGATCCCAACAATCCCGCCCAGCAGGCCCAGGCCGCGATGATGGGCCAGAACATGGCCGGCGGAATGTTTGACGGCATTCTGCGCAGCCAGGCCCAGCAACTGATGGTGACCGCGGCCAGTGGCCAGGGCGACGTGCAGCAGATGGGCCAGCAGCTGATGCAAGAGTATCAGCAAATCAAGCAGATGGGCATCCCGCTTTCGCCTCAGACCGAGCAGCTGGTGCAGAAGGCGCTGCAGATGGCCGGAATCGGTCAGGATCAGCAGGGACAGCAGCCGCAGGGCGGCGCCCAGCAGGGTGGCGTCGGAGCCCCGCAGGCCGGCGGAGGAGCCCCGCAAGGCGGCGGAGGCGCTCCTCAGGGTGGCGGCGGTGCTCCCCAGGCCGGCGGTGGTGGTGATCAGGGTGGCGGGACGCCCCAGGCGGGCGGAGCCCAGGAGGCCCGGCCCGCCCACTCGGCGCCGCGTCCCCGCCGCGCCGAGGCGGCTCAGGAGGCGCCCCAGGCCGAGACCCGGCCCGAGCAGACCACGCCCACTCCGACCCCGACCCCGACTCCGACCACCACCGGCAGCGACACCCCTTCCGCGACCACCGTCAATCCTCCCGACCCGGCCACGACCAGCAGCACGCCCGCCGAGACCCGGCGCATCGGCCGCATGGAGGATCGCGTCCAGCAGGCCGGCCCGCAGAACAACTGCGGCTCGACCGCTATCATCAACGCGATGCAGCAGATGGAGCAGTCGCAGACCGGTTGGGGAGAGGGCATGAAGATCGAGCCCCAGCCGGACGGCAGCACCAAGGTGACCATGCGCGACGGCTACAGCACCACGCTGTCGGCCGACCAGATCAAGCAGGCGGGCGAGGCCACCGGCTATAAGGGCGATCCGGCCTCGGTCGACCGCGCCAACACCTACATGGGCGCCGCCGCCAATCGCTACGGCGAGGCCAACGGCACCAACTTCAAGGACAGCCTGACCGCCCTCAACGGCAACAACTGGCCCGGCACCACGCAAAATACCGGCTCGCCCCGCCCCGGCGTGGACAAATATTTTGGCGTCGAGGCCAGACCGATCAAAGACCTCAAGACGCTCGACGGCGAGGGCGTGGCCATCCTGGCCAACCGAACCCACACCGACGTGGCCCGGACCAGCAAGAACAACGGCAAGACCTACATGGGCGACCACGGCTCTCGCAACAACGGGCGCGCCCGCGAATACGACGGCAACATCTACTCCAACGGCCAGAACACCGGCCCCGCCACCGAGGGCTGGACCATCCAGGACCGTCCCAAGCCCAACGGGACCGGCTCCACCCCGATCAAAACTCAGACCGTCAACTACACCCCGCCCAAGACCGAGAGCGGACCGACCGTGCAACTGGCGTCCTACACGCCGTCCAGGTCGACCTCGACGTCGACCGGTGGCAGCCACAGCACGGGCGGCAGCCACAGCACGGGAGGCTCGACGAAGAGCAGCGGCGGTTCGACGAAGTCGTCGGGCACCAGCGTGGCTTAGACGTTCAACTGCTCCATGTAGACCATGCGCTTGCGCTGCTCGCGCACCAACCCCCAGATGGTCTCTTTCATCTGCTCGGGGTTGGGGATGCCGCGCAACGGCAAGTCGGGCTGCGTCTTGTCGGTGCTGATCAGGTGGAGATCGCCCACCTTGAACAGGCGGTTCATAAAGCTCTGCTCGAAATTGATATCCTCGACGCGCACCAGCTTGAGGTCTTCAGAGCTGCGCCCGAACACGCCCGAGGTCACGGTCAGGCGCTCGGTGGTGAGCCGGTAGTAGCGGCCTGCCTTGCGGTACCAGGCCACCAGGAAGAAGATCAGGATGGGCACCACCAGCAAGAACGAGATGCACCAGCCCAGGTTGAGCATCGAGCTGGTGGAGCAGGTGCCTTCCCAGACGACTTTCTCGGGCTCGTTGGACTCGGCCGGGGAGTGGGCCGTAAGCGCTTTGCCGCAGCCGTTGCAGAAGGTGGAGCCGTCGGGGTTGTCCTTGAGGCAGGCCGGGCAGTTCACCCTCAGCCTCCCATGCTACGCCACTGGTCGAGCCATTTCTGCAGCCCGTCGATCACGGCCGGATTGGCGTTCAGGAGAGCGCGGTAGAGATCTTGACCGGTGCCCAGCATCGGCTCGAGGTTGGGCCAGCTCTTGACCGCCTCCTCCAGCACGCCCAGCGAGTAGTAGAGCTCCTCCGCCAGCGGCTCGGCGTGGGCGCGGCTGGGCTGGCGGCGCAGGCGATCGAGCTTGTTCTCGACCACTTCGAGGCGATCGAGGAACTGCTGGCGCAGGTTCTTGGGCTCGCTCGAGGCGGCCCGCTGGCTGCCCGGGACGACGCCGGTGGGCGTGTCGGGCCCGTAGGTCCACTGCGATTGAAAACGCGGATCGATCTCGCCCGCCGTCGGCAGCATGCTGTCGTCTTTCATCAGGCGGCGCGTCTCGGGCGTCTCCACACCGATGTCCAGCTTGTCCTTGTGACGCTCGCGAATCTTGGCGGCCTGGTCCTGATCGATCTTGGCGCGATCGCTTCCGGGGAGCTTCTGGCGGGTAAACTGCGCCTTGGCGCCGTCGCCGATCTTCTTGCCGGCCACGGACTTGGCGGTCAGCCGGTTCCCCTGGTTTACGCCGCTCTTGATGGTGAGACCCCGGTCCTTGCGCGGCTCGGCCGCGGGTGTCTTGGGCGCCGGCGGGGCCGGCACCGGCTCGGTGGCGGGCAGGTCCAGCGGCGGCAGCGGCATCCGCCGGGTCTCGGGGGGCCGGGAGAGGTCGATGGCCGGGGGCTCGCTGCCCTCGCGCAACACGTGCACGTGGGCCACGTTTTGCAGGTCGAGCAACACCAGGGCCGTGGCCAGGCTGAGCACGCCGGAGGCGACCGAGAGCTCGCTCAGCTCCTGCGTGATTCGCGCCTCGTCGGGAGGAGCGGCCAGTGCGCGCACGTCTTCGAGGTGGCGCAGGCGCTCGGCGGCCCAGCCGGCCGCCAGTGCCGGGTTCTTGCTGGGGAAAGGCGCGATCTTGGCGGTGCGCACGGCCGCCTCGTGGGGAAGCTTGAGCTGCAGCGCCAGCCCTCCCTGACCGGTCTTGCGACCGACCACGTTGACGGGTGTTCCGGCCACCAGGTCGGGCATCAGCTCGGGCACCTGCGAATCGGCGGCGGGCGCCAATCCTTGATCTTGCAGCTCCAGCTCGAACGCGACGGGTTGGCGGAGATTGCTCACCAGGGCGTCCACCGCCCCCTCGAGCTGATCGGCCGGCAGCGAGGCCGAGCGGCCCCGGCAGCGCTCGGCCAGCAGGCGCAGCGGAACCTGGTTCTCGGACGCCAGGCTGTAGGCGAAAAGCCGTCCGGGCAGGGGCCGGGCCTGGGCTGCCTTGACGAGCTCGCCCGGTTGCGGCAGATGCGAGCCGGTGATCAGCACCAGCCACAGGGTGCGTCCCACCGTGGCCGGCACGGCGCGCAGCTGCTCGAGCACCTTGTGCAGGTCGGCGGTGCCGGTGGCCGAGACGGTCTTGAGCCACTCTAGCGCCGCGGCGCGCTCGGCCGGGCCGGTCAGGCGCCCGCCCGACGGACCCGCCAGCTGCTCGTTGTAGGCCCAGATGGCAAACCGGTCGCGGTCGCCCAGGTTGCCCAGGGCGCGCGTCAGAGCTTTGCGCGCGCCTTCCAACCGCTCGCCGGCCATGGCCTGGGAGCGGTCGAGCAAGAAGACGACATCCACCCCCGACGGGCTGGGAACGGTGTTCTTGGGCGGCAGGATGCCGACGTGGTAGTGCTGCTCGCCGGCGAAGAGCTGCACGCGGGGCTGCTCGGCGCCCAGGCGCGCCTTGAGGATGAAGTCGCGCGGTTTGAGCTCGTTGGCACGGCCCAGGTCGATGCGATAATCGCCCCGCTGGCTGGCCTGGGATGAGGTCGGCTGACTGGCCGCCAGCCGGGCCGGGGGCACGCCCGCGGTCTCGAGCATGGTGACCACCGCGACGTTGGCGGGCAGCTTGCCCCCCTCTTCGAGCAGGGGGAAGGCGAAGGTTTGCTCGCCGTTGACGAGCTCGAGCGTCTCGACGTAGGCCAGGTTGACGGCCACTTCGGCGCCAGGCGGCACGTTGCCGCAGTCGATCTGCAGGGTGTCGGGCGGCTGCTCGACCAGAGTGGCGGGCTGTCCCTTGCTGACCACGGCCTGATAGGCCTGCAGCGCGCGCGCCCGATCTTGCAGGCGCCCTTCCAGGACCTTCCCGGCGACCTGGGCCCGGAAGCGATTGACGCGGGCGCGGGGCGAGAGCGGGAACTTGTAGGTCAGAGGGCCGGGACCGGCGGCCGCCGTGGCGTAGCGGGCCTGGACCTCGACCCAGGCCAGCGAGCCCGAGATCCAGACGCGGACGGCCACGTCGAGCAACTGCGCACGCGCCCCGGTCGGACTGCAAAGCACGCCCGGACCGAGACCCCGCGCGATTGAAGGGCATTCGGCGTCGCCAAGAAGATCCATGGCTCGGGCAGCGGCCTCCATCAGGTCCTTTCCCTTGGATTTGTTGTCGAAGGTTCGCTAGAGGACAGGTCCCGCCCTTCGAATTCTTCCAAAAGACGCCGAGCATGATCGCTCAGGGGACGGGTTTGTCCGGTAGCGTAATCGTAGCCCACGCAGACCGTGCGGCCCACGGCCGCCAGAACGCCATCCTGCCGCAGGATGCGATACTCGAGATCGAAGCTTTTGCCCCCCAGTCGTGAGCAGCGCACGCCCACCCGGATCGTCTGGGGAAACTCGAGGCTGGCGCGATAATCGCACTCGATGCGCGCGATGATAAAGTTGAGGGCCTTGAGCTCGCGCGTCTGCGTGAGCTGCATCCAATAGGCCGTGCGGGCTTCCTCGAAGTAGGTCAGGAAAGTGGCGTGGTTGACGTGAGCCAGGGCGTCGAGGTCGCGAAAGCGCAACTCGATGGGAAGCTCGAATCGATAGTCCCCGTTCCTCACGCCAGCGCTTTCGCCAGCGAATCCCAAGCTCCCCTAGCCGTAGACCAGATAAAGCGAGCTCGCGATGAACAGCCCGAAAAGGACGATCGGTAGCAGCAATCGGACATAACCGCTCTTGATCCAATTGTCCAGGATGCCCGTGACCGACAGGAACAGGTAGATACTGGCGCTCAGGTTATAGGTGGCGAACCAGACGAATTGGTGCCCGAAGCTCATGACCCGCAATTCGGGGTGGATGAAAAGGCGGCTGGAGAGAGCCGGCCCGGTCAGGATGATCGAGAAAATGATCAGCGGCAGGGTCATCCCCAGCAGGTAGACCATGCCGAGCTCGCCCTGCTGGCGGGTGGGGAGCCGCTGGTACAGCTTGGTGGTGATCAGTGGGGCCAGGACGGCCAGCATGAGAAAGAACAGAGCGGTGGTCTCCACCATGGGCAGCACGTCCACTTCCAGGGTGGAGATCCCGGTGCCCTGGAGGGGGACGGGTTGACGTCCCAGATAGGTTTCCTGGAAAGCGGGCGTGGTGTAGCTCAAGAGCAGCTGCTTGACTTTGGCCAGCGAGTAGTAGAACCGGAACAGCACGTAGCCCGTGCCCACCAGGCCCGGCAAAAGCAACATCAGGATGGCCTTGAGCGGCGTCAGGTTGGGAATCTTGGAGCTGGGCAGCAGCATCGTGAGGGGCAGCTTGCGCACCTCGTCCTGGGTTTGGATGATGAGGTACTCGGCCTGCTCCTCGTTGACCGCCGACGGGTCGATCCAGTAGTCCAGCTTGGCGTAGCTGCCTTCGAACTGGGTCGGCTTGACCGTCACCTTGGGATGGCTCGAGCGGACGTGTCCCTTGACCGGGCTGTCGTCGGGCAGGATGACCTCGATGCGGCCGCGGTAGGAGTAGCGTCCGGCTTCGCTGCGGTCGGGTCCGATGTAGGTCACCTGGTGGTGCATCCGCGGAGCCGGGGGCGGCTCGGGCGGCTTCTCCTCGGGCACCTCCTCCTTCTTCTTGGGACGCGGTTTGACGGGGCCCGTGTGCTCTTTCTGGAGCATGCTCACGATCAGCCGGGTGAGCTCCTCGGCCTCCTGGGGCGTGGGCGGGGCGGTCGACGGGACGGGCTGTTGCGGGCTCGCGGGCGCCGGCCCCGGCGCCGTCGGGATCTGCACGGCCGAGAACTTGCCTGACTTGCGGCCCTCGCGCAGGCGCAGGGTGAAGCCGGTGCGCAGCAGCTTGTCGCGCCAGCGCACCACCAGCTCCATCTGGCCGAACTTGTTGCCGGTCTCGAAACGATGGTCACAGTCCTGGAAGAAGCGGCGGCAGGCATCCACCCACTCTTGCAGCACGGGCAAGTAGGCCTGGAGCTGTTTTCCGGCCTCGGCTTCGTCGGGGGGCTCGGGGTTGGCGGCGAACCATTCGGGCAGGATCTGCATGCCCTCGGGCGGCTCGCCCACGCCCAGCAGACGCGTGAACGTGCGGGGTTTGTCGCGGTCGTAGAAGACCTCGACCAGCACCCGGGCCAGCGGATCTTCGGTCAGCTCGCCGAGCGCCTGCAGCGAGGCCCGGATCAGCTCGACGCGCTCGGTGGTGGAGCGCCCTTCGCGCCAGAGCGCGACCATCTCGGGCGGGGGCGCGGCCAGATTGCGCCAGGCGGCCGGCAGGATGCCCGCGTAATAGCGCGTCAACAGCCCCAGCGCATCGCGCGTGGCCGCCCAGCCTCGCCGTGGCTCGCCCTGGGCCAGCTTGCGCTCGAGCTCGCGCAGCAGCACCAGCAGGTGGTCGGGGGCTCCCACGGGCACGGTGGGCGCGCCCGAGGCCGTCACGTTGGACGCGACGAGCTCGGGTGGGGTCCTGGGCCGCTCGTCGGCCTCGGCCTCTCTGGCCGCCGCGCGGCTGCCCTTCTGAGCTTCTTCGTCGGCTCGGGCGGCTTCGGCCGCCACGGCCTCTTTCTCGGCTCTCGCTTTTGGGGTTTCTTCTTCGGCTCGGGCGGCTTCGGCCTCGGCCCGCGCCGCCTCGGCTTTCGCGGCCTGTTCTTCGGCCCGGGCAGCCTCGGCTTTCGCGGCCTGTTCTTCGGCCCGGGCCGTCTCGGCAACGACCCGCTCTTCTTCGGCTCGGGCAGCCTCGGCTTTCGCGGCCTCTTCGGCGCGGGCCGTCTCAGCGGCGACCCGCTCTTCCTCGGCTCGGGCAGCCTTGGCTTTCGCGGCCTCTTCTTCGGCCCGCTTTGTCTCGGCAGCGACCAGCTCTTCTTCGGCTCGGGCCTTCCGGGCGTCTGCTTCGGCCCGCGCCGTCTCGGCAACGACCCGCTCTTCTTCGGCTCGGGCAGCCTCGGCTTTCGCGGCCTCTTCGGCGCGGGCCGTCTCAGCGGCGACCCGCTCTTCCTCGGCTCGGGCAGCCTCGGCTTTCGCGGCCTCTTCTTCGGCCCGCTTTGTCTCGGCAGCGACCCGCTCTTCTTCGGCTCGGGCCCTTTGAGCGTCTGCTTCGGCCCGCGCCGTCGCGGCGGCGACCCGCTCCTCTTCGGCTCGAGCAGCCTCGGCTTTCGCGGCCTCTTCTTCAGCTCTGGCCTTCCGGGCCTCTTCCTCGGCCCGGGCCGCGGCTTCTTCCGCTTCGCGGGCCTCGGCGGCCCGGCGGATCTCCTCCTGCGCGAGGCGCGCCTCCTCGCGTGCCTCGGCTTCGGCCCTGGCTCGGGCGGACTTGGCGGCGCGGGCGGCCTCGGTCAGGTCCTTGGAGGCGCGCGCCTTACTGGTGCTCGCGGCGCGACCGCGCGGCGGACGGGCAGCCGGGCGCGTCTCGGGGATCGTGGTTTCCTCGGAAACCCAGTCCAGCCAGGCCTCCTGGCTGTTCTCCATGCCCGAGCCAGCCGAAGTCTCCGCTTCAGGTTGGGCCGGCTCGCTATTCCCATCGCGCTGGGACATGAAGGAAAACCTTCGCTACGGTCGCCTTCGGCTCCCTGCGCGCTGTCGCTTGCGGTTCGCTACGGTCGCCTTCGGCTCCCTGCGCTCCCCGGGCCGCCCGCCTTTTAACACCGGGTCAAACACCTGTCCGCCCCTGGCGTCTATCCTGGGAAGCGTGAATATCCAGCGGACCGCCGCCCCGTCCCGCGAGCCGGGACTCCTCATCGTCCAGGTGGATGGACTCAGCCACCGTCACCTGCAAGAAGCCTTCGACCGCGACCTGATGCCCAACCTCGAGGATCGCATCGAGTCGGGACGCCTCCAGGAAGGACCCTGGCACTCCGGACTGCCCAGCCAGACCGTGGTGGTGCAGGGCGGCCTGCTCTACGGCTCGCGGGCGCTGCCCGCCAACCAGTGGTTCGACAAGTCGCAGGGCCGCGTGGTCGACTGCGTGAGCCTGGACGACGCCGACGCCGTGGACGCCGAGCTGACCCGCACGGGCCAGCCGATCGTCGCGGGAGGCACGAGCTACCTCACGCCCATGTCGGGCGGCGCCGAGAATCCCCGCTTCAACATCAGCGAGCTGGCCGAGAAGAAGGCCGAGGGCGGCACCCGCAAGGTCGTGCGCGAGATCCTGGGCGACACCTGGGCGGTGGGCAAGAGCCTCTTCCGCCATCCCATCGCCACGGCCCAGACCGCGGCCCACTTCGTGAAGCGCGCCTACCGCGAGACGCAGCTGCGCAAAGAGGAGGGCCTGCCGTTCGCCTTCGGCAAGGAGAAGGCCCTCAAGCCCGTCGAGATCGGCTTCAAGGAGGCTTTCCTGACGGACGCCACCGTGGCCGACATGGGTCGCAAGATCCGCCAGGGGGCGCCGGTCCTCTATGTGGACCTGCCCAACTTCGACGAGATGAGCCACACCTACGGCCCCCGGGTCGCCTTCGAGGCCCTGCCCACCGTGGATCGCAACCTGGGCACGCTCTTCCAGGCCCTGGACGCCTCGCCGCGTTCCTACAACGTGGTGCTGGTCAGCGACCACGGTCAGGTCGGCTCGGCTCACTTCCACGAGCTGTACGGCCAATCGCTGCAAGATCTGGCCGCCAGCCTGCTGCCTCCGAGCGCGACCACGACCACGGTCGAGGCGCGCGTGCCCCATCCCATCGAGAGCTGGATTCCGCATGGCGACCCGTGCGCCGAGGCCGAGGGGGGGCGCGTACTCTCGCTCGACTTCGGCTCGGGGGCGCACGTCTACCTGACCGAGGAGCCGGGGGCGCTCTCCCGGAGCGAGCTCGCGGCCGGCTATCCCCGGCTGGTTCCCGGCCTGGTGGCCCATCCCGGCGTGGCTTTCGTGGTTGTGCGCGACGGCGACGCCACCGAGGTCCAGGGCAAAGGGGGCAGCCTGCGCATCGAGGCGGACGGGCGCGAGGTGGTGACCGGGCAGAATCCCCTGGCGCCGTTCGGGCCCGCGCCCCAGACCCCGGCCGAGATCCACGCCATGGCCCACCGCCAGCACACCGGCGACGTGATCGTGTTCGGCGAGCAGGTGGGGGACAAGCTGGTCGACTTCAGCCTGCGCGACTTCCGGGGCCTGCACGGCGGCATCGGGGGGCATCAGGACGAGCCCTTCATCGCCTTCTCGCCCGGGATGCCCGTCCATCCGGACCGCTACGCCCACGCGGCCGACCTGCACGCGGATCTCTATCCGCTGAGGCCTTCGGACTGCTGACTAACGCTGCGTTTGCTCGCTCCAGACCTCGCCCAGGCGGGTCTGGGCCTTCAGGGCCAGGTTGAGCAGCTGCTGCATGTTGGCGATACGCTCGTCCACCGCGACCTCGAGCACCGCCGCGCGGTCGGGAAAATAGGCCACCAGCACCAGCATGGACGGCCCGTCGATGTTGCTCCGCATCAGCGGCGAGGTGCCGGAAGTCACGCCCGAGGAGGCGGCGGTCGCCTCGTCGACGGCCAGGTCGTCGGAGGCACTGTCGTTGGCGGGCGCCGGAGCGGGAGTGCCGGACGTGGGCTTGGGCGCGGCCGCGGGATCGAGCCGGGTGGGGACGCCTCGGAAGCTGGGCGCCGAGGCGCTCTCGGCCATGCCGGGGTCGAGCATGTCGGGACGCGCGGGGCCCGTGACATCGATCGCGTCGAACCCCCCGCGACTGGGAGCGGCCGGTGAAGCGGAGGGCTCGGGCTCGGGGGAGGCAGCCGCGACAGGCTTCTCCTCCTTCGGGGCCGCGATGCGGGTCAAGAAGCCCTCGCGGCCGACGCCCTGGATATCTTCGCGATTGAGGGCCGCGGCCCGCAACGTCTGGTAGATCTGCTCGGCCTTGATGCTGGTGGTGCCGCCATACACCGCTACCTGCACGAAACCGACCGCCTCGGTGGTGTAACGGCGCGCGCTGAAGGGCAGCGGGGCCTCGCCTCCCGTGACGCGCAGCATGTCGTTGGGCCGCTGGGCGCGGGGGCGCAGCTCGGCGCTGACCTGATAATCGTACGGGGCCACCTCGCCGAAGACGGGCGCGGGGGCCGGACCGGGTCCCTTGTCGCGCTGCATCTGCTCGCGGATCTGTGGGGGAAGGTCCTTGGGCAGGGCCGGATCGAGCGAGGGGAAGGGGGGCACCTCCCACTGCTTGGGAGCGGGCACCAGCCGGCCCTGGTTGTCGGCCACGGGCACATCGCCCAGCGGCACGACGGGCGGACCGAGCAGGGAGGGCTCGGCCGTGTCCTCGACTTTCTTGAAGCCGTCGACGGCCGTCTCTTTCTCGACGTCCCCCTCGCTCATCAGCGTAACCGCGAGGTCCTTGGGATAGAGATTGGTGCTCTGAGCCTGGCCCGAGACCAGCAACCCGACACCCAACCCCAGGGCCAGAACCATTTTCTTCCACCCGAGCATCAGGGAAAGTTGGTCTTCCGGGGCGCGAATCCTGCTCACAGGGTTTTCTCGAGGCCCAATCGAACCGCCGCGGATGCAAACACAGCGCGCAGCCAGCCGTCAGGCGAGCAAAGTTCCAAAGCCATGTTGAGCTTGCAGTTTCTCGGGGCCGCGGGCACCGTGACGGGCTCGAAATACCTGCTCACCTACCAGGGGAAGAAGCTCCTGATCGACTGCGGCCTCTTTCAGGGCCAGAAAGAGATCCGCGAGCGCAACTGGCAAGACCTGCCCGTCGATCCCGCCCACGTGGACGCTCTGGTGCTGACCCACGCCCACATCGACCACACCGGGTTCATCCCCAGGTTCGTGCGCGACGGCTTCAAAGGCCCCATCTACTGCACGCCCGCGACCAAAGACCTGTGCGAGCTGCTGCTGCCCGACTCGGCCCACCTGCAAGAAGAGCAGGCCTTCTTCATGAACAAGGAGCGCCTCTCCAAGCACCGTCCCGCTTTGCCGCTCTACAGCATCGTCGACGCCCAGGCCAGCCTGCGGCGCTTCACCCCGCGCGACTATCACGAGCCGTTCGAGCCCATTCCCGGGGTGACCATCTTCTACCACGACGCCGGCCACATCCTGGGCTCGGCCTGGATCGAGCTGACCGTGGAGGGGCGCAAGATCGTGTTCTCGGGCGATCTCGGGCGCAGGGACGCCCCCATTCTGCGCGACCCCGAGGCCCTGGTGGGTTGCGACTACCTCATCTGCGAGGCGACCTACGGAGATCGGCTGCACGGCGAGCACCCCATCCAGGAGAACTTCAAGCAGATCCTGTGGGACACGATGAAGCACTTTGGCGTGCTGGTCATCCCCGCGTTCGCCGTGGAGCGGGCTCAGGAGATCGTCTACCTCCTGAGCGAGATCCGCCGCGACGGCGACCTGCCCGACATCCCCGTCTTCGTCGATTCGCCCATGGCCGCGCGGGCCACCCAGATTTTCGCGCGCTATCCGCAGTATTTCGACGAGCAGGCCCTCACGCAACTGCGCGAGCAGGGCCAGCTGCCCGGCCTGAAGCTCAGCGAGAGCGTGGACGACTCCAAGGCGATCGCCCGCGCCAAACCACCGTTCGTGGTGATCTCCGCCAGTGGAATGGCGACCGGCGGGCGCATCCTGCACCACCTCCGGCACTATCTGCCTGATGCGCGCAACACCGTGCTGCTGGTGGGCTACCAGTCGGTCGGGACGCGTGGCTGGCAGTTGCAGCAAGGCGCGGACCGGATCAAGATCTTCGGCGAGTTCGTCCCCGTGCGGGCCAAAGTGAAGAAGCTGGAAGGATTCTCTGGCCACGCCGATTACGAGCAGATCAACGAATGGCTGAAAGGCGTGCCCCAGCCGCCGAAGCGGCTTTTCCTGACCCACGGCGAGCCGTCCTCGCTCGAGGCGCAGCGGGAGCGCATCGCGTCCTGGCCGGGGTGGAACGTGCACGTCCCGGCCCATCTGGAAGAAGTGCAATTGGAGGTTGTCAGTGGATCTCTACTTTGAGGAGAACATGCCCGAGGGGTGGGGCCTGAAGGTGCGCATCACGCGCACGATCGAGTCGGTCCAGAGCCAGTTTCAGAAGATCGACCTGTTCGAGACGTCCGGCATGGGCAAGATGCTCGTGATCGACGGCAAGGTGCAGCTGTGCGAGCTGGACGAATTCACCTATCACGAGATGATCGCCCATGTGCCGCTCATCGCCCATCCCAATCCCAAGACCGTCATGGTGGTCGGTGGGGGAGACGGAGGGACGATCCGTGAGGTGCTGCAGCATCCCAGCGTCGAGAAGGCGGTGCTGGTGGAGATCGACCCCGAGGTGGTGCGCATCTGCCGCGAGCACTTGCCGACCGTGTCGGGCAAGCTCAGCGACAAGCGGGTCGAGATCGTAGCCGCCGACGCCGCCGAGTATATGCGCTCGGCGCGCGGGTTCGACGCCATCCTGGTCGATTCGAGCGACCCGGTGGGGCCGTCCGAGGTGCTCTTCAGCGGCGGGTTCTACTCCGACGTGCAGAAGGCCATGAGCCCCACCGGGGTGATGAGCATGCAGTCGGGCTCGCCGTTCTTCTACTACGACCAGATCGTGGGCGCGGTGCAGGGGTTGCGCGGGGTCTTCAAGCACGTGCGGCCCGTGACGCTGCCGGTGCCGACCTATCCCAGCGGCACCTGGACGCTGGTCACCGCCTCGCAGGGCGACGACCTCGCCCTGCCGCTCGAGGAGTTGCGCCGCCGCTACCTCGAACGCGGTCTGGACACGCGTTGGTACAGTCCCGAGATGCACGCCGGCAGCCTGGCCGTGCCTCCGATGCTGGCGAAAGCTCTCTAGACCCGTGGAGATCGTCCACCTGCCGCCGCGGATGGTCCCTCTGCTGGACGCCCTGCGTCTGGGCCTGGGCGATCTGGAGGAGCAGGCGGAGTCCTTCAACGCCGAGCGCGACGCGGCCGAGCGCTGGCTCGAGTTCAACCGCGCCTACTCGCTCGACGCCGAGGACGAGGAGGACCTGCTCAATGTCGACTACCTCCTGCGCGAGGTCGACTCGGCGCTGGACGACCTCTGCCTCGAGCGGCTGGTTCCGCCGCTCTACCAGGCCGTGGCCTTGATGGACAAGATCAATCGGCGGCGGGACCATCCCCATTTCTCCGAGCAGCCGGGCGTGAACGACTTCATCCTGGCCGCCGCGGCCTACATCCAGGGCCGGGGCCTCAAGCGCGGCGTGACCGAGCGGCTGCCCATCGTGGAGGAGTATTATAAGAACCTGCGCCAGCTCTACAAGCTGCGCAAGAGCGACCTCAAGGCCGAGGTGCGGCCCGAGTTCGAGCTGGGCTTCAAGCACTTCAAGACCAGTCTCGAGGAGGCCCGCAACGCCGTCGAGCGAGAGCACACGCCCGATCTGCACGACGCGGTGGGCCGCATGGGCGACTCGTGCAAGGTCTTACAGCTCTTTCTGGACTGGGATCGCCGCGACCACGACCGTCACCTGGAGCGGTACCGGCGGTTCAACATCCCCATGGCCGGGGCCGATCTCGAGCTGGCCCTGGAGACCGGCCGCAAAGTGCCGCGCGAGCAGTGGGATCGCGGCGTGCGCAACCTGACCGAGTCGGTGCTGCCCAAGGTGATGACGTTCTGGAACCTGGTGCGCCCCCTGCTGGTGCTGCCCCTGGAGCTACGCGGCGCGCAGGAGGAGGTGGACGCGGGCCTGGAGCGCCTGGAGGCCGCCGTGGGCACTCTGCTCTCGCGCGATGTCACGGCCGAAGCCGCCCTGGTCGAGCTCGAGTCCGCCTGCCAGGAGTTGCACGCCCTCTTCACCGACATCGAGCGCGGCGCCCGGCGTGGCGACCGCCTCGACGGCACTGCCGCGGGGGCCTACTGGCAGACCGCGATGGGCGTGCTGGGCGGCACTGTGCCCGCGGTCGCCATCGAGGAGCTGCTGCGCGCCGTCCCCGCTCCCAATCGCGTGGGCCCCCTGTTCACCGACTACCTGCGCACCCTCGACCCCGAGCTTCTGCGCGAGGCCCTGTGCGAGCTCGCCGGCCTGGTGCCGGACCCCTCTCCCGAGGCCGCCTCCAGCACCTGGGGCTGCGGCTACTGCGGCTTCATCAACCCCCTGGGCCAACACCCCTGCCGCCGCTGCGGAGCCTCCCCCTCGGCCAGCGCCAGCTGGGAGGCCTGAGCGCCCCGCCGGGACCTTTGGGCGCGGTTGGCGGTTGGCAGTTGGCAGTTGGCAGTTGGCAGTTGGCCTTCTCCCTTCTCCCGTCTCCCATCTCCCACAGGAGGCTCTTCCCTGCCTCGGGAAGTGCCCTCCTCATGAAGAAGCTTTTTCTGGCCGCCCTGGCCCTGACCGTGTTCAGCTGTGGCGGGGATACCACGACGACAAACATCCCGAATACCACCACGTCGGTCTCCGTGACTCCGGGCAAGGCCACGCTGCAGGCCGGGCAGACGCTGCAGCTGACGGCGCTGGCGACCTCGAGCTCGGGCACCGTGGGCGACATCGCGGCGGCCTGGAGCTCGTCGGATGCGGCCATCCTGAGCGTCAACCAGTCGGGGCTGGCGACGGCGCAGGCGATCTCCACCGTGGTGCCGGCCCAGACCAGCCAGCTGACGGCCACGTTCAACGGGGTGACGAGCCCGCCCATCACCATCACGGTGGTGCCCAAGACCGGCACGGTGCAGGAGTTCCCGGTGGGGGCGGCCACGTTCGGCATCATCGCGGGTCCGGACGGCCGCATGACGTTCAGCCTGCCCATGGCGAACCAGATCGGCAAGCTCGATCCGGCGACCGGGGCCATCACGTTCCTCAACGTCCCCACGGCCAACGCCGCACCGACCTTCTTCACGATCGGTCCCAACGGCAACGTCTGGTTCACCGAGGCGGACGGCAACCAGCTCGCGCAGATCAACCCCGACGGCTCGATCACCGAGATGGGCGGCCTGGCCCCGCTGGCGCATCCCTACGGCATCTGCCTCGGCCCCGATGGCAACGTCTGGTTCACCGAGCAGCTCGCCCACAAGATCGGGCGCATGACGCCGGGCGGCGCGGTGACCGAGTTCAACCTGACGGTGGGCAGCCTGCCGTTCAACATCTGCGCGGGTCCCGACGGCAACCTGTGGTTCACCGAGAACGCCGCCAGCCAGATCGGGCGCATCACGCCCGCGGGCGACATCACCGAGTTTCCGCTGACCCCGGGCAGCGCCCCGGACGAGATCTGCCTGGGCCCCGACGGCAACCTCTGGTTCGCCGAGCTGGATGGCGACAAGATCGGCCGCATGACCCCGGCCGGCGTGCTGACCGAGTTCCCCGTCACGCCCGGCACCGGCCCCGGCGGCATCTGCGTCGGCCCGGACGGCAATCTCTGGTTCACCGAGCTGAAGGCCTCGCAGATCGGACGCATCACGCCGCAGGGCGCGGTGACCGAGTTCCCCGCGGCCGGCAACCCGGCCGGCATCGCGACCGGCCCCGACGGATTCGTCTGGTTCGCCGAGACGACTGGGGGGAAGGTTGGCGTCATCGTCCCGTAGGACGCTGCTCGGTCTCACGGGGCTCGCGCTGCTGGCCGCAGCGCTCTGGGCGGCGCGCATCCCCATCGGAACGTTCCAGGACGATACGGGCTACGTGCTGGGCGCGCGCCGAATCCTCCAGACGGGCCGTCTCCTGGCCACCTACGAGGGAGACGGCGCCTCGGCCGCCTATTTCCCCGGCTTCTCGCTGCTGCTGATCCCGCTCTGCTACGCCCCCCGCTGGGCGCTGCAGGCCTACAGCTTACTCTACACGCTGGCGACGGTCGTCCTGGTGGTGCTGGTGGCGCGTCGGCGTCTCCCGCTGCCCGCGGCCGTGCTGGTGGGCGCCAGTTACGTGCTGACGCCCATCGGGCTGGTGCTGGGCACGACCACGATGTCGGAGGTTCCGTTCGCCTTCCTCTTCCTGCTCTGCCTGTGGTGGGGCGAGCGCAAGCCGCGCTGGCTCTGGCTGGGGATGCTGGTCGGCCTGACCTTCCTCACGCGCCTGCCGGGGCTCGCGCTGCTGCCGGCTCTCGCCCTGGGCCGGACCCGCAAGGAGCTCGCTCTCTTCACGCTGGGCACCTGGGCGGGAGGGATCTACGTGCTGGCCTTCATCGGGCTGCGCAACAGCGCCGGGCAGTATGTGCTGCAGGCGGCCAACTTCTACGAGGCCAACTCCATCCTGCGCCAGCAATGGCGCTTCTGGACGGGCCTTCCGCACCAGCTCGCGACCGACTTTCTGGGGTCCGACTTCCTGACCCCGCTGGCCGTCCTCATTCTGTTGCTGGCGCTGACCAACGTGCGCAAGGAGCCGCTCTCCCTCGCCGTGGTCGGCTATCTGGCCCTGTGCAGCCTCTGGCCTCTCACCGAGGGGCGTTTCTGGCTGCCCGTGTGGCCGCTGATCCTTTTGCTGGCGGTGCAGAGGCTGCCCCGACCCGCCTGGATCCTGGCCGGGCTGCTGCTCCTGCCACTGCCGCGAGAGCTGGCGCTGCTGCACCCCGACCGTGCCGCCTGGACCGAGCGCCGGGCCGCCTATCGCTGGCTGCGCGAGAGCACCGAGCCAGGGGCGATGGTGGCCGGCGCGCCCACCTGCAATCTCGAGTATTACTCGCAGCGCACCGCGCGCACCCCCGGCAAGTTCCAGGTCTGGTCCAACTACCTGGCCATCGCGGCGGCGCAGGGCGCCGACTACCTGATGGTGGAGGACGGCCCCCAGACGATCACGGCGCCCCCCGACCTGACCCGGGACGCGGCCGGGAGCCGGTTGCTCGAGAGGGTCTACGCCTCCCCCCACATTCAGATTTACCGCATCCGCCCGGAGGCGCGGCGCCTGGAGCTGGCCGTGCGCGTCTTCGAGGAGGCGCGCTACGGCGAGACGGACCCTGTTCGCCAGCAGGCGCTCTATCGTCGCGCGGTCCAGATTGGAGTGGACTTTCCCGAGGCGCAACACAAGCTGGATCGCTGAAAAGAAAGAGGGCCGCTCTGCAAAAGGCGGCCCCGTCTGGGGAAGGAGGCTTGGGACCTGGTGCGACACCTGCCGCACCGGGAAAGTTCTACCCTTTACTTCCCGCCGCGGGGACCTTGCGACTAGGGCGTATTTGTTATCGTTTTGTGAACAGATTGTTTCAGGCCTTTTTCAGTCCCCGGGGATAGCCTGGAGTATGCAGCTTTCCGCCGTTTCCGCCCAGCCCAGCGTCTATGTCTCCCGCGCCGCCGCCGCGACGGAGGCGCTCGCGGGCGATAAGGTCTCCCTCGGCCAGCACGCCGCGGGCTGCCCCTGCTGCCAGCCCGCGACGGGGCCCGTGCCCGCCAGCCAGCCCGGCCTGCGCGCCCGGCTCGACGCGCTCGAGCTCAAGCCCGAGGACGTCACCCACGTGATCTATCACAACCCGTGCTTTGACGGCTTCGGCGCCGCCTGGGCGGCCCACGAGCGGCTCGGCGACAAGGCGCAATACATCGGAGTGAACTACGGCGACGACCTCCCCGAGCTGCCCAGGGACGCCAAAGTGGCTATCGTCGACTTCAGCTTCTCCCGCGACAAGCTCGAGGAGCTCAAGTCGCGCGTCGCGGGACTGGTGGTGCTGGACCACCACAAGACCGCCGAGGAAAACCTGCAAGGCCTTCCCTACGCCGTTTTCGAGAAGACCCGCGCGGGCGCCGGCATCGCCTGGGAGTTTTTCCACCCCGGCAAGCCCGAGCCCGAGATCCTGCAGCTGGTCGAGGACCGCGACCTGTGGAAGTTCGCCCTGCCCCAGAGCCGGGAGTTCTCGGCCGCGCTCGCCTCCTATCCGCGTGAGTTCGCGACCTGGAGCCAGCTCGACGTCCCGCACCTCAAGCTGGAGGGCGTGGCGATCCTGCGCTACAAGAACCAGCTGATCGCCGGCAACATCGAGCGCGTGCGCGAGGGCAACATCCGGGGCCACAAGGTTCCCATCGTCAACGTCTCGGCCGAGCTGCGGTCGGAAGTGGGCGACGCGATGAAGGGCAAGTATCCGGACGCCCCGTTCGTGGGACTCTATTTCGACGACGAGAACGGCGACCGCCACTGGTCGCTGCGCTGCGGCCCCCAGAACGACGTCACGCCGGTCCTGAAGACCTTCGAGGGGGGCGGCGGCCACGCCCAGGCGGGCGGTTTCACGCAGCCCAAAGCCGATCTCAGCGAAGAGTGGCTCGTATCGAGTCCAGTGCACGCTGAACCCCACGAGTAGGGAAGTAGGTGCAGGCGGCGGACGGCCGCAGGTGCCACTTGTTCTCCACCGGGGCCAGCTCGACCCAGAGGTCCTGGTGCAGGGGCTCCTCCACGATGAAGACGCGGAACATCGCCTTCTGGCGCTCTTTGTCCACCATCAGCTCGCGGAAGTTGACGCGGAAATTTCCTTCGGCCACCGGCTCGGGCAGCTCGATGTGGGTGGGGAACTCCTTCATCGTGGGGATGCGCACTTCGACCTCCGGTAAGCTGGGCGCCGGCGGCGCCGGCCCCTCGGGATAGAGTCGGGTCTCGTAGAACAGCTGCTGGCCCTCGGAGGTCCAACGTCGCTCGTATTTGGTGTTGAGCCGCGCCGGGACGGTCTCGGTTTCGGCCCGATAGCCCGCCCGCGGCCCGTTGATGCGGATCTGCTCGAAGAGCGGCTCGAAGTCGGTGACGATCCAGACGTGTCCGTCCGGCTTGAGGCGGTTCCGGATCAGCGTCAGGAAATCGACGCTGAACAGGCGGTGCTTCTCGTGGCGCCGCTTCGGCCAGGGGCAGGGGAACTGGATGGTGACCTGGCTCAGGCAGCCCGGAGGGAGCCCCCACTCGACGGCCTCGCGGGCGTCGCCCAGGATGACGCGCAGGTTGGTGAGCTCGAGCTGCTTGGCGCGTCGCAGGGCGCGGCGGACCGCTTTCCACTCGAGCTCCATTCCCAGGAAGTCGTGGTCGCGCTGCTCGGAGGCGGTGCGCGTGAGGAACTCCCCGTTGCCAAAACCGATCTCGAGCACCAGGGGTGCCCGGCGGCCGTAAATGGCCTCGAGATCGAGCGGACGGGGCATGAAGCGCCAGTTGAGGAGGGGCGCCAGGGAGAGGTATTTGCCTTGCATGAAGGCCGAGACTTCGCTACACTCCCCAGCGTGTTCCTCGACCTGAACGATCTCGATCCCGATCCCCTCAACCAGTTCCAACGCTGGTACGACGAGTTTCGCGCGGCCTGCCCGCTCGACCCCGAGGCCATGGCGCTGGCCACCACCGACGCCTCCGGTCAGGCCAGTGTGCGCACCGTCTTGATGCGCGGCCTGGACGCCGACGGCTTCCAGTTCTACACCCACTACGAAGGCCGCAAGGGCCGCGACCTGCAGGCCAATCCCCGGGCGGGAATCCTGTTCTACTGGCGCGAGACTTCTCGCCAGGTGCGGGTGGAAGGCCACGTGTCCAGGCTGCCCGAGGAGCTGTCCGACGCTTACTTCGCGGGGCGTCCCCGCGTGAGTCAGCTGGGCGCCTGGGCCAGCGTCCAGTCGCAGCCTCTGGGCTCGCGCCAGGAGCTGCTCGAGCGTGTCTCCGCCCTGGAGGCCAGGTTCGGCGAAGGGCCCATCCCGCGTCCGCCGCTCTGGGGCGGTTATCGCGTCAAGCCGGACGTCTGGGAGTTCTGGCAGCACGGCGAATACCGTCTGCACGACCGGTTCCTCTACACCCCTGAGGGCGCCGGCTGGCGCATCTCTCGCCTGAACCCGTGAGCCTCGACGCGCTGGTCCTCGGCTCGGGCCACAACGGCCTGACCTGCGCCTGCTACCTGGCGCAACAGGGGAGGCGGGTGCTCGTGCTGGAGGCCAACGCCACGGTGGGCGGCCTTACGGTCACCCAGGAGATCACCCGGCCGGGCTTTCACTCCGATCTGCACGCGTTCGGCTACCAGTTCGCGAGCCTCTCGCCCGCTCCCGAAGAGCTGGGCCTGAAGCTCGACCTCTTGCGTCCCGACGTCGCCTTCGCCCACGCCTTTCCCGACGGGCGCACGATGCAGATGCACGCCGCACTGGACGACACCTGCGCGCGCATCGCGTCCTTCTCGTCGCGGGACGCCTCCCAGTGGCGCGCCCTGTACGCTCGGTGGCTGGAAGCCAAACCCGCCATCGCGGCCGCGCTCAACGCCTCTCCGGCCCCGCTGGGATGGCCCTCGCCCGACGCCTTCCGCTTCGCGATGCAGTCGCTGCGCTCGTGGTCCACGGAGTGGTTCGAGCAGGAGGCCGTGCGGATGTTTCTGGGCACGTTCTCGCTGCACGCCAACGTGGCCCCGGACCAGGCCGGTGGGGGGCAGATCGCGTGGATGTTCGACTCCATCATCCAGGAGTTTGGCAACCGCGTGGTGCGCGGAGGGATGGGCAACCTGGCCCTCACGCTGGCCCGGCGCCTCGAGGAGTTGGGCGGCAGCGTGCGCACGGGAGCCCGCGTGAGCAAGATCCTGGTTTCCAACGGTCGGGCCGTCGGGGTCCGGCTCGAGAGTGGCGAGGAGATCGAGGCGGGGCTGATCGCCTCCAACGTCGACCCGCGCACGCTGACATTGGATCTGCTCGGCCCCGAGGTGGTGGGCGCTGCGATCGCCGACAAGATGGGCCGCTACGAGTGGGGCGACTCGATCATGGTCATCTACCTGGCCCTGGACGAGCCCCCGCGGTTTCGTGCCGGCCAGGACGCCTCGCGCGCCTGCTACGTCCACTGCACGCCCCCCTCGCTGGAGTACGTTTCGCGCATGTTCACCCAGACCCGGGGCGGGGAGCTGCCCGACGGGCCGGTGCTGATCGTGTGCAACGACGGCGTGGCCGATCCCAGCCGGATGCCCGCGGGGAAAGGGCTGGTGAAGATCCTGGTCAAGTGCGTGCCTTACTCTCTCGATTGGGACGCTGTGAAAGAGGCTTATGCCGATCGCGTCATCGCGCTGTTGCAGGAGCATTACATCGAGAACCTGAGCGTGCTCTCCCGCGTTGTCCACTCCCCCCTGGACCAGGAACGCCACATCTCGAGCGCGGTGCGCGGCACCGAGTTGCAGGGCGCCTTCGTGCCCTACCAGAGCGGTCCGATGCGCCCCATTCCGGAGCTGGCGCAGTACCGCACGCCGGTGCCCAACGTCTACCTGTGCTGCAGCGGCAGCCACCCCGGGCCGGGCGTGAGCTTTATGCCGGGTCGCAATGCGGCCCGCGTGATCGCAACAGACTGTTCGTGAGAGTGGTTTGCCTGTCCGTCATCAGCGAGCTTTGATCCTGGTCGGTCTGACGGCCCACGGCTACGGGCATCTGGGTCAGACCGCGCCGATCCTGAACGCGCTGCGCGATGTCGAGCTGGTAGTGGCGACCACTCTGCCGCCCGCCGTCCTGGCGCGCCAGCTGACCGTGCCGTTCACCCGCGTCGAGCGCGTCCTCGACGTGGGAGTGCGCAACCTGGACGCGCTGACCGTGGATTCTCCGGCCACCGCCGCGGCCTATCGCGCCTTTCACCGGGAGTATGACCTGGACGGGGAGATCGCCTGGTTGCGCGCGTTGCAGCCCTCCGCAATCCTGGCCAACGTGCCCTATCGCCTGGCGGAGGCGGCTCGCGAGCTGGGCATTCCGTGCTTCGGGATGTGCAGCCTGCGCTGGGCCGACATCGTCGATGTTCCCGAGCTGCCCTGGATTCGACGCGCCTACGCGTGCATGACCGAGTTCTGGCAGCCCACGCCCTCCATGCCGATGGCGGATCAGCCGCGCCGTCGCGCGCTGGGGCTGGTGTCGCGCCGGGGTCGCCGGGTGTCGCTGGGGAAGGGCAAGTTCGTGCTGGTGTCGCTGGGAGGGCTGCCCTTCCCGCCCCCGGTGGCGTGGCCGCGCGTGCCGGGGGTGACCTGGCTGGTGCCCGAGGGTTGGGATCTGCCCGACTCCGTGGAGGTGGACAGGCTCGGGATTCCGTTCATCGACGTGGTCGCCTCGGTGGATGCGCTGATCACCAAGCCCGGTTATGGCACCTTTGCCGAGGCCGCCTGCCACGGCTTGCCGGTGATGTCCCTGCGGCGCCCGGACTGGCCGGAGGAGCCCTACCTGTGGGAGTATCTGCGCGCCCGTGGAGGGTTGCTGGAGCTGACGCGCTCGGATTTCCTGAGCGGGCGCATTCCGGTGGAGGAGTTGCTGGCGCTGCCGCGGCCCGAGCCGATCGATCCGTCTGGAGTGGGGGAGGCGGTCGAGCGACTGACAGTATCTGTCAGTGGCAGATGCTAGGCTGGGTGCATGAGTAACTTGATTCCGCACCTCTGGGACTATCAAACCGGCAAAACCCCTCCGCCGCCACCGGCTCCTCTTCCGCCGCTGGTCGACTTCGCGATCTTGCTCGCCGAGGACCCTTGTTAACAGCCTCGCAACTGCGCTGACAGGCCCCGGGGGCTCATGATGGGGGCATGGAAGAGGACCTCGGGCTGGTCGATTCCCTCAAGGTGTTGTTCCGGGCGTCGCGGGCTTTCTGGCTCGTAAACCTGGTCAACTTCGTGGACGGGATCGCCTATTTCGGCATCTTGACGCTGCTCACGCGCTACCTCGGGGCCGATCTCGGCTTCAGTGACGAGCGGTCGGGGCTGGCGGTGTCGTGGTTCACCGGCCTGGTGACCATCACGATGCTGGGCGGCGGCTTCATCTCCGATCGCATCGGTGTGCGCCGTGCGTTGACGCTGTCGCTGGTATTGCTGCTGGCCGGCCGGGCCCTGCTGAGCGGGGCCGGCCACCTCGGGGGACAGCCCACGGCCTGGTTCGCGCTGGTCTTGATGGCGGTGGGCTCGGGCGTGATCCAGCCGGCTCTCTACGCGGGCGTGAAAGACTACACTGACGCCCGCACGGCCACGATCGGCTACAGTCTGCTCTACTCGATCATGAACCTGGGCATCGTGGCCGAGAACTTCCTGTCGCCGTTCGTGCGCACGGCCGATCCGTTTCTGACGATCTTCGGGAGGACGATCCACGGGCTCGACCTCGGCATCTCGGGCGTTTTCTGGACCTGCACGGCCCTGACGGCGCTCGTGCTGGTCATCCACCTGATGCTGTTCACGGCGGCGCTCAAGCCGTTCCCGCGCCACGAGACCGACTCCCCCGAGGTGGCCGAGAAGAAGGTCAGCTCGCCGTTCCGCGATCCGCGCTTCATGTTCTTCATCTTCATCCTGCTGCCGGTGCGCACGCTGTTTGCGCACCAGTGGCTGACGATTCCCGACTACGTATTCCGCTGCTTCCCTCCGGCGGTGAACTCCAAGTTCGAGTGGATCTCGGGGCTGAACCCGCTGATCATCGTGCTGTTCGTCCCCACCATCGCGAGTCTGACGCGCAGCGCGAAGGTGCTGACGATGATGCTGCTGGGCACGACCCTGAGCGCGGTCACCACCTTCTTGCTGGTGCCCAGCCCGGAGCTCGGCCGCCTGCTGCTCTACGTGACGCTGTTCTCGCTGGGCGAGGCGGTCTGGTCCTCGCGCTTCCTGGAGTATGTCGCCAACCTGGCGCCTCCGGGGAAGGTCGGGTCCTACATGGGGCTGGCCAACATCCCGTGGTTCCTGGCCAAGTTCACCACGGGGCTTTACTCGGGTATCTTGCTCAACCGCTACATCCCGGCCGACGGGCCGAAGGACCCGGGCACGCTGTGGCTGATCTACGGCTGCATCGCGTGCATCACCCCGGTGGGGCTCTTGCTGGCGCGGGGGTGGCTCAGCGGCCCGAGCGCGGCTCCCGAGGGGGCCGACGCCGGCCCCGTGGGCCAGCCGAGCTAACCTGACAGGCCGGGGATGGAGAGCTGGGGCCAGCTCTTGCGGTCCGCACGGAGCAGAGGGCGGCGGCCGGGGCTGTGTCCGCGCGCTGGCCCGGACATGTCCGGGCTGAACCGCGGGTCATGGAGCGTGCGTTCGGGGCCGGGGCTGTGTCCGCGCGCTGGCCCGGACATGTCCGGGCTGAACCGCGGGACATGGAGCGTGCGTTCGGGGCCGGGGCTGTGTCCGCACGCTGGCCCGGGCGACCCGGGTTATGAATGCTGTCATGAGGATTCGTCCCACTCGTGCACCTCGCGGACGTAGACCGACAGCTCCGTCTGCGGTTGGTCGTCGCGCATCTTCTGCAGCGAGGCTGCGATGCCGGGGTTGCCTCCGGTGAACATGGCGACCAGCTCTTTCCAGCGGCGGCCCAGCGCCTGCACCTCGGGATTGTCGACGGGCGTTTTCTGGTCGCAGTGCCTCTGCATCTTGGCGATCAGCTCGGGCCATTCGGCCTCGACTTCCCGGGTGGCCTGGTCGCCCAATTGCTCGCGCCTTTCGGCGAGATATTGCATCTGCTCGGGGGAGTAGTATTTGTCCAGCATGCTCATCGTCTCCAGTGTCTGTAGGATTGCGTCCGGGTCGGGGCTGTCCAGCAGGCGCTCCAGGCGTTGCACCAGCTGCGTCTCGTGCGCGATGCGCCGGCGCAGCTTGTCGAGGTGCAGCTCCACCACCCAGCGCAGGGTGGTCTGAGGCTTGAGCAGGCAGTCCTTCACCTCGGCGAGGGACATTCCGATCGCCCGCAGCGATTGGATTTGCTGCAGCTTCCCGAGCGCGTGCTCGTCGTACTCCCGATGGCCCGAGGCCATTCTGCGCGGAGTTTGGAGCAGTCCCAGCTCCTCGTAGTAATGCAGCGCGCGCACCGTCAGGCCGCTCCGTTTGGCCAGCTCACCGACTCTCATGGGGGTATCTTACAACCTCACGTGGCGTGAGGATCAAGTTCTTGATTTCGTTTCAATTGACATTGGCTGACAGTAGTTGGTCCTACTCTCGGGACATGCACAGAAAACTTCTCATTCTTGTGGTGTTCCTCATCGCTACGGCCGTCGCCCGGCCCGACCAGCTCTACGTGCGCAACCAGCCCGTGCGGGACGGCGTGACGCGCGTGGGCGAGACCTACGTCCTGCAGGCCGAGCTCGAGCGCCTGCTGCGCCCCGCGGACCTGAACCGCATCACCTACGCCCCGCCCGACGTGCTGGTCGACTCCAAGGTCGTGGGCCAGCTCCTGGCCGGCGACGAGCCCCGCATCCCGCTGGTGGCGGTGACGCTGGCGCTGGGTTACTCCAAGCGCGTGAACGCCTCGCTCGGGTTTACCGACCTGGTGAGCCCCGAGGCGCAGGCGGAGCGCAAGCCCGTGGTCAAGCACCCGGGTGGAGCCGAGTGGCAGCGGGCTCAAGCGATGATGCAGCGCCTCCTGGCCAAGGAGGGCGGCGCCTACGACTGGCCCGAGCAGATGGCCCGCATGCGGCGCGTCGGGGACCTGTTGACCGAGAAGACCGAAGCTCCCAGCCTCGAGTGGCGCTATTACATCGTAAACGACAGCTCGCCCAATGCCTACTGCACCGGAGCGGGAGCGCTCTGCATCTCGCGCGGTTTGCTCGAACTGGGCCTGACCGAGGATGAGCTGGCCGGCATCATGGCCCACGAGATGGGCCACGGGATGTGTCGCCACGGCGAGAATGCCCGCTATCGCGAAGGACAGATGGGCGCGCTCGAGGGGGGAATGGAACAGGCTCGCTCGGAGCAGTCGCGCCTGGCGGCCAGGCTGCGGACGCTCTACGCCCGTCAGTCCTCGCTCGAGTCGACCTGTCGCCGGGCTCAGGCCTACTACCAGCAGACCGGGGATCGCTCGCTCATGAGCCAGGCCGAGCAGGAGCTCTCCAACGTGGCGCGCGAGATCCGCGAGGCGGAGATGGCGTACCAGCGGCTGGAGAACTCGCTCCAGCAGATGGCCAAGAGCTGGAAGGACAAGGACTATCGCAACAACTCCAAGCTCTGGAAGCAGGGCCAGGAGCTCGACGCCGACACGCGCGGCCTGCGGTACTCGGCGGCGGCGGGTTACAACCCGGAGGGTCTGCTGCGGGCTCTGGTCAAGTTGCGCAAGGCCAACATCGAGCAGTTCGGCAACTGGGCTCTGGGCGCGGACGGCCAGGGGACGCACCCTCCTCTATCCACCCGCATCCAGATCGCCGAAAAGGTTCTGGCGGACTGGAGGCGGAGCGGCCGATGATCCTCCTGCTCCTGTTCTTGCTCGCGCTGCCATGTTTCGCCCAGGACTACCCTCCGGTGCTCATCGACGTGCTCGGCTACGACGTGCTCCGTCACCATTTCCAGAAGGAGGAGAAGCCCGTCTTCAGCTTGCTGGGAGGGGGCAAGCGCTCGTTGATGACCGTCCGGCTGGTCGAGGTGCCCGACAGCACCCAGCGGGCCACTGTGGAGCTGCCGGACGGCTCTCGGCGGGTGGTCCGGGTGGAGCTCTCCGCGACTCGCTGCTACGACCTGCGCGGAGCGCGCCTCGCCCTGGACAGGCTGGGGAAGGGGAAATCTTGCATCCTGGCCTACTACGAGGCCGCGGAGCCGGTGGTGACGGAGGTGCTGTGCCTGGAGGGCGATCCGGGTCTGGGCGCCGTGCCTGAGAGTCGCCCCCGCACGCTGCCGGTGACGCTCGGCGGCGTCACGATCTGCCCTCCGCAGGGATGGCAAAAGGGCGCCTACGAGGACCTGACCCCGCGCGTCTACCACGGCAAGCTCCGCCCCCACCTGTTCGTGTCGCGTTCCTCCAGCGATCTCGGCCTGAAGGGGTTGACGGAGGTCGCCTCGGTCGAGGGCGACCACTTCGCGCTGTGGACCTTCGAGGACAAGGTGTTGGCCGTGCGCCTGCGCTCACTGGACGACGGGGTCGTGGTCGCCATGTTCTGCTTGTTGGAGGACTACCAGGCGTGGGTTCCCGGCTACCTGGAGGCCGTGGGCAACCTGAGGCGAACAGCCGCCCCATGAGCCGTCTGTTTCTCTGGTTCTCTCTCGTCGCCATGGCCCTGGCGGCCTCCACGGACTGGCCTGCAGACAACGCGTTCCCGGGCCAGGGGCCTCTGGTCGAGGATGAGTGGTTCCGCACCCACTTTCACGGGCGTCGCGCCCTCTTCGCCCGGCAGCGTGAGCAGGACCGGGGCGCCGTCGTCTTCCTGGGCGACTCGATCACCGAGGGCTGGCACAGCCTGCCGCAGGCCTTCCCCGACCTGAAGGTGGCCAACCGCGGGATCAGCGGGGACACGACCCGCGGCGTCTGGTATCGCCTGCAGGACGACGTTGTCGCGCTGCACCCCCGGGCCGTGGTGCTGCTTATCGGCACCAACGACATCGGCCGCGGCGCCACCCCCGACCAGGTGGTCTCCAACGTGCGGGGCATCCTGGCCGACCTGCGCAAGGCCGACATCCCCGTCGTCCTGTGCGAGGTGCTGCCGAGCACCCCGAAGCTCGACCGCGGTCCCGAGAAGATCTGCCAGGTCAACACAGGCTACCGCTCGCTGGGAGTGACCTGCTGCCCGACCTGGGCCCCCCTCGCGGGCCCGGGCAACAACGCCCGCCCGGAGGAGTTCCCCGACCTTCTGCACCCCAACGAGGCCGGCTACGCCATGCTGGCGGCCACCCTGCGGCCCTACCTGGGGCGAGCGGAAGGTCGTCAGGACCGGGGGGGTCTACTTCAGGACCAGCGCGACCGTAAGGACGATCGGTAACAACATCCATCCATAGACCAGCACGCCCCCCACCAGGGGGTGGTCATCCATGAACCGGTTGAGCCGGAACAGCACTTGCTTCATCTGCGTGTGCGGGCACACCGGCCGGGCCTGGTTCTGCACGTAGAGCTGCAGGTCCGCGCTGAGCGCCTTGACGGTGGGATAGCGCTTCGCCGGGTCCTTCTCCAGCGCGCGCAGGATCATCAAGCTGACTTCGCGCGCCACGCGGCCCTGCGTCGAGTGCTTGAGCGACTCGGGCGGTGTCGGGGGTTTCGTGAGCACCATGCTGACCAATTCGCGGAGGTCGGCGTGCTCGTGGGGGAGGCTGAGCGTCATCAGCTCGTAGAGCACGACTCCCACCGAGTACTGGTCGCTCTCGGGCCCCAGGTGCTCCTGGCTGGAGAGTTGCTCCGGGCTGGCATACTGTGGCGTGCCGGTGAACACTCCGGCCTTCGTCTCCGAGTAGGTGTTGCGCATCACTCCGGGCGTCGGCTCCCCGATGAACTTGGCCACGCCCCAGTCCATCACGTAGACCTCTCCGTAGCGACCGAGCATGATGTTGGCCGGCTTGAGGTCGCGGTGAATCCAGCCGCGGTTGTGGGCGTAGTCGAGCGTCTCGCAAATGCGCTGGATGACCTGGATTCTTCGCTCGAAGGTATACTCCGCGTGGGTCTCCGGGTCGCCTTCTCGGAGCTTGCTCAGGACCGTCTCCAGGGTCGTGCCTTCCACCAGTTGGAGCGCGATGAAGGGCGTGCCGTCCTCGTTCTGGCCCAACTCGTACACCGGGGGGATGCCCGGGTGCATCAGCTGTCCCGTGACCTTGGCCTCCTGGATGAACCGGCGCACCGCATCGCGGTCATCATTCTGGTCGGGCTTGAGCTCTTTGAGCGCGATCTCGCGCTCCAGGCGGACGTCCCGGGCTTTGTGCACCCGGCCCATGCCACCCTCGCCCAGGGTCTCGTGGGGGATAAAGTTGGAATTGGTATGCTCGGCTTGCTTCATCCTGGACGCGAAATTCGGGAGGGGCGGAGAGCGGACCTTTCGGTGTAATTTTGACCATCCGTGCCTGCCTGGCTGCTTTGGTGGGCGAAGGCTTGTCGGCTTTGGGCGCGTCCGATAGCTGGGATGAGCCGATTCGAAAGAGGCTCCAGCTGCGTGAAATCTTCAACTGCTGATCAGTCAGGGCAGGAAGAGTGTGATACAGTGCCGGACATCCCACGAGAAACCTCCGTATGGCCGACCCCGTGAAAGTAACTCGCCAGCCACACCCTACGAAAATGCGAAATCGATACAATCAGGCCCCGGTTCGATATCTGCACCAGTCATAATTGGAGAATGAAGATGCGGTTTGTGCTCATTATCGCTTTGGCCACTCTGATCCTGAGCTGCTCGGGCTCCGACGCGCCCGTCGCGACCGACCCCTCGGGCTTCTCCTCGGATGAGACCCTGTCGAGCTGGGTGAGCAACGACCCCTTCAGCGGGTTCAATGCCAGAGATTATGCCGATCGGTTGAGATTCGGCGACTTGAGTCGTCCTGAGATTCCCAGCGAGCTTCTCTCCAAAGTGAGCCTGTCGCCGGCCGACATCGAATTTCTGCGGCTGGCCCTCGAAGCCTACCTGTGGGGCTATGCTCCCATGACCGTCTATCGGCTCGAACGCGCCAAAACCAACAGCCAGGCGCCCCTGAACTTCTTCTTCCACGCCACGCACCTGCCCAACTGGCAGCTCCCATCGCCGGTCTCCGCGCCCGACGTGGACGTGCTCTACTCGAGCGCCTTCTTGGATCTGGGTCGCGGACCGCAAATCCTGACCATTCCGGCCATCGACTCCTACTACGTGGTTCAGATCGACGACGCCTATGGCAATTCGCAGGCCTCGCTGGGCCTGCGAACCTCTCCCGGGACGACCGGCGGCCGCTACCTCGTGGTCGGACCCAACGATCCGGGCTACGTCGATCCCGAGGCCCACTTGAGCGATGGCTTCGACGCAAACCACGTCGTGCCCATCGATACGGACCACGCGTGGATTATCGTCCGCGTTCCGGTCGATGCCTACTCCGTTTCGGACTCCCCCGATTCGCTTGAGCAGAGCCAGGCCTATACCGAGACCACGGGCTTCACGCTGGCCCCTCTGAGCGGAGTCGAGCGGCGCGACCCGATGCTCGCGGAAATCGCTTCCGAGTTCGAGACACCCCCGACTCTGGCCCCGATCTTCTTTCGCTGGTTGGGCGAGGCGGTGGTCAGGAGCCCTCTCCCTTCTCGTGCAGCTTTCAGTACGGACGTTCACCCCCCTTACCTGATGAGCCCGAGCGCCTCGGTCGGCCAGGAAGCGGTCTTCGAGTCGTTTGCCCCTGTAGGCCTGGACAGCCAGGGGTTTCACATCGACCAGCTCACGCCCCGACAGCTCCTGTTGCTCCAGGCCGCTCTCGAGTTGGGCAACAAGATTCTCGGCGCCGGCCAGACTTTCGCCCTGAACGGGCCGCCGTCACAAAATTTCTGGCATGTCACCGCAACCTCCAACATCGGAAAATACCCAAACACCTGGAGCGGCTGGTTCATTCGCTCCGTGGCCGCCTACGAGGGAGGAATCGCAAGTCTTGCTCCCGACGGCACCTATCCGCTGACGGGGAGCGATGCCAATGGCGATCCGCTGGCTGGCGGACAGAGATACCGGATCCACTTCGAGCCTGGTGAGCTTCCGCCGATCGCCCAGGGCTTCTGGAGTCTGACCATCTATACCAATAACACGGCCAGCGGCAGCAGCGCCAATCTCCCCTTCCTGGCAGCCGCCTCGGTGAACAACACCGCCTACTCGCAGGTCCCCGACCAACCTGTCGTCGTAACGGACACGAGCCACTTCAGTCAGCCCGGCTATGCGAACAACGACACGATCTTCTTCGCATCGGGCGGAGGGGGCCTCGCGGCTGAAACGCCCTATTACGTCATGAATGCCAGCGGCGGCTCCTTCCAACTCAGTAGCAGTTGGAATGTGGACCCAACAAAAATGTCTCCGATTTCGGTGGACTCAGGTCTGGTCGGTCAGACTCTTCAATCTGGCGAGGTCATCCCAGTCTACTCGCTCGGCTCGCAGCAACTGGCCGGGAACAGCCTGCGCGGAGCCGGTCTGACCCTCAATCCGGATGGGTCCCTGGACATCTTTCTCCAGAATGGAGCCCCGCAGCTTCGAGGGAACTGGCTTCCCACTCCAGAATCGGGTCAGTTCCAGGTGATGATGAGGCTCTACAATCCACTGAGCGCAACTCCTCAAAGCCTATCCACCTCGATCTTGAGCGATACGACCATCCCGCTGACGACCTCCGACCCGGCTCAGGCCAACGCCTATCCTCAGGAGCCGGTCACCCGGGACAATGCCCACGGGACCTACGTCGTTCCGGCGCTCGAGAAAATCTAAACGCCGCGGTGCTTGAGGCGGGCCCTACGAGGTGACAAAATCGGCCGAGGAACGCTCGAATTTTGGGGGGCGGAAGTGCGGACCTTTCGGTGTGATGCTGATCACCGGTAGGCTCGTCACCGTGTCTGCTCTAGACTGAAATTGCTCCCAGGCGCAAGAAGCGACACGTTGGGGCACGAAAGTAGCACGAGCGTGGAGGGACGATGGACAAGATTGACCAGGCTTTGAAGGAAATCTCCGACTTGCGGGACCAGGGCAAGGATGATTTTCAGTTCGTGACTCTTGGCATGAAGGACCTTGCGAGCGGCTTGCGAGGAATGGCT
>JBDHVW010000083.1:0-35895 GCA_039809865.1 Vulcanimicrobiota bacterium
ATAAGGACGACCGTCGAGGATCGACACCAGGTCGAGAAAGTCGCCCGGCCCCGCGAGCCCGACGATGATCTCCCGGCCGCTCGAACCGACACACACGAGCTTGGCCACGCCGCGTACGACCTGATACACCGTGTGGGCATGATCGCCTTCGAGAAAAATGGCCTGGCCGGGCTTGAAGGCGCAGCCGTGAGTCCATTCGCAGATCTCGGTGAGGTCGGTCAGCTTCATCGTGCCCTCCGGGAGTGTTCTGACCTCAGCATAGCCCCCCGGGCGCAGCCTGAAGACAGGCGCAGGGGGGGTTTCGAGCTCCCCCTGAAGGGGGAGAGTTTTTGGGGGAGCCTCCCTGATCGAGATCAGTGCGCCCGGCCTCGCGGGCGCGTTAGAATCGCTCCTACAGGGAGGACGTGCGGATGCTGAGAGTCAGAGACATCATGGAGCCAGCCCCGGAGCCGATCCCCAGCACGATGTCGGTGCTGGAGCTCAATGAGCACTTGAAGCTTACGGGCGCATTCTCGGCGCTCGTCACGGGCCCCCTGGGCCAACCGGTCGGGGTGGTCACGCGCAGCGACCTGGCGGCCTTCCTCAGCCACTGCTGGCACGTGCCCCTGCACCCGCACCGCTGGTTGTCGCACGATCAGATCGCCTGGGGCGTGAAAGTGGACGAGATCATGGCCCCCTTTCAGTTCTTCACCCGGGAGAACACCCCGCTGCGCGACCTCTCGGAGGCGGTCCTGGAGCGCAAGATCACGCGCCTGGTGGTCATGCGCGGCGAGCGCGCGGTGGGGCTCATCTCAGCCCTCGACCTGGTGCGCGGCTTGCGTCAGGAGATCAAGCGAGCATGCTGATGGAGATGCTGCTGCTGGGCCTCCTGGGCAGTACCCACTGCCTGGCCATGTGCGGCGGCTTCATGCTCGCGGTGCGGGGCCGGGCCGCCGCTTATCAAGCTGGACGCCTGCTGGGCTACAGCCTGGCCGGAGCCGCCCTGGCCTCGGCCGGTTGGGCGGCCCGATTGGGCCTGGGAAACCGCCTCTTCCTGGTCGCGGCCGGGTGCGGAATGCTCGCGATGGGCCTGGGCCTGGCGCCCGCCCGCGTGCCGGGTCTGGCCCGGTTGCTGCTGATCCTCGGTCCCCTGTTGCGCCGGCCCTTCTGGCTGGGCTTGATCACCGGAGCCCTTCCCTGCGGGCTGCTCGGGGCCGCCTGGATGCTGGCGGCCACCAGCGATTCGCCGCAGGCGGGAGCGCTCTCCATGGCCGCTTTCTGGCTGGGAACCCTGCCGGCTCATCTTCTGGCCCGCTCCCTGCAGCCTCTGGCCAGGCGCTATCCGCGGGCCGGCTCGTGGGTGGTCGCCGCCATCGGGCTCTCGATGCTGGCGCGGGCGCTGTGGCCCGAAGCCTGGTGCGCCTGAGTCAGACGCCCGGAAAGCTGGCCCGCACGCGAGTGCCTTCCCCGGGACGGGTGGCGATCTCCATTTCCCCCCCCGTCCCCGCCACGCGCTCACGCATCGACTGCAGTCCCACGCGCGACACCGGCACCTCGGCGGGCTCGAAGCCCACGCCGTCGTCGCTGACCTCCAACACCAGGCGGTCCCCTTCCATCTGGACCCGCAGTCCCAGGGTCGTGGCCCGGGCGTGCTTGATGACGTTGTTCATCGCCTCCATGGCCACCCGATAGCATTCGTGCTTGAGCGTGAGCGGCAGGTCCGGCTCGGGCCCCAGGTCCAGGTTCATCTTGAGCTGATAACGCCGGGTCAGCGCTTTGATCTGGCGGGTCAAGCTGCCCAGCAGCCCCTCCGACTCCAGCGACTCGGGCCGTAGCTCCAGGATCAGCGCGCGCATCTCGGCCAGACCCGATTCGGCCAGCGAGAGGACGTAATCGAGCGCCTCGCGGGCGCGCTCGGGCTTCTCCAGGGCGTTGAGAGCGGCCTGGGTGCCCAGCACGATGCCGAACAACGCTTGCGAGACCGAGTCGTGCAGCTCGCGGCTCAGGAACTTGCGCTCCTCGAGCACCACCGAGGCCTCCCGCTCGAGATACTCGGTCTCGCGCCGGACCATCTCGCTCTCGAGCTCGACCACGTCGGAGATGTCGCGCACGAAACCGGTGAACAGGCGCTCGCCATCGAGAATCGTCTCGCTCACCGCCAGGTGGGCCGGGAAGAGGGTGCCATCCTTGCGCTGCCCGGTCACCTGGCGGCCGATGCCGATGATGCGGGCCTGTCCGGTCTGCTTGTAGCGATTGATGTAGCCGTCGTGCTCGGCGCGATAAGGCTCGGGCATCAACATGCGCACGTTTTGCCCCAGCAACTCGCCCGCGGTATAGCCAAAGAGCAGCTGGGTGGCCCGATTGGCGCTGCGGATCAGGCCGCGGTCGTCGATGGTGATGATGGCGTCCACGGCCATGTCCAGGATGACCTGGCTGTGGGCCTTCTGGCGGGCCAGCTCCAGCACGTCGGAGATGTCGCGCAGGAAGCCGGTGAAACGCCGGGAGCCGTCCATGGTGACCTCGCTGACGGCCAGGTGCGCGGGGAAGAGCGTTCCGTCCTTGCGGCGACCCGTCACCTGCCGCCCGACCCCGATGATGCGGGCTTGCCGGGTCTCGGCGTAGCGGGCCAGATAGCCGTCGTGCTCGCTATGATAGGGCTCGGGCATCAGGATCTTGACGTTCTGCCCGATGAGCTCGGAAGCTTCGTAGCCAAACAGCTGCTCGGTAGCCCGGTTGACCGACAGGATGGAGCCGCGCTCGTCCATCGTCACGATCGCGTCCACGGCCATGTCGACAATCGTCCGGCTGTGAGCCCGCACCTCGTCGAGCCGGCGGGCCTCCTCGCGGCGGGAGGCCACGACGCTGACCAGGGCGACCGCCAGGGTCACGTGCGCTTCAAGCGTGGCCGCTTCGGGGCCGAAGGCCATCACCTGGGCCAGAATCTGCTCGTTGGCGTCCCGGATGGGGACGGAAATCACCGCGTCCGGATCGGGCTCGAGCTGGAACTTGGCCAGAAAGCGGTGCTGCGGGTGCATGCGTTCCAGGCCGGCGAGCATCTCCTGCAGAACAGCCTCGAGCTCGCCCCCCGCCTCGAAAATAGCCAGCGCTTTTCCGACGGCGTCTCGCATGACGGGCCATTCGGCCCCCGGCGGGACAGGTCCCGCTAGCAACGAACTCGTTTCCCGGCGCGCATCTGGTCAGTTTAGGACAGGCCGGGGAGGGGCGGTATGATCTAGATCAGCCGGGCTTGGGAATCAATCCGCTTTGCCAGGCGTGGACGGCGATCTGGGTGCGACTCTTGACCCCCAGCTTGGACAGGACGTGGCTGACGTGGGTCTTGACCGTGCTCTCGCCGATGACCAGGAGCTCCGCAATCTGCTGGTTGGACTTGCCGGCCGCCACCAGCTTGAGCACGTCCATCTCGCGCTCGGTAAAGTCGGCCGCCACGGGCTTGTCGGACGGCCGCAGCTCGCGGACGAGGCGGGCGGCGGCCTCGGGCGCGAGCTGCACGCGTCCTTCGGCGGCCGCCTTGATGGACCGGCACAGGTCGAGCGCCTGCGTATCCTTGAGCAAATAGCCGATGGCGCCCGAGCGCACCGCCTGGACGACCGAGGCGTCCTCCAGCACGCTGGTCAGCGCGATGATCTCCACCTCGGGATAGCGCTGTCGCATCTCGGGAATCGCTGTCAGACCGTCCATTTCTGGCATCAGGAGGTCCATGAGCACGACCTGCGGGCGCAAGACCTGCGTGCGCTCGATCGCCTCGCGACCGTTGGCGGCCTCCCCCACGACCTCGAGTTCGGGGTCTTGACCCAACAACAGTTTCAAACCCTGGCGAACCAGGGCATGGTCATCGGTGATGAGGACTCGGACGGGCATCGGCTCCTCCTTTCGGCGGATCCCGAAAACCTCCCTGGGGGGGGCTCGCAAGATTCGTCGAGCGACTATTCTGGGATCGTGATCAACGTACTTCTGGTCAGCTGTGACACCGCGGTTCGCTCGGTCCTGGCGCGTTTGCTCGAGGCCGAGCCCGACCTGACGGTGCACGAGCTTCTCCCCTTTGGCCAGGAGCCCGACGTGGTGGTGCTTCGCCTCCGCCACGCGGAGCAAGCCCAGGAAGCTCGTCGGCGCTACCCGCGAGCCCACCTGATCGGTCACGTCTCGGCCCTGCGACCCGACCTGCGCGACACCGACGTGGATGCGCTGGTCGATAGCGTCGCTCCCTACGAGCAGCTGTTGGCGACCATTCGCCGGCTGGGGCCTCAAAAACAATACAGCTGAGGGAGCGATTTCGTGCTTTCCGCTATCCCCGCAACCAGGTCCTCATTGGAACGCGCCTATTGGGTGGGTCTGACCCTGCTGGCCGGTCTTCTCTTGAGCACCTCGCTTCCTCCCTGGATTCGAGCCCTGTTGGCCCCCCTGTATCTGGGCTCGACCGCCTCTGTCCTTTATCGGCAGGGAAAGGGCGGCGCCAAGGAGCCGGCCCACTTCATCGAGAGCCCCCAGGATAGCGAGACGCATCTGCGTCTGGCCCTCACGGCCTCGCGCACCGGAGTCTGGGATTGGGACATGGTGAGCGATCGCCTCTACTGGTCGCCCGAAGCCTGTGCCATCTTCGGCTCCGGCCCGGTCGAGCAGCTCGAGGATTTCGCTCGGATGGTGCATCCCGAAGATTCCCCCGGCCTGTGGCAGGAGGTGGACGCGGCCGTGGCCGAGCGTCGCCTGATGAGCACCGAGTTCCGGGCGTTCCGGCCCGACGGACGGATGGTCTGGATGCTGGGCCACGGGCAGGTCTTCTTCGGTTCCGACGGCAAGCCGGTCAAAATGCTGGGCACGGTCACCGACATCACCGCGCGCCGCGAATCCGAGCAGCAGTTTCGCGCCCTCTTCGAGCTCTCGCCTGAGCCGGTCCTCATCCAGACCGAAGGTCGGCTCGCGATGGTCAATCCCGCGCTGGTTCGCCTGCTGGGCGCCGAGAGCGCCGAGGAGCTGATCGGCCAGGAGCTGCTGGAGCGCGTGCATCCCGAATCGCGCCCGCAGATCGAGAGCCTGCTGCGAGACGGTCAGTCGCCGGACGGGCCTGCCCTGCTGGTCCGATTCTTACGCCTGGACGGCGCCCCGGTCGACGTGGAGGCCTGCATCGCGCCGTTTATGCACGCCAATACCTTGGGAGCGCAATTCATCCTGCGCGACGTAACCGAGCGGCTTCAGGCCGAGGCGGAGAGGCGGGCCCTGGAAAGCAAGATGCGCGAGTCCCAAAAGATGGAGGCCATCGGACAGCTGGCCGGGGGAGTGGCCCACGACTTCAACAACCTGCTCACGGTCATCGAAGGCAATGCCACCCTCATTCAGAAGTCGGCCGAGCTCCGGCCCGAGACCGGAATCCTCACCGCCGAGGTGCTGCAGGCAGCCCGCCGCGCCTCGGTCCTGACCCAACAACTGCTCCTCTTCAGTCGCAAGAAAGCGATGGAGCTGCGGAACCTCCGTCTTTCGGAAGTGACCGCCAACGCGCTGCACCTGCTGCGCCGACTGCTGGGCGAGGATGTGACCATCGAGGCTCGCCTGATCCATGGGAATCCGCGGCCGAGGACCCGGAGCGGTTTCTCGAGCTCGTCAACGCACACTCGCTGGTGGTCCCGGGCGCCTGCGAACGGGCCCGTCAGCTGGCCCGCCTGCAGGAGAGAGCCTTACGCGACTACCTCCCGCGCCAGCGTGAGGGCATGCTGCAGACCGCCGCGCGCCTGGGGCACTTCGAGCTCGATTCCGAGCGCCGCCAGGCCCGCGGCTCGGCCACCTGCCGCAGGCACCTCGGGCTGGCGCCGGATGCGCCGCTCCCCTATAGCGAGCTGGCCCAGCTCGCCACCGGCGAGAGCTGCCTGCAGAGCGCCGACGGGCGCCCTCTCAAGATGTTTGGCGAGTGGCACGAGACGCGGTTCGTGGGGGTCACTCTTCCGCCTTGAGCCGGTCCTTCAACCAGGCGAGAGCCTGCTCGGCTCCGGCCCGCACCTCGGGAGTGAGCGAGGCCCCCAGCGCGAAATCGCGTCCCTCGATGGCCACCACGCTCAGGCGGGGAGGCAAGAGCTCGAGCACGCGAGCCAGCTCCACGGCATCCGAGAGGCCCAGACCGTGGGTCGAGCCCGAGCCCACGAAAGCCGGCAGGGGCGTGCCGAGATGATGGACGGTGCCGGGCGGGGCCCCCGAGCAGGCGGCATCCACCACCCACACATCCTGGCGCCCGTCCCATAAGCTTACCAGCTCGGTGGGCTCGCCGCTGGCCTCGCACACGTCCACGTCGGGCAGGTCCAGGCCGCGGGCCACCAGCAACCCGACGGCGTCGTCGCCGCGGTCGAGGTTGCCCAGACCGATCACGAGCGGTCTCACGATTCGAAAACTCCCGGGTTGAAGGTGCGTAACGCCCGCACGATCGTCGGATCGTCCGCTCCCAGCCGGCGCCACTGATCGGCGAGCGAGGCCGTGTTGGGCATGTCGCAGGGCCCGAAACACCCGAAGCAGCCCCGCTCGTAGCTCGGGCAGATGGCCCCGCAGCCTTCCCGGGTGATAGGGCCCAGGCAGGGGACCGCGGCCGGCCCGGTCATCAAACAGATGGTCCCGCGTCGTTTGCACTCCTGACACACGCTCGAGCCTGGCAGGCGCGGCTTGCGACCCGCCAGCAGAGCCGTCAAGACCTCGAGCAGCTGGCTCTTGTCGATGGGACAGCCGTGCAGGGCGTAGTCGACGTTGACGTGCTCGGCGACCGGGGTGGCGCGCTCGAGCGTGGCGATATACTGGGGCTGCGCGTAAACCAGATTGCGGAAATCGTCCATGTGCGCGTAGTTGCGCAGGGCCTGGATACCTCCGGCGTTGGCGCAGGCTCCCAGCGTGACCAGCAGTCGGGAGCGGGCGCGAATGAAAACGATCAGCTCGGCGTCGCGCGGGGTGGTGATGGAGCCCTCCACCAGCGCCACGTCGTAGGGACCGGGCAGCTCGCGCGAGGAAGCTTCGGGAAAGCTGGCAATCTCGACGCGCTCGGACAGGGCCAGCAGCTCGCGCTCGCAATCGAGCAGCGTCAACTGGCATCCGTCGCAGGAGGCCAGCTTGAAAACGGCCAGACGGGGCTTGCGCTTCACAGCTCGCTCACCTTCAGCAGCGGGGCGGTGCGGGCGTAGCTCAACACGGGACCGTCGCGGCACACCAGGACCGGCCCCAGCTGGCAGTGACCACAGGTCCCCAGGCCGCAGCGCATGTTGCGCTCGAGCGACAGCTGCACCCGCTCCGGGTCCAGGCCTCGCTGCAGCAGCCCCTCGGCCACGAACCGCATCATGATCTCGGGCCCGCACACAAGCGCCAGGGTGCGCGCCGGGTCCAGCGCGAGCGCGGGCAAGAGCTGGGTGACCACCCCAACGTGCCCGCGCCAGCGAGGCCCGGCTCGATCGACCGTGATCTCCACCGCAAATTTGTCCGCCCAGCGCGCGAGATCGCTCCCGAACAGCACCTCGGAAGGGCGCCGGGCACCGTAGAGGAGGGTCACCCGCCGGTAGCTGTCGCGATGCCGGGCCAGGTGATACAGAGCGGGGCGCAAGGGGGCCAGGCCCAGACCGCCGGCGACCACCAGCATGTCTCCACCCGCGTTGGTCAGAGGCCAGGCGTGGCCGAACGGGCCGCGGACACCGAGCAAGCTGCCCCGCCGCAACCAGCAGAGCGCTCGGGAGACCGCGCCCACGTCCCGGATGGTGTGCACCAGCACCTCTCGCTCCTCGGGGTCCCCCGAATACGAGATCGGGATCTCGCCCACGCCCGGCACGTAGAGCATACTGAACTGACCGGGTGAGAACCGGGGAGGCGTCCTTCGGCCCACCGGCTCGAGCACGAGCGTGACCGTGTCGGCCAGCTCCCGCCGGCGCGAGCGCACCCGATAGAGGTCGGGAGTCACCGGGACCCCTTATAGAGGTCGAGCAGCTGGAGCCGGGCCGACTCCAGGCGCAGGGTCAAGGACCGATTCACCTGGCGGTAGACCCGGCTGGCCAGGGCCTCGTCGTTCCCGAGCAGGCGGCGCACCTCATCGGCGTCGAGGCGGATCGTGCGCGTGCGCTCCACCGCGCGGGCATCGAATTTCCAGCGGAAAGGCGGCTCCAGCCAGCTGATCCCCAGCAGCTCGCCCGGACCGAGGGTCTGCAGGGTGCGCCCGGCGATCTCGACGGCCACCTTGCCGGCCCAGATCAGAAAGATGTCGTCGGCCTCCTGACCGGCCCGCAGCAGGTAATCGTCCGGCTCGAACGAGCGGGACTCCGCGATCGCGTCCAGGGCCTGGATCTCGGAGCGCGACAGGAGATGACAGAAAGGATGCTCACTGAGGTGACTCATAGATGGCGCGTGCCTCCTCGAGAAGATCGATCGCCGCGGGACACCAGGCCACGCAACGGCCGCAGCCGACGCAACCCGGGGTGCCGAACTGATCGTGCCAGGTCGAAAGCTTGTGATTGAGCCAGTGCCGGTAGCGCGAAGCGGGGCTGGAGCGCACGGGGCCGCCGTGCATCAGGCTGAAGTCGAGCGAGAAGCAAGAGTCCCAGAGCTGCACGCGCTCGGCCTCGGTCGAGCCCACCGGCGTCCGCTCGGCCGTGGTTGTGCAAAAGCACGTGGGACAGACCATGGTGCAGTTGCCGCAGGTCAGGCAGCGGTTGGCCACCTCGCGCCAGCGGGGGTGGTCGGGACGGGACGGGAGTAGCGCGCGGGCCTTCTGCGCATCGAGCGTCCGCGTTTGCCCCTCGACCGCCCTCTGCCAGTGCCGTTTCGCGCCGGCTTTCTGAGCCGCGGTGGCAGGCCGGTGGTCGACATCGTCGAGCACCGCTCGCCCTCGCTCGGTGCCGACCTCGACCAGAAAGCGATCCTCGAGCTCGGTGAGGGCCAGGTCGAAGCCGTGCTCGGCCCGGGGTCCGCTGGAGGTGGAAACGCAGAAGCAAAGGTCGCCGGAGCGCGCGCACTGCACCGCCAGGATGAACAGGTCGCGGCGCCGGGCGGCGTACTGGGGGTCCTGCTCTCCCAGCACCCGGTCGTGGATGGCCAGGGCCGCGATATCGCAGGCGCGGGCCCCGATGAAGGCCAGAGGGTGAGCCGGAGGCGGGGCCGGCTCGAAGACCAGGCGGTCCTCGTGGCGGCGGACCCGCAGCAGGGAGCTCTCGGCGGGATGCAGGAAAGGCTTGAACGAGACGGCGCCGGGACCGTAGTCGAAGTGACGATGGTCGCGCGTCTCTTCGAGCCGGTAGCCGCCCGCGTGCTGGCGGTCGATCAGGCCGGACGGGAACCGGTGGTCGGACGCGATCTCGGCCAGCACGATGGCGCCGTCGCGCACCGTCGGCCCGATCAGGCGGTAACCCCGCCGTGCGAGGGCTTCCAGCAACGAGCCCAGAGAGGATGTGGCCATGGTGTGCACTCTGGATTCAGCTTAAGCGTCCGACCCGCTCCACCCAATGATCGATATCATACCCGGCTCCACGCCCCTGGCTCTAGAATGGGGTCATGAACGCACTGGTCCTCTCCGGCGGCGGAGCGCGCGGCGCCTACCAGGCCGGAGTGCTGTTGGGTCTGCTCGAGCAGGGCCTGTTCCCGCGGGGACCGCTTCCCTTTCCCATTCTGGTGGGGACCAGCGCGGGAGCCCTCAATGCCGCCACTCTGGCCGCGCACGCCGACTCGTTCGAGCGCGGAGTGTCCGAGCTCGTGTCGGTGTGGGGCACGATGCGGGCCGAACGCGTCTTTCGCACCGATCTGCCGGCGATTCTCTCCAACGGACTCGGGTGGCTGCGCGACCTGACCCTGGGTGGCCTGCTGGGCCGCGTCGGCTCGCGCTCGCTGCTGGACACGCGTCCCCTGGCCGCGCTGCTGGAGCGCATTCCGCTCGATCGCATCCCGGGTCACGTGGAGGCAGGATTGCTGCGGGCCGTCTCGGTGGGGGCGGTGAGCTACGCCACCGGCAACGGCGTGCTGTTCTTGCAGGGCCAGCGGGACCTGCCTCTGTGGGAGCGACCGCGCCAACGCGTCGAGCGCACGGCCCTGGGCGTTCCCCACCTCCTGGCTTCGAGCGCCATCCCGCTCTTCTTCCCCGCCGTCACGATCGATGGGCGGCCCTTCGGCGACGGCTGCGTGCGCAACAACACCCCTCTGTCACCGGCCATCCAGCTCGGGGCCAGCAAGATCCTCTCGATCGGCGTGCGCCAGCCTTTCCCCCTGGCTGAGAGCGCTCCCGCGCCCGAGCCCAGCGCGGCTCAGATCGTGGGCGTGCTGCTGGACGCGGTCATGCTCGACGCCCTCGAATCCGATACCGAGCACTGTCAGCGCGTCAACCGTTGCCTCCTTACCACCGGCGACGAAACCGGCGAGTTGCGCCCGGTCGAGGTGCTCTGTTTCACCCCATCCCAGAGTTTGAGCGCCATGGCGCTGGAGCTGCGCCACCAGATCCCCTTCCTGGTGCGTTACCTGCTGGGCGGACTGGGCGATCGGGACAGCTCGGCCGAGCTGATCAGCTACCTGCTGTTCGACGCCAGCTTCACCGGAGCGCTGCTGGCCCTGGGCTGCTCGGACGTACGCCAGCGACGCGAGGAGCTGCGGGCCTTTCTGTCACCGTCGGGCGACGCAGCAAGCTCCGACCAGCTCGTCCTCCCAGGGGATGGAAAGCTCCCCGTCCCGCGCCAATAGGGCCAGAAAGGTCACCAGGTTGCGGGCCAGCATCTGGCTGGCCGGCACCGGCAGGCGGGCGGTCAGATCGCTTTCGCGCAGGATGCGCACGCGCTCGTGCTCGGCCAGCTCGCAGTTGCCTCCGGCCAGGTCCACGATCAACGAGCCCGCCGGCATGCGCTCCACCATGGCCGCGGTCAGCAGCACGGGAGCGGGCCGGCCCGGCACGCTGGCCGTGCCGATCACCACGTGCGAGCGCGCGACCGCGTCGCCCAGGCCGGTCTGCTGCCGCTCGATGGCCTCGCGGGTCTGCTCCGAAGCGTAGGGCCCCGACTCCACCAGCGTCGGCGGGGCCAGGCAGCGCGCTCCCACGCTGCGAATCTCCTCCTGGGCGGCGGGCCGGATGTCGTAGCCCGTCACCACCGCCCCCAGCCGGCGGGCGGTGGCCATGGCCGTCAGGCCGGCCACCCCGGCGCCCAGCACCAGCACTTCGGCCGGCGCCACCGTGCCGGCGGCCGTGGTAAGCATGGGAAAAAAACGCGGACAGTGCGCCGCGGCCAGCACGGCGGCCTCGTACCCCGCCAGCGTGCCCAGCGTAGAGAGCGCGTCCATCGACTGGGCGCGCGAGATGCGCGGCAGGCGTTCCAGGGCGAAAGCGTCCACTCCCTCGGGCCGCGCGTCGGCCAGCAGGCCGATGAGCAACGTGCCGGGGCGCGGCCGGGCCCACGCGCCGGGCCGGAGAACCAGCACCGCGTCGGCCCGAGCGTGCAACTCTTCGCGGCTGACCACCTCGGCCCCGGCCGCGCGATAGCTCTCGTCGGTGTGGAAGGCGCCCAGGCCCGCTCCGGACTCGACCAGGCAACCCAGCCCGAGCGCGCGCACGCGGCCGAGCTCGGACGGCACCATGGCGACGCGCGGATCGTCGGGATCGTGGGGAATGCCGACCCATCTCACAACGTTTTCACCCGCGCCACGAGCTGGCCCAGGGTCTCGCGCGCGTCGCCCAGCAGCAGCGCGCAATGCGGCAGCGCGAACAGGGGGTTCTCCACGCCCGCGAAACCCGGCTTCAAGCTGCGCTTGAGCACGATGATGGCGCGCGCCCGGTCGGCATCCAGGATAGGCATGCCGTAGAGCGGCGAGGAGCGGTCCTCGCGCGCGGCCGGGTTGACCACGTCGTTGGCGCCGACGATCAGAGCCACGTCGGTGTCAGGCAGCTCCGCATTGGCCCGCTCCAGCTCCAGCAAACGCTCGTAGGGCACGCCGGCCTCGGCCAGCAGCACGTTCATGTGTCCGGGCATCCTTCCGGCCACGGGGTGCACGGCGTAGCGGACTTCCCCGCCGCGCGCCTCGATCTGCTCGGCCAGCTCGCGCACCGCCTGCTGGGCCTGCGCGGCGGCCATGCCGTAGCCGGGCACGATCACCACCCGCCGGGCGAAAGCCAGCTGGACGGCGGCGTCTTCCAGCGTCACGCAGCGCACCGTGACGGCCGGACCCGTCGCGGCGGCGGTCTGACCGAAAGCTCCGAAGAGCACGTTGGCAAAGGAGCGATTCATGGCCCGGCACATCAAGAGCGACAGGATGAAGCCCGAGGCGCCGTCCAGGGCGCCGGCCACGATCAGCATCTGGTTGTCCAGGGCAAAGCCGGTGGCGGCAGCGGCCAGTCCGGCGTAGGAGTTCAGCAGCGAGACGACCACCGGCATGTCGGCCCCGCCGATGGGCAGCACCATGAGCACGCCCACCATCAGGCCGAGGGCGGCCATGGCCAGCAGCAGGCCGGTGCTGGCCGGGTGCAGCATCAGGGCGACGTAGAGGGCGAAGGAGGCCGCGAAGAGCGTGAGGTTAGCCAGGTTCTGGCCGGGATAGGTGATGGGAGCGCCGGGCAGCAGCTCTTGCAGCTTGGCGAAAGCCATCAAGCTGCCGCTCACCGTGAGCGAGCCCAGCAAGACCTCCAGACCCAGGGCCGCGAGCTCCAGCCGTCCGAGCTGCCCGGCGCGCTGCAGGTGCTCGGCGATCCCCACCAGCACCGCGGCCAGCGCGCCGAAGGCGTGCGAAAGGGCAATGCGCTGCGGCATGGCCGTCATCGGCAGGTAGATCGCCATGGCCGCTCCGATGCCCCCGCCCACGGCCAGGCCGAGCGCGATCCAGAGATAGCTGGCGATCTGGGGATGGAGCAGGGTTCCGCCCACCGCCACCAGCATTCCGAAGGCCGCCAGGCGAATGCCCCGGCGGGCCCGGCGCGCGTCTCCCAGGGCCTGCAGGCCCAGGATGAAGAGCACCGAGGCCATCAGGTAGGCCGCGCCGATCATGGTCGCCGGAACATCTTCAGCATCCGGTCGGTGATGAGGAAACCACCCACCACGTTGATGCTGGCCGCGGCCACCGCGACCGCGCCCAGCGCGGTGGGCACCGCGCCGTGCCCGCCTCCGGCCAGCAGGATGGACCCGACCAGAGAGATGCCGCTGATGGCGTTGGTGGCTGCCATCAGCGGCGTGTGCAGCAGAGCCGGCACCCGGGCGATCACCAGCCAGCCAACGAAGCCGGCCAGGATGAAGATGTAGAGGGTCTCCACGCTATTTCCGGCGCAGCAGCTCGAGCAGCAGGCGACTTTCCTCGCGATGCAGCTCATAGAGGGCGGTCAGCGCGTCCCGGGCGCTCTCGGGCTCGACCGCCGTCAGCAGCTCGCGCACGTCGTTGTCCAGGGTGTCACGGCGCGCCATCAACTCGAGGATCGCCGCGGGCGGCTCGGAGCCCGCCACCTCGCTGTAAACATTCTCGAACGTGTTCAACATGGTCGGTCACCTCCTGACCCGAGTCTAGGGCCTGCCCTCGGGGGCGGGTATGACCTGGATCAGCTTGTCCGAGCCCGACTGTGTGCCACACTGATCGTATGAGAGCGATGATCTTGCGGGCCCCGAACCAACCCCTCGAGCTGGTGGAGCTTCCCCGTCCCCGGCCCGGACCCGGCCAGGTGCTGCTGCGGGTCTCGGCCTGCGCGGTCTGCCGCACCGACCTGCACGTGGTCGACGGCGAGCTGACCGAGCCGCGCCTGCCCTTGATTCCGGGCCATCAGATCGTGGGTACGGTCGAGGGAACCGGTCAACGCGTCGGGGTCCCCTGGTTGGGCTCGACCTGCGGGACCTGCTCGTTCTGCCGCTCGGGGCGCGAGAACCTCTGTGACGCTCCGGGCTTCACGGGCTACACGCTGGATGGGGGCTACGCGGAATACTGCGTGGCGGACGAGCGCTTCTGCTTCCCCATTCCGGACGGCTACCCCGACCTGCAGGCCGCTCCCCTCCTGTGTGCCGGCCTGATCGGCTACCGCTGCCTGCGCCTGACGGGCGACGCGCAGCGCCTGGGAATCTACGGCTTCGGGGCGGCCGCCCATATCCTGGCCCAGGTCGCCCGCTATCAGAAGCGGGAGCTCTACGCCTTCGTGCGTCCGGGGGACGAGGAGGGACGCGAGTTCGCCAATCGCATGGGCGCCGTCTGGGCCGGCGGCTCGGACGAGCTTCCCCCGGTGCGGCTCGACGCGGCCATCGTGTTCGCCCCGGCCGGCGAGCTCGTGCCCCTCGCCCTGCATGCCGTCGACAAAGGCGGCGTGGTCGTGTTGGGCGGCATCCACATGTCGGACATCCCGTCCTTTCCCTACCGGATTCTGTGGGAGGAGCGCTGCCTGCGCTCGGTGGCCAACCTCACCCGGCGTGACGGCCTGGAGTTCCTCCAGCTCGCGCCGCGCGTCCCCGTGCGCACTCAGGTCCAGGTCTACCCTCTGCAGGACGCCAACCGCGCTCTGAGCGACCTGCGCGCGGGGCGAGTTCAGGGCGCGGCCGTGCTCACGATGGGATGATCCTCGTCATAGGCTGACGAGCCGGACCGGGTCAGACTGGAGCTGGAGGTGAGCTGGCATGAAACTCCCACTCTTGCACCTCGGACTGACGCTGCTCCTGACCGCCGGAGCCTGGGCCCAGGCCCCGCCCGACTGTCCGGGCACCTGCACCACGACCACAACCGCCCCCGGGTTCCCGCCGGTCATGCTGCCGGGCGAGCGGGAAGGAGAGAACGGCGAGGGCCAAGGCGAGGAGCCCGTAGGCGACTTCTCCGACTGGCTGACGAAGAATCCCGGCTCGCCGCTCGCCAACCTGGCGGGCCAGACCCAGAACGACCCGCAGCTCCAGGGCGTGCTGAACCAGCTGACCGGCTCGGAGCTCAAGAACCTGGGCAACCTGCTCACGACCTACCAGACCGCCATCAACAACTACGTGGCGGCCCATCCCCGCACCTGGGACACGGCTGGCGGCGGCCTGCGCAACTTCCTGAACTCGCTGAGCGCCCTGGGCGGAGGCGACCCCTATACCCGCGGATGCGCCGATATGGCCGAGCAGGCGATCAGCGCCCTGGGTCCCAAGACCGGCGGCTCCCAGCCGTTCACGGTGCACGGCTACAACTGGGTGCCCGGGGGGGCGCGCCAGTATGGAGCCTACTTCGGCACTCCGGTGGTGATGATCGTCGTCGTCAAGAGCGCCGGCGCCGGAACCGCCATGGCGGGCCCGCTGGGCACGGTGGTGGGAGGAACGGCCGGTCTGGCCATCGCCCTTGGCAGCGGCAGCACCGAGCACAACATGGCCGCCATCCAGTCCACCCGCAATCCCAAGCTGATCATCGTGCTCGACCCTCACGGCGCCCAGAACGGCAACCCGGAGTCGGTGCACGGCCCCGGCCACTACACGGGCGTCACCGGGTCTCCCGAGCTGGGTCCGCCGCGGACACCCGCCGCGGCCCCGGCCAGCGGCACCCCGACGATCGAGAGAGGATCCGTGAAATGAAGAAGCTGCTCGTGGCCCTGGTCGCCGCGCTGTTCCTGGCGGCCTCCGAAGCTCCCCGCATCCCGTTGCGCTATCAGCCCGAACCGGGCTCGACCTGGCTGACCGAGGGCCGGCTGCGCGTGAAGGCCGTGCTGACGCTCCCCAACGGTCAGGAGAACGCCAGTCAGGAGGAGCAGGAGCTCGCCTGGACCGAGGTCGTCGACTCCCGCGACGCGGCGGGAACCTGCGCCATCACCCGCACGCTGACCCGCTGGGCCGTGGTGGGCGAGGCCGAGAGCCTCCTTCCCCGAGAGCCGATCCACTTCCGGATGACGCGGCTGGGCGAGCAACTGCGCGAGGGGCTGCTGGGCCAGCCCGCCCTGTATCCGGCCCGCAACGTGGTCGCCGGGGAGACCTGGCCGATCGAGAGCACCCACACCGGCAGCCTCTCGATCCAGGGCCGCCCCCTGCCCGTGACGACGCACACGGTCGGGACGGGCCGCCTGGTCCAGGTCGGACCGGAGCGAGCGACCCTGGAGTTGCTGCTGACCGTGGAGGCCTCCGGCCAGAGCCCCGAGCTGGCCTCGCAGGCCGTCACCCGTGTCCGCTGGCAGCTCGAGGTCGACCGGGTCGAGGGCGTGCCCCTCTTGCAGACCGTCGAGACCTCGACCGACCAGACCGTGACGCTGCAAGATGTCTCCCTGCCGAGCCACAGCGAAACGACCCTGACGCTGACGACGAGCAGAGCCGGTCGCTAGCTCAGTGGGGGGAGTAGGGCACCGTCCTGACCTGCTCCCCCTCGTTCATGGTCGCTTCGGGAAGCGCCACCAACCGATCGCTCTCCTTCGCTCCCTGGCGAATCTCCAGGTCGGACTCCCCGCGTAAGCCCAGCTGCACGGGCTGCCAGTGCAGCCGTCCCTGCACGACGGCGAGCACGGCGTAACTTCCGTCGGGTCGTTGCAGAACCGAGTAACGGGGCACCAGCAACAGGTCGTGGCCCCGGCGCGTCACGAAACGGGCGCGCAGCCGGTAGCCCGTGCCCAGGGTCGCCGGGTAGGACTGCAGCCTGATGATCACCTTGACCCGCTGCTGCTCGACGCCCAGAGACGAGAGCTTGGTGAATCCGGCCGGCTCGATGCGGGCCACCTTGCCGGTGACGAGCGGCTGCTCGGGCGAGCTTTCGAGCTCCACGGGAGTGCCGGGCGCAACTTTCAGGGCGTCCTCGGTCAACACCTCGGAGAGACCCTCCAGGCAGCGCGGATCCCCCAACAGCAGCAAGCGCGTGCCCCCGGCCAGCTCCGAGCTGCCCTGCTCGTAGCGCTCGAGCACGACGCCGTCGATCGGGGCTCGAATCGCGCGCACGCTCCGCTCGTGCAGGGCGCTCTCGAGCTGGGCGCGGGCGGCGGCGAGATCGGCCGTCAGGCTCTGACTCTCCAGGTGGCGCCGAACGGCCTGCTCCTCCTGCACCCGGATGGCCTGGCCGGCCTCGACGAGGTCGCGGTCGGCGCGGGCGAAGCGGGCCTGCGCCTGGAGCACGGATTCGGCGCTGGTGGACGCCGTCATCCGGGAGCGCTCGTCGTCCTGCAAGGTGACGTAGCCCCGCAGGTAGAGGGCGTGGTAGCGTTGGGCTTCGCGCTCGGCCTGCTGCGCCTGGGTGCGCGCCGCGCTCAGCTCGGAGCGAAGAGTGGCCAGGCTCTGCCGCTGGGCTTCCAGCCGGAAGCGAGCCTGCTGGGCCGAGGCTTCCTCCACGCCCAGGTCGAGAGCAGCCCGTTGGCGTAGGTCCAGGGCCTGAATGCGGGCGCGCGCCTGCCGGACCTCGTTCTCGGCCGAGAGCCGGTCGAAGCTGGTCAGCACCTGTCCCTGGCGCACGCGGTCGCCCGGCTCGAGCAGGATCCGCCCGATCCGGCCCGCGGCCGGCATGCAGACCGGATACGTGCGCGCGATGCGGGTGCGGGCTTCCTCGGAGAACGCCTCCACGAGGTCGCCGTGGCGGGGTTGCAAGACTTCGACCTCGCGGGCGGGGGCGCACGCGCAAGCGAGCAGCGGCAGCAGCCAGAGCCATTTTCTCATTCGCGTGTTTTGAAAACCTCCGTCCAGCGAGTCCGGGCGATGACGCCACTGATGACCAGCATGGCGAGCGTTACGAAGGCCAGCATCAGAAGGCCCGCGCGAACGAGCATGAAACCCTCCACCAGGGCCGGTAGCCGGAACAGCTCGGTGGAGTAGAAGCTCACCATGTAGCGGGTAAAGAGGGTCCCTCCCCCCAGACCGGCCAGGAGCCCGAAAAGGTTGACCAGGTAACTCTCCCCGGCGAAGATCCCCGTAATCTCGCGACGGGTATAGCCCAGCACTCGGAACGTTCCGATCTCGCGCTCGCGCTCCCCCAGAGAGACCAGAGCCGTATTCAGGGCTCCTCCGAACGCCAGCCCTCCGGTGAAGAGCACCAGGATGCCGAAGAAGACGCCCAGATTGCGACCGATCGTCTCGCGCAGCAAGGCCAGGGACCGGACGCGCTGCTCGCTACCGAGCACCATCGGACGACGATCGAGCTCGGCGAGCAGGGGCGAGCCCGGCTCCCGGTGATAGGTGGCCAGCAGGACGTTGTTGGCCGTCCAGCTCTCGCCCAGCAGCCGGTTGAGATACTCCAGGCGCGCGAAGGCCGTAAGGCCCACGTAGGTATCCGCCAGAGCGACCACGGGAGCCCGTACTGCCTGGCGGCGCCCCAGCAGCGGCCTCAAGGTGACCGAATCGCCGGGCCGAACGTGCAGGATTTCGGCCAGCTTGGCGGCCAGGACCAATCCTTCGTCCGGCACCGGAACTGGCGCCCCGCGGCTGTCGACCGGCCGGTAAAGGCTTCGTTCGCGGGTCAAAGCGGTCACGCCGACCCGCTTCTCCCACGCTCCGTTCGTCAGGGTGCAGCTCACGACCAGCTGCGGCTCGACCCCGGCGATCTGCGGCAGCCGCTCGAGCTCGCGCAAGAGCCCCCGCCCGGCCGGCTCCCGCAGGCTGACGCTCAGGTCTTGCCGTGAGGTTCGCTCCAGCTCGTGGGCGATCATCGCATCGACCGAGCGCAGCATGCAGAGCGACTCGACCATGAGCGCCGTGGCCACGAACGTGGTCCCAAAGGCCACCAGAGAGCGATAGGGGTTGCGCATGATGGCGCGCAGCACGAGCTTGACGGCAAAGGGCAGGCGGCTCCAGGTCGCCGGGAAGAGCTTCTCGAGCAAAACCCGCCCGCCTCGCTCGGGTGGAGGGGGACGCATGGCGGCCGCGGGCTCCAGGGTGCCGGCCCGCCATGCTTCTCGGAGGGTGCCGGCCAGCGGCGCCAGCACTCCGGCCAGGCTCCCCGCCAGCCAGATGCGCGGGTAGGCGTGCTGGACCATTCCGGGCAGCTCGTAATACTGCTGGTAGAGCGAGAGCATGCCGCGCTGAATCCAGCTGCCCAGGGCGACTCCCGCCGCCGCGCCGGCCATTCCGACGGCCAGGGCGTAGCCGAGGTAGTGGCCCAGCACTTCCCAGCGCGTGTATCCCAGGGCCCGAATCGTGCCGATGAAGCCGCGCTGCGAGGCCACGGTGCGCCCCAGCACCACGTGCAGGACGAAGGCCACCACCAGGAGGCAGATGGTGGGCAGCATGGCCGCGCTGCGCGAGAGCTCGTCCAGCTCGTTGGCCAGAAACTGCACCGACGGAGCCTCGCTCATCGGGATGGAGACGAGCGGGCCGTAAGGATCGAGCTCTCGCTCGAGCCGCGCGAGCGTGGCCCGGATCGCGGCGGGGCGGGCGTCGGACGCCACGCCCAGCAACTCGTTGCAGGCTCCGTCCAGGTCGGCCCAGCGCTCCAGGGCCCGCTGCGGGAGATACAGCACGGCGCTCCGGCGCGGATCGGGCACGATGCCCCCGGAGCCGGGCAGCGCGTAGACGAACTCGGGACTGCGGACCGTCCCGGCCAGGGTCAGCTCGTGCCGCTCGCCCAGAATGACCGCAAAGAACCGGTCGCCCGGCCGCAGCTTGCGGGCGCGTGCGAAGGCATCGTTCAACAGGGCCTGCCGGCCGCCCGGGTCATCGAACCAGCTGCCCCGGATAAGCATCACGTCGTTGAGGACCGGGCGTCGCGACTCGGGGAGGGAGAGCGCCGTGGCGGTGACCGAATCGGCCTGGCCGGGCACCTCGAGGCGGGCGTTGACGCGCACGCGCCCCTCCAGCCGGACGATATTGGGCAGACGCTCGAGCTGCGCCAGCAGGTTGCGAGGCGTCCGTTTGAGAGTGAGGGAAAAGTCGGCCAGACGGTACTCGCGATAGAAGGTGGCCCGGGCGCCGTCCATGTCGCGGTAGACCGAGCCGAAGCCGACGTAGCAGGCCACTCCCAGCGCGCCGATCAGGGTCAGCACCAGCAGCGCGCCCCATCGCTGGCGCAGCTCGCGCAACAGCTTGCGGGTCAACGGTTTCACCACTCCAGCTCCTCGGGCAGGGTGCGCCGCTCGTTCTCGACCACCGAGACGATGCGCCCGTCGCGGAGAGTCGCCGAACGGTGGCCCATGCGGGCCACGGGTTGGGAGTGGGTAATGATGACCACGGTCATCTTCAGGCGCTCGTTCAGATCCCAGAGCAGGCGCAGAACGGCGCGCCCGGTGGCCGAGTCGAGGTTGCCCGTGGGCTCGTCGCAGAGCAGCAGGCGCGGATTGGAGGCCAGCGCGCGAGCGATCGCCACGCGTTGCTGCTCACCGCCGCTGAGCTGGCTGGGAAAGTGGCTGGCTCGATTCTCGAGACCGACGACCCGCAGGGCCTCCGACGCCTCCAGAGGGTGGGTCGCGATGGCCGTGGCGACCTGCACGTTCTCGAGTGCCGTCAGGGTAGGCACCAGGTTGAAGAACTGGAAGACGAAGCCCACGTGGTGACGACGAAACGCCGTCAGTCGGCGATCGGAGGCCCGGCTCAGGTCCTGGTCGAGATAGTGGATGGTGCCCCCGGTGGGGCGATCCATCCCGCCCAGCAGATTGAGCAACGTGCTCTTGCCGGAGCCCGAGGGACCCAGGATCACGAGGAACTCGCCGGCTCGCACCTCGAGGTCGGCGTGCACCAGGGCGGGCACCTCGACCTCGCCCATCCGGTAGACCTTGCTCACATCGTGCAAGGTCATCAGAGTCGCAGCTTCGTTCACCTCTCCAGACTAAACGCGAGCGGCGCGGGCCGCAGTGATCAGGATCAGGCCTGAGCCGCGGTCGCTGCCACCGCGCGCTCCGCCTCCTCGGCGGCCACGCAGCGCGGGTTGAGCAAGAGCACCGGACAGGTCGCCGCCCGCGCGATCTTCTCGGCCACGCTGCCGACCCAGAAGCGGCCGAGCCCGCTGCGGCCCTGGGTCATCATCGCGATGAAATCGGGCTGGACCTCCTCGGCCTCCTCCAGCACGCCTTCGGGAGCGAGGGCATCGGCCACCCGCCAGGTCACCTCGTAGCTTCTTAGCTCGGGACTAACGCTCAGACAGCGCAGATACTCCTCGAGCTCGCGAATGTACTCGCCCAGGCCGTCCTGCTCGAGCAGGTCCCGCCCCAGGAACTCGGGCACGTCCGTGGCCACGACCATGTGAAACTGCTCGGGCCGCAGGGGCACCACGTCGGGAAACTGCAGGATGGTCTCGGAGAGAGCCGACCCGTCCAGGGGCACCAGCACGCGGCTGAGCCTGGGCGGCGGCACGCTCTGCCAGCGCTGTCGGCTCAGGCAAGTCAGGGGCAGCAGCAGCACGGGCGCGGGGGAATGACGCAGCACCCTCTCCGCCACGCTCCCCAGCATCCAGCGGCGCAGGCCGGAGCGGCCGTGTGAGGTCACCACCACCAGGTCGACGTCCTCTTCCTCGGCCAGGTGGATCAGCGCTTCGTGCACGGCCCCGACCGGCACGCAGGCGCGGGCCCGAAAGCCCACGGCTCGAAGCTCGGAGGCCAGGTGCTCGAGATAGCCGGTCACCTGGATGCGCAGGGATTCGGCCAGCTCGTGAAAGGCGACGGGCATGAAGTGGGGGGCGTAGTAGAGGGGCTCCGGCACCTGCGCCAGGAGCAGCTCGGCGTCGGGGCCCGCGTTGCGCGCGCAGGTCATGGCATAGGGGAGCGCGGCCTCGGAGCGCTCCGAGCCGTCGAGACAAACCAGGATGCGATTGGGCATTTTCGTCTCCTCCAGTTAACAGATACGGGGAAGCTGCTCGCCGCTGGGCATGTCCAGCACCCGCCGCGAGCCCAGCGCGGTGCGCACGACGACCCGGTCACCCTGCACGGTGCCGGCCCGGCAGGCGCCCGCGGTCACAGGGAAGCGGGCCAGCACCGACAGGGCCCGGTCCGCCTGATCCGCCGGCAAGAACACGACCATGCGGCCCTCGTTGGCCACGGCCATCGGGTCCAGGCCGAGCAACTCGCAGGCGCCGCGCACCTCGGGGTGCACGGCCAGGGCGGTCTCCTCGAGCTCCATCCCGAGGCCGGAGGCCTCCGTCAGCTCCACCAGAGCCGAGGTCAGCCCTCCGCGCGTGAGATCGCGCAGGCAGTGCACTTCCAGCCCGGCCTCGAGCAAGGCCAGCACGGGGGCGCTGAGCGAGGCGGAGTCGCTCTCCACCGTCGTCTCGAAGGCCAGCCCTTCCCGGGCCGCCAGGATGGCGATCCCGTGTCGCCCCAGGTCGCCGCTCACCAGGATTGCATCCCCCGCCCGGATGGCCGCCGGGCCGATCGGGCGCCGGGCGACCACCTCGCCGACCCCGGCGGTATTCACGTAGAGACCGTCGCCGTGACCGCGCTCGACCACCTTGGTATCGCCGGTGACGATCGGAACCCCCACCGCCGCGGCCGCCTCGGCCATGCTGAGGGCCACGCGCTCGAGCGTGACCAGGGGCAGACCTTCCTCGAGGATCAGCGCGCAGCTCAGCGCCAGCGGTCGGGCCCCGCACATGGCCAGGTCGTTCACCGTGCCGTGCACGGCCAGGCTCCCGATGTCGCCGCCAGGAAAGAAAAGGGGCCGCACGACATAGCTGTCGGTCGTAAACGCGAGGCTGCCCAGCACCGCCGCGTCATGCGGCTGCACCTGATCGAAGCGGCGAAAGAGCTGCTCGAGCAGGCGGTGCATCTTGCGTCCGCCGCCTCCGTGGGCCAGGGTGACCCGCTCGTCGGGCTGGAGGTTCACGGGACAGTTCATCGGCGAAACCTGTAATAGGCGGCGCAAGCGCCTTCGTTGCTGACCATGGGGGCGCCCAGCGGGCTCTCGGGCGTGCAGGCCGTGCCAAAAGCGGGGCATTCGGGCGGTCGCAGAACCCCGCGCAGGACCTCGCCCGCCCGGCACAGACCGGACTCGCAGGCGGGTGTGGGCCGGCTGGGGAAACGACGCTCGGCGTCGAGCTCGGCGAACTCGGGTCGCAGGGCCAGGCCTCCGGCGGGCACCATCCCCAGCCCGCGCCAGGGGCGATCGACCACCTCGAAAACGCGCTCGAGCAGCCGGCGAGCCGTCCCATTGCCCTCGCGCACGACGGAGCGCTCGTACTGGTTCTCCACCTCGTACCGTCCCTCTTCGAGCTGGCGCACGCACAGCAAGAGGCCCTGCAGCAGATCGAGCGGCTCGAAACCGGTCACCACCAGGGGCACCTTCCAGCGCGCGGCGATGCGCTCGTACTCCGTCCAGCCCATGATCGTGCAGACGTGGCCGGCCGCCAGGAACCCCTGCACCTGGTTGTCCTCGGCTCCGAGCAAGAGCTCCAGGGCGGGAGGAACCCGCACCTGCGAGACCAGCAGCGAGAAATTGGCGAGTCGCTCGCGCCGCGCGGCCATGGCGGCCACGGCGTTGGCGGGAGCCGTCGTCTCGAAACCGACCGCGAAGAAGACGACCTGCAGGTGCGGGTGGGCGCGCGCGACCTCCACCGCGTCCAGCGGCGAGTAAACGACCCGAACATCCGCCCCCTCGGCCCTGGCGGCCTGCAGATCGCCGCTCGAGCCGGGCACGCGCAGCATATCGCCAAACGTGCACAGGATGACCTCCTCACTCCGGGCCAGCTCGAGGGCGCGATCGATCTGCTCGAGCGGCGTGACGCAGACGGGACAACCCGGCCCGTGGACCAATCGCAGGCCGGGCGGAAAGAGCTGGTCGAGCCCGAAGCGGATGACCGCGTGGGTCTGACCGCCGCAGACCTCCATCAGCGTCCAGGGGCGCGTGCAGGCCTCGGCCAACTGCGCCGCGTAGCGACGACAGGCCGCGGGGTCGCGATATTCGTCCAGGAATTTCACAGCCCGTCCACCTGCTCGAGATAGGCGAAGACCCGCTCGGCGGCACCCGGGTCGATGCGCCCGATGGCGAGGCCGGCGTGGACCAGGACGAAATCGCCCGGCACCGCCTCGGGCAGGCAGGCCAGCGAAACCAGCTTGCGCACGCCTCCAAAGGACACCGTGCCCCGGCGCTCGAGGCCTTCTCCCTGGAAGTCCAGCAGCTGTCCCGGCACGGCCAAGCACATCAGCAGCATGATTTCAGCTTACCCGGGCCCCGGGGGGCGCCCAATGATTTAGGTCATACAGACTCCCGCTCCGATCGGCTACAAAGCCTTAGATGCCGGACAAGAAACGCACGGTCCAGGTCGATTTCATGACCCGCGTCGAGGGCGAAGGGGGCCTGTTCCTCAAGCTCCGCGGCCCCGAGGTGGAGGAGATGCAGCTTCGCATCTTCGAGCCACCGCGCTTCTTCGAGGCGCTCCTGCGCGGGCGCCAGTTCACCGAAGCGCCCGACATCACGGCCCGGATCTGCGGCATCTGCCCCGTGGCTTACCAGATGAGCGCCGTGGCGGCCATGGAGATGGCCTGCGGCGTGGCGATGCCGGCCCACCTGCGCACCCTGCGCCGGCTGCTCTACTGCGGCGAGTGGATCTCCAGCCACGTGCTGCACATCTCCATGCTGCACGCCCCCGATTTTCTGGGCTACCCGGACGCGGTCGCCATGGCTCGCGATCACCGCCCGCTGGTAGAGGACGCCCTGACTCTGAAGCGGGCCGGCAATCACCTGATGAGCGTCCTGGGAGGACGCGAGATCCACCCCGTGAACGTGCGGGTCGGCGGTTTCTACCGGCTGCTCACCCGGGACGAGGCGACCGGCCTGCTCGGCGAGCTCGAAGCCGCCGTGCCCCTGGCGGAGCGCTTGCTCGAGCGCGTGGCCGGATTACCCTTTCCCGAGTGGGAGCTGGACTACGAGTTCGTGGCTCTGACCCACCCGGAGGAATATCCGATCACCGAGGGGCGCATCGCCTCGAGCCGCGGCTGGGACCTGGCCGTGCCCGACTTCGACCAGCGCTTCGAAGAATTTCAGGTGCCTCAGTCCCACGCGCTGCACGCGCGCATCAAGGGCGGCGGGCCCTACCTGGTCGGTCCCCTGGCCCGCTACGCGCTGAACTTCGAGCGCCTGCCCGCGGACCTGCGCCAGGCGGCGCGCGAGGCCGGGCTGGGGCCGGTGGTGCGCAATCCTTACCGCAGCATCGTCGTTCGGGCCCTGGAGGTGCTGCTGGCCCTGGGCGAGGCGATCCGCATCTTGAAAAACTATGAGCCGGGGGCCGAGCCGGCCGTGCCCGTGCCGCCCCGAGCGGGGGTGGGCCACGGCGCCACCGAGGCGCCGCGCGGCCTGCTCTATCACCGCTACCGGCTGGAGCCCGACGGCAGCATCGCCGACGCCTGCATCGTGCCGCCCACCTCGCAGAACCAGGGGGTCATGGAGCTGGACCTGCGCGGCCAGGTCGCAGCCAACGTGCGCCTGCCGGACGCCGAGCTCGGCCAGGCCTGCGAGCGCGCGGTGCGCAACTACGACCCCTGCATCTCCTGCGCGACCCATTTTCTCAAGCTGACCATCGACCGGGGGGAGGAGCCATGAAGATCTTGTTGCCGCTGGACGGCTCTCTGGTAAGTGAAACCACGCTGGGCCTGGCCGCGGCCATGGCGCGCCGGCTCGCGGCCCAGCTGGTGGTGTTGCGCGTGACCGACCCGCGCGCTCCTCTTCCGGCCGGGGCCGCAGGGATGGCGGCCGCCCTGTGCCAGGCCGACCAGGACGGAGCTTCGGAATATCTCGAGCGCATCGCCCGCGATCTGACCCACCGGGGGGTCGGGGGCGAAGTGCACTGGCGTCAGGGCCACCCGGTCGACCAGATCGTCCGGGTGGCGCGCGAGGAACGGGTGGACCTGATCCTCATGGCCACGCACGGCCGCTCGGGTCCGGCTCGGTGGATGCTGGGGAGCGTCGCCGAAGGAGTGCTGCGGGTGGCGCCCTGCCCGGTGCTGCTGGCCCGGGGCCACCTCGGCGAGTTCGAGGGCTTCCAACGCGTCATCGTGCCCGTGCAGAGCACTCAAGCCTCTCAGGAGGCGTTGCGCGAAGTGCAGGCTTACCTCCATCCGCAGGCGCGCCTGACGCTGGTGCGGGCGACCGACGACCTGGTCCGGCTCAGCGCCGTGCGGTCCGACGAAGCTGCCTATCAGGAATATCTTGGCGCCCTGGAGGCCGAGCTGGCCGAGCTGGACCCGGGTGGTCGTTGCGCTCGCCAGGTCGTGGACGCAGCCCCCGCCGAGGCCATTCTGGCCGTGGCCAACGAGCAGGAAGCCGACCTCATCGCGATGAGCACCCACGGTCGCCGTGGCTACAACCGACTCGTCGTGGGCAGCGTGACCGAGCGGGTCGCCCGCCACGCCCCCTGCTCGCTGCTCGTCTTTCCCGCCCGAAGCAAGCAACGGAAATCGTCCCGAAGGAGTTGAACGCCATGCCCAACAGCATCCTGGTCCCCCTCGACGGCTCGGTGCTGGCCGAGCACGCCTTACCCTACGCCCTCTCCTGGGCCGGCCACGCGGACGCCCGCGAGATCGTCCTGGCCCGCGTGACGGCCCCGACGCCGGGCGTGATGACCTCGATGGAGGAGCACTGCCTGGAGTACCTGGAGGGCGTCGCCGCCAGCCTGCGCCGGCTCACGTCCATCCCGTGCCGGTGCCTGGTGCGCACGGGGCGCCCCAACGAAGCCCTGCTCGGGCTCATCGAATCGGAGCAACCCGCCTTACTGGCCATGACTTCGCACGGCTTCTCCGGCTGGAAGAAGCTGTTGCTGGGCAGCGTGGCCCAGCTGCTGGCCCGGCGCGCCACCTGCCCGGTGCTGATCGTGCGGGGCACGGCCGCCCAGTCGACCGGACGCCCCGATCTGACCTGGCGCCCCACATTCGAGCCCGTGCTCGTGCCCGTCGACTCGACCAGGAGCGCCGAGAGGGCTCTGCTCTACTGCTCGCTGCGCGGGCACTTGACGACCCGCCTGGTGCTCATGCGCGCGACCGACGCGCGCTTCGGATTCGACCCCCAGGACGAGCCGGCACGCAAGGCCCTGATCGCCCAGATCACCCAGGACCTGGGTCGACTGCGAGAGCGCTTCCAGGCTCAGATTGCCGACCTCGAGACGGAGATCCAGGAAGATCACGCCGCCGAGGCCATCCTCCGCTCCGCGGCCATGCACAAGACGGGCCTGATCGTGATGGCGGCGTCGTCGCGTCCCCTGCTCGAGCGCACCCTGCTCGGCAGCACGGTGGAGAAGATCCTCCATCACTCCGAATGTCCGGTGCTGATGCTGCCCTCCGAGGCATCGATCGCCGCTCCGGCCCCGACTCCCTAGCACAGTGATGCAAAAGTCCTCGAAGAGGGCTTTTGTATCATCCTGCGCTCAACAGATTGTCTAGCAGGCTGGTGCACTACCCAATATCTTGTGGTGGCGGAGCTTTGCTCCAACACCACAAGCTGTTTTGCATCAGCCTGCTAGGCCTCGAGCCAGAGCTGTCCGGCGGCCAGCCCCCCGTCGTTGGGGGGGATCTGGCGGTGGCAGTGCGGCTCGAAGCCGGCCCGGCGCAGGGCGTCCACGGTCAGCTCGCTCAAGAGCACGTTCTGGAAGCAGCCCCCGGTCAGCACGACGTCTCGTTTGGCAACGTGGCGAGCGACCTCCACGATGCCGCGGGCCAGGCCGGCGTGGAAGCGACGGCTGATGACGCTGCGGGGCGTCCCCGCGCGGAGATCCGCCAGGAGGCACAGGATGGCGGGCTTCCAGTCGAGCACGCCGTCGGCGTAGGTCATGGGATAGCGACCCGTTCCAGCCGCCACGGCCTCCAGCTCGGCGGCCGCCTGGCCTTCGTAGCTGGCTCGGCCCGAGAAACCGCAGAGCGCCGCCACCGCGTCGAACAGACGGCCGGCGCTGGACGTGCGGGGGCAGTTGACCCCGCGTTCCAGCATGGTGGTCAGGACAGAGGGGCAGTCATGACCGGGCCAGGTCATCCGCAGCTCGTGCAGCAATCCGAAGGCGCAACGCTCGGGCTCGCGCACCGCCGCCTCGCCGCCTGGCAGAGGAAACGTCCGCAAATGCGCCACCCGGTCTTCTCCCAGGAAGAACTCTCCCCCCCAGATGGTGCCGTCGGAGCCGTAACCGGTGCCATCGAAGGCCACGCCCAGGGCCTCGCCGGTCAGTCCGGCGTCCAGGAGGGCCGAGCGCACGTGAGCCAGATGGTGCTGGACGCCGCGAGCGGAAGGCTCGGTGGAGGCGTAGTCGGGATGCAGATCACACACGACCTCGACCGGCTCGATGCCCAGCAACCGGGGCAGCTCGGCTCGGGCCCGCGCGTGTCCGGCCCGCGCCGGCTCGGTATCCAGATCGCCCAGGTGCTGGCTCAAGATGACCGAGCGGTCCTGACTCAGGCCGATGGTGCTCTTCTGATGGCCTCCCAATGCCAGCCGACGGGGCAGGGCCCTGGGGGCCGTGATCGGGAGCGGAGCATAGCCGCGTGCGCGACGGAGAACCTGGACGTGGCCGTCCACGACCTGGACCAGGGAATCGTCCACCGGCCGGGCGATGGGGCGATCGTGCACCAGGAACATGTCCGCGATGCCCGCCAGGCTCTCGAGCGCACGGCGCTCGTCGGTCTCGATCGGATCCTCGGCCCGATTGCCGCTGGTCGCGACGAGCGGGAAGCCGAGGTCGGCCATGAGGAGCTGGTGGAGCGGGGTATAAGGCCGCATGACTCCGAGCCGGCGCAGTCCGGGAGCCAGCTCCGGGAGGGTGCGGCCAAGACGGCTCTCCACCAGCACGATAGGAGCTTCCGGCGAAGTCAGCAGCTCGTGCTCGAGCGAGGTCGGCAGACAGCATTGCTCAATCCACTCGAGCTCGGCCATGACGGCCAGCGGCTTGTGGGGACGAGCCTTGCGCTGGCGTAGCCGCGCCACCGCGCTCGCGTCGCGCGCGTCGGTCAACAGGTGGAAACCGCCCAGGCCTTTGAGAGCCAGGATTCCGCCCGCGCGCACGACCTCGCCGGCCAGGCGCAGAGCCTCGTCGCGCCGCGCGACCAGCGAGCCGGTGGCGGTCCAGAGCTCGAGCTGCGGCCCGCACTCCGGGCATGCGTTGGGCTGGGCGTGAAACCTTCGATCGGCCGGATCGCGGTACTCGGTCAGACAGTGCGGACACATCTCGAACCGGCTCATGGTCGTGCGCGGACGGTCATAGGGCAGACCCAGCAGGATCGAGTAGCGCGGACCGCAGTCGGTGCAGTTCGTGAAGGGATATCGGTAGCGTCGGTTTCCCCGCGACGCGATGTCGCGGGCGCAGGCGCCACAGAGAGCCAGGTCGGGCAAGACGATCGGGCTGATCGGTCCGTCCTCGGCGCTCGACTCGACGCGGAACTCCTTTTCTCCCAGGTCATTCAGGAAACGCGTCTGCAGTCCGGTGATGCGGGCGCGTGGAGGGACCTCGCTCTGGAGGCGTAGCAGCATCCTGGCCAGCCGCTCCCGAGAGCCCTCGACCTCGAGCACGACTCCCTGGGGCGAGTTGCGCACGAAACCGCCCAGCGCGAGATCCCGGGCCAGGCGATAGACGAAGGGACGGAACCCGACGCCCTGGACGATGCCCGTAATCTGGATTTCGATCCGGCTCATTCCAGCTCCACGCTCTCGAGCACCACGTCCAGGGGATGGTCGGGCAGTCCCGGCAAGAAGTCCAGCCGCGCGTTCTCGGCGGCCGTCCCGCGGGCGAGCTCGCGAAAGTGCCCGGTGAAATGATCGGGCGTGAAATCGGTCCACTCGCCCAGCCGGATACGGACCTCGGCGATGCGGCTGTCGGGATTGTCGGCGGCGATTTGCTCCAGCTTGCCCACCAGGCCGATCAGAAGTGAACGCTCGTGCATAGCTCGAGATTAAGCCAGGACGGTCGCAAGGCATATGATCCAGCTCATTCCGCACCCCGGAAATCGGGCCTAGGATGAGGTCAGGAGGAGGTATTCGCGATGTCGACTCTGATTCATGACGACCCCCGTTCCTATCATCCGGTCGCCCGGGTCGAGGACGACCTGGTCTTCAACCTGAGCGCCGACGGTTTCGAGCCCGTCGGCCGGCTGGACCCCGACGGACTGGTCCACGACTCGGAATCGAGGTTCCATCCGATCGGACGCGTGGATCGTGACGGTCTGGTTCACGATCGGCCCTACGACTACCACCCCGTGGGCCGCGTGGAAAGGGGAGGAATCATCCACGGCCATCCCTTCGAAAGTCGCCCCGTGGCCCACGTGGAGCCCGATGACCCCCTCATTCTCGAGAGCCCGGAGATGGCGGCGGCTGCCTTCTATCTGCTGGTCTACCCCCGGCACAGGCTGCACTGAGGTGCACCGCCCCCTGGAAAGCGTCGCCAACGACCTGAAGCTCAACCCATGCGATCTCATCCCCTACGGTGAGGGGGTCTGCAAGGTCAAGCTCGACCACTGGGGCTCCTCGCGCGCGAAATTCGTCCTGGTCACGGCCATGACCCCGACTCCCGCGGGCGAGGGCAAGACCACGGTCGCCATCGGCCTGGCCGACGCCCTTCGCCGCCTGGGCGCCCGCGCGGCGGTCTGTCTGCGCCAGCCTTCCCTGGGGCCGGTCTTCGGGCGAAAAGGCGGGGGCACGGGGGCCGGATTGGCTTCTCTCTACCCGTCCGAACGCATCAACCTGCACTTTACCGGGGACGCGCACGCGGTGGCCGCGGCGCAGAACCTGCTGGCCGCCGCCGTCGACAATCACCTCCACTTCGGCAACCGCATGGGCCTGGACGTCCAGCGTCTTTTTGTCAGCCGGGCCCTGGACCAGAACGACCGCAGCCTGCGCCACGTCGTGCTCGGGCTGGGCCGCGACGGACCGCCCCACGAGGGAAGGTTCGAGATCACCGCGGCCAGCGAGGTCATGGCCGTCCTCTCCCTGGCCGGAAGCTACGCCTGGCTCAAGACGCTGCTCGGCCGCATGGTGGTGGGGCTCGACCAGGCCGGCCGACCGGTCCGGGCGGCCGATCTGGACGCCCACGGGGCGATGGCCGTGCTGCTCAAGGAAGCGCTGCAGCCCAATCTGGTCCAGACGCTCGAGGGGACGCCGGCGCTGGTGCACTGCGGACCGTTCGCCAACGTAGCCCACGGCACGTCCTCGCTGGTGGCCACCCGCCTGGCCCTCACGGGCGCCGAGGTGGTCGTCCAGGAGGCCGGTTTCGCGGCCGACCTGGGGGCCGAGAAGTTCCTCGACATTTTCTGTCGCGAGCTCGGCCGCTTCCCGGACGTGGCCGTCGTGGTGGCCACCCGGAGGGCCCTGGCCCGGCATGGTCGGGAGAACCTGGAAGCCCATCTCGAGATCTTGAAGAAGTTCGGTCTCCCCACAATCGTCGCCCTGAACGAGGTCGACGGGGACTCCAGTCCCGAGTTGGAGCTGCCCCACATCCCCACCCGTTGCTACCAGCTCGGCGGGGCCGGTGCGCTGGCTCTGGCTCGGGCGGTGCTGGACGCCGCTCCCCCCGACGCTCCGGTCACGCCGCTGTATGCCATGGAGGCCCCTTTGGAGGCGAAGATCGCGACTCTGGCCCGCGAGGTCTACGGCGCCAGCGGCGTGGAGTATTCTCCGCAGGCGCACGCGGAGCTGGAAGAATACTCGGCGCTTGGATTCGGCGAAGGCTACGTGTGCGTGGCCAAGACCCAGTCCTCCTTGAGCGATGACCCCCAGCTCCCGGGACGTCCGCGCGACTTCGCTCTGCGGGTCCGCTCGCTGCGCCTCCTGGCGGGGCCCGGGTTCATCGTGCCCGAGTGTGGAGAGATCCAGACCATGCCGGGCCTCGGCCGCTCTCCCAATCTGGAGCGAATCGACCTGTCCCCCGAGGGCATCGTCAACTGGCCGGAGCAGCCTCCTCGCTAGAGCCGTCGCACTCGCCGCACGAAGGGGTGGCCATCACGCCCCACCTACGCAGCCACCGGGCCGCCTCGCACTGGGCCCGGTAGCAACTGGTGCCGGAGAAAGCCTGAGGCCGGCCCTCGGAATCCAGCACCGGAGTGCCATCCTGCTCGATCCAGGCCAGCCAGGTCCCGTCCGGCTGCTCGCGGGTCAGCAAAAGCAGGCCAGGGGCCACCGCCAGTCCCGCGTGCACGTGACAGGGCTTCAGCACACCAGGGGGCGGTCCGCCAGCACCTGGCGCAGGCCTCGGATCACCTCGGCGCAGGAGATCACACCCAGGCTGTTCTGTCCGCTCCTGACCAGCACCCGGCGCACCCGGCGCTCGAGCATCAGATCGGTGAGCTCCAGGAGAGACACCTCCTCGGAAACGGAAACAAGGCCCTCGCGATCGTCTGGCTCCGAGCAGGGGAGCATGGTCACCAGCGCGGTGATCAAGTGTTGTCGTGTTCTCAGTCGCATACTCCGATTCTGCCATGACCGGACTGCTCTCCCAATGATCCAGGTCATACGGCTCATCCTTTCGGAGGAGACGCAAACCTCCCCAGGACGGTCCTCGCCGGGAGGCCCCCGGCCTTATCCTGGAGGCAGAACAGGAACGGGGTGATCAAGATGAGGCTCATGGAACTGACCGACCTCTGCGAGTGGACCCAGCGCCGGACGTGCGCGGCGGGCCAGACCCTCTTTCTCGAAGGGGACCCCTCGCAAACGGTCTACCAGGTCGTGAGCGGTATCGTCAAGCTGACCCGGGTCTCCAGCTCCGGTCGGGAGGTCATCGTCGGGCTGGCCTGCCCGGGAGACTTCATCGACGTGGTCGCCATCCTCGATGGCGAGACCCACGGAGTCGGGGCTTCGGCCCTGGTGGGAACCGACGTGGAGCTTCTCTGCGTGGCCCGCGAGCGCGCTCTCGGTTGCGACCGGCTCCACGCCCACCTGGAAGCCACCTGCCTGCACGAGCTTCGTAAACAGCGCGACTGGACCGTCGCCATGGCGCTCGAGCGGGTCGAGACGCGCGCGCTGACCGCCCTGACCACTCTGGCACGCCAGTTGGAGCACACCGGCGAGTCGTCCCCCCAGATGAAGTTCGTCTTGACTCGTCAGGAGTTCGCCGAGTTGATCGGCACCACGACCGAGACCGCCATCCGTATCTTGAGCCAGTTCCGGCGCCAGGGCCTCATCCACGAGGAGAGCGGCTGGATGACGCTCAACCCGGACGCGTGCGTGCCGGCATGACGGTCCGAGAGCACACCCTGCCCGACGGAGCCGCCTGCCTGCTGGTCGCGGGCCGTCTGGACGTGAGCTCGCGCAGCGCGTTCCTCCAATCCGTTCAAGCTTGCCTGAGCCACGGTCGGCTCCGCCTCGCCCTGGACCTGAGCGGCCTCGAGGGGCTCGACCTGTGCGGCGTGGGCGCTGATCTCGGCCCTGCGCGAAACCACGCATCGGGGCGGCGAGCTTCGCATCACCGGCCTCTCCACCGGCGCGGCCCGCGTCCTGCGCCTGACCCACCTGGGCTGGCTCCTGCGCGCAACCGGCTTTCCGGCCTGAGATGATCTCCGTCATCGCGCGCCGCGCGGTGGACTGCTAGGGTCGAGCTGTAAATACGCGGTTGGAGATGAGCCGATGATCATCAAGGACATCATGCAAACGAGCGTGCTCAAAGTCGAGCCCGACATGAGCGTCGCCAATCTGGCCACGTTCCTGATCGGCCACGGAATATCCGGCGCGCCCGTCACCGAGCACGGCAAACTGATCGGCGTCGTGTCGCTGTATGACATCGTCGCCAGCGGCCCTCCCCAGGGCGAGATGCGCCCGCACTACTACCGTCACGAGTGGATGGACGAGGCGGTCAACGAGGGCTTCACCGTCGAGTCGGTCGGCGACAAGACGGTGCGGGACATCATGAACCCCGCTGTCTACAGCCTGCCCGAGGACGCCACCCTGCACGAGCTGGTCGACATCATGCTCGCGGGGCGCATCCACCGCGTGATCGTCACGAGCGGGCACAAGCTCGCCGGCATCGTCACGACCACCGACCTGATCCGCCTGCTTCCCCTGGTCGTCCAGCAGCCCGCCCTGGGCTGACCAGCGCGGCTCCCCCTTTCGGAGGACGAGCCGACCCCCCCCAATGGGGAGAAGCAAACCGCCCCCAGGCGGGCTCCGTCGACCCTCGGTCCGGGTTACCCTGAGGCCAGAGAGAAACACTTCGGGGAGGACCAAGGATGCAGACGATGCAGACGATGACACTTGACCAGACGCAGCAGCGACATTTTCCTGCGGGACACGCCATCTTTCTGGAAGGCGACCGCTCGCACACCGTTTACCAGGTGACGGCCGGCGTGGTGAAGCTCACTCGCATCGCCAGCTCGGGCCGCGAGATTATCGTCGGCCTGGCCTTCCCGGGCGATGTCCTCGACGTCGTCGCGGTGCTGGACGGCAAGACCCACGGCGTGACCGCGACCGCCCTGGCCGGAAACGAGGTGGAGGTGTGCTGCCTGCCCCGCGAGCGCGCCCTGGCCAACCCGGCCCTGGTGCGCCGGCTTGAGAGCGCCTGCGTCAGCGAGCTGCGCGAGCAGCGGGACCGCACCGTGGCCATCGCCGTCGAGAGAGTGGAGACCCGGGCCCTGTCGGCGCTCACCGGACTGGCCCGCCGTCTGGGCGAGCCCCTGGGCCGATGCCTGCGGCTGCGCTTCCTGCTCAACCGGCAAGAGTTCGCCGAGCTGATCGGCGCCACGACCGAGACCGCCATCCGAGTGCTGAGCCAGTTTCGACGCCAGGGCCTCATCCGCGAGGAGAGCGGCTGGATGACCCTGAGCGAAGCCGCCTGTGGAGCCGCCTGACATGAGCTGGAAATCCCGCGCCGTCACCCCGGCCGAAGTCGTCGCCCCCGTCCAGAGCTCCAACCGCCTGTTTCTGCACGGTGCCTGCGCCACCTCACCCTGCCTGATGCAGGCCCTGGCCGACCGCACCGACCTGGAGGCGGTCGAGCTCTACCACATCCACCTCAACGGCGCTCTGCCCACGGCCGACCCCTCGATGGAAGGCCGCTTCCGCCACATCTGCCTGTTTACCGGTGGCAACCTCCGGGCGGCGGTGGCTGAGGGCCGCGCCGACTTCATCCCGATCTTTCTCTCCGACATCCCCTGGCTGTTCCAGAGCGGCAAGGTGGCCCTGGACGCGGCCCTGGTGCAGCTCTCCCCGCCCGACCAGCACGGCTACTGCACCCTGGGTCCCTCGGTCGATTGCGCGCGAGCGGCCGTCGACTCGGCCCGCATGGTGCTGGCCGAGATCAACGAGCAGATGCCACGCACCCACGGCAATAGCTTTCTCCACATCGACCAGATCCATCGTTTCACGGTGACGAACAGGCCTCTGCTGGAGATTCCGCCCGACCCGCCGGGCCCGGCCGAGCAGGCCATCGCCGAGCGCATCGCCGCCATGATCGAGAACGGCTCCACGGTCCAGCTCGGGATCGGGGCCATCGCCGAGGCCGTGCTGACCCGGCTCACCGACCATCACGACCTGGGTGTCCATACCGAGCTGCTGCCCGAAGGGATCGTGGATCTGGTGCGAGGAGGCGTGATCACCAACCGGCGCAAGCCCGTGCACACGGGTCGCATCGTCACCAGTTTCGCTTCGGGCACGCGCCGGATGTTCGACTTTCTCGACGACAATCCGCTGGTCGAGTTCCACGGATGCGATTACACCAATGATACCAGCTTGATTCGCCAGCACCCCGACATGGTTGCGGTGAACGGGGCCCTGGAGCTGGACCTGACCGGCCAGGTGTGCGCCGACTCGATCGGGCCGCGGTTCTACTCGGGCATCGGCGGCCAGATGGACTTCGTGCGGGGCGCCGCGCTCGCCGAGGACGGCCGCGCGGTCATCGCCCTCCCCTCGTCCGCGATGGGCGGTTCGCAGAGCCGCATCGTGCCGTTCCTCAAGCAGGGCGCGGGCGTGGTCACCACGCGCGGCCACGTCCAGACCGTCGTCACGGAGTACGGCGTGGCGGAGCTGCATGGCCGGAGCGTCGCCCAGCGCGCCCGGGCGCTCATCGCCATCGCCCACCCGGACTTCCGCGACGAGCTGACCGCGGCCGCCAAGAGCGCGCACTTCGTCTAGCCGGGCCGGGTCGCCACCCGTCGGCGCCGCACGCGACCCGCCGGGTCGCCACCGATCCGGCGGCAGGGCCGTCCGGCACGCCACATCGGGCCGGGCGTCC